>NZ_CP059600.1:1372242-2058364 GCF_022369475.1 Campylobacter sp. RM12651
AAGGAATAACAAATGGAGAATTCAACAATACTAACCCATATTAAAATTATGAAAGAAAGATTGCAAAAAATACAAAAAGATATAAAGAGTAATGATATTGACCAAGAAACTTTGCGTTTAAGGTTTATGGATTTGCAAAATGATATTGAATTTTTAATTTTTTATATAGAAAAGGATAAAAAATGAGCAAAATGGTTAAAATAATAGGACAACACGAGTTATCAAATATTGATGAAACTTTATTAAAAATGGGAAAAACACTTGATTTTATGAAGCAAGTAACTTCAGAAATTAAAACAAATCAAACACTGATTTTACAAGTTCAAAATATTAATGAAGATACTAATAATTTCATTGAAAATGAAATAAAGAAAAGAATCGATACATACCAAAATAAAATTGAAGATATACAAGAACACTTAATGTATTTAGAAAAAGAAATTAAAGACTTGCAAGATAAAGTAAATGCTAAAGAAATTGAAAACGCACAAGTAATACCTAATCATTTTTTTAAAAAATATAACTATCTTACTGATACAATATTTTCAACACATAAATTCTATAAGAATATAAATATTGATGAATGCACTTTTGAAGTTACAGGAACTCAACAATATACAACTCTATTTATAGAAACACCATTAAAACTTATAAGTTCTTATACAGAATTTGATAAAAAAGTATTTTTAGCTTTATTTTACTTACTTAGAAATTATGATGAGAAAGAATCAAAATACAAAACAGACTTGCTTGATATAGAAACAAGCACGCAAGAAATAGTTAATTTATTAGACTTAGACATTGATGAGGATATTCATAATAAAATAGCTAAATCTATTAGCAAAATAAAAGATACAAGAATATATGATAAAAACAATATGGACATTAAAGTAAATTTAATGTTAGTAACAGGTGCTATTGGAGTAGGCAATCATAGTTCTAACGAGCTTATTAGAATTATAATGGAGCGTAAGGTATTTGATATTATTATGAGAGCGAGAAATCTACATGATTAATTTATTTATAGATTATATTATCGCTATATGGCAAGACCCTTTAGTTGATTTTGAAACATTATTAATTTCTGCAACATTAGGGGCAATACCATTTGTTTGTGCGTGTATATTCACTTTGCATAATCTATCAAGAGTATCTGAAAAAATTGTATTAGCTTTAGCAAGTATATTCACATTAATGTTTGCTTTAACATATATACACAAACTGATAATTCTAGTAACAAATGGCTATAGCCATGTTGATTTATTAAAGTTTTTTGCATATCTATCAGGTAGCATATCATCAATAATAATTGCTATTGCTTATGCAAAAAAAACTTCACGAAAAACAATCCATTTTCATAAAAACGGCATTACTAAAGAGTATAAAATTAAAAGAAAAAATGGAAATAACAATGATTACTGAAGAAATTTTATGGGTATTTTTTTATGGTATGTTTGTTGGAGTTATTGTATGTTTTGTTGTAACAGCTGCTAATGTTGGATATTTTAAAGTCAAAAGATATTACAAAATATCTTTTATAGAGTATTTTATATTAGATAATGATACTCAAAAAGCATTTACAGAAAATGCCAATCATAAATTACATACAAAAATACTAGAAAGAACCGAAAAAGCTAAAGGAGAAAAACATGAATGAATTAATAAACGCTATAAAAATAGTATCACAAACACACACTAATGAAAGCTTACTTATATTAATGTTTGCTATACATATAATTTATGGTATGTGGCTTTTATATTTTAAAATCAATGAATTAAATCCTAGTGATATATACACAAATAAAAACATAGTTTTTTTGTGCTTACTACAAATAATTTTCGTATCTTTTTGTTTCCTTTCTTATAGAATGCTTAATGACTGTATTGAACAGCCTACAGAACAAATAGCAAATTTTTGGTTTAGTATCGTATTTATAATTAGTCTTGGAGGGATTGCAATAGCTAATACACACAGAATAATACATATTATAAACTATCTCATAAAGGAAAGAAAAAATGCAAAATGAAATACTTGAAATAACACTACCAATATTTGATGATTTAATAGAAATCATCAAACACGAGCAAATGATAGATGCTATTTATAAAAGCAATAGGCAAGTTGCAGTAGATTTATCTTTTAATAATAATAAATACATTGCTATATTTAAAGCCATAATGAAAAAAGATTCTATAGCTGTCCTGTTAGACACTTTTCAACCACAACTATATAGAATGTGGGCTACTAGCTTCAATTTAAACAAGCTTTCTAGCTCTATTGACATAGCACTATTAATTTATCAAAACGCATATATGTTTTCAGAACGCCCAGAAGCTCTTGAGTATCATTTTGATGAACAAGAATTATTTAAAGCATATATAAAATGCTTAGAAACAAAAGAATATAGTGAAAACCCTGCATTTTTATTTTCATCAATACGCTATGTATTTGAACAAACAACCAATGTTTGGGCGAAAAAGCTATTAAATGAAGAATTAGAAATTACCAAAAAACTAAGTATAGAAGAGCTTTTTGATGAACTTTATAAATTAGAAGAGCCATTATGCAAAAAGATATTATTAAATGTTTTAAATAGCTTAATTAAAACCAATAAAAACGATGAGGTTGTTAAATGATAAGTAAGATAGATAAATACTTTAGCTACTTCCTAAAGGAGCTTGAATTAACAAATAAAAGTATCAACACTATTACTAGCTATAAAACTACAATAAATAGTTTTAAAGCATTTTTAGAAAGCTATGAAAAGCATATTACTACAAGTAATATTAAGAAAATTGATATTTTGGCGTTTTTAGATTATAAAAATGATATGTTAGAAAAACAAAGTGAGCTAAAAAATAGCTCTAAGCAGCTATATATAACTCACTTAAAAACATTTTTTACATTTATCAATGAAAACTTTGAAACAGAAATTAATATTAAAGAGATTTTTAACTTTAAAATTCAAAACCCTAAAAGAACGCCTAAAGGAATTGAAGAAGAAGATATGGTTAAAGTAAAGAACTACCTAAACACACTAGATATAGATAACTTTTTAGATTTAAGACGCTCTATGATATTAAAAATATTAATTTTTAGTGGTTGTAGGCGTGGGGAATTACAAGAAATAACAATTGATGATTTTAACCTCATCAATGATGAGCTTTATAGTATTAGTGTTATTGGTAAAGGCTCTAAAGAAAGAACATTATATATCCCTAAGCAGCAAATACAAAAAGAACTTGAATTATATAAACAAATGGGCTTTAAGTATATCGCAACCTCAAGCGGTAAAAAACGACTAAATGGCTCACAGATTTATAAGCTTTTAAATACTATTTTTAAACAACTTAATCTTCATTGTAGCGGTGTTCATATACTAAGACATACATTCGCTAAAAATATGATTAATAAAGGCCTCAATATTACTATGGTAAAAGAGCTTATGGGTCATTCATCAATTACAACAACATCAATATATACAAACCCTAGTAAAAATGAGATTGAAAGGTCTTATATGGGCGTTAGTAATATTTAAAAAAAGGATAAAATATGAAAGATATTGATATAGCAAAGTATATAATATATACAATGCACCAAAAAGGTTGTCCTATTAGTAATTTACAATTACAAAAAATATTGTATTTTGCACATGTTGAAAGCAATGCAACATTATTAAAAGAAAAATTTGAAGCATGGAAAAATGGTCCGGTCTTAAGAAATATATATAATGAATTTCGCCATTATAGTGCTGAAAAAATTGTGAATATCACTACTTTAGAAGTATTGCCAAATAAAGAAGAAAAAGAAATATTAGATAATGTAATTCAAGCTTTTATAAAACTAGGTGCTTGGAATATAGTATTACTTGCACATTCTGAGCAATTAGCCTGGAGAAAAACAACTAATGATTTTATTAACAATGATGGCTCTTGGAATGAAAAAAAATATAAAGAAAATTTTATAAAAAATGGTTGTCTTTATATAGATAATAAATTAATCAAAAAAGATAAAAATAAAATTTATAAAAATCAGTTTCAAGGTGATCTATGAAAGCTATAGATGTAGCAAAGCATATCATAGATATGGCTCAACAAGAAAGCCAATCAATAAGCCACTTAAAATTGCAAAAAATTTTATATTTTATTAATTTAGAATACCTTAAAAATAACAATTGTATGCTTATAGATGATACATTTCAAGCATGGGAGTATGGAGCTGTTATTTCTAGTATTTATGAGTTATTTAAATTTAATGCTGCTTACGATTGTAAGCTTGATAATTATGAAATAAAAAATAAAGATAACTTAGAAATACTAGCTACTCTAGATGGTCGTATTAAAGAATTGCTAAAAATGAAGCCATATGATTTAGCAAAGCTATCACGCAGAGAAGTTGGTGCTTGGTATAAAAATTATGAAAAAGGTAAAAATAACACAATACCTTTAAAAGATATTTTAGAAGAAGCTAGAAACATTGATAAGGATAATAAATGTTTTCACATATAGCCTTACCAATACAAGAGATTAAAAAACTAAAACAAGCTTGTGATGAGGTAATTAAGCTTGACATTAATAAGGAACAAAAAAACTTAGTATGTGTTTTTCGTAGATATTTGATTGATAGGATACAAAACCATATAGTTGGTCTTAGCGATGAATTAAGACTTGATTCTGAGTTTATAAATGATATGTTTTTTACAATAGATAAAATTTATATTTTAAATCCGAATATTAGTGGCGTAATAAAATTACTATCATTTTTTAAAAAACATAAAATAGATAAGCAATATGAATTTTAATTAGGTAAAAAAATGAATTATGTAAATTATGAGTTAAGTTGGTTGAATAATAATTGCAATATATATAATCTTAAAAAACAACCTATCAATGAAAATTTTAAAAATGATGTTGTTAATTATTTTAATAAGGTAAATATAGATTTTAATTATATTGATACAAAAAACATACAGCGAGTTAATAATGCTCAATTTAAAGCTTTATATTATCAAGGTAATATAGGGCTTTTGAAACAAAAATACATAATATCAATTATAGGCACAAGAAAACCAACACATAACGGATTAAATAGAACAACTAAATTGGTAAAAGAATTATCATATAATATCAAGCCTACTTTTATGTCTGGTCTTGCAAAAGGTATTGATACTTGTGTTATGCAAACAGCTTTAAAATGCAATTCTAATTTTATTGGAGTTATAGGAACGCCTTTAAATAGATATTATCCATTAGAAAATAAAAATTTTCAAATAATGTTAGCTAAGCAGCAATTAATTTTAAGTCATGTTCCTTTTTATAAATATTCAAAACAACCATTAAGCGAACAAAGTAGATATTTTTTAGAGCGTAACTATGTAATGGCTATCTTGTCTAATGCTACAATAATAACAGAAGCTTTTGAAAACAGCGGGACATTTCACCAAGCTTTAGCTTGTTTGCAAAATAGACGCAAAGTATTTATCTTAAATTCTTGTTATGAAAGTAATTTTAAATGGGTTAAAAAACTTGATAAAATAGGTGCTATAAAAGTTAAAAAAATAGAAGATATTTTAGATAATTTATAATGATAAGTAAAGCAGCAATTAATAAGATTAATCATTTATTAATCATTTTTTATTCAGTGAACAATCAATGATTATTCAATTATAATTAAAGGCTAAAGTTAAAAAAAATTCAATATTATTTTGTTTTAAATAAGCTTAATTTTTTAATTTTTATACTAAAAATATAGTATATTTAATATTATTTTAAGCTAAAAATAATATAATATTGTTAAATTTTTAAATAAAGGGTAAAAAATGTTAGTAAGCAAAATTGAATTAGCTTTATTAGAAAACGATAATGAACTAAGCGAGTATATAAGTAGTGGATTTTTATTTGATAAAAAAATTCATCACATAAAAACTGATTTAGCTAGTCAAGATGATTTTAATTTAGACTACGATGACATAGATGAGTATGATTTAAAACATTTTTGTGATGGTGTTGATATAGGTTATTATTTACTTAGTGATATTATCAGTGAATATGATACCAATTTGGATACTTTTTTAAGTAATGTTTATAGAATTAAAAATAAAGAACTATTAAAGAAAGTTAAAAATATATTAGATAGTTTTAAGTTAGGGAGTTGAAGAAATTTGATGTTTATTAATAAAAAAATAGCAATAGGTATAATTATAGTTCTAACAATAATGAACTTAATTTGCATTGCTATTTTATCTTTACCAAATATTTTTATAAAAGTAACAGAGATAAAAATACAAAAAGATTATATTTATTTGATATTATTACCTAGTATATTGTCAATAATAATGTTGTTTGAAATGCGAAAATATTGGAGATAATATGAATATTAAAAATGATTTATATACTTTATTGGATTTTAAAGTTCCAAATAAACTAAGAAACTATATGTTTTTTACTTTATTTTTAATGAGTATTTATGGTTATTTGAAAGGTGCTAGTATTATTGTTGCTATTTGTTTTTTTGTTAGCATCTGGTATTTTTGCTATTGTTTTGACCCTAGTGGTCCTCAATATGCTTATAAAATGAAAAAACAAAGTGAAGAAAGGCAAAAATATATTTTAAAAAAGGAGAGTAATGATATATAGTAATTTTTCATTTGATATAAAAACAAATAATGAAATTTATGAAAACGAAAAAGAAGAGTATTATATAATATATTTTCTATTAAACTACTCTGATACTTTAAGAGAAGAGATTAATTCATTAAAATATCCATTAAAATTTAAAAAAATAAAGAATGTAAATTTTGTAGGCTTTACATATGAAAATGCCGAATTATTAAATAAGCTTGATTTAGATACAACAAATCAAGGTAACTATATAATATCTTATACTACAAAAGAACTTCAAAACAAAAGAAATAATAGAGCTTTATTAATTAATTTAGCATATTTTGTAATAGATACCATTAAAAAGAAGTATATAGATAATAAAAATAATATTTTAATATTACAAGATATATTAAAAATAGAAGATGCTGACATGAAAGTTAGTGAATTATCAAATTTTCTATCCTTGCCCAAGAAAAAAATTTTAGATAGCTTAGGCTATACAGAAGATTTTTTATATCAATGTAGAATTAAAAAAGTGTATTCTAAAAAATTTTTAATTGCATTGGATTTATATATTGAAAATATATTGTTGAAAAAGCAAGATACATATAAAAACTCAATATAATAGGATTTTGCTTGTATAATCCAGGTCGCTAAAACGATACATTTTAGTTTATACTAATTGTATCTACCTAGCATACTTTTATAGCTTGATTTAATCAGCTTTTTATTTTGTTTATTTAAAACTAATTTTGATATTTTTTAAACTTATTGAAATAATAAATAAATTTCATGATAGTATCTTTTTAGATATGGTATTTTTTAAAAAAATTATAAACAAGTAGTAGATGAAGCTATTTTTTCTAGTATTAAAAAATACATTATTTATATTCCATTAAAATTAAAGGATTTTCAATGAAAAATATATACATAAAACTATACTCAAATGACCACGATATTTCTACATTTGGTGATGGTTATCATATTAAATTAGAAAAGATATATACTCCTATTGAAGATATACAAGTTAATATTAACAATAAAGAGATTGTTGATGAGATATTAAAAAAATATCATAGCCTCTCAAACAAATGGGCTAGATTTATGGGAACTTATAAAGAAAATAATAAAAATTTTTTCTCAAATGACATATACATTGGTGTTAATGAGTTTTTAGAGTTATTTAAAGATACGCAAACATTAAAACACATCAAAAATCATATAAACCTAGAGCATTATGCAAAAACAGACAAATTAATATGTATAGCTTTTCCATTACCAAGTAAAACATTTGTAGAAGTTAGACTTTCAATAATAAAAGACACTATGCAAGTAGATAATATTGTTTATCCTATCTATTGCCCAACAGAATATATATATAAAACACCAGATAATGAAAACAAAGGTAAAGAATTGATTTCTATATGTAAGAATAATAGTAAATTAGTTCATTCTACCACATCTATTGTAATGTATAATTTTATAGATTACGAAGTAATATCATTTGAATACAATAATTTTATAAAAGTATTTAGTAGTTATAGTGATTTTAAAACTTTATGCGAAAATATTAAATTAAAAGACTATGAAAATAAACAAGAACTTATTAGTGTTGATTTTATGATAGCGAAATAGTGAATATATTATTTATATTTTAATATAAATTATAATTTAGTATGCTATTATTATAATAAAGGAGTGTCTATGTCAATTGCTAATGTTAAAGTAGAACCTAGAACTTTATTGTCAGATTTAGATTTATCTTGTTTGTATTATGGTTTTTGCAATTTTCTTGATGAGATTGTAGCCTATTTTAGGCGTAAGTTAATATTATCAAACATGAAAAATATGGTTATACTATTAGATCTATCATTTAAAATTTATAGGCATAAAGATTTTATAATAGAAGATGATATAAAAAATGATTGTTTGCAAATAATAAAAGTATTAAAAGAAGTTATTGAAATAACAGAACAACGCTTAAACGAAGCAAAGCAAATTAAAAGAGAGTATGCGATAGAGTTTAAGGAATACTATGAAAAAATCTTATATTATGCAAACGCTGTATGTTATATATTAGATTTAAAAATAAATAAAGATTTATCAAATAGCATAGGAGATAATTTTTTTAACTATATTAACTCAGATACTTTTAGCATATATGAATTTGGTAAAGGGCTATATGAGGGTTCAAAGGTTGAACTATAATGGATAAAGATTTAGGAGGACTTTTAGCAGTTGAAAACCAAGTAAAAGCATTTAGAGATAAATCAACTAAAGATAGAATACAAAAAGTTTTATGTATGTTTTATATCAATAAAATAGCAAGTATAAAGCACCATATTAAATTGAAAAATTTACCTGGTAAGAATCATATTGAATATCTTGCGAATATATTTTCGGTAAGTTATGAATATATGGAAACAATATTAAGCACAATATTAAAAACATATAATGCAAAAACACTCAAAAGCGATGCTCTTAGATGTGATTGTTACGAGGATAAAACAATACTGCAAAATATATCAGAGTATGAAGATTATATAAAAAATTAAAAGACAATTTTCAGACACAATTAAGCTAATTAAAGTAAAATATAATTTCCTTTCTGCCCTTTAGGGCTTAGTTAAATTTATTTAGCTATTGAGTGTCTTTTTGACACTCATTTTAATATTATATTTTTATGATATTCGTTTATTATTTTATAGCAAATAGTATCTTCAATTGTTTTTATATTGTTTATACTACCAAACTCACATATATAAAGTTTTTCCCCTTTAAAAAAATAAGGCAAAGAAAATACTGCGTATTTGTCTTTTAATGTCGCTAACTCTTTATTTGAAATTTTTATAGTATTAAAACTAAAACTTTGTGTTTGTTTTGTATCATTATTAACAAATAAAAATATTTCTTTATTTGTGTTGGAATTTAAATAATTTAAAGTCATTAAAAACAATAAATAAAAAAATATAAAAATAGCCAAATAATTAATCATAAATAATCGTTGAGGTTGTTTTTCCATAAATTTATTCCTTTTTATTATTAATCAAAATACACATTTTAATTCTATAAAGACTTGCAACTTAACTTCAATAAACCCCATTTTAAATCTCCTTTTTTTATAAAATTACCAAAATTTCTTGTTTAAAATTAGTGGTTTTGTAAATATGCTCCAAATTAAATAAAATCGCATTCTCTTCTTGAAATTCACAATTAGAAAAGCTTAAGCCTAAATAATCATTGTTTTTCAAGGAATGGCTTTTTAGATGATGATAAGTTAAACTATAATTAACCTTGTAAAAACTTTCATATTTTGAGAAAAATAATTTCAAGTCTTTTTCGTGGATATGGTAATAAAAATCAGCAAGGTGAATGAAATTTCTTATCATTCTTTCAAAATCTTTACCTTTTTCTTTGATTCTTTTTTTTATTTCTTCCCACTCTTTTTGCAATTCTTGATTTTCGCTACCAATACGCCACGCTTTATTAAAAAATGTATAAATATTAAATAATGTGCAATCATATTGTTTTTGCAATATGGCTTGAGCTTTTGCTCTTTCGTAATATTCTTCAAATTGTTCTTTAGATAGTATTTTAAAAAATCTATCTCCTTGATTTTCTTCGTTAAATATTTTGTCATTAGTAAGATTATCATATTCATTAGTTTTTTCTTCAATAACACAATTAGGAAATATATAATCTAATGCTTTAAAGCTTAGATAGTCCATTTCTTTATCATATTCAATAATTTGTGGGTATTTTTTAGATAATGATTTTAAATAATCGCTATTTAGTCTTTTGTCTTTTAAATCATTATAAAGTTCTTTTGGAACTTTAATTAAGTATCTGTAATGGCTCATTTGTTTTCTCCTAATAAGTTGTTATTTACTAAAATACATAAATCATTATCAATGTTTTTTAGCTCTATGAATTGCCCTACATTTTCAATAGAAGAAAACATACTTTGCTGATAATAAAACACTACTTTATAATCTTCTTTAAATTCTTTTAAATGCTTTATTAGATATTTTATCTCATCTAAGGCTACTCCATAAATCAACTCTTTATTATCGCTATAAATAAGCTGAATTTCTTTAAGCTTATAGTTTTGTGCGATTTTGAATATAGAGCCTTTGCATTTTTCAGAGCAAACTAGCAAATTAGCATTCTTATCTATATTTTTATGGTTAATTATGAAATCTATAAAATCTTTATTTTTCATTGTTTATTCTCTTCAAATACAAACTCAAAGAAATCTTGTTCTTTATTTAATTTTTCAATGCTTTTTATAATGAAATCAAAATCATCTTTTTTGGTAGTATCTATTTCATAAAAGCACAATGCTCTACTTCTTAAGCTAATCTTATTATCGCTTTTAAAAAACTCTATATTTATATAGTCATAATTGTTTATTGATTCTATATCAAAATAAGTGTAAATCTTTTGTTTTTTTATAAGTTGTAATGTAAAAGTTTCATAGCCTTTTTCATAAAGCTTTACAAGTTTATAATTTAAGTCTAAAGCTTTTTTTATTTCTTCTTTGCTTAGTAGTATTATTCTCTCTTTGGTCACAAATAAGCAATTTATACGCACTTTTTCTAGTGCCTCTTTTCTAATCTGTTCTTGCTCAGTATCTTTAAGCTCTATAAATTTTTTTACTTTTAATTCGGTTGGAAGATACTCATACTCTTTTGAGTAATTAAATAATACTCCGTTAATTACTGATATAAGTTTTTTATCCTTTATAAAATCTAATGCTCTAATAAACATTTCGCCTTTCGCAAGGCATAAAAACTCATAAGCATTTTTTCTATTTTGAATAGATTCTAATGCTACAAGGTTCATTGTTATCATTTTTTATCTCCTTTTATTAAATCACATATTTAATTCATCAAAAAGGCTACTTTCTCCTTTTTGTTGTATATATCTAAGCACTTTATCCATACCCATTCGCTCACACATATATTTATATTGTTTTGGGTGGGTTTGCTTTAATCTGTCAAATCTTTGGGGGTCTTGTTTTAGTCCAAAAAGACAAAACATACAACCTGTTCGTTCGCATTTAGTAGTTTTGTATTTTTTAGAATATTCATCAAAAATAACTTCGCCATAACATTTTGCTATGGGTAGCTTATTTATATAGATATATTCTAAAATATTTTGATTAGTCCAAATGCTAAGTGGCTTTGAGATTATGCGTTTAGCATTAAAGCTATTGCAACCATTTTGAAGCCAATTCTGAGTTCTTAGTAAGCTTTCTTCAGCTAAAGTGCCAACGATAGGCTTTTTGCCAGTTATTTTTTCATACTCTTTAAATGGTGCTTTTTTCATCACATCACAGCACTTTGCACTGATTTTAAAAGGTGCGTTTAACAAATACTTGTGCTTTTCGCTTATTTTAAAACGCCCCTTGCTATCGCCGTTCAAACGATATTCTTTTGTCTTTTCACTTTTTGCATTTCTATATTGTTCTATATATTGTGCTTGTTCTTTTGATACAACCGGATAGCCGTGCTTTTCAACAACCTTATTAAAAGCTATTTTAGGTTTTATAATTTCTACATTACCAAAGCTTTTTACGAACTCAACAACTTCTGGATATTCAAGACCTGTGTTGCAAAATACACTAACAATGCCTTTAAAGTTACTATCTACTATGTGTTTTAAAACACTACTATCTTTTCCGCCACTAAAACTTAAATAAACTTGCTTTTCATTCTTACAGATAAAATCATTTAATCTTTGTATCGTAAAGCTAATTTTAAAATCTAACGGCATTGATTGTAGATAATTTAGTCTATCAATCCTACTCATACTAATCCTTTATCCACCCTAAAAACTCAATCATTTTCAGCAAATCAATTTTTCTAACAACAAACAACTCAGCAGTCGTTTCAATATCTTCATTGCTTTTAACCCATACACTTTTTAATCTATCAATAGGCATTAACAAACACAATGCAAATATATTTGCTCTTGTTTCTATTTTATTTGCCACTTCTTTTGTTAGTAAATTGCGATAGTAATATCGTGGCATATCAGTAGAGCTAACTTGACATTCATAATCTAAAATCCAATGACTAATAGCATTGCAAGTAGCGAATTTTTGTGTCAGAAGACCATCGTTTTCATTGATGTAAATTCTTTTTTGTTGTGGATCAAAAATACTTGACACATTATTATTAGATTCGTTATATGTAAAAACACTAAAGCCTAGATTATTTGCTACATCAACAGAATTAATAGGAAAATATTTGCTATACTTATTTCTAATTTCATCTGCTTTTTTTATAACATATTCTTTTGAAAATTTATTTATATCAGTATTCATAATGTTCTTGCTCTAATATATATTCAACTATTTTTCTATTTATGTTACTTTCTTCATAATTGTTAGTTTCAAAACAATTTTCAATTAATTCATCTATACAATCATTAGCATATTTTTGAGCTTCATCTAATCTTGAACATCCAAATTTTCTTTCTTCTATGCTTAAAGCTCTTAAATTGTGTTCTTCAAAATAATCTTCTATAAAGTCTTCATAAAAATTATCAGCAACTAATTCATATAGTTCATTTTTATATTTTTTGTATTTAAGTTTTGCAAAGTTAAATTCTTTAGAATTCATAACATATCCTATTTAATTTAAATAATTTTTAACTATTATATATTTAAAATATATATAAATCAAGTATATTTTATTTAAATTAAATAATTTAAAAAAATTAAGCAGTTTTTAAACCACATATATCATCTAAAATTTGATAATATTGATCTGCTAATACTTTTATATGCTTTACATCAGTGTTGATAATTAAAAATATTTTATTTTTTTCTTTTTGCATAGTAACATTGTAAGAATTTAAAAAAGAATTAGCATTTATAGAAACTTTTTTTAAATCTTTAACATCTCTTATTTGTTTAAAATCACATTCATTGTAAATAAAATAACATTTATCATCATAAATCTCAATAATTTTATTGTTATTAGAATCTTTTATATTGATACAGCTTACACCTAAAATTAGTTTATCTATTTCTTTTTTAGATAAAAACATATATGTCTCCTTGTTATAAAATATAAAATATTTTATTTAATTTTTTAATAATCCTTACAAATCATAAAAAATATTTTTTTAAATTATAAATTAATATAAAAATAATATTTTATTAACTATATAATTAAGGACAATAAAGAATTTAAAATAAAATTTAAATTTATAAAATTAAGTTTTTTTCAAAAAAAATCAAAATAAAAAATTCTTTAAATCTCATTGCTATAGGCAGATAATTATTTATTGGCGTATTTTTAAAATTTGTCGGAAAAGTATCAAAATAATATTGAAATTTGTCGGAACTAAAAAAATTTTTTTATGATTTGTAAGGATTGCTATTTTTTTTGCAAAACTATCAAGAAAAAAATATGAGGTTTTAATTTGTTTAAAGTTTTAGATTTATTTTGTGGTGCTGGTGGATTTTCTAACGGCTTAGAGCAAATAGATGATTTTACTTGCGTTTTAGGTGTAGATTTTAATAAACACGCACTTGAAACATTTGAGTATAATCACAAAAATGCACAAGCTTTGTTTTGTGATATATCACAAGATAAAAACAAAAAACAAATCATAAGCCTTGCTAAAGAATTATGTGTTAATACAATTATCGGTGGTCCTCCGTGTCAAGGTTTTTCATTACAAGGTAAAAGATTAGGGCTTAATGACCCTAGAAACTATCTTTTTAAAGACTTTTTAGAAGTTGTAAAAGGGATTAATCCTAAACTCGTAATAATTGAGAATGTAAAAACATTAGTTTCTACCTCATCAGGTTATTTTTTTAATGAAATAATTAACACACTTAGAAAATTAGGTTATTCTAGCGATTATAGAGTATTAAATGCTAAAGATTTTGGTATTCCACAAAATCGTGAAAGACTTTTTATAGTAGCAACAAAAGGCTTTAATTTTACTTTTTTCAAACTTTATCAAACCGCTAAAGATGTTAATATAGAAGAAGCTATTAGCGATTTGTCTTTTTTAAATAGCAATGAAGGTAGTTTTGAACAAGATAGATTATATGAAACCAAAAGCGAATATCAAAAACTTTTAGCAAATTGCGAGAAATTATATAATCATAAATCAGCAAAACATACTGAAAAATCAATTTATAAAATGTCTTTAATAAAGCAAAATGATAATGGTTTAAAAATACTACCAAGTGATCTAAAAACAAAAACAAAATTTATTGGTGCATGGTGCAGATTAAAAAATAATGATATTAGCGGCACCATTGATACTCGTTTTGATGCACCAAGTGGTGGAAGATATATACACCCAACTCTCAATCGCACAATAACACCAAGAGAGGCGGCAAGAATTCAAAGTTTTTCTGATAATTTTATTTTTTTAGGAAGTCAAACGGAAGTTAGAAAACAAATAGGCAATGCTGTTCCACCTTTACTTGCAAAAGCAATCGCACAATCAATAACGGAGCAAGTTAATGAATAAAATTTTTAATGATGATTGCATAAAATTTGATATTGAAAAATGCCTTAATGGTAAATTGCTTGACGCAATCATAACTGACCCTCCATATAACATTTCAAAAGAAAACCGTTTTATCTCTTTGGGTCGCAAAGGGGTAGATTTTGGGGAGTGGGATAAGAATTTTAATTCAAAAGATTGGATTATTAAATATGCTCCTTTTGTAAAAAATGGTGGGTCAGTTATAGTTTTTTGTGCTTGGCGACAAATAAGTGAAATTATTATTACATTTGAAGAATTAGACTTTGAGTTTAAGGATACTATTAGATGGATAAAAACAAATCCTATGCCAAGAAACCCAGAGCGTAGATATGTATCAGATATTGAAACGGCTGTTTGGCTTGTTAAAAATGGTGCGAAATGGACATTTAATAAACAGAATGAAACTCCATATTTAAGACCAGAATTTACAACGCCAAAACTTTCTGGTTTAGAAAGAACAGAACACCCAACGCAAAAACCCTTATCGTTAATATCTCAAATAATACAAATTCATACAAATGAAAACGATATTGTATTAGATCCTTTTGTAGGCAGTGGAACTATTGCTTTAGCAAGTTTGATTAATAATAGAAAATTTATTGCAATTGAAAAAGAAAAAAACTATTACGAATTAGCTAAAAATCGTATAGAAAAAGAACAATTTGAAAATCTTTTTTTAGGTATTGAAGCATGATAAATATAGCTACTTGCTTTAGCGGAATAGGTGCATTTGAATGGGCAATAAAGCGAATGAAAATACCACATAAAATAGTCTTTGCTTGTGATAATGGTGGTATAGATATAAGCGATAAGATAAACTATGATGATACTTTTCATTATATAAAAAAATTGAACAAAAAACAAAAAGCAAAAGAGCAAAAAAACATATATAAAGAAAATTCAAGAAAAACTAATTTTATAGAAAAAAGTTATAAGGCTAATTATGAAATCAAAGAAGAAGACTTTTATTACGATATAAAATTATTAGATGCACTTGATTATAAAGGAGAAGTTGATATTTTAGTTGGTGGTTCGCCTTGTCAAAGTTTTTCCTTAATAGGAAAACAAGGTGGCTTTGAAGACACTAGAGGGACTTTATTTTTTGAGTTTGCAAGGATTTTAAAAGAATGTGAAGCTAAAGTATTTATATATGAGAATGTTAAAAATCTTATATATCACGATAAGGGAAAAACTTTTCAAATAATTAAAAATACATTTAAAGAATTGAATTATCACATAAAATATGGAGTATTAAATTCTAAGGACTTTGGTATTCCACAAAATAGAAATAGAATTTTTATCATAGGTTTTAAAGAAGAAAAATTTTGCAATAAGTTTTTATTTCCTACACCAAAACTATTTAGCAATTTAACAATGCAAGATTTTTTAATTGATAATTGCGATGAAGGTTGTTTTACAATATCAAAACATAATAGTTCAATTTGTATAAAAAAGCAAAAAGGCGACCCTTTTAAGATTGATAGCAAAGCATATTTAAGCGATAAGCTAATAAAGTTTGTTTTATCAGCTCCTACGAAAAAATTTCAAGGTAGAGAAAAATACAATACAATAAACACAGAAATAGCAAAAACACTAATATCTTCTCAAAGTCATACGAAAAGAGCATTTTTAGGTAATTATGTTACTACAAACAATCGCTTACGATCGCTTTGCCATAGAGAATTTTTAAGATTGATGGGCTTTACAGATGAGTTTAATATTGTTGTATCAAGAACACAAAGTCTTGAACAAAGTGGTAATTCAATAGTTGTAGATGTATTAATTGAATTGTTTCAAAAAATATTGGACACAAATGTGTTTTATAACGATATTATTACAACCCTCAAGGTTGCAAGATGACAAAAGTATTAAAAGCAACAACAACAAATCTAGCAGGTATAGATACTATAAGAAGTATTATTCCAACATACACATTAGAAAAATTTTTAACAAAACACAATATTAGTGTAAAGCAAAAAGTTCCTAAAAATATAAAAGAATTTGCTTTTAAGGAGTTGAAAAATAATGAGCAATATACTTTTGCATATTTAGACAATCAAAGTGTTATGATAATTTGTAATAAAAATAAAGAACTAGATGAGTTATGTGTTAAACGAAAAAAACGCTACACATACTATTCTTATGTAATAATCACAAGCTTACACCAACCACAAAGAAGTTTAAGTAAAGTGAAATATAAAATAGCAAGTTTATTTATTAAAAGATTTAAATTAATAAATTGTGATATTGCACTAGATTATAAGACTAAAAGTTTTGATATTAATACTGCTAAAAAAATATTTTATAGTTTTTGCAAACCAAAAAACATAAATATATATAAAGGAACTATTTATGTTAATCAATATTTAAAACAGATAAAAAAAATTATTTTATATGATAAGTATAAAAAAGAAACGGAATATCATAATAAAAAATTATCTTTAGAAGATGAAGGTTGGAAAAGGCTTGAAACAACAATAGCAATTAATACAAAGTTGAAAAAAATGAAATTTAATCAAGTATTTTTTCTTATGTCTAATATATTAAATGCTTTGGAAAATCGTTCGAAACGATGGGGTATAAATTTATTATTTTTTAAAAAACAACTTGGCTATTTTTTTGACAATAGAAGAAGTCTAAAAATTAATTTTAAAATAAGGAGTTATATATGAAAAAAATCATTTTTTTTCTTGGTTGTGGTTGGGGTTTTTTAATTTCAATCTATTTTTTATTTTCTTTTAGTGTAACTATTATTTTTAATATAGGTATGCTAAGTATGTTAAGTATATGTATTAACTTGAGCATTATTATCTTTAGCCTTTCTTTAATCTATGTTCTTTTAAATTTTATAAAACAATATAAAGTAAAAACTAATGAAAAATAAAAACCCAATTAATATGCAAAAAACTTGTGTTGTAAATTGTATTGAAGCAAATGTTATGTATGAGTTATTAATTAAGGCAAATAATGTCTTTAATAAAAGAAATGATAATAATTTAGAAAAAATGATTACAGATTCTAAAAAATTTTATAAAAAACTTATAGCATTAGATGAAGAGCTTGAAAGAATTGCTAAATCAAATAATCTTAAATATCGTAAAGGAATATTGCTGAATACGATTAAAAATAGCTATTTTGGAGAAGACAAATGCTAACAAACGAGCAAGTTGCAATTATAAATGCTAATTTTGAAGATATTTTGGTTGTTGAAGCCTATGCTGGTTGTGGTAAAACTAGCACATTGATTGAATTTTGTAAAAAAAGAGCAAATAATAAAATATTATATCTTGCTTATAATTCATCTATGGCTGCTGAGGCAAAATCTAAATTTAAAAATCTTTCTAATGTAGAAGTAATGACAATGCACTCTTTGGCTTATAAACATATTGGTTATAAGTATAAAGATCGTTTTGGTAATTTAAAAGCAAACTTTATATTGTATTTTGATACTATTAGGCAAGTAAATGAAAAAGAAAAATATAAAATTTGCAATCTAGCATTACAATTATTTCGTAAATTTTGTAATAGCAATTCACAAGATTTAAAAACATTTTTCAATAACGCAAAAAAAAGAGATAGTTCTATTACTGATGAAGTATTTTCCACTTTATTAGAGTTACAAGATAGAACTAAAAACGATAATGATTTAATTTATGAACACGATTTTTATTTAAAAGAATATCAATTATCTAATCCTAAGCTAGATTATGATTATATTTTAGTAGATGAAGCACAAGACATAAATGAATGTGTTACAGATATAGTTTTGCAACAAAATAATTCTAAAAAAGTTTTTATCGGTGATTCATTTCAGAGCATTTACTCTTTTAGAGGAGCAAGTAATTCTTTAAAAAAATTAGTAAAACAAAATAATGCAAAAATACTTATGCTAACTAATTCCTTTAGATGTAGTGAAAAAATAGCTGAAATAGCTAATGATTATTTAAAACTTGTTGGTTCCAAGAATGATTTTATAGGTTTAAATAAAAAATTTGAAGATACAAAGCAAAAAGCATATATATCAAGAACGAATGCTAAATTATTTGAAATAGCAATAAATAATTTAGATAAAAAAATTTTTTTTGTTGGTGGTTTATCTTCGTATAATTTTAATGATTTAATTGATATTTTAAATTTAATGCTTAAAGGCAGTAAAAAATATGAAAATTTTAATGATTTTAAAAAATATTTAAATGAACTTGAAGAGGCTAATCAACAAAATAATATATTGAATATTTTAGAAAACAACAACTTAATTTTTAATGATTTTAATGAACTTTTAGCATATATAAACTCTTTACAAGAAAGTGATGGATTAAATATTTTAAATATTATATCAAGCAATATAGTAACTATAAAAAATCCATTTTACGCACACTTTAAAGACTTTAAACAGCTTCAAGATTATATTAGCACAAACGAAGATATAGAGGTTCAATCTAAAATTAATATGGTATTAAAAAATATAAATAAAAACATTTATAAATTAATAAAACAAATAAAAAATCAAACTACAAATAATATCAACAAAGCTGAGATTATACTTAGCACGGCACATAAATCAAAAGGATTAGAATTTTTAAATGTTGAACTTACAGATGATTTTATAGATGTTAAAGATTGCATAGCAAATTCTAAGCCCATAGAAAGAGAAGAAATACATTTATTATATGTAGCAATTACTAGGGCAAAACAAGAGCTTATTTGTGATAAAAAATATATATTAGATTAAAAAAAGGAAAAAAAATGAATATTCAAGAAGAATTTTTGACTTATAAAATTTTTGGAGAATATAAGAATATTAAATTTTATTTTGAAAATTTTGGTATTTATGCTTTGTTAGATTTAGAAATCAACAACAAATGTTATATAGAAAATACTACAATAAAGGCTTATAGGGTTAATAAAAAGAGCAAAACTACAATATTTTCTTATAACTTAGATGAAGATAAAATAGCAAATATTGAGGCTTGTATTAAGCTTTATATAGATACATTATTAAATGATTTGCAAAAGGTTTCGTAATGCCTTTAAATAAAGCATATTTAACTTGTGATACAACAACTAACGGAGATGAGGTTTATACACCTTTGTATGCAGTAGAACCATTACTTGATTTTATACCTAAAAGTAAAACAATATGGTGTCCTTTTGATAAGGAATGGTCAGCATTCGTTCAATTATTAAACAAAAATGGGAATAAAGTAATCTATTCGCATATAGATGACGGATATGACTTTTTTGAATATGAGCCAAATGAACATTATGACCTCATCATATCAAATCCTCCATTTAGTAAAAAAGATAAGATTTTAAAGCGTTGTTATGAGTTAAATAAACCTTTCGGTTTATTATTACCTGTCAATTCATTGCAAAGTAAATTTAGAACAGATTTATTCATTACATACGGACTAGAACTTCTAGTTTTTGATTTAAGAATTGATTACCATGCAAGAAATAATTTAAAAACAACTATTAAAGGTAATCATTTTGGTAGTGCTTATTTTTGTCATAGACTATTAAATAAACCATTAATATTCAAAACTCTAAATAAATATGAAAAAGAACTTATTTAATATATTGTATAATTAATATTATCTAATATTTTTTTATCTTATATATGTAAAAATTAATGAAAAAGATTCTATAATAATATTTAGAACACTAGGGTTTAGTGTAAGGTTTTGTTTTATTAATAAATTAGGTTGCGAATTTAATTAAAGATATTAACAATTAATAGTAACCAACCTAATAAAGTCATATAGAAGTTGCGTGTTCTAAAAAACATTGAAGATAAAATGGACAAATTAATACTCTGTTGTTTTGAAAATTTGATAAAAAATCCTTTAATAAATCTGAACCCTAAAACGCAATTTCAAAAATTTAAAAAAAATTATATTCATATTGTAAGGATTATTAAAAAAAACTATATATTTATTACAAAGCTAAAAGATATTGAAGTATAGGAGAAATTTTTGTGCATTATGCCCTTAGTAAAGTAATAAAAAAAATAGTTGCATTACTTTTAGTTTTATTAAATACATTCTTATTAGTTTTTTATGTGCTTCAGTATAATGCAACTAAAGAGTTATTAGAAAAGCAGATGCAAACAACTCAAGAATTAGAATATAAAATAGATTTACTTAAAGAAGAAAATAAGCAACAGAAATTATTTGTTGAAAAGTATAAATTGCAATATTTAAAAATTAAAGCTCATAATGAATATTTAGATAAGCAAATTGTAAATAAAGAAAAATATGAATTGGAAGAACAAGCAATTCAAGAACAAATAAAATATATGCAAATGAATGAACTCACATTAAATTAAAAAGGATAGATATGCAAAAAATAGATTTTTATAATAAATATAAAATGAAACCACAATTGCTAGATGAAACAACAAAAGTAGTTTTATTTAATGAAGATGAAAGTTTGGGGTATTATAAAATAGCATATAAACCTTTTGAAATTTTAGAATTAGAACAAAATGCAATTGCTGGTTTAATGCTTTTAGAACTAGAAATTAATAACAAAATACCTTATTATTTAAAATCTAAAGAAAAAATCAATTCATTAGTATTTAATAATATGGATAAAATTACATTATTAGTATTTGATTCTAGGGAAAATGAAAATTATTCTAACTTTAGTTTTACTATAATGATACATGACATAAAAGACTTTTATACTGCAAAACAACAAGAAGAAAGTGTTTTTGCAATAGTTGATAACTATATTCAAGAGATTGTTAATATATAAAAAATATGATAAAGCAAAGCATTATAGACTATATTAAAAAATATAAAATTGAAGATTTCAGCACACTGAAAAAACATCAAAATAAGTATGCAAAAAGCATTAAATTTAATTTATTAGATTTAGAGAATGCAAGAGAAGATTTATTAAATTTGTTTATAGAGCTAAAAGATGATTTTTTAGCTTATGAAAAAAATCAAAATACATATAATTTTCAAGAGCAATATATTTTATTTATATGTGTAGCTGTAATGCTTACATTGTTTTCTTTCTTTAGTAATTTTATTAATAACATATATTCAATATTTTGTTTTTCATTATTAGTTTGGGCTTTTGGCTATTACATAGTTGAAAAAGATAAATCCTACAAAACAATATCAAAAAACGAACTTCATAATAAAATAGATTTAGTAGCTTATAAAATTAATAATAATTTATTAGATTAATTTTTTAAAAATATTCTCCTGTTTAAGATTACAAAAAAATACAAAAAATAAGCATTTTTACAGCTTATATATAGTCATTTTTAATATTTTTATTAAAACTGAACTATTATATCTATAATAGTTCATCAAAATAAGCGTTTTTTTATTTAATAAATGTATATTTGTATGTTAAATGTCTAAATTTTTGTTTTATATTTAAGTTAAAATTAAGTTTATATTTTTACTCTTTAACAAGTCGTTATAATATTATATTGTTTTAATTTATTAAATAATATTTTGTTATTAAAACTATTTAGTTATTATATTTATAACTGTTCCCTAAGAACCTCTTATTCTAATGTGCAACCCTTAGGGACTTTTCATATTTCAAATAAAGTAATATTGTAAAATTATCTTCTTTGCCATATAAAACATAATTTAATTATTTTTTTATTTAAAAAATTATATAATATATTAATTTTTAATCTTTTAATACTTTATTTATACTAATTTTTTAGTATAATTAAGCTTATATTAAGTATAAAATTTTATTATTGTGAAAGAAATAGCATTGAGCTATATAATATTTTAAAAAAGGAAGTAAAATGAAAAAAACAATTTTATTATCAAGTGTTGCACTGATGTTCTGTGCTTGTGGAAAATATGGTGGGGTTTATAATATTCCTGAAATACCACAACCTACTAATAATCAAAGTTTTTCGGAATATTTAAATAATTATGAGTATCCAAATCCTTGCTTTGGACATGGTCCTCACTCATATTGCACTAAAAAACCTATAAGAACTATTTATTCTAAAGGCAATGAAGTATTATTACAATATGACAACCTTATTCTTAATGACCAATCGCTAAATTTATATCATCATGCTTACAGATATTGTCAAGGAATTGGTGGTAAAAGTGTAATTAAAAAAGAAGTTTTTAGCTCTATGTTAAGACATAATCCGGCATTATTTAATGATGATAAGCCACAAGTTGATGAGTTTGTAAAAATAAAGGATAATTATTCGCCTTATGAGATTTCTGATGGATATTTTGAATGTCAAGCAGGGGATAAATCATTTGAAATTACAAATAAATTTGGAGAATATTCTTTTATAGATGATAGTGATAGATTTATTGGCGAGTATAGAAAAGAAATTACTGCCTTATTTGTAATTAAATTCCACACTCCACAAAACGCTCCTTATGTAAATGGAGATGATTATTATCTTTACGGAGATGAAAGAGATAATAAAGTAGCTTGGGTAAAAAGAGATGCAGGTATTGACAGAAAAACAAATGATAAGAGATTTTATTATAGAATTTTACCACTATACCATATTTGCAAAGCTAGATATAATGGGACTCCTTATATTGTAGGAGATACTACTGAAAATAAAGTAATGCTTTTAGGAGATTATTTATTAGAAAGTGTTAAATATGGCAAAGGTATAAGCGAGTTCGGGGATTATACTATATCGTGTGTTTCTAATACTAAGCCATTTACTTTTAAAAAGACATTTAATGGGGAATTAGAAAGATATGTAAATGATCCTAAAAATTCATATTCAACTTATAACAATATGCCTTCTGCTTATTATGAAGTAGTTAGTAAATCTGAAGATTTAAGTCAATATGAAAAAATTCCGTTTGAGCAAAGGGCTTATGTAAATAAACTAATACATGAAGCATATCCTAAAAACTACGCACTAACAAGTAGTCTTTATCATAATATATCTGCTTATATATTAAGAACTCCTAATCATTCTAATGGATATATAGGAATTAAATATTTTTCTAAAGTAAATAATGAGTTTGATGCTTTACATACTTATAAAATAGAAAATAACGAAAAGCGTTATATAGGTATGGTTAATACAGAAGATATAAAAAAGGCAAAAGATTTGGTTGAAAAAAATTCAGATACCATACTTAAAAACTGCTCTTTAAAATTAGAAGATTTTAAAATAGGTGCATACACATTAAATTGCAAAAATGATATTATCCTTGTAAGAAAAGGGGATAAAATCCATTTTATAAGTGAGATAAAAAAATAATTGATATAAACATTGTATAAAAAGCTCTAAATTCTTTTAGATTTAGAGCTTAGATAAACATATTGAACATAAAGCTAAACAATGTATCATTATAAAAAATTATAAAGAACTTATTTTTGGTCTTTAGGGAGTTTAATTGCTATTAACATAGCTACTAGAAATATACATCCTACAATTAAATTAGTTAGTATTTCCATTTTTCTCTCCTTTTTCTAATTTATCAAATTCTTTAAATTGCTCTTTTGCAATCTGTGTAGTTTTAGATACTACATATAAGCTTATAGGCACAACTAATATAACACCCCATAATGATATTATATTCTGTGTAAAATACATAACTACTGGTGCAATAATTCCAAAATTAATTATGTTTTTACTTATATCTAAGTAATATTTACCTAACTCTTTTTTATATTCTTTCATATTTTTCCTTTACGAAATTATATATTCTAAAACATTAAAAATCAACCCCAAAAGGAAAATAACATACATAATATATTATATAGTTTATTTTATTGTATATATAATACATAATTTATAATATATATTTTTGCAATAAAAATATTTTTATATATCAAAAATATCAAAGATAATCTATACAGATATAAAACAAAGACACCTATTTATCAGAAATAAAATTAAGAAGTAGAACCACATATTAGCTATTATGTAGTTCAAGGTTAGAAACCTTTATTCTTTCCAAGTAATATAATTATATACATAAAAGGTAAATATATTTTTGTAGATAAAAAAGCTGATTAAATCAAGCTATAAAAGTATGCTAGGTAGATACAATTAGCATAAAGCTAATGTATCTTTGATACCTAGCCAAAAAAGAAACTTATTTTTGTTCTTGTTTTTTTGTTTTTAGATAGTCTAATGAATAATAAATTCCAATTAATCCTATAATGCTTATAAAACCCATAATTACATATGCGTTAATCATTGTATATCCTTTCTTATGTTATCTATAACAATTCCTAAGATAAACATTATCATACTTCCTGTTATTGAAAAGCATATTGTATAAAGATTAAATGCAGAATCTGACCTAAATACAAATGCAACAATAATTGCTATCATAAAAGCTACACTAAAACCATAGCAACTTCTTGATATATTTTCTAAAACAAATTTGTTTGAAAAAATATACTTTTTTAAAATTTTTTTCATGATTATATCCTTTTAAAAGTTAATTAAAACATTAAAAACCAACCCCAAAAGGAAAAATAACACCCATAATGGGAATATTATTCCCATAGGGGCAACAATTTCAGACCTAAACCACGCCGTTATCGTGGAACACAGGTGTCTGACCTACCTTTTTTGTGTTTAAAAAGCTAGTGCTATACACCAACTACAAAACTTAGCAAACGCTAATCCAGTAGCTAGTGTTACGACACTAACTTTAAAGCAAAAATACAAAATTTCATTTGCCATTTTTTTCTCCTTAAAAATAAATTTAAATAAACTCATTTTTAGGAGAATAATTACCCATTGGGGTTTTTCTCCCCAAATGGGCTTATTTAAATTTATACCCAACACAACCGAAGTCGTGTGAGTAAAAAACTCCACTATACAAGCATTGACAATACTAAAAAAAGATTGAAAATAATATTTGTAAGTGGAGAAATATTTGTTAATTTAAGAGCCATTTAGCTAGGTCTGAACCTAGCCAAATTAAAAGACCACAAAGTGGCAAGAAAAAAGGTTCTTGCCAAAATTTTACTTTTATCTTAACCTCTTTTTCTTCTACCACTTTTTGTGGAGCAATATAAGGCACTAACGCCTTATTGGTAGGTATGTGAGAACATACCCCATGACTATCAACTAGCCATGTTTTTGCCCTTTTTTGGGCTTTTTTCTTTTTTAACTCGTTTAATTCCTCACGAGTTAAAACTTTTACTTTTGCCATTTTTAAATCCTTTCTAGTTCCGAAAGGGGTGGCAAATATACAATATCCCTAGAGGATAAAGTATCCCCTAAGGAACTAAAATAAATAAATGGTTTTTGTTTATAGATATAGTAATACCTATACGGCAAGGTTGAACCATTAAACCTAACTCAAAATAGTGAGTTGCCATTTTTTTAAAAAAATTAAATTATTATATCATATATTAAATAACTATTGTTTAAAAAACAAATGCTTATTTTATTTTAAGTAAATTTATACTATAATTATAGTATGAAAATAATTTTATGGAGTAAAATATATGTTGAAAATTATAAAAAAAGAATTTGCAATGATTTTAGAATTTTGGTTACTTATTCCCATTATATTGATTTTAATTTCATTAATTATAGCTATTCCAATAGGTGCAATGGCACATTACAAAATAATAAATGAACCACAAGAATTAATTAAACTAATATATTTATATCAACTAGGGGTATGTTTTATAATTTATTTGTTTTTTTCATTAGGGTATCTAATATCAAAAAAAATAAGAAATATATATGATGACAAAATAACTCTAGTCAAAGAAAATACTACCAACTATAATGGTATTAATAGTAATAACGATCTTGTAAATTGTTCTTGTAATTTTCATGATTCTTCTAGTATTATTAAACATAATAATTATCGTTCAAACAATACTGATTTTTCTACATTGGCAGAGTATAACAATGGTTATTCTAGCCTATCTCTTGATTTATCAAAAAATTTATTTGATAGGTAAATGTTTATAATGAGCTTTATTATCTAATAAGGTAGATATAACTACCTTATTATTTCAAATTAATCTCTATCTAAAAAATTTATTAGCTACATTTGAAAGCCAAGAACCACCATCGCTATTCCTTTTCATTAATTCATAGTTAGTTTGTTGAACTTTAAAAGAATCATTTAAAGTTTGCTCAACACTTTTAGTTCTATATCCTTTTTGTAGCATTTCGTAATCACTTACTACTTTATATTTTTCCCCATTCAATGTAATTTGCCCTTTATTATCAAGAGTTAAATCGCCTACACGCTTTGCAAGTTCTTCTTTTGAGGCAATTATATTGCCATCTTTTGCGCTTCTTAAATTACCTTCTTTATCTTTTATTGCATCAACTCTAAATTTTTCTTGTGGAGTGTTTGAAATTTCTTGCTCATTTATAAATGACCTTGTTTCATTTACGCTGCTTTGAGCATTTTCAAAATTATGTTTAAATTTGTCATAACCTGTATAATTGCTAACTCCATCTTGTGGTGCATTGATTCCTAATCCTAAAGCGTTAGAAATTTCTTTAGTATCAGTCATACCGGCTGTCATATTTCCTATTTTTGAAGCTTGATCAATATTAAATTTGATTCTGTCTTCAATGCTCATCGCACCATGTTGATTTTCATATTCTTGCAATGTAGCATTCATATAAGATGCCACTGCATTTTGGCTAATATTTCTATTTTGTGCATTTTCTGTCCCATAACTATTACCGTGTGTATAGTTTTGAACTTTTGAATGGACACCACTTTTTAAAGTAGTTATCGAGGTGTTATATGTGCTAGTATCTGTTTTTTGTTGAGTATTAGAATGAGCATCTGTTTGGTTTTCTGAATTATCTGCTTTAGTGATTGCACCAGACTTAAATGCTTTTTGAACCATATTTTGTATATTTGTCCCTTGACTATCAGACGCTTGAGCACCTGAGCTAGTAGAACTTGATACTTGAACACTAGCATTTGCACCTTTACTTATATTTTCACTTTTGCCTACATTAGCATTTGCACCTGCTCCTGCTCCAAAACTTGCTTTTGTGTCTTCACTAAAATATTGTTTAAAGTCTGCACTTGTATTATAACCTGCATTATTTAGTTTTTGTAGTGCTTCTTCAAATGATTTTGATTCAGTCATTATTTTAGCTACTTGTTCAGTCATTTGTTTTTGCTCAGAATCAGAATATTGTTTTGAAGTAGAGCCTGTATCAATTTTACTAAATCCTTCTTGAGAACCTGTTGTGATATTAGTATTATTTGCTTTATTAAACCCTTGTTTTACACTATTTGTTAGCGTTTCTCCAACAGCTAGGTTGCTAAAGCTACCATCAAGCGTATGACCTGTATTTCCATATTTTTGATGGAAATTAGTTCCTTTTACTTCTAATTCTTGCATAGTATCAGTATTACCATATCTCATCGCATAATCAACTTTTTGTCCATTAGCTACATCAGTAAAGTTTCTAGTAACACCTGTTCCATCTTTAGTATATGTGCTACTACCATCTCTAATACTTTGTGAGCCTTGCGTTGCCATACTGGTTACTTGTCTTGCACCCATCATACTTGCGCTTGAGAATTGTTGTCCTAAGCTAGTTGCAAGTTGTGTAAATGCGTATGCTGAACCTGTTGCTATTGCCATTGCTAATAATGGCACTAACCACCATAGTGTGCCTTCAAATGCAATATAATCTAATATTACGCCATCTAAATAATTTGAACCTATAACACTGAAAGGAGATATACCTTGCGAATTTAAATATTCAACTATTTTTTCTACTTTATCAGTAATCATAAAGTTAATTATTGCAATTATTGGATTCCATAACACTATCCACAAATGTAATGTTACGAAAGTTTTTGCAAACATAGCGTTCATAAACAATATTGCAAATAGCATTAATAAAGGGCTTAATGCTACAACTATAACATGAACCATAGCTTTTAATTCAGGTAAATGCGTAATTGCCATTTGAGTAGATATTGTAAATTGCTCTTTTGAGTGCATTTGAGCTGTTGCTAAGCCAAAAACACTAGCTTTTGCACTAACTCCTAGCGTTTCAGCTCTATTTACAAAGCTAGTATTTAATGTATTTAGTAAAACATTGTGCTTTAATATTTCATTACTATCATCAATACCATTACTCCATAATTTTACAAAGCTATTCAATTTATTTAAAGCTTTATCTTTTGAAAGATTATCTACAAAAATAGTTTTATATTTAGCATATAATTCTTTATCTAATTTTATATTTTTAAAATCATTTTTAATTTTTTCGTATAGTGTCTTACAAGTAACAATTCTAATTTCATTATCTTTTGTTATATAATTTACTAAAAATCCTTGATAAACACCACTTAATTTCATATTATCAATTAAGTTATTCCCCATTTGTTGATGCAAACCATTTGCTCTGCTTAAGTTTTGAAATGTTGTTCCGCCCCAAAGTAAATTATCAAGATAATTACTTGAGCTATCTATACCACCATAACGAATTAGGCATTCATTTAAATATGTGCCTACATTATTTTGGAAAGGAGTATTGTTGTATTGTATATCATTGTAAAGCATTTTTGCCTTTAAAGGAAAAATAAATCCATTCTTAGAAAATCTATCTACCTCATCATTGACATTTTGCAAAGCTTGTTCCATGACATCTGTCATTATTCTTTCAAATGTAGTGCTAATTTCAAGCATTTTTCCTAATCCTATAGGGATATGCGATACATTTTTTACAACATTATTTGTTTCATCTTTTATAATATAGCTATATTCTTTACCTGGTCCTGCACGAAAAAAAATCATTACTACAATTATTGAAATAACAAAAGATTTTACTATATTTACTAATATATTGGATTTTGGGTTTAATACACTCTTTATTATTGTTACTGCTAATCCAACAACTAAACTAGCTTGAATAATTTTATTAAAGCTAGTTGTATAAAATAGCGATATGTTTTTTAGCATTTCTGCTAATGTATCAGCATAACCATAAACATAAATCACATTATCTTTTGCATAAATAAAACTAGAAAACAATGCAAATAAAATAATCTTTCTAATCATTTTTTACCTCCATTGTTGGTTACTATTCCTTGTTGGCTTTGCTCTTGTTTTTTAAGTGCTTCTTGAATGCTTTCAACACTTTTTGTATATTCTTCTTGAAATTGAATTCTTAATGCTTCACTTTGTTCTTCTAATTTAGATATTGCATTTTTAACTAATTCTAAGTATTTTGAATCTATCATTTCAGCAAAACCTTCTTTTTTATCAACAGAAATACCTTTATCATTTTGTAGTTCTAATAAAAACAACTGAAATTCATTTAATTTTTCTAATAAATCATTTGAAATAATTTTTAAAGCAATGCTTTTTATTAATTTATTGATTTGATTATTTAAGTTATCACATAAAAAGTTCTTTTTTACATTTTGACAAGCAGAATAGGATAAAGTAGTTTTTGAGTCTATATTTTTTAATACTGAATTATCATATACAATCGCATTAAAAAACTCTTTTGGTAACATAGGATAATTATTTAAAACATTTATTGAATCTGTTCCTAGCTCGTATTTAGTTGTCATATCGTTTAGTAGAGTAAATACATTATCGCTAAGCTCTTTATATACTTTACCTATATCTTTATATATGTTTATGCTCTTATCTACCATCTCAACAGTATTCTTGCCTGTTGTATCTTGTTTTAATAGATAAATAGGTATTTTTATAGTTTGTGTGTCATCTTTGCTAAATATAATTTCAAAAATTTTTTTCATTTTATTTGAAGCATCATCTTGTATTTCAAAAGATGAATATTTTGCTTCTATTGGGACTAAATTTGTTGTTATATTTGCTTCAGTTTGCTTACGAACAATATCTACACCAATAAGCCAAGATATTATTGCTTGATATTTTTGGTCTTCACTTGTATATTCTGATTTTTTATTAACTTTTTTAATAGACCAAAAAATAACGCTACCTAAATTCTTAACATAGTTTGCCTTATCTTCTTTAGAAATATTTCCATTACCAAAAAAATCTCCTACTTTTCCTATTTTATCTACAACTGCATTTGTGTAAGTATTTAAAGTTGAAGGAAAATCTTTTTCGGTTTCTTCTTTACTATTTTTATAATCTTTATTATTTCCATTATCGGTAAGAAAACCACTAATTTCATTTGCTAAGTAACCAACACCATTTGCAGCAATTGCACAAGAATCAAAGTTTAAGCTATTAATTGCATTTGATATTTGCTCTAGGCTAGATAAAATAGCATCACATTCTTTACAAAGTGTTGAAATCGCTAATTTAAAAGCGTAACCTTGAGCGTTTTGCATAATTGTCTTTAATTTATCTTTTAACTCATCAAAAGAAATAAAACTAAGACCACCTAAACCAATATCAATACCATTACAACCAGCTTTTATATGTGGTGGCTCTACATTCATTAAACTAAAAGTATCTCTTTTAAATTTTGCTACGAATCCGCCTCCGTTAAAAAAACCATTCCTTGCATAAGCATGGTCTGCTTGATACATATTATGCGTAACACTAATATCGTGCCAAGTTAAAGCATAGGCAGATGATAAAAAAACAAAAATAAAAGTTAGTTTTTTCATAATATATCTCCTTAAAAAACTTCATTTCTAACTATTTGTGTCTTATCAATAAAACCAAAGTAGCGACTATCGTAACTCATTAAATGAGTTCCCATTGCGAAAAATTTATTCTTAGGTATAGCTCCATTAAAAACAAAATTTTTAATCTCTTTCCCTTTGCTATTTGTATTTTGTGCAAAACCTAAATAAACATCATTGCAAAAATACTCTTTTTCTTTAGTAACTTTTAAAATATCGCCTTCAACACATTTAATATATTTAGCAATGTGCTTAAAGTGTTTGTTAGAATAAGGAGTTGTTTTTTCAATGATTACTATTTTGTTTTTTAGGTCTTTTAATTCTAAATTTTTATCAGTGATTTGGGTTAGAATTATTTTCTTGCCTATACTATTGCTAGTAATTAGCGTAAAAGATTTATTTAATTTTGTATTAATAAAAAAGGCTAAAAACAATATAAAAATAATGCAAAAAATTATATTTATAATAAATATAATTCTAATATTTTTCTTGCTAAGAAGTTTGTTAATCAATGTATTAAATTGCATTTTTATAAACTTTCTCAACTGCTTCTATTATGGTAAAGCCATTTTTAACATAATTATCTATATCTTTTTCGTATTGGATTAAAAGATTTATAGACTCGTGTGTATTTACATTAAATATATCTGCAATAGTTTTTAATCTTACTTTATCATTCATATTAGTAGTGGTTACATAATAAAAATATCTATCCATTACAAGTCTTAATGCAAATTTAAAACCCTCTGGATTAATTAATACAAATTCAGAATAATTATCCTTATACATTTTGACATCTCTTAATAATTGCACTTCATGATTTGATAAAGCAAATTTGTTAGACTCTACTAACAATGCAACCGATTCTTCATTTTGCCTCATAAAAAATTTCCACGGCGAGTTAGAAATAATAGTTTCCCCAGCTCTTGATACTTCGCCTTTTGAATTGCAAATATCTCCAAAACTTTGTGTAGCAATAATTATTGAAGCTCCATATTTCCTTGCTCTTCTATATGCGTTGTCTATAAAATCATCCATTCTTGGATTTTTGCCTAAAAATCTATGAGCCTCATCAAAAATAATTTGAATATTATTTTTTCTATCATCGTTGTTATACATCATTTGCTTCATGTGATATGTAAGCAACATAATAAGTGAATCTCTTAAATCGGTTTGGTCTTCTACTCCTTTAAACTCAACAGCGATTAATTCTTTTTCAACATTAAATTGACATCTACCTGAAAAGAATTTTTCATAAACACCACCCTTACAATAGTTTCTTAAAGATTCTGCAAAATATATTAATTTTGGTTCATTTGTGCTTTTTAGCTTATCTCTTATGTTTGTTATTTCTAAGTTGCTACCCAAACTATTATATAAAGCTCTTACGCTTTCTATAATTTTACTTTTTATATATTTTTCTTCTTTTTCAGCTTCTTCTTTATTATTTGAACACCCTAAAGCATAAATGAATGAGCTTAAATATTCTTCTTCATCAATTAAATCTTTAAGTGTTTGAATGTCCGAGAACGGATTAAAACTTATAGGGTTTTCTAAGCTTAAATTGATATATTGACCACCCAAGATTTCAACAATCCTTCTAAAAGAGTTATCGTAATCTAAAATAAAAACTCTATCGCCTTTACAATATGTATTAAAAACTAAATTATTAAGTAAAACAGATTTACCACCACCAGAACTCGCAACAATATATCCATTATAAGAAGTTTCGCTATCCTTAAATAAATCTATCCCTACGATATTACCTCTTCTTGAAGTAAAAATTAAATTTGGATTTCCACCACTCCAATCTGATTCCAGTGGTAAAAATTGTGTTATTTGATTTGGGAAAAATGAAAAATATTTGTCTGCTAGGTCAAACATATATTCTTCATTGACATTTAATGGTAAAGAGTTTAAAAATACTAATTGATGAATAGAGTTACATTCGCTCAATACGATTTTACTATCTCCTGAGTTCCACATTTTTTTAACAATTTCAACACTTTCTTTCGTGCTTTTTAAATCATTACCATAAACACAAACATTTAAGTCAAACGCATAAAGCGTTTCATTGTTATTATCAATTCTCTCAAGAATACCCTCGCTTTCTTCTCTAACTTTTAAAAATTTTCTAAAAATAGGAAATGCCTTTTGTGATAAAATCATAGTGTGATTTCTTTTTGCTGCCTTTGTTCTACCTTCTGGTAGTTTTGTAATATTTGCCGTAATTAAAAAATTATCTCTAAACTGATTATTGTTTATTGAACTACCAATTGTGTTTCCTAACTTTTCTCCAAAATCGCTCAAAAAAGCTTCACTTGGATATGATATAGGAGTGAGTGTGATAATATTTTTATTGTCAATATTTAAATATTCATCATGAATTTTAATTTCAGTTGTTGTATTTATTAATTGCTTATTAATAAGCTGTTCTTTATTGTATTTAGGTGTATGTTTTAGTGTTCCATCGCTATCATATATCGCATTGGGATTTAATAGCTCATATATATATGTTTTTAATTTTTGTGGTTCTAAAAAAGTAGGATGGAATGAATCGCTTAATAAAGAATTATATATATTTTCTTTAAATTCCATAATTTTATCTAAACTCTTAGATTTTATAGAAAACAATAATACATTTTTCTTAAAAGTTGTAGGCATATTCATACATATAGGCTCTTTTGTTTTTCTATAATAAAATTTCGCCATCGATTCTATTGTGTTGTTGCACAATTCACTATTTAAACCTACGCTATTATTAGATCTTCTTTTGTGTTCTTGTTGCCAAAAATCAATAGTATCTTTTATATTCTTTAAGCCTAACATACTTACTTGCAAGAACATATCATTTGGTAATATTTTTATTATATTTTCTATTGTTTGAGAAGTCTTTATACTTGCTTTTATTCTAGTAGAGCATTCTAATATAACTCCAAAAGTATCATCATTGTTATAATATATATTATTTTCAAAGTCATAAAAAGAATAGTTTAGAAAATCGCTAAATTTATATCTTTTATAAATCTTATTAAACTCGTGTGTTGGCAAACTTGTATATTCTTTATGCATGTAATTTCCTTCTTGTTTTTTTTGAATTCATTAATATAAATCTTTGTCTTTGTATGTATATTGGGCAATTGATATATAGCTTTATTGTCTTATTTATTAATGTAAGTTCTTCTGCATTAAAGATTTTGTTTTTGATTATAGATTTTGCAAATTTTTTATCTTGAATAAATCTAAGAAATAATTCATAATTACATACTAAAACAAATAAATAAAAGGCTTTATTTACATTTTTATCTAAATCGTTTTGTATGTTTTTTATATTATTATCTTTAAAAATTTTATTAACAAGCATTATGGTTAATTGATAACCATAATATTTGTTAAATTTCTTTATATAAAACTGCATTGGAATTAATAAATCTTTTGCTAATTCACAACTATTTTTTAAGCCATACTTTTCTATAATTTCTTCAAAATCTTTATTTGAATTATTTTGTAAAACTTCTAAATTATTAAAATTGGTTTTATATAAATATTCAATATTTACTAATCTTTCATTTGTGTTTTGTGGATAATTTAAAATATAAGAACACAATAATATATATTCTTTATAATTATTTTTGCTAAAGATTTCGGTCATTTTTTATTTTTCCCTTTATTTTTTAAATTTCCATTTTGATTAAGCACAAAATCGCCTTCTTGAACTTTTATCCAAACCCTCTCATATTCATGATAAATTCCATCATCACTTACATAAGGAAAAATTGTAATTACTGCAAATTGTGGGTTTTTATAAAGTGGTTTTTCATTATTTGTTTTGTAATTTTCATATAATGATTGTTTTAAATGTTGTTCTGAATAATGCTCATTATTTTTTAGCATTTCTTTTTTATATTTTTCAACTTCCACATTTTTTTCAATAATTTCTCTTTTTATCTCATCGCTTTGTATAGCTACTTCTTGTTTATGCGAACAAGCACTAAAGCTTAAAATTGCAAAAACACTTAAAACACATATTTTTATATTATTCATCATTACCTCCTAAAATTTTGTCAATTTTGCTTTTTGTCTTATTTTCTTCTTTTGTATATTTGACTTCTTTAGCATTTACCCATTCATTTTCATTTATTTTTAAATAAATATCATTGTTATTTATTGCTTTTTGAGTATATCTCACATAATCATCTTTGCTATTGTCAATAGTTTTAACAATTTGTGCTTTTTGTGTTGGCTTATTTAAAATATTTAAATTAGTTTTAGTTTCAATAAAACCTTTTTCATTTTCAAGAATTATCATTTCATCTTTACAAACTTCATTCATATTGCTAGATAGTCTACTTTTTTCTTGATTTTCTGGAGAAACACTTTTAGTTTGATTATTTATATTATATTTTTTTACAATATCTTTATTATAATTTTTGGCTTGGTTAATATTATTGATATTGTATTTTTTATTATTGCCTTTTTTACTTTTGTTACAAGAACATTGTTCATTAAGCTTTTTTTGTTCATACATAAAGCGTTCAAAATCGCTTAAAATAGATATATTTACACTTTTTAAAGCTAATTCTAAATCATGAACTCTTTGTGCTAACAATAAATTGTCGTTCTTTAATTTCTCGTATGATATTATTAAATCAGTTAGTGTTTCTTTTTTTACAAAATCAGCACTATTAATAGAATTCTTTTCATAGAAATTGTCGCTACTTTTTACGCTTTCTTTCAACTTTGTATGTTTGTAGTCATTTTTAATATTTATTTTTGTTTCTTCAAAATGATTTTTTATACCATTTGCATTTAACATACATACACATATAATACTACCTAATAAAACCTTTTTAATCATTGATTAACTCCTTCTTTATTGTCTAAATAGTTGTTTTCAATTAAAATCACTTTCTTATCACTTCTTAATCTTTCAATTTCCTTACTTTGTATTACGAGTTTTAAATCTTTGTTTTCTTTTATTAAATCAAGACTATTGTTATTTGTGTTTAAAGATTGATTTTCATATTTTATTAATTCTTTTTGATTTTCTAGATCTTTTCTATGTTCATATACATTAGTAACACTTGCACAATAACTTACATTACTGCCACCTGAACACTTAAATTCATTGTGATAAGGATTAATAATTGAACAAGCATTGAATGATAATGTAAAAATAACTATGCTACTATATAATAAATATTTATTCATTGTTTAACTCCTTATTATTCAATAGTTTCTTTTAATATTTCTGATTTGTTTAAATCAACTATCATATTTTTTGTAAGAATAATTTCAACTTCACGATTAGCTGAAATTTCAATTACCGGACTTATTTGGTCTGCCATTTTTAAGTAAAAGTCAGCAAGTTTGTTTGCGGCATTAGATACACCTTTTCCAAGACTTTGATTTACTATATCTTTCGTTGTAAGTTCTCCATTAAAACCACTAATTTGAGAACCATCAGTATTTGTAGTTGTAATAAGTCCTCTGCTACCAAATGCTTCTCCTATACCACTTAAAAAACCAGCAATAATTGAACGACCTAAGACAGCTCCTTTTTTATCAACTACACGGCCTCTAAGTCCATTCTTGCCATCTTCTCCACTAACATAACCAGCAATATCACTTATCACAGCTTTATTATCGCTATTTATACAAGTAAGCGTATTTGTTCTAATATACGCTCTTTCACTTGATAAGTCGCCATAGCCTTCAGCTACTATAAAACAATCTTTTACATCTTGAGAAAAATTGTTAGCAGCTATTGTAAAATCTGTAACTTTTAATAAAATTGGTGCAGGGTTTGTTTTTGCTTGGGCTAAAGTTGGTGCATCGAATCCACTAAGCAAAACTGCTTTAATAATTGAACCTGTTGGGATTAAAAAATTATTGCTTAATGGTTCTACTTTTTCTTCTTTATCTTCTTTCAATACTTCTTCTGTATCTACTATTTTTCTACTTTCTAAAGCATTGTCTAAGTTTGTATAAATAATATTTGATTTATATGTAGGGTCTAATAAGCTTTCTTTCCTTATTGGTCTGCTTTGTGTGGCAATATTATCTATATTGGTTATTCTTGAAGTGTCTGCAACTTCTTTCGGTGTAGGTGCTTGAAAATCTGTTTTAAAAGCATTATCTTTATTTGTTTCATATTGATATTTATTTTGATTCAACTTTTCTTTTAAATCTGCAATCTCTTTTTGTAACTTATCAGTCATTGATTGTTGCTTTTCTAGTTCTTGCTTTTGTTTATGCAAATCATCTACAGCCTCAGCAGCCCATCTATCTCTAGCAATATTTTTAGTAGTATTGTCTTTAAATACACTATCGTTTTGCAATCTTTGTGGTATTTTTATTTCTTTTGTATTACTTGATAAAGTAATATAAATAATTAAAAAAGCAACAATTCCTATAATCACAAGAGTTAATTTTCTTTTTGATTGTAACTCATTAGGATCTGTTTCATTTGAAAATATTTTCTTTAACATATCTAGTATCTTCATTGATTAGCCTTTGTGATTACGACAATTTTTGCTATTGAATGTGGCAAAAATTCATTAAACTCATTTTGGAAATAAACACTAATTGCTAATGCAGGATTTTCTACATATTTAAAAAATTCTTTTTCATCAATTGCTCTACTAACTGAAGTATTATTTTTTACTTCAAATAGATATGCTTTATATAAAGCACCTTCTTGCACCTGTTTTAGAGTTATTGTTTTTATGTGGTCTTTACTTACTACTTTATTAAATTCTTGAATCTTAAAGCCTTTTGGAGAATTACCCAAATAAACTTTTTTTATCATATCCGACATTATTGCAGTATAGTTATTGCTAGTTTCATATTTTAAGGCAACTTTTTTATCTTTAACATAATCATTTATTATAATAGTTTGGGTTTTTATGTCCTTAGGTATCAAAGAAAAAGAGTATGTTTTTCCACTTGTTATAAAAAATACTTCTGCAGGTTTTGCCCTTGAATAGATTATTTGGCTTTGTATAGGGGTATTTCTTCTATCGTTTGGGTCATTTGCATATATGTCTTTTTGTATAGGCACATATTTTATAAATGCTTGATTTTCATTTATATTCACAATTAAGCCTTTTTCTTTTGAATACGCTAAATCTTTTATTTTATATGGCAATACAATTCTATTTACGCTCCTATTTGAAACAGCAATTGCTTCTCCATCACTAGGGCTTTCAATTATTGTAACTGCATAAGAACTGCAAATTGAAAATACTGCAATTAATATTTTCTTAATCATTTATAATTCCTTTCCTATTTATTTTTTTCTTCATAGTTTGCATTTAAATCAGTTATGTAGAATCGTCCATTATCGATTCTATAATCTATATCAAGTAACGACTTCTCATGTGAAGCTACTTTATTTCCGATAAAGGATTTCAATATACCCTCAACTTGAATATGATTGTTAGATAAATTAATCTTATTAATAAAAAAAGTTCTTGAAATGTTGTTTAATTTAATATAATCATATTGTTCTTGCAATTTTTTCTTAGTTTGATAATATGCTCTTGAATCAACTAGTGCTAATATATTTAGAGCATTATTGTTTGCTAATTCAGTAGTTGTGTTAAAAAGATTATAGGTAATAAAAGAGGCTATTTCTTCTAAATACTCTTTTGATAACTTATCGCCAGTAATACTAATTTCTTTACTAATTACTTTTGGTGGTAGAAAAATAATTCTTTCAGAACTAGATTTTGAGACAATTAAATGTGATTGATATACAATAACTAATAATAGCATAAAAATCACTATTTTAATGGTTTGATTTTCTTTTTTAAATCTATCTAAAATACTTTTATAATGTCTGCTATTCATTATTAAGCTCCTATGAAATATCTTTGGTAAAAAGGTATATTTTTCTTTGTTTTTACAATACCAAACGAATATAGTATGTGCTTAAAAAAACCTCTGACAAGTTTATCTTTAGTTTTAACATGTAGTTTTGTTAAAAAAACACCAAAAATAACAAAAAGCATTTGGTGTAAGAAATCTTGAATAAAAAGCCCAGCAATTGCTAGACTTCCCATTAAAATTAAAAAACTATCGGTTTCTAGATTGCCCACCATAGGCTTTGTATCAATAAATTTATTGATTTTGATTGGTTGTAATTCTTCACTCACATCAATACTCCATTTGCTGCACCAGCATTACCAACAGCTTTTTCAATCAAAACATCCATTTTTTTGTAACCAAAACCGATAGCAATGAAAACTGCACCTGCTATAAAACCAGTAAGTCCTCCATATTTGTAAAGAGCAACAAATGCACCTATAAAAAGACCAAGAAAAATTAAAGATACAATTCCATTGTTCAAAAATAGAGCTATTACATCTTCATAAATATCTTTAAAAGCATCTCCCATTCCTGCTCCAAAACAACTTATACTAAAAAGTGCTATAAAACTAAAAACTAAAAGAAATTTTTTATACATCCTTTATCCTTTCTGATTTATTTTTGTAAGTTGAAAAAAATTTTCACAATTAATTCTTAAATCTTTTAGTTTGTAATCTTCAAACTTTTGATTATTAGGAATATAAAAACAATATTTATCATTATTTGTTATTAAAATTTTTATATATGCTTGTGGCACAGCTATCTTTGTTTTACTTATAGTTTTATAAAAGTCATTAAATTTTATTAAATTTAGCACTTCAACTTCATTGTTATTAATAGCTAATAATCTTTCAAATTTTTCTGCTTTTAAAAAAACTTTTCTATTGATTTCAGGCACTTGTGGAGTTATATTACTCATTAAAAAGGTGCTTCTTTGAGCACCTTTTGTAGCATTCATACTTTGATTGCTTAAAATATGACCTCTGTCATAACCAGAATGTAAATAATCACTCCATCTTGTTCTGTGCTTTTTTGGTAATTCAAAATCTTCTTCAAATTTGGGTCTTTTTTTAATATGTGTTTCTAAATTTTCTTTTTTTAACTTATATGCTACTGCTATACTGCTTTTTAACTTATAGTTATAGCAATTTACATAATAGTATTTATCTAGTAATTGATCACAATTTCTAAAAAAAGGTTTAAATTTATCATTTATCACATATTGTTCATAATTAGCATTGCCATTTGCATATAGAAAAGAATTAACAACTAATAATGTAATTAAAGTTTTCTTTAACATTTCTTCTCCTTACAACAAGTTATTTTGTCAGAAAATTTGGATTTACCTTCATACACATAAAAAAATATTTTTTTAAATGCTATGAAGGTAATCTTGTTTTTTAAGCTATATTTGTTTAGAAAAAGTTTTTTAAAGGATAAAAATGAAAACTATTAACATTGCTTTATCAATAGTTTTGATTAATTCGTTTTTATATGCAAATAACCAATATGATATTTTAAAAAATATTGCAAAAAGCAATCCTAATATTTCTGAATTAGTAAAATCTGCAAATAAGGAATTATCAGATTTTAATAAAAATGGTATTTTAAATTTTGATACTAATGCAATCAATAATAGTAATGCTGAAATTTTCGGTGGTCAAATAAAAGATAAAAACAACAAATTAACACGAACAAGCAATGGTTTATATAATTCTAAAGAAAAAAAAGAGTTTATAACAATTTCTCTTTTTAGCAATAATCAAGGTTTAAGTATAAATATAAAAACTGCTAATAAAAATTTAAATTTTTCTGAAATTAAAGCAGTTTGTAGCAATAAGAGTAAGATAGAATCTAAAAATAATTATCTTGAGCAATATAGTAATAATACTATTTTACAACTTGCTAAAAATTATAAAATTAAAAATGTAGAAATTGATGACTATTTAAAAAGCGTAATAGCTAATAAATGTTCTAATTACAATAGATATTTAAAAAAATGCTCTGGTGATGGAGAGCATACCGAAAGAGTATGTTTAAATAGTTATTTTGAACATTTAAATAAATGCGTTATTAACGAATGTAATAATATTAGCTCTTATACAAAGTCAATAGTTAGATTAAAAGATAAATACTCTATTTATAAACCTGAGCCTTATTATTTATCTTGCTATGAAAATAAAAAAGTATATGATACTTTAGATATAGATTTTGATAATTTAGGTAATATAAAAACAAGTCAAACTTATAATTACAATGCTACTGGTTGCATTTGCACAAGTAGTGAATGTAATTCAAATTATAATTTAGAGCAAGTAAAAAACTTTATAAAAGACTCTGTTATAGCAAGTATTTCTTCAAAAATTATAGTAAGCGATATAAAAGATAATAATAATTCTTTTTCTATTTTTAGTATTAGTAATAATATGAACAATAATAACTATCAAGTAAATAAATACAATATTAATTCTTCAAGCAAAAATACTGATATAAATAATGCTATTGCTAATGAAATAACACAAAGTGAAGATTACAAAGATTTTGCTTTAACTACTACAAAATTAGAATATGACAATAACGAAGAAGAACAAGTTAGTAAAATACTAAATACTTCTAATAATGAAGAAATTATAAAAACCACTAAAATTGTAGATAATAAAGTTAATTTTTTCAATTTAGGTATTAAAAATGAAGTTCAAATACATACTGAAAAAATAATTGAACCACAAAAATGTCTTGTATCATACGAACAGAGTAATAAGCAAGTCATACAAGATGAAAACAATAAAACACAAGCTGTTAAAAATCTTAATTCCGATTCTACAATTTTAAAAACTAAAGCTTGTAAATATGAAGACAATAAACATATTTGCGAACTTGAGCCTAATGAAAAGCTTATAACTGATTGCAATTCTAATATTGATAGTGTTTCTTTAGCGAAAATATATGCAACGAATGAAGTATTTTCACAAATCAAAAACTCAAATAATAAAAATATATCTGATAATATTAGAATTTTCAAAGGCGATAAGTTTTTTATAACTGAAAAACAAATAGATAAATGTCCAGCTAAATCTGTAAAAGATGTTAAGACACATTCTCAAGGTTGGGCTCAAATTTTTTTTGGTGTTCCTAGCCCATATGATGGTAAATTGATTTCTTTATTAGATGAAACAAGATATTTAGCTTTAGTTACAAGTATGACTGCATTACCACCACAATGTTTATTAGATACTATATTTGAAGATTTTTTTGGAAAATTAAATTTTTTAGTATCTAAAGAAACTGCAAAATCTATTAAATACGACAAGGGCTTAGATATGTATCAACAAAGAATTTGTTGTAATATACAATTTAAAAAACAAGATATAGAATTTCCTGAAGTTCTTGAGTTTAAAAATTCAGATGAAAGTAAAGCGTTTTGTGATGCTAAAACTAGCTATATAAAATCAAAATATAATTCTACTTGCGCTGATTATATACATAATGCAAGAGCCACACAAAGAATTATGAATGTCGCTGGTAGTGGTTGCAATATTACCTATGCGTATGATGGAGAAAAAGTATTTAAAAAAGATAAATCAGCACATATTGAAGCTATCGATGCAGGTTCAGCTTTAGCTTATAAATTGTCTGGACTTAGTGGTTTTGCTGGTATTGCAAATCCACAAACAGGACTTAGTAGATGTAAGCAAGACTTAAATAACAATCAAAGTGGTTTTGTTTCTCGTGTGTCTGATGGTGCTTGTAAATATATTAATCACGAAAGAGAAGTTATTTATTATAATAGCACACCCAAACTTTATGGTTATAATTTACGATTTAGTGGTTTTAAAATAAAAAAAGATAAGAAGTATTCTTATATTTCATATCCATCATACACTAAGCATACATACAATTTTTGTTGTCAAAAATCAAAAATATCAAAAATAATAATGGAAGAAGCTGAAAAACAAGCAAAAACTAACAAAGATTTAGGAGCAATTGATTTTTGTGAAGGTCTTACATTGCAACAATTTAAGCTATTAGATTTTAATAAAATGAATTTTGATGAATTAGCAAGTGATTTTGGAATAAAAGCTAGTGCTAATTTAGAGAAAATAGATTTTGATGAGTTAAAAAATAAAGCAAATAACATAAAAGATAATACACATATTGATATTTCTAATATAGATAGCTTTAAAGGAAATAAATAATGCTTTTTGATAGTTTTAAAGAGCTTGAAGTTATTTATAATATTGAAAAAATTGAAATAATTAGCTTATTATTAGAAGTTATTAAAGAAGAATTAAATTTAAAATACGATGTATTTTTAGAATTAGATGAAAATAATTCAAAGATACATTTTTTAGAAAACAATGTCAATAATACACAAAGAAGTTTTAGAATTACAAAAAGTAGATATAAGCAAATAAAAAAAGAGCTTAAAAATAAGCTACATTACTATTCTGTATTAAAGCAAAATATATATTTTAAAGAAAAAATATTAAATAATGTTCTAGTAGGAGAAGTAATTTCTAAGTATAAAGGTGGCTATTTAATAAAAACTGCTTATGGAACTTGCAAATTACCTTACAATCAAATACCATTGGAAAAATTAAAATATCCACTTGAAAAACATAAAAAAATGTATTTTTATGTATATAAAATTGTTAATTATAAGAATATCAAAAATGAAATATTTTTACAAAACTATAACAAAAAAATTATAAAGCACATTTTAAACGAAAATATAGACAAAAAAAATCTTATAAAAATCATTTATAAAAATAAAGATTCTGAAATTCTAGTATTGCTTAAAAATGATATTAGCAATATTGAAAAATCAATAATTATTAATGATCTAATAAATTACAAAATTAATTTTTCTTTAATAAAAAATAAGGCATAAAATGGCGAAACATACTTTATTACCAGCAAACACAGATGAACCTTATGTAGTTAATGAAAAAGGTGGATACACTAAACCAAGAACAATAGTAAATGCTTTAAGTGAAATCCAACGCTTTTATGTTATTGAAAGCAAAAGTGAATTACCTAAGGAATTTTTTACAATTGAACAAGTCTTAGATTTTGTTCGTTTAGGTTTTTTTGCAGGTTTTTTAGAAAGCTTTTTATTCATTATTTTATTTGCATTAATACAATTAATATATCCCCCATTAAAAGAAGTGATTTTTTATTCAAAGATAAATTATTTTGAATCTTTCTTATTGGAATTTAGCTCATATTTACCTATGATAATTTCTTCATTTTTTATGTTTTATGTTTCTTCTTACTATCGTGGAAAATTTACAAAAAGGGCAATTTTATCACTGCTTAATGGTAGAAGTTTAAGTTTTTTATTAAAAGCATTAATTATTGCTATTTTCTTTGATTTTTTATTATATATATCATATTACGACAAAAACAAACTTTTTTCAATTTTTGATTTTACCCTTGATTTAGTTCGTATTTTTTACAATGTAAATACATACTCAATTCTAAATTTTTATTATGAATATATATTGCCCTCACTTGACAGAATATCTATAAATTTAATTATGACAATGATATTTGCTGCAATCATACCATATACGCTGATTTTTTGGAGAATATGTAAAAAAATAATTGAAGAAGAAAGAATTAAAAAGGAGTTAAATGAATGAAGTATGAAAATATAAATAAAAGCACTATTGATTTTATAAATAATATATTATTAACACATAAAATTTTATCGCCACAGGTTTATTTAAAAATGAAACATACAGGCGATTTAGCTATTCAGTTAGCAGAAAATTTTAATTTGTTAGATGATGATTTTTATATTGCTTCTTATTTGTCAAACATAGGTTTATTATCGCTTATGAATATATTAGAAAAGGATAATTTTATACATGACAAAGAATATGCACAAATAAAAAGACACCCCATTTTATCTGCGGAAGTAGTTAAACAATTAGGCTTTGAAAAAGCTTCATTGTTAATATATTATCATCACGAAAATCCTAAATACTTAGGTTACTTTAAAGCAGATAATTATCCTATTGAAGCAAATTTTATAAATATTGCTGATACTTTTCATGGTTGTGTTTGTCAAAAAGGTTTTAGACCACCACTGACTTTTAATGAAGCAATAGAAGAAACATTAAAACATTATAAAGATACTTCTTTTGAAAATATACATTCTATTAATGAAATATCTAACATATTAAAAAAATATCATAGTAACTTTTTTTAAAGAGATATTTTTATGGCTAATATATTTAAAAGATTTGATTTCAAAAAAAAGTTAAAGAGAACTGCTAAAGATGAGTTTATCGGAAAAGGTTTTTCATTAGAAGACAGACACGAAGAAGAGCCACTAGATATTTTTACAAAATTTGAGAATAGAATTAATCATACTTTCGTTTTCGGCTCTACTGGTGTTGGTAAAACTAGACTACTTGAATTGATGATTGAGCAAGATATTAAAAGAGGTGAAAATGTTGTTATAATTGATCCTAAGGGGGATACAGATTTATTTGCAAAAACTATTTATTTAGCACAACAAGCAGGTAGAGTTAATGACTTGCTGTATTTAGGGCCTCTGTTTCCTGAGTATTCAATTTCAATAAATCCACTCAAACAATATTACATTAAAGAAGAAGTTATTGGACATATTATGAGTTGTGTAGATTGTGATGACCCTTTTTTTTATTCAGTAGCACACGAAACAACAATTTTAATTGTAACTACTCTTTTATTGGCTAGACAAAAGGATAAGAGTAAAAAACCTTTGACACTTGATGAGATTGCTCGTTATACGAGCAAAGATGGTATTTCAAACTTATATGAAACATATTTTAGCAATGATAGATTGATAAATAAATTCGCAAATGAATTAGCAAAAACTTCTAAAACTATTAAAGAAGCAGAATATTATGAGAAAGAAATTGCTAAATTGCGTGATTCTTATATAAAAGTTGTAAAAGCTCCAAACGGATATTTTGAAAAAGTTTCAAATACGCTAAGTGTAACTCTTACAAAACTTACCAGTGGTAATTTAGGTCGTTTAATTGCAACAGAAGAAGATAATAAATTTATATCACAATTAGAAAATCAAAAAGGTTGCATTTTTTTTGTTCAAACTGCTTCTATGCTTACTAAAGATGTAAGTGATGCAATAGGTAAAATAGTATTATCTATGATAATTGCTCTTGTAGGTCGCCTAAATGGTTCAAATAAAAAATTTGATAAAAGATTAAATATTTATATTGATGAAATGTCAAGAAGTTTATTCGATGGAATAGAAACTCTTTTTCAACAAGCAAGAAGTGCTGGTGTTTGTGTCATTGGTTTAACACAATCTTGGGCAGATATTATAAAAAAATTAGGCAAAGATTCTGCTAGAACAATATTTGATAATACATCAACCAAAATAATTATGAAAATGAACGATTTAGAAAGTGCTGAAACAGTTTCTAAAATGGGTGGAACTCATAAAGTGCATACAACATTTTTGAATGATGCAGGTAAAATTACTTCTCGTGAAACCGAAGAAGATATTATTAAACCTGTTGATGTATTAAATCTTAATAAGCGTGAATTTTATTATTTTGGTTTTGAAGGGCGTTTCAAAGGAAAAACTGCTGATGTATCTGAAAGTTATTTAAGATTAAAACTACCTGAAATTACAACTAAGGAATAAATATATGTTTATAAATATTTTAAGATTTTTTATAAGAATTTTTTTAATTTCTCCTATGATATTTAGTGTAATTATACTTACTTCTTTATTTTATTATGTTTTTGCAGTTATTTTTATATATATTAAAACACATAAAAATTATTTAGATGTTACTTTTATTTTTCATAAGGACACAATTCTTTATATATTTAACTATTTTGAAGAACAATTTAAATTATTTGCTTTATTGATTGCTTTTGCTGTGCTTGTGCATTATTTATTATTAATTTTAAAACAAGCAAAAAAAGAAAAACAATATTATGAAGTTCATTTGGCTGATATTTCAAAAATTTGGGTTAATCAAAATCGTAAAATAAATATAAAACAAGAAGAATTTAAATACTTATGTTTATCAACAAGTATTACTTCTGTTGAGGTTTTTATCAATGGTATTTTAAGACCTGCTGTTCAAGAAAAAGATATATCATACGCTGATGCTTTAATGATTGATACAATACTATTTGCTTACATACAAGTTGGAGCTAATAATATTCCAAGCGTTGAAGGAGTGCAAAAGGACAAAGGCTATGGGACTACCTCACAATCCAATAAATCACTAAGTAGATATGATATTTTAAAAAATATACAATTAATTGACCATGTAATAAATGTTGTTTGGGAAATATATGAGAAAAAAGATTTAATAGATGATTTAGGAACTTGCATAATAGCTGCATTAACTCACGATATTGGAAAAATACCTTTGAAAGAATTGAAAAAAGTATATAATAATGCAGAAAATCTTGAAGGTATTTATACACGCTCTCATGAAGAGCGTGGCTCAGTATTATTAGATTTTATTTTAGAAAATTCAAAAGAGAGAGAATTAAAACTCTCAAATTATGATAATTTAAAAATAGTTAAGTTTGTAATTGAAAATCATCATGCAGATAGATTAGATAGTATTAAAAACAATGTTCCTGAAGAATATTTTGAAGTATTAGAAAAGGTCGTTGAAGCTGATAGAGAAGCAAGAATAAAAGAAGAAAAAAATTGGATTAAAGACTCATCTAAACAATTACATAATGCAATTAGCAATAGTGAAAAAGAAAAAATTACAATAACAAATAAACCTAATTCAATGAACGATTCTTCAATAGAGCAAATAGATTATTCTAAAGCGATAATAATAGATACTAACGCTAATATAGAAGAAGATAATATAAGTGATAATGATAATGAAACATATATAAATAACAACACAAATAATGAGGACTTGCAAATAAATAATCAAAATAATAAAAATGAAAACGATAGTTTAAAGCAAGAATACCCTTTTTTACAAGAAATTGATTTAAATAATAAATCAAGAACAAAAATATTAATAGCAAGAATTAGTATTGAAGAAATTGACAATGAGGAACTTAAGAAAAAAATTAATTATTTTGATGATTTTTTATGTTGTTATGCTGTTTTTAATGATAGTATAAAAAACAATATATATGTTAAATATTTTAAGAATAATAAAATCAAATGTATTGTATTTAAAATATCAGAGTATAGCAACTTTAAAGATTTGATTGAAGATTTTAATTTTTGGTATAAAAATGAAGATAGATTATATGTAGAACATTCAAGAAATACACTAGAAAAAGTCAATATTGAAATTCCTTCAAATACAAATACTTATAGAGAATTTGAATATGAAGATTGTATAAATTTAATTATTGCAAAAATGAAAAAAATGCTTAATACAGAAGATGCTATATATTCAAATGATGAAAGACTATATTTTATAAAATATGATGCAATTGTAAAAATGATAACAACTTTATTAAAAAATAATGATAAGTATATTGAAGATGATTATATTTTACTATCTAACTATTTTATAAAAAGACTAAATGAAGAAAAAAATACAAAATATATAAATACATCAAAAGATTATTATTATACTAATCAATTTAATTTGGTTCAAAATAATGCTAGATTTAATTGTAATTTTGTTCCAATACTGCCATATTTTTTTAAATTAAGTCATACAGAGTGCAATAATAATCATAAAAATAGCAATAATAGATTTTTAAAAATAGAAAGGATAAGTAATGAAAACAATTAAGATATTATCAATTTATATTTTGATGTTATTTAATATAAATGCTTTTGCTGTTTGTAATGCAAATAATGTAGCACCACTATACACTAGATTGGATTTGGTTTGCTATCAGTGTATGATGCCAATAAAAATGGGTGGAGTTGCTTTGTCCAGTGGCTTTATGCCTGAAGGTTTTGCAAGAGTTAATAACCCTATATGCAAATGTCCAGGTAAAATTTTTGGTTATCCACAAGTAGGAACACCTGTAGGATATTATGCACCAGACAGACTAATAGATATAGTCCAAGATTCAATGTGTTTTCCAAGCATTGCCAGTGATTTAAGTAAAAATAATATAGAGCTTAATTTGAAATTAGGTGGAACAAAAACAAAAGAAGATAATCAGAGTGGTATTACTTTTTATCAAGCACACGAGATATATTTTGCTGCAAGTGCAATTTTGGAGCTTTTTACAGATGTTTTATGTTTAACTTCAAACTCTTCAATTCTTGACATTGGGTATATTACAGAATTTGATCCGGTCTGGCAAAAAAGTAGCTTAAGTGCTATTTTAAGTCCTGAAGCGATTTTATTTAATAATCCTGTAACAAATTTAGCTTGTGTTCCTGATTCTATATCTTCTCAAGCAAATTTACCACTAGACCCATTATTTTGGTGTAAGGGTTCATGGGGTAATACCTATCCATTAAGTGGCTATGTGAGTAAAAAAGCATTAGTAGAAGATGCGGCAAGTGTTGCTGCAACATTTATTTTTAAAATGCACAGAGAATTACTAACTTGGAATTCATCTGGTCCTTCAGCGTTATGTTTTGCACATCCACTTCCAATTTGGATAAAGTCTTCAAACAGACTACAGCTTATACATCCTATACCAAACCCATTTGCGAGTTCCATAGGTCAAAGTGCAATGATTTGGGGAATTGCTAAAAATCCGCCGTTTGTGGGAGATAGTTTTGGATTTTTATGGTTTAGGAAACATGATTGTTGTTTTTTATAATATTTAATCTCTACAAAAAAAGTAGAGATTAATTTTTTAATAAATTTTTATAAGCTCTTTTTCAACACTACTTAAATAATTTAATATTGAATTGCCGTCTGCTTTTCCCTTAATTTCAGGTATTTTAACCTGTGGTTTTTTTGGATCTAAAATAAAAGTAGTTGGTGTTACTTCAATATTAAAAACATTTGTAAAAATGTCAAGATTATTTTTGATTTCTAAGATCACTACATCGTATTTATTTGACATAATATCCATAGTTCCACTTTCATTTAGCTTAGCTAAAAAATCATGACAATGATGACAAGTGTCAGAAACTGCAATAACAACTAATAATTTATTATTTTTTTCTGCGTGAGCTAGAGCTGTATCTGCATTATAAAATACATCTGCAAAACACAAATTCGCAAAAAGACTAAAAATAAACAATGCTTTCTTCATTGATAACTCCTAAAAAATAGTTTTTAAAAATATAGCTTAAAAAATGCAGTAACCCTCATAATTTTTTCAAAAATATTGATTTTTTAATAATTTATACTATAATAATTTACGAATTTGTCGGAAGAAAGGAAATATTTATGTCAAGAGCTACGAAAAGTAGCTCTAAACATAATAAACAGAGTATTAATTTATTTGAGTCAGATAATCTAGTTCCTGTGCGAACTTTTTCTGAAATTGCAAAGATTATGAATATTTCAACAAACTTAGTTGAAATTACTTTTTATAGATCTATTGCAAAGATAAGAAAGCGATTGAAATATTATGACTATTAATTCCGTATCGTGTAAAAAAAGGACAAAATAACGGACAAATTAAAAAAATAATATAATTTGTTGTTTTTTTAAATCCTTATTAACACGATATTTAATGGAATTTGAAAAAATAAATTCTAATTCTATCACAACACGGTTTGAAACAGTAACTTAGGAAATTCTGTTGGCGTTGCTTGTGATATTGCAAACCTAATTCTATCACAACACGGTTTGAAACGGAATTCCAGTAATAAAAGAAATAGACACTACTTATATTGCAAACCTAATTCTATCACAACACGGTTTGAAACGATATTTCTTTTAAAATATCAGGTTTTACTTCTTTATTGCAAACCTAATTCTATCACAACACGGTTTGAAACTTTTTTATATAGTAGTCGTTAATATTGCTCTCTTTTGATTGCAAACCTAATTCTATCACAACACGGTTTGAAACTCAAACATTGGAAATGCAATTAATGTGGCTTGTGAATTGCAAACCTAATTCTATCACAACACGGTTTGAAACTTGTAAAAAGGGCTTAGTAAACATTCAAACTTTTAAAATTGCAAACCTAATTCTACCACAACACGGTTTGAAACTTAAAAACAAAAATAAAAAACTTATCGTAATTTTTTATTATAAGCCCAATTCTAATAAAATTTAAATAGAAAAATAAAAACCTATTATTACCAAAATTTTTATTAATGCTTTTTTGCAAGACCTGCTTTTATATCTAAATTATTAAGCTTATTTATGCTTTTTGTTAGCTTGTCCATCTTGTCTGTACTAAGCTTTGCAATTTTACCTAGCTTTTCTAGTCTTTCTTGCTGTGTTTTTAGCTTATCAAATCCACCTAAGGCTAACTTTAGCTGCATATCCATTAAGCTCTCCTTAATATTGTTTATTTATAATGCCCCTGCGATGAGTTAGATGGCTACTAACTCGGGTAAAGGGGTTAAACTGCACTGATATCGCTACTTTGCAGAAAGCCTTAAGCATTAGCCAATGCCGTTTATTCGTTGGTTCCCCAAACGCCACCATTTATTCCCACTTTCTTTCCTGTGTAATAGATGTAACAATAGCTTCATTCTTGCTAGTCTTTTTAATAGCTAAGCGATAATAAGTGCTTAAACGACTAACTACTACTTCAGCCTGTGAATGTGCTTTTGAAAGTGTTTTACTTTTAATGTTTTTTAACATTTGCAGTATCATTGCATAATCATAAGCTGTTATATGTTTTCTATGCTTATGAATAAAAACATTTTCCAAGCTTAAAAATAATGGCAAGTCTTGTCCTAAAATATCACAATTACCTACTTTTAAAAGTTTTCCTTTATATTTTTGCTCTTTATCATCATTAAATACCTTTTTTATAGTGTTATAATTGTTTCTAACTTCTCTTATTTGCATTAAGCTTTCTTTTATCCTAGTATTAACTGCTTTATGTACCTCGTGAGGTAAGCCTTTTACTTGCTCGTTTAAATACTCTGTTAAGTTTTGGATTTTTTGCTCGTATGATTTTATACCATTTTTAAAGCCATCATCAGGGATATTTAAAAGCGGTGCAAGAGTACCAGTGTATCCTAACGCCTCTGTATCTTCTTCACTTAACGCTTGGATTTTACACCTACAACCCCAGCCATTAGGCGGGTAATTGTTACGCCAAAAAGAATGCTCCTTAGGTAAAATAAGTCCGTGAAAGGCTTTGTGGCTATCCCTAACCCTATTATCCATAATTGCTACATATCTTAAGTAAGGCTTATCGCTAATTAGTTGTTTTTCATATCTTGCAAAGCTATATACTTGTCTTAGGTTTTGATTAAAAACAACTTTTAAATGATTTTTATGTAAACCACTAGCGTTTTTAAGCTCTTCTACACAATCTTTAAAGCTTGTGCCATCCAAGTAAGCTTTTTTAAGTATGCTATGCATTCTTTTAAGTGTTTCAATTTCATTTATCCCACTTATTAAGAATGTTCTATTATAAGCACTAAAGCGTAATTTATCTAAATCATAATCTTTAGGTAATTTATCATCAAAGTATTTAATTACGTCTAAAGGACTTAGATTAGATGAATAAGCATGATTTATTCTTCTGTATCAATTACAACAGTCCGCTAAGCACTGCGTGGATTTCGGTAGCTAATTAATCAGGTTTTGAATTTGTTTTATGACAATATACGAAAATTTTAGCGAAATCGCTATAAATGAGATTAAAGAAGAAACAAAAGACCTTTTAGAAAATCATCTTAAAAGCGATTTAAAAGGTATTTAAAGCTAACATTATTTGACAAATAAGTTTAAATGAGTTAAAATGCCATACAAGAAATGTTATGTGTTTATGGTATCATCGTTATGGGGGCAACGGGTCATTGGCTGTAAACACTCAGCCCCTTTTTCTTACTTCTTATAAATTTGACAAGTAATGCAAAATCTACTAAAATATCACAATAACTACTATCAAGTATGAGACCAAAGACAAATGCGGCGAGTCGTCTTTACCTCGTTACTGAGCCGCTAGTAGTTATAAAAAAAGACAGTTAATGTTATTTAGGCAACCTGTATAGATGGCACATAATAGCTTGGCGTAACCAAGTGAAAACTCGGGGCTCAACTTCTTAAATAACTAAGCCATCTCTATCTTTTTTTATAAATCACTTTACCTATATTTAATTGGTGTTTAAAATACTCTTCATCTTCACTTAAAAACATAGTTTTATTATTTATCACATCGCCTTTTTGATTTACCACCATTACTAAAGCTTTTTTTATATTATCATCATAAAACCATTTTATATATGTTTTTTAATTACTGACTTATCAAATCTAGGGTCTAATTCTTGACTTAGTCTAATCTCATCAGGGTCATTTAATAATTTTGGAAAATAATCAATGTATAAATGACGATTGTTCTTTTTAATTTTTGGAGCATTTTTCTTTTTATCCATAAAAAACATATCATCAAGCCTTATTACATCACCTATCTTGTCAACTAACAACTCTCTTTTTTAGCATTAAATCTTTCATAAACTTTATTTAAAGCCTCTTCATCGCTAAGATTTTCATAGCTTGGATTTTTTGGTAATTTATCAAGACTTGAACTAAGCTCTAAATTTACATTATTACTTACACCAATCCTTTTATCATACGCAAATTGCTCGCTTGCAATATTTGGTGGGTTTATCATTATTTTATATTTTCTTGCTTCTTTTTCACTAATTGGTATTACATAACATTTGCAATTATAATCATTAGGTGGGTAATTTATCAGCCACCAAGCATCATCTTTGTGGATTGCAACATTATGCATTTTAGAATGGCTACTTCTACTTGTGGCTAAGTTTTGCTGATTTGTAAAGCCAATATGTTTTATAAGTGTAGTTCATTATCACTTTTGCAAGGCTTAGGTTATAAGCTCTTTGCATATTTGTTGTATAGATTGTTTTAAGTCTTGATGAACTTATATTTATACTTCTTACTTCGCCTGTGAGTGGATTTACAATGTCTTTTTGAGCGTACCAGCCTTTATCACTTAAAGTAGCCTTTAAGCCCTTTTTAAATTCATTAAATCCTACGCCATCTTTTTCATATTACCTTAATGATGTTTTCATATGAGATTATGGCTTACGTCTAAATATTATTCTAATATTGATTTAACTTTAACTACCTAAAAAAACAATTAATCACCTAAGCTTATTAAATACATAATTCTTTAAACATATAAAGCTACTTAAATTAAATAAGCATACTCATATAAATACTTTAAACATATAACTTATAAATACTTCTAGCATATACTAAAACTACTTAAAGCAAATAAAAAAAACCTATATAAAAAGTAAGAGCTATATTGTATAAGTATCATTTAAAATATCTATTTTTATAATCTCATACTAAAAAATATAATTAAGCAAATTATTTAAAGTAAAGGTTTTAAAAACCCAAACAAAGCTAAAAAAGAAAGCAACAATAAAAACTTACCTTTTAGCCCTATCCCGTTTCTACAATTAAAAAAATATAATAAAAAAATTAAATCTAAAAATATGTATATAAAAATCAATTATTATTAAAAAGAAAGGAGTTAAAAAAGATTTTAACAAGTCCGCAACGAGCTACTTTCCCCATGCCAGTAAGGCGTAGTATCATCACCCACAATGTGCTTAGCTTCTTGGTTCGGGATGGGACAAGGCGTTACCACATTTGTATAATCACGGACATTGTTATTTAAATCTATTAGTATTTAATAAACTTAAATAACAATGTTAAAAGCAAGTAATTTAAACTCTTAAACTTACTAAAGTAATAAACCTTAGCAAGGAAGTAATGCTTATTTAAAGTAAGCGGACGGTCTATTAGTATTGGTCAGCTAAATGGCTTTCACCACTTACACACCCAACCTATCAAGCAGCTAGTCTTGCTGCGACCTTAAGAGAAGATTCATCTTAGAGTTGGCTTCGAGCTTAGATGCTTTCAGCTCTTATCACATCCGAACTTAGCTACGCTGCGATGCTCTTGGCAGAACAACAGCTACACCAGTGGTTCGTTCAACCCGGTCCTCTCGTACTAGGGTCAAATCTCTTCAATCTTCTTACGCCCACGGCAGATAGGGACCGAACTGTCTCACGACGTTCTGAACCCAGCTCGCGTACCGCTTTAAATGGCGAACAGCCATACCCTTGGGACCTGCTCCAGCCCCAGGATGCGATGAGCCGACATCGAGGTGCCAAACCTCCCCGTCGATGTGAGCTCTTGGGGGAGATCAGCCTGTTATCCCCGGGGTACCTTTTATCCTTTGAGCGATGGCCCTTCCACACAGAACCACCGGATCACTAAGACCGACTTTCGTCTCTGCTTGACGTGTTTGTCTTGCAGTTAAGCTGGTTTATGCCTTTATACTCTACAAACGATTTCCAACCGTTTTGAACCAACCTTTGTAAGCCTCCGTTATTTTTTGGGAGGCGACCGCCCCAGTCAAACTACCCACCAGACATTGTCCTACGTGAGGATAACTCACGCTAGTTAGCTACCCGAATAAGAAAGAGTGGTATCTCAACGATGGCTCATTATAAACTGGCGTCTATAACTCAAAGCCTCCCACCTATCCTGCACATTCTTATCCAAGTAGCAGTGTCAAGCTGTAGTAAAGGTCCACGGGGTCTTTCCGTCTTGCCGCGGGTAGGAGGAATTTTCACCTCCACTACAATTTCACTGGATCCCTCTTTGAGACAGCTCCCATCTCGTTACGCCATTCATGCAGGTCGGTATTTAACCGACAAGGAATTTCGCTACCTTAGGACCGTTATAGTTACGGCCGCCGTTTACTCGGGCTTCGATCAAGAGCTTCGCATTGCTGCTGACCCCATCAATTAACCTTCGAGCACCGGGCAGGCGTCACACCCTATACATCCACTTACGTGTTAGCAGAGTGCTGTGTTTTTGGTAAACAGTCGGGAGGGACTCTTTGTTGTAAGTTTCCTTGCCTTCGGAGTAAATCCTAATACAAGGCTAACCACACCTTATACCGAAGATACGGTGCTATTTTGCAGAGTTCCTTAAAGAGAGTTCTTCCACGCGCCTTAGAATACTCATCCCACCCACCTGTGTCGGTTTACGGTACGGGCAACATTATCTAAACTTAGAAACTTTTCTTGGCTCGACGGCATCAGCAATTCTTCCTTCCATCCGAAGACTTCAGAAAGCCTTTCAGTTCTCGGTCTAATGTTATACGGATTTGCCTGTATAACAACCTACTACCTTAGACTAGCACTTCCATCCGCTAGCTTGCTTAGCCCTAAGCGTCCTTCCATCGCACAATAATGTTGGTATTGGAATATTAACCAATTTTCCATCGCATACCCCTTTCGGACTTTGCTTAGGACCCGACTAACCCTACGATGACGAGCATCGCGTAGGAAACCTTGGGTTTACGGCGTTAATGATTCTCACATTAATTATCGCTACTCATGCCTGCATGCTCACTTCTATACGCTCCAACGCTCCTTACCGGTACATCTTCAACGCCTATAGAACGCTCTCCTACCACCCAAGCTAGGCTTGGGTCTACAGCTTCGGTACTTATTTTAGCCCCGTTATATTTTCCGCGCAAAATCACTAGACCAGTGAGCTATTACGCTTTCTTTAAAGGATGGCTGCTTCTAAGCCAACCTCCTGGTTGTTAAAGTAACTTCACATCGTTTTCCACTCAAATAAGATTTAGGGACCTTAGCTGGTAGTCTGGGTTGTTCCCCTCTCGACGACGGATTTTATCACTCGCCGCCTGACTGCTGTGATTACACTATAAGTATTCGGAGTTTGATAGGGTTTGGTACATTGGTGTATGCCCTAGCCCATTCAGTGCTCTACCCCTTATAGCTACTACACAACGCTATACCTAAATATATTTCGGAGAGAACCAGCTATCACGAAGTTTGATTGGCCTTTCACCCCTATCCACAAGTCATCCGGAGCCGTTTCAATGGCCGTCGGTTGGGTCCTCCACTAGTTCTTACACTAGCTTCAACCTGCTCATGGATAGATCACTTCGTTTCGGGTCTGCAGCATCTGACTTATCGCCCTATTAAGACTCGCTTTCGCTACGGCTTCACGTTAGCTTAACCTTGCCAGACACCACAACTCGCAGGCTCATTATGCAAAAGGCAGTCCATCACCCTGTATTGCTACATAGGGCTCTGAATGATTGTAAGCAAATGGTTTCAGGTTCTATTTCACTCTGATCACCTCAGTTCTTTTCACCTTTCCCTCACGGTACTTGTACACTATCGGTCAGACATTAGTATTTAGGGTTGGATCGTGGTCGACCCAGCTTCAGACAAGATTTCACGTGTCTCGCCCTACTCAGGATACTGCTAAGTAAAGTAAAGATTTTATGTACGGGAGTATCACCCTCTACGCTCAAGCTTTCCAACTTGTTCTACTATCTTTGCTTAGTCTTTGTTGCAGTCCTACAACCCCACTAGTAAACTAGTGGTTTGCCCTCTTACGCTTTCGCTCGCCGCTACTAGCGTAATCTCTATTGATTTCTTTTCCTGTTGGTACTAAGATGTTTCAATTCCCAACGTTCGCTCCATATATGGTAATACATATCTCTATGTATTGGGTTGCCCCATTCGGAAATCTACGAATTAATGCCCCTTGACGGCTCCTCGTAGCTTATCGCAGTCTAGTACGTCCTTCATCGCCTTTGTCTGCCAAGGCATCCACCATTTGCTCTTATTAGCTTACCTTTGTTAATAATGTTATTAATATTTTTACAATTAATAGTATTAATTGAAATATATTTGCATGCATTATTGTTATTGTTTTTAGTATTACTAAAACGCATTACTTCCTTGCTAAAGTTTTTATGTAATTATTAATCTTAATCTTCAAGACGGAAAGCGTCTAAGCTGTGATGCTTAAAAACTTTTTCTTATATATACTTAATATATGTAATAAGAAAGAGATTAAGTATAACTACCTTTAACAAGCTTATGAAATTGTTTTATATTACTTGCTTGTGACTCTTAACATTGATAAATAAAATAACACTAGGTTAGAAACTATATATAACATAGAATTAAATTAAATAAAACCTAGAAAGAACATTTAGCTTAAATGCTCTGTTTAAGTTTTGATTTGTGAAATAAAGCTCGTATTCTATCTCTTTAAGCTTAAATTATTCTTAAAGTTTGAAAAAAATAAATTTACATTGCTTTTTTTGTTTTTAGCAATGTAAATTAACTATTTTTAAATACTAGCTAGGCGTTTTGAAGTGCTAATAACGCTATCAGGATTAAGTGACATTGAGCTAATGCCTTTTTGCTTTAGCCAAACAGCTAAATCTATATGATCACTTGGACCTTGACCACAAATTCCTACATATTTATTTGCTTTTTTACAAGCTGTAATTGCTCTTTCTAACATAAATAAAACCGCTTCATCTCTTTCATCAAAATCAGCTACTAAAATATCCATTCCACTATCTCTATCAAGTCCTAAAGTAAGCTGGGTTAAATCATTGCTGCCTATACTAAAACCATCAAAATATTCTAAAAACTCATCGCATAAAATAGCATTACTAGGCACTTCGCACATCATAATCACTCTTAAGCCATTTACACCACGCTTTAAGCCATTTTTCGCTAATAAATTTATAACTGAATTTGCTTGTGATAAAGTCCTTACAAAAGGCACCATAATTTCAATATTATTTAGCCCCATTTCATCTCTTGCTATTTTTAAAGCTTCACATTCAAGCTTAAAGCATTCCGCAAAATTAGGAGCTAAATACCTACTTGCACCTCTAAATCCTAGCATAGGGTTTTCTTCGTGCATTTCGTAAAATTCTCCGCCTAATAATTTTCTATATTCATTAGTCTTAAAATCACTAAGTCTAATAATCACAGGCTTAGGATAAAAAGCAGCTGCAATTGTAGCTATACCTTCGGCTAATTTTGATACAAAAAATTCTCTTGCATTAGAATAGCCTTTGCTAGCTTCATTTATTTTATTTCTTAAATCATCATTTATATTGTCGTAATCTAAAATAGCATTGGGATGAATGCCTATATGATTATTTATAATAAACTCAAGTCTAGCAAGTCCTACACCATCATTTGGCATTTGTGCGAATTTGAATGCTAATGCAGGATTTCCCACATTCATCATTATTTTTACACCGCAATTTTGCATTTCAAATTCTTCATTTTCAATTACTTCGTATTTTAATGCCCCTTCATAAACCCTACCTTCATCTCCATGAACACAACTAACGCTTACTAAATCTCCATCTTTTAATATAGTTGTAGCATTGCTAGTGCCAACAACTGCACCAATTCCTAGCTCTCTTGCAATAATTGCTGCATGACAAGTCCTACCACCCCTATTTGTAACTATTGCTGCGGCTTTTTTCATAACAGGCTCCCAGTTTGGATCTGTCATATCAGTAACTATTACATCTCCAGCATTTACACGAGAAATCTCACTAATATCATTTATAACCTTAACTACCCCAACGCTTATTTTTTGTCCTATTGCTCTACCTGTTATTAGGACTTTTGATTCTTCTTTTAATTTATAGCTTATATCTTTTTTCTTTTGAGATTGAACGGTTTCAGGTCTTGCTTGAAGTATATAAATCTTACCATCTAATCCATCTAATCCCCATTCAATATCCATAGGTCTTTTATAATGCTCTTCTATAATTAAAGCATATCTTGCAAGTTCGTTTATTTGCTCATCATTTAGGCTAAATTTATCTTGCATATTTTTAGCTACATCTACTACTTTTACAGCGTTTTCTCCTGCTTTTCTTTCTTCTTTAAACTCCATTTTGATTAGCTTTGAGCCGATTTTTCTTGAGATTATTGCTTTATTATTGTTTTTTAGGCAAGTTTTTGATACATAAAACTCATCAGGATTCACCGAGCCTTGAACCACACATTCGCCTAATCCATAAGATGAAGTGATAAATACAACATCTTTAAATCCACTTTCAGTATCAAGGCTAAACATAACCCCGCTACTTCCTTTATCGCTTCTTACCATACGCTGAATACCAGCACTAAGCGATACTTCAAAATGCGAAAAACCCTTATGCACTCTATAAGAAATCGCCCTATCATTATAAAGTGATGCAAAAACCAAACGGATTTTATCCAATATATCATCAATTCCACTAACATTTAAAAAAGTTTCTTGCTGACCAGCAAAAGAAGCATCAGGCAAGTCTTCTGCGGTAGCTGATGAACGAACAGCAAAAGTGCCTAACCCATCGCTATCTAATTCTTTATAAAACTTAATGATTTGCTCTAAAAATAAAGGCTGAAAATTAGCTTTAGTTATTAAGCTTCTAATTTTTGCACCACACTTAGCAAGTGCATCTAAATCATCAGGATTTAAATTCTTTAACTCATTAGTAATTATTTCATCTAAATTATTGTATTTTAAAAAATCTCTAAAAGCTTGTGCTGTAGTTGCAAAACCATCAGGCACTCTAACCCCACTACTAGCAAGATTTGAAATCATCTCGCCTAAACTAGCATTTTTACCACCAACTATTTCTACATCGCTCATTCTAAGTTTTGAAAAAGCTAAAACATATTCCATTTTCACACTCCTTTTTGATAGAATTATTTTATTTTAACAAGCAAGGATAACTTAAATGAAACAATTAAATAAAAAAATTGTGTTTTTTATAAGTGATGGAACAGGAATAACCGCTGAAACATTTGCTCACTCGGTATTAGCTCAATTTGAAGATGAATATGTTTTCACACAAATTAGAGAACCTTTTATAAATACTGAAGAAAAGGCGATTAAGGTTGCAAATAAAATTAATGAATTAGCAAAAACTGATATTCCGCTAGCATTTAGCACTTTAATTAATGTAAATATTGCTAATCATATTAAGAATTCTAATTGTGTTTTTATAGATTTATTAGAGCCTTTTGTTAGCTTAATTTCAAATAAATTAAATGTAAAACCTAGCATAAAACAAGGTCTATCCCACTCAAACACTCATAATAAAAATTATCAAAATAGAATAGAAGCTATTAATTTTACTTTAGAACACGATGATGGGCAATTCATCTACGCACTTGATAATGCTCAAATAATTTTAATAGGGGTTTCAAGATCAGCAAAAACACCAACTAGCCTTTATCTTGCTATGCAATATGGAATTAAGGTAGCAAATTATCCACTAACTCCTGATGATTTTAAGGCTTGTGCTTTGCCTAATGCTTTAAAGCCTTATAAAAACAAGCTTTTTGGTCTTAGCATAGACCCATATCGCCTAAGTGAAATACGCAACGAAAGGCTGCCTAATTCTGAATACGCAAGTATAATTAATTGTAAAAATGAAGTAAAAAATGCAGAATTTTTAATGAAGATAAACAATATCCCATTTTTAAATATCACAAATAAAAGTATAGAAGAAGTAACTTCTACTTTATTAGATATATTTGATATACATAATTAATTATTACTTAAAAATAATTATTAATTATTAATATTTATCTTATAAGATTTTTTATATTTATATTAAGGAGATAAAAATGAAAAATCTTATAAAAATTAGTGTCGCAACAACTCTTTCAATTAGTTTGTATGCTAACAATATAAATGAAGAAATTGCTGCAAAAGAATATGATGCTCAAAAACTAGCAGATATTATTGTAAAGTTGAATGTTATGGGAGATAAAAGCAAAAAACCAAATCATCATAAGGGTTTTTGCGTAAGTGGAGTTTTTAAGCCAGATAGTAATATTAATGAATATTTTAACATTGAGCTATTTAAACAAAAAAGCATACCTGTAAATGGAAGAGTTTCTTTAGGTGGTGGTGAATTAAATGATAAAAGTAAAGCAAGGGGTTTAGCTATTAAGCTAGAAGGAGATAATGATAATTGGACTATGGTAATGCTAAGCAATCCAATTAATTTTGCAAAAACTCTAAAAGAATTTGGATATTTTCACGAAATGCAATTACCTGATGAAAATGGTAATGTAAATAAAGAAAAAATAAAACAAGCTTTTAGCGAAGTTCAATCTTTTAAAAATTTTGCAGAATATACTAAAAATATAGGGTTTTCAAAAAGCGTTGCTAATACTCAATTTTACAGCGTTCATACTTTTTTCTTTGATGATAAAAACAATAACAAATTTCCAGCTAGATGGACTTTTAAACCAAAAGATGGAGTTAAATTTTTAAGCGAAGAAGAAATAAAAACAACAAGTAATGATTATTTAGCAAAAGATTTTCAAGAAAAAATAAAAAATGCTCCTATTGAATATGAATTATTTTTTACATTACCAAATGAAAATGATGAATTGTATTCAACAAATGCTTTATGGCAAGGAGAACACAAGCAAATTTTTGCGGGGACTTTGCAACTTACACAATATAATGGCTTAGATTGCAATCTTGATGTATATTTTCCTTGGGATATGGCAAAAGGAGTATATGAGCCAAAAGATGAACTTTTTATACCAAGAAACGAAGCTTATATAATAACTTTTGGTTATAGACAATAAACTAAAGGGGTTTTAGAATTTGAAATATTAATTTCAAATTCTAATTATTTTAAGAGTTTATATATTTCATTAAAGTTACATAGCACAAATACGCCATAGCAATGGTAATTAACCAACCTATTAAAGCTAGTAATTTAGAGTGTTTATAATCTCCTACTATGTTTTTCTTATAAGCTGCAATTAATATCACACATAAAGCAATAGGCAATATAAAACCATTTAAAGTCCCTACCAAAATTAATACTGCAGTTGGTTTTCCTATAGTTGAAAATACTAAAGTAGAAAATATAATAAAGGCTATTATTATATTGTTTTCATTCTTTTTAAGCCAAGGACTAAAGCTTGATATAAAACTAACTGATGTATAAGCACAGCCAACTACTGAAGTAATAGAAGCAGCCCAAATTACAATACCAAAAACAACACTACCAAAATTACCCAAAATATATTCAAAAGGAGTAAGAGCTGGATTGTTAGGATTTAAACTAACGCCTAAAGAAATAACCCCTAAAACTGCTAAAAATAAAAATACCCTAATAATACTAGCTATAATTATTCCTGAAACCGAACTTTTACTAACTTCTTTTAGATTTTCAACACCACAAATCCCCGCATCAAGTAAGCGATGAGCACCTGAAAAAGTAATATATCCGCCAACCGTTCCGCCTATTAAAGTAACTAAGCTTAAAGCATCAAATTTTGATGGAGCAAATGTCTCAATAGCCACTTCTTTTAAAGGTGGATTTGATTTAAACACAATATAAATTATTATAAGTATTAATATAGCACCTAAAATCTTAGCAAATCTATCCATATGTGCACCTGCGTCTTTATTAATGAAAATACCTATAGCAATTACTGCACTAATACAAGCTCCTAAAATAGGATTTATCCCAAAAATAGTCTCAAATCCAAGTCCAGCACCTGCAATATTACCTATATTAAATGCAAGTCCACCTAAAATTATCAAAAATGATAATAAATATCCTACACCTGGAAAGACCTTATTAGCAATATCTTGAGCTTTTAATTTACTAACTGCAATAATTCTCCATACATTAAATTGAACCCCAATATCCATTAAAACCGACATTAAAATAATAAAAGCAAAACTAGCCCCTAAGCTTTGCGTAAAGCTAGCAGTTTGAGTTAAAAATCCAGGTCCAACTGCTGAAGTAGCCATTAAAAATGCAGCACCTAATATAGCTTTATTATTTTTCATTAATTACTCCTTATGCTTATATTGTTTTCTTCTAAAGTTTTTTTGATTTTTTGTGCAAATAAAAGTGCTTTTTTGCTATCTCCATGAACGCATAAACTATCAGCTTTTATATTAATTTTTTTACCATTTTCACTGATTACATATGAATGTTTTATCATATTTAATACTTGATTTATTGCTTCATCTTCATTTTCAATTAAAGCATTTTCTTTAGTTCTTGATACCAACAAACCATCATCTGTATATCTTCTATCAGCAAAAACTTCACTAATACTATTAATACCTATATCATTTGCTGCACTAATTAAACAAGAATTGCTAAGCCCCATTAATGCTATATCTTTGCCTAATTTTGCAACTTCTATTGCAATATTTTTTGCTAAGTCTAAATCAACACAAGCCATATTATATAAAGCTCCGTGTGGTTTAACATAGCTTAATTTTACCCCTACTAATTCGCACATTTGTTTAATCGCACCAAATTGATAAGCAAGTAGTGCTTGTAATAATTCTTTATTTAAATTCTCATTAGTTCTTCCAAAATTTGCCCTATCATTAAAGCTTGGGTGAGCTCCTATTCTTAGCTTATATTTTTTAGCTTTAATTAAAGTATTATATATTTCTTTATATCCACCAGCGTGAAGCCCACAGCATACATTAACAGAGCTTATTAAAGCTAATATCTCATCATCATTTTGCATACCTTCAGCTAAATCTGAATTAAAATCAATTCTCACTTGCATACTCCTTTATTTGATTTATATGTGAAATTCTTTCTTTTTTTGCCATTAGAGCTTCTTCAATACTTACTAATTCAAAACTAATCTTAGAATTAATTCTACTTTGAGCAAAAAGCCCTAAATCAGCTTCAATTACTTGAGCAATTTTTGGATAACCGCCTGTTGTTTGTGCGTCTTTTAATAAAACTATAGGCTCTCCACTACTTGGCACTTGAATAGTTCCTGCACTAACTCCGTGAGATGGCAAGCTTAATTCATTGATTAAATTAAGTTTAAAATCACTATTTAGCCTATATCCCATTCTATTACTTGAGCTTGATATATTAAATTCTTGATTTAATAAATTATGCTTTGCTTCATCACTAAAAAGCTCCCATTCAGCACCTTTAATTATTCTTATTTTATCTCTTGGTTTTATCCTAGATACTGCTATTTGAGATAAATTCATTCTTGAACCTATGCTTAATTCATCGCCTACTTTTAATGCTCTACCATTAAATCCACCAAAAGATGCGCTAAGATTTGTAGAAGCTGAATTAAGAACAAAATCAGCACTAAAACCACCATAAGCACAAATATAAGCACACATTCCTGACATAGCTCTTATTAATCTAAGAGTTTTTCCTGCTTCAATTCTAATTCTATAATTATTATGAATTGGCTTTTCATCTATGAATGCTTCATAATTTGCCCCTGTGATACAAAAAGTCATTGCCTTATTACAATATATTTCTATCCCACCTAAAATCACTTCAATTGCAGGTGCATTTAAGTCATTTCCTAATAAAGCATTACCTAACATAAAGCTCCATTTATCTAAAGCCCCACTCTCATTTACCCCATAACTTTTATACGAAAACCTACCTAAATCTTGAATAGTTGCAATTGATGATATTTTTGTAATTTTCATAATCTCTCCTTAATGCTATTGATTACAAATTTTAATCTATCACCTGCTTTTAAAAGGCTCGGATTTTCGCTATTTACATCAAATAATTTTGCCTTTGTATTTCCTATGATATTCCATCCACCTGGACTTTGATAAGGATATATTCCTGTTTGAGCTCCACCTATACCAACCGAACCTGCTGGAATTTTAAGTCTTGGGGTGCTAAGCCTTGGAGTGTGTAAAATCTCATTTAATCCACCCAAATATGCAAATCCTGGTTGAAAACCTATAAAATAAACATCATAAATAGGCTCGGCGTGTAATTTAGCAAACTCACTCATACTCATACCTTTAGCCTTTGCAATTACCTTTAAAACAAGTCCTAAATCCCCACCATAATCAACAGGAATTTCAATCAATCTTCCTGATAGCTCTAGTGGTTTAGTGCTAGTAATTAACTCATTTAATTTACTTTGTAAATCTAATAAATCTTTATAATTTAAATCACTTGTTAAGACATAAAGAGTATTCATTCCGACCACTACTTCTTTTATATAAGGCATATCTTTAATTACTAAATTAAGTGCATAGCATAGGCGTTGTTTTTCTATGCTTATTGGAGGCTCAAGATATAAAAGCAATGAAGTTTCGCTTGTAATTTTAAATTTGTTATACATAATCATCCTTTAAATTTATTTTTTTTAATACTAAAACACACTATATTCGCTATCTTTTCTATCCGTTACAAACATATATCCAGGAGAATGAGTTATCATAATATCAGGCTTACTAGTAAGTGCTATGCTTTGCGGAGTTACCCCACAAGCCCAAAATACACATTCTTCATCAGGATAAATAGTAGATGCGTCTCCAAAATCAGGATTATTAATATCTTTAATACCTATTACACTAGGATTTCCTATATGAACAGGTGCTCCATGCACGCTAGGATAAAGAGCTGTTGCGGTTGTAGCTTTGATTAAATCTTTATGTTTAATTGGTCGCATTGAAACAACCATTTTTCCATAAAACTTACCAGCACTTGCACAATCAATATTTGTAATATACATAGGCACATTATGATCTTCTTCAATATGTCTTAAAGGTATATTGTGATTTAATAAAGCTGCTTCAAATGAAAACGAACAACCTATTAAAAAACTCACATAATCATCTTTAAAATGATTGATAATATTGCTTGTCTCTTCTACTAATTCGCCTTTTTTATATATTCTATATTTAGGAATACTCGTTCTAATATCTGCATTATTTGCACTTGTTTTTGTAAGATATTCTCCCGCGTCTAAGACTTCAATTAAAGGACAAGGTTTAGGGTTTCTTTGACAAAATAATAAAAAATCATAAGCATCACTTTTAGGCAAAATCGCAAGATTAGCTTGAACATAACCTTTACAAACCCCTGCTGTAGGTTTGCTAAATTCATTTTTAGAAATTAAAGCTCTTAACTCTTCTGGTCTCATTTTTTCTCCTTTTTGAAATTGTAGTGTGAAAAAATGTGAAGAAAAGTAAAAATATAAAAAACTTAACTAAAATTGTTACAAAATTACACAATTAATTATATGTAAAATAAGTATTAAATATATTGATTATTTATATTAAAAATTAAGAAATTATTGCAATATAACAAATAATTATTGTAATATTTTATATATCTATTTCATAACTAATTTTAATTAGAATAATGATTTTAGGGGAGCGAAAGCTGAGAGTAGGCGTAATAGTCTTGACCCTTTGAACCTGTTTGGGTAATGCCAGCGTAGGGAGATGCAAAATTTTTCTAATCCTTTCTTAGCATTCCCATAAATTGATTTTATGGAGAGTTGTATGAGTAATTTTTTCTTGTGGCTTGGAGCTAGTATTTCGCTAGCTGAAATTGAAGCCGGTAGTTTATTTTCAGGTCTTATTTTAAGTGATTCTTTATTTGCTATATTTTTTGGACATTTTTTAGGTGGAATTTTATTTTTTGCTATGATGTATATTAGCACTAAACTAAAATGCAATGCTATGGGTAGTCTTAAATATTTTTACTCACAAAATGGCAAAATATTCTTTTCATTTTGCAATTTTCTAGCTTTAATTTGCTGGAGTGCAGTTATGATTATGAGTGCAGCAATACTACTAAATGGACTATATCCAAATATAAATTTTAACTTAGTAGTAATTTTGTTATCATCACTTTTAATAATATGGCTATTCTTAAAACAAAATTTATTAATGTCAATAAATAATTTTATAGTTTGCATACTTTTTTTGATAGTAATTTATATTTTTTATAACTTAATTAATCTTAATTTAAACCAAATAGAAGTTAATAAAATAAACTTGATAAATGCTATTGAACTAAGTATTGCTATGCCAATTTCTTGGCTTGCATTAGTTGGTGATTATACAAAATATTTTAAAAATCCAATAAAAGATAGTTTAGTAGCTTCAGTCGCGTATTTTCTAGGAAGTTCACTTATGTATATAATTGGATATTTAACTATGAAATACTATAGCGACCTTTCTAGTTTTTTAATCACTTTAAAATTATCAATGTTAATAATATTTTTGATTATTTTTTCAACAATAACAACAACATATTTAGACATTTTTTCAGCTAATGAAAGTATTAAAAATATAAATAATAAATTTGGTAATAAAATTACAATTTTATTAATAATCTTTATTGCTTTATTAATAGCTATTTTTATACCTTTTTCTTTATATGAAAATTTTTTATATACATTAAGTTCAGTATTTTTACCTATGGCATCGGTTATAGTATGTGTATATTGTTTTAAACTAAAAAATTCAGCTAAATTAAATTTTTTAATTTGGTTTATTGGATTTTTAATTTATCAAATACTGATTTATTTTGATTTTTTAGCATCAATTTTAACTTTTTTAATCATTTTAATTTTAACCTTAGGAGGAGAATATGTATCAAAACATTATGCAAAAAACAAGAAATCATAAAACTTTAGTAGAAAGTATTACAAATTATGTAACGATAAATGACTCAGCTAACGCTATTTTAGCTGTTGGTGGCTCACCTATTATGGGAGATTTTTATGAAGAAGTTGGTGAAATTGTTACAATTAGTAATGCGGTTTTGCTAAATATCGGGCAGTTAAACGAAAATCTAATAAAAGCCCATAAAAACGCAGCCTTAAAGGCAAATGAATTAAATATTCCTATTGTTTTTGACCCCGTTGCAGCAGGAGTTAGTAATGCAAGAAATAATTTATGTAAATATTTAATGCAAAATATAAAGTTTTGTGTAATTAAAGGCAATGCAAGCGAGATAAATTATCTAGTAAATAAGACATTAAATACAAGTGGCTGCGATAGTAGTGATGAAATAAATCAAAATGATTTAGAAAAATACATTGATTTTGCTAAAAAACATAAAACTATTTTGGTAATCACAGGTAAAAATGATTTTATCATCAATAAAACAAATGTTTTTATGCTAAGCAATGGTTCGGCAATGCAAACAAAAATCACAGGTGCAGGTTGTATGCTAGGCAATATCTTAGCCGTTTTTGTAGGGGCAAATGATGATAAATTAAATTCTGTAATCACAGGTATAAGTGCATTTAACATAAGTGCTGAAATAGCCGAAACTAAAGCAAATGGCACTATGTCGTTTAAAATGCACTTAATTGATGAGTTAAGCAAAATTGATGGAACTACCATAAAAGAAAGGATAAAAATTGAAAAACTTAGATGAAATTTTAAGATTTTATGCAATTAGTGATGATATATACACTAAAGAAGATGAATTATTAGATATTTGTGAGATTTTATTTGATTATGTAACTTGCTTTCAAGTAAGAAATAAAGCGAACAATTATAGCCTTAATACACTTTTAAAATTAAAAAATCTTTGTGAAATAAAAAAAGTAGCTTTAATAATAAACGATGATTTAGAACTTGCAATTAAGCTAAATGCTGATGGTATTCATCTAGGACAAAGTGATATAAACAAAAATCTAAAAATACCAAAAAATATGTTTTTAGGAATAAGTGCAAGTAATTATGAAGAAGCGTTAAAGGGCTTAAAATTAGGAGCAAATTATCTAGGCATTGGAGCAATTTATGAGAGCAATACTAAAAAAGATGCAAAAATGCTAAGCAAAAATGACCTAATAAAAATAGTGCAAGAAATAAACATTCCTAAAGTGGCAATAGGAGGATTAAATTATCAAAATATAGACAATTTAAAAGAATTTAAAATAAAAAATATAGCTTGTATAAGTGCGATTTATGAAAATCAAAATTATAAAGCAAATTGCGAAAAATTATGGAAAAAGATTTCTCTTTTATAATTGACCTTGATGGCGTAATCATTGATAGCGTTGGCTTTTGGCAAGAATTAGCTAATGGATATAATTTAGATGATTTAAGTTTTTATGATGGGCTTAAAAAAATTGATGAATTAAACAAAACTAAATTAAGTAAAAAAATCATTAAAACTTGCATTGATTTTTATAGCAAAGAAGCTAATTTATGTATAGGTGTAAATGAGTTTTTAGCCAAATTTAAAGCTTATAAAAAGTGTATTTATACAGCTAGTCCATTTGCAAAACTTGTTTTAAAAAGATTTGATATTTTAGATAAATTTGTTTTCATTCAAGATGAAAGAAAATATTTAAAAACTACTCAAATAGCTTTAAAAACTTGTATGAATAAGCTAAATACTAATAAATTTATTTTAATTGATGATAGCTCTAAAATAATTGATTTAGCTAATAAAAACGACATTTTTAGCGTTGGAATAAATTGCGAAAATGCAAAAATAAATATTAAAAACATAGGAGAATTAAATGAAAAAGATATTAAGCATAGCTGGAAGTGACCCATCTGGTGGGGCTGGGTTGCAAGCTGATATAAAGACAATTCAAGCTCATAAAATGTATGCAATGAGTGTAATTACAGCCTTAACTGCTCAAAATACTAGCGGAGTTTTTGGCGTTTTAAGGGTTGATACAGATTTTATAAAAGCTCAAATAAAAGCTTGTTTTGATGAATGCGAAATAGATTTTATAAAAATCGGAATGCTTTATAATGAAGAAATTATAAATTGTGTTAAAAATACTCTAAATGGATATAGTAAAATCGTATTAGATCCAGTAATGGTATCTACAAGTGGTGCAAGATTGCTTGATGAAAGGGCGATTAATACTATAAAAGATTTTGCAAAAAATGTTTATTTGATTACTCCAAATTTATATGAAGCTGAAGTTTTGTTGGGCGAAAAAATCACAAATGAAAAAGATGCAATAAATGCAGCAAAAAGTCTAGAAAAAACTCTAAATTGTAAGGTTTTGTTAAAAGGTGGACACTTAAAAGCAAGTGATTTTTTAAGCGAAAATGGTGAAATTACGATTTTTAAAGGCAAAAAAATAAAAAATATTGTAACTCACGGCACGGGTTGTACTCTAAGCTCTGCAATTGCTTGTAATTTAGCTTTAAACGAAAATATTAAAACAGCTTGTAAAAATGCAAAAGATTATGTAAGTAATGCTTTAAAAAATAGCTTTAATTTTAATTACAAAGTAAAATTATTAAATCATTTTTAGCATTATAGTTTTAAGCTTTAATTTTAAAATATGTTTTTTGAAATTAAAGCTCTTAACTCTTCTGGTCTCATTTTTTCTCCTTTTTGAAAATGTAGTGTGAAAAAATGTGAAAAAAAGTAAAAATATAAAAACTTAACTAAAATTGTTACAAAATTACACAATTAATTATATGTAAAATAAGTATAAGGTTTTTATTATTAATTTATAAAAGATAAAAGTAGTAAAAATGTAATATTTAAAGCTTTAAAAGAATTTGAAATTCCTTAAAACTTTAAATATATATAAAATTATTTAACTTTTTCTACTGCATCAAGTATTGTTTTTTGAGATTTTATATCGTTTATATCAGTTTTAAAATATAATTCAACTCTATTATTTTTTGCAGATTCTAAACTATTATTATCAAATCTAGGATTGTTTGCTCCATAGCTTTTGATACTAAGTTTTGATGAATCAACCCCGCTTTTAATAAGTATCTCAAGGACTTCTCTAGCTCTTGCAGTCGCTAAATCAAAACTTGTTAAATAACTATCATCATTATCGCTAAATCCACGAATTTCAAGCTGAACCCCATCTCCTAAGCCTTGCATAATCATTTTAATTCTTTTAAGATATAAAATATCATCACTATTTGCAACTCTAGTTTCATCTTTATTAAATAACAATATTGAAGGAAGTTCCATATAAAATTGGTTTTCTCTTTGATCTAAGATAGCTTTTAGTTTTTCTATACTTTCTTGCTGATTTATATTTTGAGCTTGTAAAGCACGAGATTCTTCGTTATTTGATGGACTATGTTTGCCATCTGTTTTACTCTCTTTTTCTACCACCTGCGTGCTTGGAAAATCAAAAATCTTTACAAATTCTTTAGTTAAAGCCTTTGCTTTATCAGTATTTACCGAAGCAATAGCGTAAAGTGCGATAAATAACGCTAGTAATAATGAGAAAAAGTCTGCTAAAGGAACAGCCCATTTCTCGCATGCTGGTATTGGTGGGCACTTTTTTTTCTTAGACATTATTATTCACCAAATTGTGATTTAGGTACTAAACCATGTGGGAAATATAAAAATAGCTTTTGCTCTAAATCTCTTGGATTTGCACCTTCTGCTATACCAACTACCCCAGCCATCATAAGCTCTTTTTCTACTATTAAATCATGTCCGTTACCTTTGATTTTGTTTCCCCAAGGCACAAACACTCCATAACAACAATAAATCCCTGTAACCGTAGCCGTAAATGCACCCGCAATACCCATCGCCATTGCTTGCGGATTATCAAGTAATTGAAGTGCTAGCATAAGACCGCACACCGCTCCAACAAGTCCGAATGTAGGACAAGACTCACCTACACGACAAAAGAATTCCCTACACTCATCATAATAAGTTTCTGAATGAGAAATATCAAGCTCCATACTTTCTTTTATTTCTTCAACATCTTTACCATCAACCATCATCATCATTGCTGATTTTAAGTAGTGATTATCTATTTCAGCTACTTTTGGTTCAAGTGCTAAAAGCCCATCTTTTCTAGCAATAGAAGCAAATTCTATTAACTGATCGGTTCTTGCTTGAAAATTAACCCCACTACCTTTAAAAACTATTTTAAGCTCTTTAAAAGCTCCTTTTATAAAATATTTATTCGTTCCAACCATAGTAGAGAAAAATGCTGTTGGTAAAACGATTAAAACCGATGAAATATGAATAAGGTGTAATGGGTTACCACCTTCTAAAATATCCCCTACGCAAATAGATGTAAGAGCTAAAACCATTCCTAAGACCGTTGTTAAATCCACATTTTTTCCTTTATTTAAATCTTAAAATATTACATTCATTTAGTTAAAATTTCTTCATTATATACTTTTATGCAATTTTTGCCAGCATTTTTAGCAGCATACACTGCTAAATCGGTTTTTTTCATAAAATCATTAGAATTTGTAATAGTAGTCGGCAAAATTGTAGCCACTCCTATACTAATACTACTTTTCCATCTATCATCTAACTTATTTCCTACTTGAATATTTAAACTTCTAGTAACATTTAAAAGTGTTTTTGCTAGCAACATAGCACCATCAATATCTGTATTTGGTAGTAAAACAAAAAACTCATCTCCACCAAGTCTTGCTAAAACATCATCAGTTCTAATAGTTTCTTTGATTGTTTGCGAAAATTCTCTTAATACCTTATCGCCCATTTCGTGTCCATAAGTGTCATTTACTTCTTTAAAATTATCTAAATCAATCATTAAACCACTTGTAATTAATGAATTTTCTTTAGCTTCATTTAAAATAACTTCTAAAACTTCAAATAAATGTCTTCTATTTGGCAAATTTGTTAATACATCTGTTAAAGCTATACTTCTTAAAGTTTGATTTGTTGCTGCTAATTCTCTTGTTTTCTCTTTCACTTTTAATTCAAGATTTCTTTTAAGTTCTAATAATTCGCTATTTTTCTTAACTACAACATTTAAAAGATTACTAAGAGCTTTTACTAAAGGTGCTGTTTGCTTATTTTCATTTTGAACTACTATCTCATAAGCTTCTTTAGCTTCAAGACCTTGATTAATTAATTCTATTTGTTTTGCCATATTTTGGTCAATCCCTAAAATATGAAAAGCAAGCCAAGAAATCAAAAACTCTAACAAACTCTTAACAGCTTCTTTATTAGTGCCATCTCCAACATCATCATATAATTGCTTAGTTTGTTCTATAAACATTTTATGACTTAATTTATGCTCTTGAAAAAAATCACTATAAATATTTACATTTTGCATTAGCATTTCTTCTTCTGAAAAATGCTCTTTAGCATAGTTTAAAATACCATTAAAAGCTTCATCTAATTCGTTTTTATTTAAATTCTTTTCGCTTAATTTTAAAGCTAGTTCATTTATTAATTGCACTAAATAATAATGCTGCTTATCAACATTATCAATATTTGTTTCATAGTCTTTATTCCAAGCAAATATTATTTCCATAACCTTTCCCTTTATTTTAATTTATCCCAACTTTTCCCAACACTCAAACTCGTTTTTAGTTTAACTTTTAAACCATAAGCATTTTCCATTATATTTTGAGCTATTTTTGAAAATTCCAATACATATTCATCTTTTACTTCAAAAATTAACTCATCGTGAATTTGCAATATCAATTTTGCATTTTCACTCAAATATGGATAAATCTTAATCATAGCTAATTTAATTAAATCTGCTGCCGAACCTTGCAAAATGCTATTTATACATTCTCTATCGTTTGCATTATTTATCTTAATATCATTTGTATATTTGAAAAATCTTTTCCTACCTAAAAGCGTTTTGATATAACCTAAATCTTTTGTTTGTTTTTTTGTATTTTCAAAATATTCTTTAATCAAACTAAAAGAAGCAAAATATTTTTTAATATAATCACTTGCATCACTATATGGTATTTTTAACTCTTCACTAAGTCTTCTAGCACCCATTCCATAAATTAGACCAAAATTTATGCTTTTTGCATAATTTCTTTTATCTTTATCGCTCGTGCCAAAAATCTCAATAGCAGTTCTTGTATGAATGTCTTCATCAAATAAAAATGCTTTTAATAAATTTTCATCTTGGCTAAAATGAGCCAACATTCTAAGCTCAATTTGAGAATAATCAAGACTAATAAATGAATAGCCAGTTTGCGGGATAAAAGCTTCTTTTAGAAAACTTGCGTATTTGCTTCTAGCAGGGATATTTTGTAGATTTGGATTATTTGAGCTAAGTCTTCCTGTTGCTGTGCCTGTTTGTAAAAAGTTTGAACGCACTTTGAAATTCTCTTGATTATCTACATTTAACTCAAGCAATGGTAAAACATAAGTGCTAAGGACTTTGCTAGCGGTTCTATATTCTAAAATCAATTCAGCAATAGGATGCTCTATGCTTTGCAAGGCTGCTTCATTGGTTGAGCCTTTATGATTATCAGGTAGTTTTAATTTATCATATAAAATCTCTTTAAGTTGCTTTGGAGAATTTAAATTAAAGCTTAAGCCAACCATATTAAATATCTGATTTTCTAATTCTTTCAAATTAAGCTCTAATATATTTTGAAGATTTAATAATTTTTCTTTATTTAGTGTAATTCCATTATTTTCTAAAGAAATTAAAACTTTAATAAACTCACATTCAAAATCAAATTCTTTTTTACGTTCATCATCTAAGTTTTTAAAAGCGTGTTCATAAATTGCTTTAGTTATAAACGCATCTTCACTTGCATATTCACAAGCTAATTTGGTATCAATATCGCTAAAATTTTCGCCCTTTTTAACTACTTCTTCATAAGCTAAACAAGTATAATCAAAATACTCCTTAGCAAGATAATCAAGTGAGTATTTAGAACTTGAATCAAGTAGCCAAGCAGCTATCATACTATCTTTAAATTTCTTTGGATATGAAATACCTAAGTCATTTTTCAGCATTTTTAAATCAAATTTTAAATTATGACCTATTATTACTTTTTCAAATATCTTATTTATAGCTTTTATAGCATCTTCTTTAGCAATATTTTTTGCATTTTTATGTAGTATTGGAACATAATAGCTTTTATCTTGATTGCAAAACGAAAATCCAACTATCTTATCATCATAATTAAGCCCTGTTGTTTCGGTGTCAAACCCAACCTCATCACCTAAATTGTCTATAATCTTAAATAATTCTTCTTTATCATCTAATAAGGTTTTTGTATATTTTAAGCTTACTTGTTTTTCTTCTTTTATCTCATTTTGTTTATCTATAAATTTTAAGAATTTAAATAATTCAAATTCTCTTAATTCATCTTCAATATTATTAAATATATTAATACTTGGCTTACTAGCCTTGCTTAGAAAATCTCCTAAAGGCAAATCATCAACTAATTTTGCTAATTTTTTAGATAAAACTGCATCATCTTTATGTTCGGCTAATTTTTTTTGAGAACTTTTATTGCCTAATACATTTAGATTTTTATATACATTATCAAGGCTATCGTATTCGTTTAATAGTTTTTTAGCAGCAACTGGTCCAATACCAGGAATACCTTTAAAATTATCAGCACTATCGCCTACTAAGGTTAAATAATCAAGCATTTGATAAGGCTTAACTCCAAATTTCTCAATACAAGCTAACTCGTTTATAATCTCATAATTCTTACCAATTAACTCGGTATTATTGTCATCAAGCAATTGATAAAGGTCTTTATCGGTTGAATAAATGCTAGTAAATAAGCCTTGTTGCTTAGCAAACTTACTAACACTAGCAATAATATCATCAGCTTCATAATTAGGCATTTCTATTGATAAAAATCCTGATTTTTTAATAAGTTCAATACATACTGGAATTTGCTCTTTTAATTCAGGCTCTAATTCTTTTCTATTAGCCTTATAATCAGGTAAAAGCTCTTTTCTAAATGACCCGCCCGAGCTATCTAGTGCAAAAACTACATAATCACATTCAATTTCTTCAACAATTTTTAACATAAAATTTAATAAACCAAATATCATTCCTATTGGTTTTTCATCTTTTGCACTTTTTAAATTCCTCATCGCATAATAAGAGCGAAATAGCACATTTAAAGTATCTACTACTATTATTTTTTTCATATTTTCTACCTTTGATTTTGCCTTTATGTTATCAAAAGAATAATTAATAAAACTAATAAAAAACTAATTTTCATTTTTAATTTACTTTAAAGTTTAATTTAATAAATTTCGTGTTTTTTAAAGGAGATTTTATGAAAAAAATTAGCGATTTTATTTCAAAAAATTTAGCTATTTTGGTTTTAGTTTGCACTGCTTTTGCTTTGTTTTATCCAAGTATTTCTAATATTATTAAGACAAGTTATGTTAATTATTTGCTTGGAATTATTATGTTTGGAATGGGGCTTAGTGTTAGAGCTAGTGATTTTAAGGAATTATTTTTAAGACCTAAAGATGTGATTATAGGTATTTTTGCACAATTTATAATAATGCCTTTTATAGCTTTTGTTTTGATTTTTGTTTTCAAACTTGATAGTGCTTTAGCAATAGGTGTTGCTTTAGTTGGTGCTTGTCCTGGTGGCACTAGCTCAAATGTGATTAGCTACCTAGCAAAAGCTGATGTTGCTTTATCAGTTAGTATTACAAGCTGCACTACGATTTTAGCTCCGATAATTACTCCATTTATTACTTATTTATTAGTTGGAAAAAGCATTGATATTAACGCTATTTCAATGTTTGTTAGCATTATTCAAGTGATAATTATTCCTATTTTATTAGGTGTTTTAGCTCATAAGTTTTTACCTAAAATTACTGAAAAATTACAAGATATTTTGCCACTTATTTCAACCTTTGGAATTGTAGCTATAGTAATGAGCGTAGTTGGTGCGAACGCAACAAAAATCTTAGATAATTTAGGCATTATTTTAATAGTTGTAATGCTTCATAATGTCTTAGGCTATCTTTTAGGCTTTTTTGCTGGAAAAATCTTTAAATTAGAATTAGCAAAACAAAAAACTCTAGCAATAGAAGTAGGAATGCAAAACTCAGGCTTAGCTGCTTCACTAGCAACTACTCATTTTGCTGCTTATCCTTTAGCTGCTGTTGTGGCTGCTTTATTTAGCGTGTGGCACAATATTTCAGGTGGGATTTTAGCAACAATTTTTAGAAGATTTTAATATTTATAATTCCTATTTTAATTTTAAAATAGGAATTATTTTAAATTAATTTGTAAAACTAAACTAGCTTCTTTTAAATAATCAACAACTTTTTTTAATCGTTTTAAATTCTTCTTCGCTTTTTGGCTTTTCGCCTGTTTTTTCACATTCAGCTAAGTATTTTTCATAGCTTTGAGTTTTTGTTTTAAAAAATGCTTTAAGCTTTTTAAACATTGCTTGTCCTTAATCTTGTATAAGCAAACTTGCTTCTTAATTAACCTCAAGCACAATTAGAATTTAAACGCTCTTTCTCACGCTTTAAAAATTCTTCTTTGCTTAAAGGCTCTTCATTTGGGTATTTTTCCTTATGCTCTTTTAAATAAGCTTCATAATCAGGAATACCACAAGCTGCTTTGAGTTTATCAAAAAATCCCATAGCTTTCTCCTTAAGTTAAAATAAAATCTAAAGATAACATAAAAGATTTGCTAATCAATCTCTTTTATGCTCTAATCTAAATTCTCTTGGATTTTGTGGATTTTTACCTTGCCATAATCCTAATTTATTGGCTCTTGCGTATTTTTCATCATCTAAATATTTTTTCGTATAGTTTTGATACGACCACGCACAACCATTTCTTACCATTGCTTTATTTATATCTTCGCCATTAGCATAGACAATACCTACAACCCGTCCATATTTATCTTTGTCTTTAATCTCTAACTTAATATCTTTATTTTTAAGAAAATCACTTAGCATATTTTTACAAAATTGCCCGTATTCTTGAGCGCTTTCAGGTGCGTCTATGCCATAAAATCTCACTTTGATTTTTTCTCCTTTGCTAAGCAAAACTATAGTATCTCCATCACTTACTTTTTCTAGTGAATACTCTTTAGTAAAAGAAGTAAAATAAGAAAAATTTGCAACTACTAAAAAAACAATTAAAGCAATTATTTGATATTTAAATGGTAATTTTTTAATTAATTGCATTTGTGCTTTTGTTGGTTTTTTCATATTAATCCTTAAAATTATTTTTTTATATAATATTATTTTTAAAAGGATTTTACAATGGTTTTTATAAAAGGTTTTATATTAATATTATCATTAATTGTTGCTATCGGAGCTCAAAATATGTTTGTAATAAAACAAGCAATATTAAAAAATCATATAATTTTAATATGCAGTATTTGTTTTATTTGCGATGCTATTTTACTTGCTTGTGGAGTATTTGGAGTTGGTAAAGTATTATTAAAAAATGAAACAATGAGTTTAATAGTTACAATTTTAGGTATGTTATTTTTAATCACTTATGCGATGATTTCACTAAAATCAGCCTTTATGAACACTAATTGTGATTTTCAAAATGATAATGAAAAATTAAGTGTAAAAAAAGCAATAACTTTAACCTTAGCAATTACTTTACTAAACCCACATGTTTATTTAGATACCATATTTTTAGTTGGAGCAAACGCTATAAATATTCAACAAAATGAAAGGATATTATTTTTCTTAGGTGGTGTATGTGCTTCTTTTTTGTGGTTTTTTTCTTTAGGATTAGGAGTTAGTAAAATTAGTAAAATACTTTTAAATAAAAAAATATATTTTTTTATAGAAATATTAACTAGCCTAATAATGATTTATATAGCTTATGATTTATTAAAAATTTTAATCAATTAGCCGTAAAATAGCTTTTTCGTTATTATTTTACGCTTTCTAATTTTAACTTTTTGATGATTTTAAATTCTAGTATTTAAAACACTAGTCTAATCTTAGAATTTTAATTTTTATTTATACATTAAGCTTTGTTATAAAAATAACAGAGCTTAATGTTTTTATAACTTTAAGATAAAAATATTAAATCAGTTTTGTGTTTTATTTTTATTCTTAGCTTTTTGCATAAAATATAATGCTATTAACGCTATTACAAATCCTAAGATAAAAGTTAAACCATAAGAAGCATATAGTTCTAATGCTAAACGTTCTTGCGATATAAATTTATCAAATTCCCCTACACTTTTTACTAAGTTAATTGTTGCTTCAATATTTTTCAACGAGTTATAAGGGTTATTAGGATTCTTTAAATACAACATAAAAGTAAATACCTTAGTGCTAAATAAACTAGCAGCTATTAAACCTACAATAACACCAATACCGATATTTTTCTTTTTTTTCATTTTTTTCCTTTAATTTTATTTTCTTTATTTTTAATTTTAAAATGGATTAAAGGCAAAATATAGGCAAAATAACTTTGCAATATTTAACCTTACAAATTATTTAGCTTTTAATAATTCTGTTCTTTGCTATTATCTTTTGCACTAATTTTGCCGTTATTTGGTATTGAAAACCAATTATTACTTAGCCTATAGCTTGTAAAATTTTTTGATAATTACTTTGTTGAATTGCTTTATATACAAAATAAATATCTATTAAAACATAAATATATAAAGCCCATAAAATAAATATCCCTATAAAAAGAAATACACTAATTAAGCCTATTAAAAATATTCCTAATTTTAAAAAACCTAAAGACCTATTACCTTGATAAAACCTATCAATACCTAATATCCCGAAGAAAAACCCTAAATTCATTGCCAATATAGGGTGTTTGTAATTAATACAAGAAAGATTTTTAAATTTTTCTTCACTTAAGCTGTCAAGTTTATTGCTTAGCATAAACTTTTGCTCGCTTGATATTTTATTATCAAGCAACATTAAATAAGAACTTTTGTCCATAATGACTCCTTTGATTAAATAAAAGAGCTATTGTAATACCCCCCCCCCGCTAACAAGAAGTTAATGGATTAAAATTATTTAATAATTATTCAAGATTTTTAAAAATAAAATTATAAAAAAAAGATAAAAATATGTGCTAATAAAGATAATTTGTATTAGCTAACTAGCTACTTAAATTTATCAGCATTTTGTTTTACGCTTGCTTGTTTGTTCTATGAAAAACTCCTTTTTAGTTAAAGGAGTTTTATCAGGGTGCATTTTCTTAAAATGCTCTAAATATTTTTCATAATCAGGTGCTCCAAGCATTGCGTAAAAAAACTCACGAAGCTGCTTTTTCATAAACCACTTCTTTAAGTGGAATGCTAAACCTATTAGAATAACTTTCTTTCCAAATTAGAACGAATTTAATTCCAACTATTATGGTAACTAATAAGAAGAAAATCGTTAAAATAGCATTTACTACATTAGAATGTGCCACTTGTTTAGCTTTATTAAATTCTTTTAAAGTCGCTTCACTATTATCTCCTGCATTAATTTTTACTAATAATTCATCAGCTTTAGCAAAATTAATTTGAGCTGTTGCTACGTGAGAAATTGAGTTTGCGATTTTGCTTTCACTTTGTGGTAATACCTTTGCAATACCTGCTGTAAATGTAGTTGAGATTACAAAAAGCGCAGGTAAAACAATAGCTAAGATATACTTTCTTTTTCCCATTTTAATAAATACAGAGCCACATAAAAACATAGCAACTACTGCTAAAAGTTGATTTGATACGCCAAAAAGCGACCAAAGTGAATAAATTCCACCAAGTGGGTCAATAGCACCACCATATAAGAACCAACCCCATCCGGCAACACAAATTAAAGTAGCGAATATATTTGCTCCTAAATTACTTGTGTTTGCAAGTGGCTTATAAACATTTCCTAACATATCTTGAACCATAAATCTACAAGTTCTAGTTCCCGCATCAACTGCTGTTAAGATAAATAATGCTTCAAATAAAATAGCGAAGTGATACCAAAATGCCATCATTTCCTTTCCACCGATTAGCTCGTGAATAATTAATGATAAGCCTATTGCAAATGTAGGTGCTCCACCTGTTCTACTTAATATAGTGCTCTCACCTATATCATTAGCAAGTGTTTGAATATCAGCAGGAGTTACGCTAAATCCCCAAGCACTAATAGCTGCACTAGCACTCTCAAGTGTCGTGCCTATAATTGCTGGTGCTGAATTTATTGCAAAATATACTCCAGGTTGAAGTATACAAGCAGCAATTAAAGCCATAATAGCAACCGCACTCTCCATTAACATTGAACCATAGCCTACCATTTTTGCTTGTGTTTCATTTTCTAGCATTTTTGGACTTGTTCCACTAGAAATTAATGCGTGAAAGCCTGAAATCGCCCCACAAGCAATATTTATGAATAAAAATGGAAATAATCCACCTGCAAAAACAGGGCCTGTGCCATCTATAAAATGTGTAACTTTTGCCATTTTAATTTCAGGAGAAACTAAAACAACACAAATAGCCATTATCAAAATTACACCAATTTTTAAAAATGTTGAAAGATAATCTCTTGGTGCAAGTAAAAACCAAACTGGTAAAATCGCAGCTATCATTCCATAGCCCATCATTATAAAGCTAAGTTCAAGAACGCTAAAATCAAAATGTCTTGCTAAATCAGGGTCGTTTGATACAACTTTTCCTAAATATAAAGCTATCATAAGTAAAACAAAGCCAATTATACTAGCTTCTCCGACTGCACCTGGGCGAATAAATCTCATATAAATTCCCATAAAAATAGCAATAGGAATTGTTGAAGCTATTGTAAATGTCCCCCAAGGAGAATGTGCTAAAGCTTTTACAACAACCATAGCTAAAATAGCAATGATAATTAGCATAATAAGAAAAATTCCTATCATAGAAACAACACCAACGAAATTCCCCATCTCGTCTTTAATCATTTCGCCAAGACTTTTTCCACCGCGTCTGCTTGATACAAAAAGCACAACAAAATCATGCACGCTACCAACTAAAACGCCACCAATTAATATCCATAATACACTAGGTAAATATCCCATTTGAGCTGCTAGGATTGGTCCAACAAGTGGTCCTGCACCTGCAATTGCAGCAAAGTGATGGCCAAATAAAACATATTTGTTTGTAGGAACAAAGTCTTTTCCATCATTAAGTGCTACAGCAGGAGTAATCTTAGTAGCATCAACGCCGCAAAGCTTAGTTTCTATAAACAAAGCATAAAATCTATAGCCGATTGTATAAATACAAACAGCAGCTACAACTATCCAAGCAGCATTTATTGTTTCGCCATTATTTAAAGCAATAACGCCCATACAAAACGCTCCAAGAATAGCAACAACTATCCATAAAAGCTTATTCATAGCTTCTCCTTAAAAATAAATTAATTTTTTAATCTAATTAAAAATGTGAGTAAGTATTATAATCTAAAATTATAATACTTATAAGAATTTTATATTAAAAGATAAAAATATAAAAAAATTACGAGTTAAATTATTAATATTTATTATAAATGTTTCCATAATACTCAATATTCTCTGCATTGCCTAAAGCATTTACTTTATCTGCTATTTTTTGAGCGTTAATTTCTAAATCAAATTCACTAGCTTCACTAAAAGCCATATTAACATCTATAACACTATCTAATCGCTTAATGGCATTAAAAGTTGCTAAAGTATTGTCAAAATCACTAGCTTCAATTAAAACGATAAATTTTTTATCAATTACTTGCTCTATGTTGGCATCTTTTATATTTTTTATTTCGTTTTCAAATTCTTCATTTGCAATAACTACTAAAGATGAAATCATTAAAAATCCTTTTTGTATAAAATTTTTGAATAAGCATTGAGCTTTAATGTATTTTTATCAAATAATATTGAATTAAGATATAAATTACCTATATTTATTTTATCCTTACCTATACAAATATTATTTTCTAAATCGCAAGAATAAGCAAAATTTAAATTATCACTTAAAGCGCAATTATAAACTAAATTATCACTTTCTATATTAGTAATTTCATTTAATTTATCATCATTAATTATAACTTTTCTATCAGTTGAGCAAGAAATAATATTATCTTTTTTATAATCTACATTATAAATATTATCTTTATGAACTTCCTTGCTTATAAAATCATTAGAATTTAAATCATAAACAACTATTTTTCCACTTTCAAATCCTAAAGCAATTTTTGCCTTTTCTTTATTAATACTTGCAGCATTTATGCTTGCATTTGAAAAATGAACTTTTTTTATTAAGTTAAATGATAAATCTCTTATGATTAGTTCGCTTCCTAAAGAAGTAAGAATTATTTTATCTTTGTATAAAAATGCCTTATTAATATCGCTTGAGATTTTAAATTTCAATAATTTATTATCTTTATAAATGTTTAAAGTCTTTAATCCATCTTTTGAGCTAATTGCTAAAATGCTACTATCGTAATCATCAATAAAAATAATATTATCATCAAGGCTTAAAACCTTATCATTATTTTTATAAATATCATTGCCACACGCTACAAATTCATTATTAATATAGTTTATATAACAATCATATTCTAAATATTCTAATTCATTTAGGTTTAGCTCACTTGCTAAACCTAAACTAGCTATAAATAATAGCAATTTTTTCACTTTAATCCTTCATTTATTACATCAAGTAAATTTGAACGATGTCTGCCTAATTCATCATTTCTAAAATCAGGCTTAAATGTGTTTTTGATTCCACTATCAATATTTGCTTGTGGTGCGTGGCATTGAACGCAGTTATATCTTGCTTGAGATATAGAATCAAGTTTTTTCTCATTTCTTAAATCATAATAATGGCTTGCTGGCATAGGAGTTGCTTCTTCAATACTAAGCTTTACACGCTCATTATCAGCACCTAAATCATGACAGCTAAGACACATATTATTATCTTGAGTAATTGGTAAAAAATCTTCTACATTGTGTGGAATTTGTGGTGGAGCATTTAAATAAGCTCTTTCAAAACGCTCTGCTTCTCCAGCTTCTTTTTCAGAGTATGTAAAATTCTTGATTTCTAATTTTGTTTCATCGTTTAGTGAATGTTTTCTTAAACCAATTTCAGTATCACTCACACTAGCAGCAATCAACAAACTACTAGCAGCTAAACTTAAAAATATTTTTTTCATTTTTTTCCTTTCAAAAAATTAATTAAATTAAAATTAAGTGCATCATCATCGCATACTTCAATACATCTAGCACACTTAATGCACTCACTATTGCTAACATTACCACTATATTTTGTAATAAGTGATAATACTTGAGCTTCTGGACAAATCATTTTGCATTTCATACATTTAGTGCATTTATTTAAATCATAACTTACTTTTAACATAGCAAATTTTGAAATTAAACTATAAAAAGCACCTAATGGACAAAGATGCGAACAAACTAAATTCCTTTGCACAAATAAATCAAGTAAAAATATAATAATTGCAACAAATATAGCCGAAGTTTGCATAAAAATTATTCCCCTAGTAATTATTCCTATATGAGAATATTTTTCAAATACTGGCTCATTTGCTATCAAACACAAAATCAAAATACTAAATAATATAAAATATCTAGTGTTTTGTTTAAAATTAGTCAGCTTAGAGCTTTTAAAACTTGTGTTTTGCTTGATAAAATCTGCTAAATTTGTAATCAAATTAACAGGACAAACAAAAGAACAAAATGCACGACCCAAAAACAAAGCATAAATAATAAAAACTAAAAATGCAGATATAAATAATCCCACATTAAGAGTAAAAGTTGCTAAAAATATTTGTAAATACGCAAAAGGGTCGCTTAAGCTAATACTATTAAATAATAGCGAAGAGCTAAGATTTCCTTTTAAAATAAAATCAGCACTAGGTAATATAAATAAAGCTAAAAGTCCTAATTGGATAAATCTTCTTAAAATCAAATATTTATTTTTTAATATCTTCATTAAAATTCTCCATCATTTAGGTAATTTATAGCTTTTTTCTCATCGTGTTTTTTGCTAGTATCTATGTGTTTTAATCTTTCATCATCACCACTAACCCAGCCTTTAACATAATTATCATTTCTTTCACCCAATATAAAACTAGTAGGCAAAATAACAATAGCTGGCTTTTTAGTAATACAAACTTTTTCACATAAACCACAACCCACACAATAATCATAATCAACCTTAGGCACTAACATTGCATGTTTTTTAGTTCGTTCATTTCTTTTATATTCAAGCTTTAAAGCTTTATCTATAAAAGGACACGCCCTATAGCAAGCATCACATTGAATTCCAAAATGGGCTACACAAGAGCTTTCATCTACTATTGCACGACCAATATTTACTAAAGAAATTTTATCAATACTTTTATCTAGCGCATCTGTCGGACAAGCCTTAATACAAGGCAAATCATCGCATAAATAACAAGGAATTTCATTTGCACTAAATTTAGGAGTTCCTAAACTAGCAAATTCCCCTATCTTAGCTAAACTTAAAGTATTATAAGGGCAAGCTTTTACACATTTAGCACAACGAATGCAATTAGCCAAAAAATGTTTTTCACTAACAACTCCTGGTGGGCGTAGAAAAAAACTCTTTTTAAGTTCAATTTTGCTTTCACTTTTTGGTGTATCGTTTAGTTTGAATATGCTAAAAGTTCCAACACCAACTGCTAAAATCTTTATAGTATTTGTAAAAAATTGCCTTCTCATAAATATTACGCCTTAGTTATTTTTACTGCACACTTTTTAAAATCAGTTTGTTTTGAAATTGGACAAGTTGCATCTAATGTAACTTTATTAATATAAACATTCTCATCAAACCAAGGAACATAAACAAGACCTCTTGGTGGTTTATTTCTTCCACGCATATCAATACGAGCTTTAACTTTTCCACGGCGAGATTCTATCCATACTAATTCTCTTTGCTCAATTCCTAAAGCTTTAGCATCTTCTGGGTGAATATAACACATAGCTTCAGGAACTGCACGGAATAATTCAGGAACTCTCATTGTCATTGTTCCACTATGCCAATGCTCTAAAACCCTACCAGTACATAACCAGAATGGATATTCTTCAGATGGTCTTTCAGGTGCTTTCATAAATGGTCTAAAGAAAATCTTAGCTTTATTTGTAATTGCTGTTGCTTCTTCGCTTGTTGGTTTTACTAAATCACCACTTTTAATTGATTTATCAAAATCCCCATAGAATGCAAAATCACCTTCAGGATTTGCTTTTTTAGCATATACATCGTATTTTGTATTAAATCTCCATTGAGTTTCTTTACCATCAACAACAGGCCATCTTAAGCCCCTTACCTTATGATAAGTTTCAAAACTAGCTAAATCGTGTCCGTGACCAGCTCCGAATTTTCTATATTCTTCCCATAAATATTTTTGAATAAAGAAATTATAGCCTTTAAATACATTGCCATCACTACCTTTTACATTTCTACTATCGCCTTTAACTTCACTATTTAACCAATCTTTTAAGCTTTCACTATCATCTAATGAAATTTCTTTACATTCTTTATTAGCAAATAAAACATCATATAAAGTATCATCTTCTTTATATCCCATTTCTTTAGCTTTTTCTAATACGCTTGGTAATGTTGTCTTTTCATCAATTTTTACTTCATTCCAAACTTCGCTTAATTTAAAGCGTTTGCTAAGCTCTAATAATTGCCATAAATCACTCATAGCTTCGCCAACTGGCAATACTTGTTGTCTCCAATGTTGAGTTCTTCTTTCTGCGTTTCCGTAAGCTCCCCATTTTTCATAAATCATAGCTGTAGGTAAAATTAAATCCGCAACTTTTGCACTAATTCCAGGATAGCAATCACTTACTACTATAAAATTATCTTTTTCTCTAGCAGCTTTTATCCAGTGATTTGCATTTGCAGTATTTTGCCAAGGATTATTTACCATCACCCATGCGAATTTTTGTTTTCCATCTTCAAGATTTCTCATCATTTGCATAAAGTGATTTCCTTGAACACCATTAATTGTTCCTTCAGGAACTTTCCAAAGTTCTTCACTTTTAGCTCTATGTTTAGGATTTGCTACAACCCAATCAGCAGGTAAGCGGTGTGCAAAAGTTCCAACTTCTCTTGCTGTTCCACAAGCACTTGGCTGACCTGTTAAAGAGAATGCTCCATCACCTGGTTTTGCTTGTTTTCCTACTAATAAATGCACAGTGTATGCAAGTTCATTTACCCAACTACCACGAGTATGTTGGTTAAAGCCCATAGTCCAAAAGCTTACTACCTTTCTGCTTTTTTCAATATATAAATCAGCTAATGCTTTTAATTTTTTCTTAAATTCTTCTATATCTTCATCAGGATTTCCTTTAGCTACGCTTGCAACATAATCTAATGTATAAGGTTCAAGTGCTTTTTTGAAATCTTCAAATTGAATTTGCCAGTTAAGTGCTGCTTGAGCTTGATGTTTCATTTCAAATTTTTCGCCATCTTTTACACCTAAATGACTTAATGCTATTGCTTCATCTTTATCTAAAGTGATTGCATTTTCTTTAGCTACGGTATCTTTTTCAGCTTCGCTAAAGCTTGGATGATTTGGATTATTTCTCATTCCATATCCAATATCAGCAAATCCTGTTGTAAATACACAATGATTTTTTACAAATTCCCAATCAATTGCTTTTGGATTGTTATATACAATTTCTCTAGCAATATAATTCCATATTGCAATATCAGAACTTGGAGTAAATATAAGTTCCATATCAGCAATATCGCTAGTTCTTGTTGTATAGGTTGAAAGATTTACAATTTTTACTTTTTCAGGGTCTCTTAATTTTCTATCACTTACACGGCTCCATAAAATTGGGTGCATTTCAGCCATATTTGAACCCCAACAAATAATAGTATCAGTAAGTTCAATATCATCATAGCAACCTGCAGGCTCATCAATACCAAATGTTTGCATAAAGCCAATAACAGCACTTGCCATACAATGTCTAGCATTTGGGTCTATATTATTGCTTCTAAAACCAGCTTTAAATAATTTTGAAGCAGCATATCCTTCTTGAATAGTATGCTGACCACTTGCAAACATTCCTATACCATTTACACCTTGTTCTTTTAAAGCTTTTTTCATATGTTTTTCCATCTCATCAAAAGCTCTTTTCCAAGATACTGGAGCAAATTTTCCGTTCTTATCAAATTCACCCTTAGCATTTACTCTTAATAAAGGCGTTACAAGTCTGTCTTCTCCATACATAATTTTTGCATTAAAATATCCTTTAATACAATTTAAACCACGATTTACAGGTGCTTCAGGGTCGCCCTTAGTAGCTACAATTTTGCCATTTTTAGTAGCAACCATAATACCACAGCCAGTTCCACAAAATCTACAAACTGCTTTATCCCAAGTCCATTCACTTGTTTCGTCTTTTGCTAAAGCAATAGTAGGATTTATGCAAGCTGCTGCACTTGCAACTGCTGTGCTCTTTAAAAAATCTCGTCTTTGCATTTATTCTCCTTATAATAATAATGTAAAAATAGATTAGATTATTTGCTTTAAAATCTTATTGATTAAGATTAATATTTTTTTTAAAGTAAAGCGCATAAATATTATCAACATTAAATTAACTTAAAATTCTTAATTCAATAAAAATTGAAAAAACATTCATAAAATAATATAAAATATTTAAAAATTAAATTAAATTGAAAAAAATATATTAATTACCATCAATTATTTTTAAGCTTTTTTATATTAAAGTAGTGTTTCAAATTTTCACAAGGTGTATAAATGAAAAAACCAACAAACAAACTTTTATTAGCCCTTTGCATAGTAATTGGGATTTTTATTGGTGGTGGAATTTATACTTTTATAATAGCAGATGGCTTTTTAATGATGACTTCTAAACCTGAAGCCTGTAGCAAATGTCATATTATGACAGATGTTTATGATAGCTGGGCAAAAGGTGAGCATTCAAGCAATGCAGGTTGCGTAGATTGTCATTTACCTCAAGGTGATGTGGTAGCTTATTGGACTAAAAAAGCTTATCACGGATTAAAACACGGCTATTATTTTACAGTAGGAGGAAATCCACCTAATTTAGAACCTACCGAAATGACACATGAAGATGTTAATCGCAATTGTGCGACTTGTCATAAAGACTACGCACATAATGCAATCAATGCAACGACAAAATTAAATAGCGAGCCACTTGATTGCCTTAGCTGTCATAGAACAATAGGTCATTTACATAATTAAAAGGAGAAAATATGTCAAAATCAGTTTATGTTGCGGCTATTGTGGTAGCTGCTTTAGGTGGTGCAGGCTTATTTGCACTTAATACAAACATTGCAGAACATAAAGGTGAAAGTAAAACTCAACCATTAAAAACTTTTGAAATTAGTGATGAAGAACCAGATTTTGCAAAATGGGGTAGAAATTTCCCAGCTCAATTAGATGGTTATTTACAAATGAAAGATGAGTATATTGAAACACCATTTGGTGGAAGCTTACCTTATAGTAAGATTATTCGCTGGCCGGCTGCAACAACATTTTGGAATGGATATGCTTTTGCGGTTGATTATTCTAAACCAAGAACTCACTATTACTCACAAATTGACCAAATGGAAACAAAAAGAAACAATAAAGAATATCTAAATGCTCACGGATTACCTGCATTTAAAGGTCAGCCTGGTGCTTGTGTAAATTGCCATACTGGTTACTTAACTGCTATTTATAAAAGTGATAAATTAAGCCCAAGTTTTATGCTAGGTAAAACTGAAGTAATGGGTGCAAAGAAAATGGGATTTTTTGATGTATTTGGCGATAAAGGTGAAGCTATGAAAGAAGCTTGGACAAATATGAATAAAATGCCTTATTTTGATGTTATGAAAAAAGTAGAAGAAAAATACGGAGATGGAATTCACGGCTCTCATATGGGATCAACCTGTGCAGATTGTCATAACCAAGATGATATGAGCCTTCGTGTAACTCGCCCTGCTTTTGTTAATGCTATGGTTTTAAGAGGCTATGAAGCAGACGCTAAAAGTGGTATCAAAGCTAGTAGAAAAGAAATGAGAAATTATGTTTGTATGCAATGCCATGTTGAGTATTATTTTGAAGGTAAAGATAGCACTTTAACATTCCCATGGACAAAATGGAAAAAAGATGAAGCATTTAAAATAGAGAATTTTGATGAATACTATGATGAAAAATTTGCAAATGGCGAATTCCCATATGATTACATTCAAAAAGATACAAAAACAAAAATAATTAAAATGCAACACCCAGAAGCTGAAATGTATTCAAGCTCTTTACATTATAGAAGTGGTGTAACTTGTGCAGATTGTCATATGCCATACAAAAGAGATGGAGCAAACAAAGTAACTAATCACAATATACTATCTCCATTAGCTGATATAAATGCAGCTTGTAAAACTTGCCATCCACAAAGCGAACAAGTATTAAAAGATAGAATTAGCTTTATTCAAAATCGCCACGCTTATGAGCTTAGAGGTTGTGAAAATAACTTATTAGCATTAATTGCTGATATAAAAACAGCTCGTGAAGAATTAGCAAAACTTCCTGAATTTGCAAGTCTTGAAGATAAAGCAAGAGATGATGCTATTTCAAAAGTTATAGAAAAAGCACAATATGCTCATAGAAAAGCACATATTAGATGGGACGTATCATTTAGTGAAAATAGCTATGGCTTCCACTCACCACAAGAATTTATGAGAATTATAGGTCAATGTAAAGAAGTAGCTAGAGAAGGACAAGCAGAGTTAGCAAATGCGTTAGCTCCTTATGGAATTAAAATTGAATTAACAAAAACAGCAACAATTCCAGCAGCACCTCTAAAGCTAGATCACAAACCACCAACAGGTTCTCTACCAACAGAAGCTATGAAAAAAGTTGATGAGGATGTAAAAAATCTAAACTTTAAATAAAAAATTGCGAGATTTTCTCGCAATTTACTCATTAATTAAAGCCCAATTTTAATAGCATAAAAATTAAAACATTATATAATTGAAAATAAGAATTTAGTTTAAATATATTTTAATTAGTGTTAAAGCTAACTAATTTAATTGCTAAAATAATGTAATCTTAAATTATCAAAAAAAGGCTTATATTATGCAAAATGATAAAGAAATAATTCTGATAGTAAATCTTAAAAAAAGCTTATTGTTTTCTATATATAAATCACTATTTTTATTATTTCCTAATGTTATTGTATGCTTGTTTATCATTTTAATTTTTGCTTGTTCTTTGTATTTTAATGATGGTTATTTAGTGATATTGCTATTTGTTTTATTTGCCCTTCCTCACCATTTTCGTTTTATGCTTTTTCCACTTATGATAAGAAAAATTATCTGTTATGATGAGTATTTTGAAATCATTAGGCTTTTTAGTAAAACAAGGATATATTATGATAATTTAAAAGAATATTATTTCGAATATTTAAAAACTAGATTTTCATCACACAAAATTTTACATCTATCTTATAAAAACAAATTCTTTAGCAGCATTATAAACACCGAATTGCTTAATCCAGATGATTTAGAAAAATTCATAGAATTATTAAATGCAAAGAGTATTAATAAAAAAGTTTCAATCATAGATGATAAAATATTTTATAATGTTTTTAGTATTGTAGATAAAATCTTTAAAATTTAAATCTAAGTTATTAAGAGTTTTAAAGGTATTACAGCTAATAAAAGTAACATAAATATAATCTGTATTAAAAATCAAATTCCTCATTTTAAATTCTAAATTTTAAAACTAAACTTATTTATAAAATCTAAAATATTAGAATTTAAAACATACGCAATTAATAGTATTTTAAATAGCTTTTATTAGTAATTTTTCATATTAAATTATGGAATTTAAATTATAAATTTCAAATACAAATTCTTATTTTAAATTCCATAATATTTAACATTAAAATAAATGAAATAACAACTAGAATATAAAAACTGCTGTTAAGAAACCTACCTTGATTTTTATAAATATAAGTAAGTATAAAGGTTAGAAAAACCTAGATTATGTTAAACAAAGATAATGACTAATTATGTAATAAGGATACGAGAATAACTAAATGAAGTTTGTATCCATCCCCTTCTAAGTAAAAATAAATCAGAATAAGTTTTTGAATAGAAAAAATCTATTAATTTTTAAATTTATTAAATGAAAACAGAAAAAATTACAAAGCAAATATTTGCCTTGTAAATCAATATTCTTAACCATTGCAACATTTTAAAATTGTGATAACAAAAACTTACTATTAGCTTTAAATTATAGATAAAAATATTTAAAGCCAAGAACTTTTTTTACTCGCTAAAGTTAGATGAATTTTTATGGAATATATTGCTTAAGCTTGACTTAATATTATTTTTAAAAACTCAAACTACATAAAATATCATTAAAATATGATTTTAAGGCCTTAATAAGATTAATTTAATTTTACCTATTTTGTAAAATTAATAACGATTATATATATTACAAGTATATAATTTTGTGCATTAGTTTTTATACTTTAAAAGCTCTTTAAATTCCATTATAAAACTTTAAGTGATTTTAAAAATTCGCCACATTTTGTATATGATATATATTTACTACTTACATTTTTTAATGTTATTTTTACAAATTTAATTATAATTTTATTTGCTTTGCTAACAAAAATACTTAAAACTCTAATCTTTTATATTTTTAAAATTAGTTTAAAATTTAATAAAATATATATCTTAACTTAAAAACTATGGAATTTAAAATAAAAGTTTATTTTTTAAATCTAATTTTAGCCAAACTACTATTTTATACTCTAAATAAATCTATCTATAAATACCATAAAATCTAAAAAATTGAAATAAGAATTTCAAAAACTTAATATAAATTATAAAGAATAAATAAGATACCAATTATAAATAAGTAAAATTATTGAAATTCTTTTGATAAGTTATTTATATTAGTTATAAAAAATCATTTTAAGCTTAAATTTTATTTTGACTTTCATAATTTAAATTAGTATTTGCAAATTCCAATTTGCTTAAGATATATTTAGCAAAATCTTCACTATCATTTGGACATTTACACACATTATAATCACCTTTATACTGATGTCTATATTCAATATCTAATTCTAAAATAGTTTCAGAACAATCAATACAAAATGATAATGGATATATTAAAACACTTTTATTGCCTAATTTATCTAATTCATCACTAAGTGCAGGTTCTAACCATTTTACAGGTCCTAATTTTGACTGATAAGCTAATTTAATTTCTTTAAAATCGTTTTGTAATTTATCCTTTAATATAGCAAAATGTTCTTTTATATGCTCTTCGTAAATATCACCCTTTTCTATAGTTTTTATCGGTAAAGAATGTGCTGATATTATCAAACAATCAATATTTTTATATTTTTGTATCTCATTTAAAATAATATTATTATAAAGCTCATCTTGGTAAAAATAAGGTATTTCTTTTATATTGATTTTTTTATCAAAATTTTTATAAAAATCTTGTAAAGATGATGTAGTAGTGGTTATAGAATGATGTGGATATAAAGGAAATAGTATTATTTCATCATTATCTTTAAAATCATATTTAGCTAAGACTTCTTTAGCAAAAGGCGGAACATAAGTTGATATAAAATCAAAATGAAAATCTTTTTGCAAAGAATTTAATTTATCACAAAGAGATTTTTGGATTTTAGTTAAAGGACTTTTACCACCTATTTTATTATAATTTTCTTTCATAGATTTAATACGAAATTTTCTTATCATAAACGCTACAAGACTTCTTAAAAAATCTGATTTTATTCCCAAAATATTTGGGTCATTAAACATATTTTTTAAAAATACTTCACATTCATCAATTTGATTTACACCACCCATATTGAGTAAAAAAACATATTTCATATACAAACCTAAAATTATCCAAGTAAGATACTTGGATAAATATTATTTGTCTTCATTAAAAGAACCCAATTTGAGAATTTTTTGCATTCTTTTTGCAACCAATTCATCAAGATTTAATGGTTTTAGTTCTTCTATTTTTTCTAAAACATAATTTTGTATATTATTTGCAGTAATCTCTTTGTTTCTATGAGCAATGCCTTCTTCTATAATATCATCTATTAATCCTTGCTCATATAAATCATCAGCACTTATTTTCATAGCCTTTGTTGCAGCTTCACTTTTACTTGGGTCATTCCATAATATAGCAGCACAACCTTCAGGAGATATTACAGAAAACACTGAATTTTTAAGCATAGCTAATTTATCAGCTACACCTAAAGCTAAAGCTCCGCCACTTCCGCCTTCTCCAATTACTATAGAAATAATTATTGTTTTTAAAGCGCTTAATTCATATAAATTTGTAGCAATTGCCTCACTTTGACCACGCTCTTCAGCTCCTACTCCAGGATAAGCACCTGGAGTATCTACTAAAAATACAATAGGTATTTTAAATTTTTCAGCCATTTTAGCAAATCTTAAAACCTTACGATAACCCTCTGGATGTGGCATACCGAAATTTCTATGTAATTTATATTTTGTTCCACGACCTTTTTGTTCGCCTATTAACATTACTTTTTGCTCGCCAATATAACCAGCAAAACAAACTATAGCAGGGTCATCTCTAAATGCCCTATCTCCATGTAATTCATGGGCATTTTTTAAAATTATTCTCACATAATCAAGAGAATATGGTCTATCAGGATGTCTTGCTAGCTGTAGCTTTTGAAAATCACTTAAGTTTTTATAGGTTTTTGTTAATTCTTTTTCTAAATTCTTTTTTAAAATCTTAACTGCTTCTATATCGCCTTTAATATTAGCATTAATAATATCTTCATCTAATTGTTGAATATTTTTCTCAAAATCTAAATAAGCTGCCATCTTAATTAATCCAATTTTCTAAAAATCACTGAAGCATTCGTTCCACCAAAACCAAACGAATTACTCATAGCTGTTTTAATTGTATGCTTTCTAGCCACATTAGGCACATAATCTAAATCACAATCAGGGTCAGGGTTTTTATAATTTATTGTAGGTGGAACTATACTATCTCTCATAGCCATTAGACAAATTACTGCTTCAATAGCACCAGCAGCACCTAAACAATGTCCTGTTTGACCTTTTGTAGAACTTACTAAAGGCATATCATCTTTAAACAATTCTTTCATTGCTGCTGTTTCATTTTTATCATTAGCTGGAGTTGATGTTCCGTGTGCATTAATATAATCAATTTTAATTTTATTAGCAGAGCAATCAAATCCCTTTGCCATACATAAAGCTTTTTTCATAGCTCTTAATGGGCCATCTAAAGCTGGAGAAGTTATATGATTTGCATCTGCACTTTCACCAAACCCTATAACTTCAGCATATATTCTAGCACCTCTTTTTTTAGCATCTTCATAATCTTCTAAAACAAGAGCAGCTGCACCTTCTCCCATAACAAAGCCATCTCTACTAGCATCAAATGGACTACTAGCTGTTTCTGGAGTATCATTTTTAGTAGATAAAGCTTTCATTGAAGCAAATCCACCTATACCTACTGCACAAATAGCTGATTCAGCTCCAATTACTAACATTTTATTTGCTTGATTACAAACTATTGTTTTATAAGCTTCGCCAATTGCATGAGTTCCTGCTGCACAAGCAGTTACACAAGATAAATTTGGACCTTTCAATTTATAATCAATTGAAGCCATTCCCCCTAGCATATTAACTAGAGCTGAAGGTATGAAAAAAGGCGAAATCCTGCTTGCGCCCTTTTGCAAACATACATTAGAATTTTTCTCAATATTAGGTAAGCCACCAATTCCTGCTGCACTTACTACTCCAAATTCATCTAAATCAACTTCACTAATCACGCCATCAACCATTTTAAAATTAGCATCACTTATAGCTTCTTTTGCAGCGTGTAATCCAAGTTGAATAAATCTATCAGCTTTTTTAACATCTTTTGCATTTAATACTGTTAAAGGATCGAAATCCTTAACTTCTGCGGCAATTTTAACACTTAAATCACTGGTATCAAAAAGAGTAATTTCTCCAACACCGCTTTTTCCATCACAAATCGCCTTAAACGAACTTTCTTTATCAAGCCCAAGGGCATTTATCATTCCAATGCCAGTTACTACTACTCTTCTCAATTTAAATCCTTATTGTTTTTTTGCTTCTATGTATTTTACTATATCATTAACTGTTGCGATTTTTTGACCATCTTCATCAGGAATAGAAATATCAAATTTTTCTTCTAAAGCCATAATTAATTCAACTACATCAAGTGAATCTGCACCTAAATCTTCAATAATTTTAGCATCAGGTGTAATACTAGCTTCATCAGCTCCTAATTCTTCTACAATAACTTTTTTAACATCTTCAAAAATAGACATTTTTTTCTCCTAAAATAAAATTAAACTCGTATTCTTACAAAAAAGTGTAAATAAATTACACATACATTCCGCCATTAACTTTTAAAATCTCACCTGTAATATAACTAGAATAATCACTTAACAAAAACGCAACTGCATTTGCAACTTCGCTAGGTTTACCAAATCTAGCAAGTGGAATTGCTTTATAATAAGTTTGTTTAATTTCATCACTTAATACATCTGTCATATCACTTTCTATAAATCCTGGAGTAATTGCGTTATAACGAACTTCTCTACTAGCTGCTTCTTTAGCAAAAGACTTAGTCATAGCAATAACTCCACCTTTACTAGCAGAATAATTTACTTGACCTGCATTTCCCATCTCACCAACAACTGAACTAATATTTACAACACTACCAAAACGCTTTTTACTCATTACTTTAAATGCTTCTTTACAACCTATAAAAGTTGAATTTAAATTAGCCTTTATAACATCATCAAAATCAGCTTCGCTCATTCTTAAAACTAATTTGTCTTTTGTAATTCCTGCATTATTTACTAAATAACTTAATTCTCCATCGCAATCAATTATTGTTTTAATAGCATTTGTAAAATCACTTTCACAACTTGCATCAAAACAAATAATTGCTGCTTTACCACCATTTTTTTCAATTTCTTGTTTTAAATTCTCTGCAAGTTCAGGTTTTGAACGATAATTAATCCATACTTTTAGACCAAATCCTGCTAAAACTCTAGCTATTTCAGCACCAATGCCTTTAGATGCACCTGTAATTAATACATTTTTTCCACTAAATTTCATATTTTCTCCTAGTCTTTAATGATAATATCCGAGTGATTTTTTTCTAAAAAATTATCTTCATAATCTTTTAAATCTTTTTTAAAATCTTTTGATTTTCTCATAACAAAAGCATAATACAATATTAAAGAAAACAAAATTATCCCCGCACATATTTCATAAATCCTAGAATGCCCGTAACTAGGCTCAATCAAACCTAACAAATAAGGACTAATACCCATTCCAACATCTAAAGCTATAAAAAATGTTGAATTTGCTAAGCCCATTTTCTCTTTAGGAGATAATTTTATAGCAAGTGATTGAAGACTTGAAGTGGCATTTCCATATCCTAAAGCACAAAAAATAGCCGATAAATACATCATTAAAGAATTGTTTGTATAAGCTAAAATTATTAAACTTGCTACATAAAACAAAATAGAAGGAACTATTACATAATCTGCACCTATTTTATCAAATACTTTACCTGAAATTGGTCTTGAAAACACACTAATACAAGCATAAAATACAAAAAATAATGAACCTGCTTCAATTAAATTAAGCTCTTTTGAATAAGAACTTATAAAAGCAATAATTGCTCCATAAACAAAACCCATACAAAATACAACATAAGCAACACCCAAAACCGATTTTTCAATATAATTAAAAATTGAAAAAGATTTTTTAACATGATTTATCTTATGTTTTCTAAATCTTTTAACTTTTATTACTACACTTGAAATTAATGCTATTAATATACTAATTAAAGAAATTATAAAACATAAATTAAAATTATTTTTACCCACTAAATATACTGCTAAAAATGGTCCAATAGCAGAACTTAATACAACACTAACCGCATAATATCCTATACCAATTCCTCTTTTATTGCTAGGCACTAGTCTAGCTACTGCAGCACCACAAGCACAAGAGCATGCACCATAGCACATACCAGCAAGCAATCTTGATAATATTAATTCAAAATTAGTTGATAAAAACAAGTAATATAAATTAGGTATAAAATACAAAACTAAACTAATAATCATAACTTTTTTTATGTTTATATTATCAATAATTGAGCCAAAATAAAGTCTTGATAATAGTGCTCCAATTACAAAAATACCATTAGCAAGACCTGCTATTGCTGTGCTAGATTGTAATATAGTTTTTGCAAAATCTGTAGAAGCAATCGTAGTGATAAAAAACACTAAACAAATAACAAAATTAATAATAAAAACACAAATAAAATTCTTATTCCAAATATTATACTTTTTGGATAATCCCATAAAAACTCCTTATAATTTTTTATTGATTTTATCAAGCATATTAATGAATAATCCAAATTCAGCATAGTCTAAATCATCACAAATTTGCTTTTCGTAATTAGAAATTAAAATATTTGCATCAAAAAACAATTCCTTGCCTTTTAAACTAAGTGAAATGATTTTTTCTCTTTTATCATTTGAGCTTGAAATTTCTAAATAATTTGCTTTTTCTAGTTTCTTACAAATCCTAGACGCAATAGCCTTATCCATCTGATAAAACTCACAAATCTCACTTAAACTAGCACTTTTTGTTGAGCTAAGATAATAAAACACTCTCCAATCAGTCGCATTAATATTAAATGGCTTTAAAATTTCATTTACTTTACTGATTATTTTTCTATTTGCATAGGTAATTTTTTTAAAAAACATGTTATTCCTAATAGTTGATAAAGTCAATTAAATTAGATTTTATAATTAAATTTGTAAATTGTCAATAAATTAGCTTTATTTTGCTAAGCTTAAAATAAAAAAAGGATACAAATGATTATATTTTTTGATTTAGATGGAACTTTAATCGATTCTACCCAGCCAATAATTACTAGTCTTAGAAAAGCCTTAGAAAGTTATAATTTTAATTTAAGTGATGAATATATAAAAACATTAATTGGAATGTCTACTGAAGGAATGTTTGAAACAATAGGAGTGCCAAAAGAGCAAGTTGCTGATATAGTTAAATTATATAGACAAAATTATAAAATATATTATAAAGACGGAACTAGTCTTTTAAATGGGGCAAAAGAAGCAGTAAAACTTGCTAGTAAAAATGCTAAAGTAGGATTAGTAACTACAAAATCTGTTTATTTTGCTAAAGAAATTTTAAAAGATTTTGACATTTTAGATGATTTTAGCGTAGTTGTGGGTGGTGATGAAGTAAAATACTGCAAACCAAATCCAGAACCAATTTATAAAGCACTAAGTCGTTTAAAAGGCTCTGAAATGCTTGAAATTAACGAACTTAAAAAAGAATTTGACTTTAGTAAAATTTATATGATAGGAGATACTTTAAACGATACAGAAGCTGCTAAAGCTGCTGGAGTGAATGCTTATGTAACTTTATTTGAATACACAGATATAAATACTCTCAAGCAAAGTTGCGATAAAATATTTACAACCCCACTTGAATGCGTTCAAGATATTTTAAAAAAATAAATATTATAAAGTAAAACTAATTTAATAAAAAATTAGTTTTACTTATATCAATAAATTAGAATGGAATTTAAAAAACTAATAAATATATTTATTTTAATTTTAACTATATAAAATATTTATTATTACCACTTAATTAAACCTATTTTTCAATAGGGACTATTATATCTGTATAATATATAATATTTTGATATTTATAATATATTTTAGTGCAATTAAGTATCCATACATACATTAAAAATACTATAAAAATTACTGCTATAATTAATTAAGATAATAATTACTAATTAAATTAATTGATATTAAAATAAATTATTATACTCCTTGTCTATAAAACACACAATCTATTTAATACTTTTAATTAAAAAACATATAGAAATTATTGTCTTTTAAAAATTGCTTTAAAATTTTTATCACTTAATTGATAAGAATCAAGTAATTCAAGAGATTTTACCATATGCAATGTGCCTTTTTTATATTTTTGAAAATGTTCGGAATTAATATGTTTATTATAAGATTCTTGGTCTTTATAAATTTCTAAAATATTAATTATATTATTATTTTTTACAAGCATCATTGGATAAATAGATATTACACCCTTTTCTTTTTCAATTGAAGCTTCAGCAACTTCTTTTGCAATAACAAGGTATTCATCAAGATACTCTGGATAAACTTCAACAACAGAAATTCTAACCAACATTTTATTATTAATATTATCATCAGCATAAATATTAGAAGATAATCCAAATAGCGATAAAATTAAAGCTAATATTTTTTTCATTTTTCAACCTTTCAATTTTTTAAACCAAACAATATACTATAAATACATAAACTATTCCCCCACCATAAACCACTAATCCATTAAATACTAAAAACACCCATTAACCCCCCCCCAACCACTCTAAACAACATAAACAATACTTTAAATTAAAAACTAAAAAGCAATTAAAATCTCATTCTAAAACAACCTTCACTAACTACTAAAAACAATTAAAAACACACACCATAATAAAACAATCTCAAACATAATCACTAAACATAAAAAGCTATTTTTATTAAAAGAATTTAAAACTTATAAATACTTTATAAAAACATTAATTATATTAACTCTTAAAAATACAACTAATATTTTATTTAATAGTAAAAACATAATTATCACTTATAATTTAAATTACTTATTACTATAAGAGTTATTTTAAAAAGATAATATATATGCTATCAAATATCACACCACTTTAATAAGTATTATAATTTATATAAAAATAGCTTTAAACATAACTACAAGCTAAATAAGTAAAAATAAGTATTTTTAAATAAATTCAAATATCATTAAAAATATAAATATTATTTATAAGTTTTAATCTAAAATAAATACACAAGTAAAACCTAAAATAATACTAAAAACTACATATATTAAAAAGATTTAAAAAAATAATTTAAAAGATAGATAAAAAGAATAAAAATGGTGGGCCTAACAAGACTTGAACTTGTGACCTCACCCTTATCAGGGGTGCACTCTAACCAGCTGAGCTATAGGCCCTTAAGAAGTAGAATTATTGTTATCTTATTTCATTTCAACCTTTGATATCCAAACAAGCTCTCAAGAGCTCTTGAAATATTTATTATTACTCTTTAGTGTGAGTTAAAGAGTATGTACTCTAGAAAGGAGGTGATCCAACCGCAGGTTCTCCTACGGTTACCTTGTTACGACTTCACCCCAGTCGCTGATTTTGCTGTGGGCGGTAACTAGTTTAGTATTCCGACTTAAAGCACAATCAACTCCCATGGTGTGACGGGCGGTGAGTACAAGACCCGGGAACGTATTCACCGTAACATAGCTGATTTACGATTACTAGCGATTCCGGCTTCATGCTCTCGAGTTGCAGAGAACAATCCGAACTAAGACATATTTTATAGATTTGCTCCACCTCGCGGTATTGCTTCTCATTGTATATGCCATTGTAGCACGTGTGTAGCCCTGGGCATAAGGGCCATGATGACTTGACGTCGTCCACACCTTCCTCCTCCTTGCGAAGGCAGTCTATTTAGAGTGCTCAGCCGAACTGTTAGCAACTAAATACGTGGGTTGCGCTCGTTGCGGGACTTAACCCAACATCTCACGACACGAGCTGACGACAGCCGTGCAGCACCTGTCTCTAAGTTCTAGCAAGCTAGCACCCTCGTATCTCTACAAGGTTCTTAGGATATCAAGCCCAGGTAAGGTTCTTCGCGTATCTTCGAATTAAACCACATGCTCCACCGCTTGTGCGGGTCCCCGTCTATTCCTTTGAGTTTTAATCTTGCGACCGTACTCCCCAGGCGGTATGCTTAATCCGTTAGGTGCATTACTGAAATGACTAGCATTCCAACAACTAGCATACATCGTTTAGGGCGTGGACTACCAGGGTATCTAATCCTGTTTGCTCCCCACGCTTTCGCGCCTTAGCGTCAGTTAAGTTCTAGCAGATCGCTTTCGCAATTGGCATTCTTAGTAATATCTACGGATTTTACCCCTACACTACTAATTCCATCTGCCTCTCCCTTACTCTAGAATAGCAGTTTTGAATGCAGTTTAATGGTTAAGCCATTAGATTTCACATCCAACTTACTACTCCGCCTACGCGCCCTTTACGCCCAGTGATTCCGAGTAACGCTTGCACCCTCCGTATTACCGCGGCTGCTGGCACGGAGTTAGCCGGTGCTTATTCTTACAATACAGTCAGTATTCTTCTTGTAAAAAAGGAGTTTACGCTCCGAAAAGTGTCATCCTCCACGCGGCGTTGCTGCTTCAGGGTTTCCCCCATTGAGCAATATTCCCCACTGCTGCCTCCCGTAGGAGTCTGGACCGTGTCTCAGTTCCAGTGTGTCTGATCATCCTCTAAGACCAGATATGCGTCATAGCCTTGGTAAGCCATTACCTTACCAACTAGCTGATACAATATAGCCCTATCCCTTACCGAAAAACTTTCCCACCCTAACTTATGTTAGAGCGGAGTATAGAGTATTAGCACTCATTTCTAAGTGTTGTCCTCTTGTAAGGGGCAAGTTAGCTATACATTACTCACCCGTGCGCCACTAATCCGTCTAGCAAGCTAGACTTCATCGTTCGACTTGCATGTGTTAGGCACGCCGCCAGCGTTCACTCTGAGCCAGGATCAAACTCTCCATAATTTAAATGATTATTTTTTAATCTATGAAAAATTAAAAAATAAATAAAATAATGAAGTGAATGATTTAAAACTTATATATAAGAAAGTTTTAAATGGCTCTTGATCACTTGTTTAGATATCAAAGATTGACGTTGAAATAATTGATATATTTAAAATTAACAATAAAACTATTTAAAATAACGATTTGCTAGAAGCAAATAAAAAGCTTGAATTATATGTTATTAAACTTAAAAAACACTTAAACATAAAAATATTTTTGGAATTTAGGGATTAAAATTTTTTTTATGTGCTAATTTACCTTGATTTTTGATAAGTAAAACCTCACTTAAAATACTAAACGCAATTTCTCTTGGCTCCTGATTTGCAATGTCTAAACCTATTGGAGCATAAATTTTATTAAATAATTCGGTACTAAAATTATCTTTAATCAGCTCATCTTTAATGAATTTATGTTTAGTTTTACTTCCAATAACACCAACATATTTTGCATTTTTATCTATTACATTTTTTAAGCATTTATAATCATCTAAATGAGATTTTGTAACAATAATTACATAAGTATTATCATCAATATCTAAAAAACTCAAATCTTCATAATTGCTGAAATATTCTTCATTTGCTAAACCTTGCAAATAATCTTGCCTATCATCAATTAAAATGGAATAAAAACCTAAATATTTTGATAAAAATAATATTTCTTTACCAATATGTCCTGCTCCACATATTATTAATTTTGCTTTTTGATTAATAATTTTTATATAACCACTTGCAAGCCCGCCGCACTGCATTTTTAAATCTCCATTCGGTGTTAATTCGTGATTAAAAATTTTACTTTTATTATTTTCTAAACATTCTTTAGCTTCTTTTAAAACTTCAAATTCTAATTTACCACCACCTATACTTCCAATGCTTGTGCCATCGCTAAATAAAGCCATCATAGAACCTGCATTTCTAGGAGTGCTGCCACTTGATTTGGTAAGAGTTATTAATGCAATTTTTTCATTTTTCTCACATCTTTTATATATTTCTTTTATTATCAATTCATCCATTTTTATTCCTATTTTCAAAATACATCAAAGCTTCAAGAACCCCACCACCTATGCTCCTAGCCTTATCTGAAATACTAAAGCAATTTTCATATTCACTAATTCTTGGGTCAATATCTGCAATTTTAAGACCCTTTACTACTTCAAAATTATCATTAATAATACCTCTTAAAAGCCCACTTATACTAGCTTTAACAGGTGTATTATCAATATATGCAATAATTTCTTCTTCTTTTACAATATCACCTATTTTAGCAATAGCTTTAAAGATTCCATTATCGTTTGCATAGATTACTCTTTTTGCTCCAATTCCTTTTACTTCAGCAGGAATTCCTGTATTTTCTTCAGTAAAACCACTTAAAATAACCTTGCCTAAATTATGGCCGCGATTACTCTCGATTACAGCGTGAGCGTCAATTCCAGCACAAAACCCAGGTCCAATAGCAATCACAACAGGAGCCATATTAATATTTGTTCCTAAATTCCTTTTAGCTAAAATTGAATCAATTAAAGCCCTTGGTTTTATATAATTTAAAATATCTAAATTCTCATCAATTATAATAGGAATAAAATCTTTACAATCTAAAATCTCATCTTTATTAACTAACTTCGCTTTTATACCTTCTATTTCACAAGTTTTATCGTAAACTGCTTGAGAAAAACAAACTTTTGTTCTAATTGAACTTGGTTTTAAACATTCTAATAAAAGTATCTTAAAACCTGCTCTAAAAAGCCTAGCAGCAATACCACTAGCAATATCACCCGCTCCTCTAATAATTACAAATTCACTCATCAATCAACCTTAAATCTTCTTTAGTATCTATATCTTTTCCTTCTAATTCATCATATAAATCAACAAAAATTACTTTATCTTTATATTTTTGAATTAGCACTCTTCCACCGCTATCATTATCTAATTCGCACAATTCTTTAAAATATTTTTTATCAAAAATAGTAGGCAAGGAATTAATATTATTAAATCTAGGAACAACAATATAATTTTCTTTATATTTTGAAATGATAGTTTTTATTGAATTAGTTTTTAAAAATATTTGATCAATCGGTAAAAATATTGCGTAATCATAATCTAAAACATTATTTAAAGCTATTTTTATACTTGTATTTTGACCCTTATTAAAGGCATTTAAAACCACATTAAAATCTTTATAATTTGTCTTTAAATACTCGTAATTGTTCTCATTAGCAACTATTTTAATATCCATATTAAGCTCTAAAGTTTTTTGAATAATCAAATCAATAAAATAAGTATTTTTATATTTTAAAAATGATTTATTTAAACCAAGCCTTCTTGAATATCCAGCTGCTAAGATAATACAAATTCCTTTCAAAAATTAAGCCTTATATATTTTTCTTCTTTTAAAAAACCAGCTAATAATCTAAAATTTTTTAATCTTTTTGCAAGTTCATTTAATACTTTTAAATCATCGCATCTATTAAAAAAAATAAAATTATCAGAATTTAAACTAATATTTTCAAACATTTTTAAACAAATTTTTTCTATTAAATCAATACTTAAAACATCACTTTTACTCACTTCAAATACTTTCAAAAAATCATCAAACCTATGAATGAAATTCTCATTTAATTGATAATTTAATAAATGAAGTGGAATAATTCCTATTATTTTATTGGTATTTTCTAAAATAACAGGCTCATTATTTTTCCAAACTTTATAAGGCAATTCCTTAGCTCCATCAGCTTCATATATAAACAAATCACAATTTTTATAAAAATCACTAAAATCATCTAAAGCATTTACTTTATTGTCAATAATTTTTCCACATAAATTAACGCCTTTTTTAAGATTTGTAATACTTGTTTGATTATATAGATTATTAAAATTTATATCTTTTACTTCATACATTTTTGTACTTGTTGTAAGAATTGTGATTTTATCTTGATTTTGTTTAGCTAGATTATAAGCAAAAGTAGTCTTCCCACCAGAGCCTATAATCGCAATTTTGTCTTTATATTTAATATCTAAAGCTTCATTTAGCATTATTTGCAGTATCTTCTATGGCTTGAAAGATTTTTTTATATCCTGTGCAACGACATAGATTACCAGACACACCTCGCCTTATTTCAAACTTAGTAGGCATTTTATTTTTACTAAGCAAAGCAGTTGATGAAATAATAAACCCAGGAGTGCAAAATCCACACTGAACAGCACCATTTTTTACAAAATTTTCTTGTAAAAGACTTAAGCCATCAAAAGGGGTTAAACCTTCTATAGTAGTTATTTTTTTACCATCAGCCCAAGCTGCTAAATAAATACAGCTATTTACATTTTTACCATCAACTAAAACAGCACAAGCTCCACATTCACCAACACTACAGCCTTCTTTAGTTCCACTTAGTTGCAATACATTTCTTATTAATTCAAGCAATGACATTCTAGGGTCAATGTGTAATTCATAAAATTTATCATTTATATAAGTTTTAATTTTCATAATTTTTTCCTATTAATTCATAAATAGCTCTTTTTGTAAGCGTTGTTAAAAGATTATTTCTAAAATCTTTAGAAGCTCTCCAAGAATCTCTTGCCTTTGTTTCATTTAAAATATTATTAGCAATTTTTTCAATATTATCTTTAGTTAATTTTAAACCTTTTGCTAATTTTTCACTTTCTTTAGCTCTAATAGGAGTAGGAGCAGCAACTCCATAAGCTAATTTTAAATCAATTATCTCATCATTATTAGTTTTTAACATAACACTAACTCCAATTGTAGCTATATCCATAGCATTTCTTTGAGCAAATTTTATATATTTACTAACATAACCATTAAAAGATTTTTTAGGAATTTTAATACTTGTTAAAATATCTCCTTTTTCTAATTTAACAACACCAGAACTAATATAAAAATCATTTATAGCAATTTCTTTGCGTGTGTCTTCGTTGTAAATAACTAAAATCGCATCAAGAGTAAAAAGACTTGAAGCACTATCAGCAGAAGTTGCACCATTGCAAATATTTCCACCTATTGTAGCCATATTTCTAATTTGCGGGCCACCAACTAGAGCAGCTGCTTGTTTGAGATTTGTTAAATTATTTTTTATAATTTCATTATTTTCTATATCATCAAAAGTGCATAATGCACCTATATGAATAAACTCATCATCAATTGTTATAGTTTTTAATTCTTTTAAAGTATTAATTCCTATTAAATGCTTATTTGCGTATTTTTTATCCAAACTTCTAAGTTTAATTAAAATATCAGTTCCGCCTGCAATTAATACCGAATCATCTATAGTTTTTAATAACCTACTAGCTTCATTAACGCTTTTTGCTTCCGTGTAATTACTTAAATAATACATTCTTTATCCTTAGCTTGAAAAAATCTTTCTGGTGTTATTGGAATTTGATTAAACTCTATATTTGTAGCATCAAGCACTGCATTTCTAATAGCAGGTGCAGGAGAACACATAGGAGGTTCACCTAAAGACTTATTACCAAATGGACCATAAGGGTCATAATTATCAACAAAACTAACATCTAAATCAGGAACATCAAGTGCAGTTGGAACTTTATAATCTAAAAGATTATTGTTTAAAATCTTACCTGTTTTTTTGTCATATTTTAATTCTTCTAATAAAGCATAAGGAATTGCCATTCCCATTCCGCCTTCTACTTGAGAACTTGCTAAAAGTGGATTTAATACCTTACCAGCATCATGAACATTTAAAATATCTAATATCTCTATTTTTCCTGTATTCATATCAACTTCAACCATAGCCATAGTAATACCATAACTATAAGAATTTGTATGGCAATTTACACTTGCAAATGCCGATAAACTTTTAGCCTTTTGCCAATCATAAGTAGTGTGTAAAGCAAAATCAGCCAAACTCATTAAAACTTCTTTATTCTTAAAAACAATATTTGCATTTTCTAAATCAAGATTTGCAAAATCAACATCTTTTAATCTCGCTGCTGTTTTTAATATTTTTGTTTTTAATTTTAAAGCAGCTTCTTTTACTGCAAGCCCTGTTACATAGCTTTGTCTTGAAGCATAAGCTCCTGTATCAAATGGAGCCGTATCTGTATCAGTATTCGCATCAACTATAACCCAATCATAAGGAATACTTAAAACTTCTGCTGCCATTTGAGCTAAAACCGTATCAGAACCTTGTCCGATTTCAGTTGAACCTAGCATTAGTTTAATATGTGCATCTTGATTTAGTATTACTCTAGCTGCTGCTGTTTCTAAGCCCTTTGGATAAACACCTGTTGTATAAGTAAAGGTTGCAAGCCCTACCCCACGCTTTTTATAAGAGTGTTTAAATTCTTTACAGGCTTTTTGTTTTTCATAGTAATTAAATTTATCTTTAGCAACCTTAATACATTCTTTTAATTTAGCTGATTTTTGAATAACTTGATTTAGTGGATTTAAAACATCATTTCCTACTATATTTTTTTCTCTAAAACTAATAGAATCAAAACCCATTTTTCTAGCTACATTTTCCATAAAACTTTCTATAAAAAACATAACCTGTGGAACTCCATATCCTCTCATAGCCCCAGCTGTTGCTATATTTGTATGAACGGTTTTAATGTCATATCTAAAGTTAGGAATATTATATAAAGATAATAAAACTCCACCACCTTTAATACCAACCGAATGAGTATGAGATGCGTAAGCTCCTTTATTTGATAATACTTCTATATCTAAAGCATTTATAAAGCCATCTTTACTAATACCCATTTTTGCTTTATATTCCATTTCGTGTCTTGTTCTTGTATATGCGATACTTTCTTCTCTATCAAGTGCAATTTGAACAATTTCTCCACCCATAGCCATAGATAAAGCAACGCAAAGTGGCTCTATTGTTACTTCTTGTTTATTACCAAAACCACCACCAACAAAAGGTTTTATGACTCTAAAATAACTCCAATGTTTTTCAAAAACTTCGCCTAAAATTCTTCTTAAAATATGTGGAATTTGAGTTGAACTTACTACCACATAACGATTATCTTGGTCTTTATAAGCATAAGCAATCTGATTTTCCATATGGCAATGTTGTTGTAAAGGAACTTTAAATGTATCACTAAAAACATAATCGCTATTAGCTAAAGCCGATTCTACATCTCCAACTTTACTAATAGTATGAGCCATTATATTGCTATCTAAATCCTCATGAATTTTCGCAGCCCCTTCTTGCATTGCTTCTTGTGGGGTTAGATAAAAAGGAAGCTCATCATATTCAACCTTTACCTTACTTACAGCAATTTTTGCAGCTAAATCAGTGGTTGCAATAATAGCTGCTATTTCATCTCCAAATAATCTAACATGCTCTGTTAAAATGGTTCTATCATACCTATCTCTAGTCTTTGGGTCTAGTCCAAATGGATGACCTGCGGTTGCAAACTTAGTTTTTGGCATATCTTTATAAGTTAAAATTTTAATAACCCCATCAACCTTTAAAGCTTCGCTAAAATCAAAACTTTTAACATATCCATGTGCTATGCTAGATCTTACTATTCTTGCATAAAACTTTTTCTTAGTAGGAATATCAGCAGTATAAATTGCTTTACCTGTAACTTTAGCGTAAGCATCCCATCTTGTTTCACTTTTACCTATCGTTTTAAATTCTTCTTTCATACTCACCCTTATTTATCTTTTGCAAAAAATAAAGAAGCTATCATAGAAATTACACAAACTCCTACTATGCTATCTTTAAAAACCCAACTTATATAACCTGGCAAATTACTAGTAATTTCAGGATGGACTCCAAACCCATACCCAAGACCAAAAGTAATACCTAATATCATTACATTTTTGTTGCTAAATCCAGCATAAGCTACAATCTTAATACCATTTATCAAAATCATAGCAAAAATCATAATAACTGCACCCCCTAAAACACTATCTGGAATAGTCCTAAAAACAGCTCCTAATTTAGGAATAAAAGCTGATACTATAATAAAAAAAGCACCTAAAGCTATGCAATATTTATTTATAATTTTTGTCATTGCTATTATTCCTGCATTTTGACCATAAGCTGTATTAGGTAAAGCATTTAACAAACTAGCCACCATACAACCAACACCATCTGCTAAAATAGCTCCACTGATTTCTTTTTCTTTAGCACACCTATTAAAAGCTGCTACGGTAATTCCATTAACATTTCCAATAGTTTCTAAACTTGTGATTATATAAACGATAATGGCACTTACAATAGGGGCTAGTTCAAAATGAAATTCATTAATTAAAATAATTGGAATAGGCAAGCTAAACCAACTTGCTTCACTAATAATACTAGTATCTACTCTACCTACCATATAAGCTAAAAAATATCCCACAACAAGACCTATTAAAATAGCTGAAACTTTAAAGATACCCTTTGCAAATCGTTGAATAGCAATAATGATTGCAAAAGTGCTAAAAGATAAACATAAATTAATAATATCCCCATAAGTTCCCATTTTTTTAGCAGCTAAACCACCCGCACAATAATTAACACCCACATCTAATAAATTAATGCCGATTGCAATTAATACAACACCTATTACTAATTCAGATAAAATCTTTGTGATATATTTGTAAGCAAAACCAATAAATATAGTGATTATACTGCCTATAAGAGAAGAAGCTAAAATTGCACTAAAACCATAAGTATTTGCAACACTTATAGCTGTTGGCACAAAAGCAAATGTAGTCCCCATAACTATTGGAAGATTAGCACCTATTTGGATATTTTTATATTTGATTGGATAAAGTTGCAGAAGAGTTACTATGCCAGAAGCTAGCATAGCTGATTGGATTAAACTGATACTTTCTTGCGTGGATATTACAATACTCGTACTATTTAAGACCCCTATAATTATCAAAATGGGGGCTAAATTTCCTGTAAACATAGCAAGAACATGCTGCATTCCCAAAGGAAGTGCTACAAAAAACGGGGGTTTTCCTTCTAGTTGGTAAATTAAATTCTTATTTTTCATCACACACTTTCATTTTAGATAAAAGTGATTATATAAAATCTTACTTAAAATCATCTTGATATTTATTGATAATGCTAAAACATAAGTAGAATTAAATTCCTAAGTTAAATAATAAAAATATATTTATACTAAAAAAATAATCATCATAAAATCTCATATATAAATATTAATTTATAACAAGGCTAAAATAAATCATATTAAAATATAAAACCGAAAAATTAATTCCGATTTTATATTTAAATTCCTAAATATTTTTTGCGAATATTATCATCATTTGCAAGGTCAATTCCTTTGCCTTCTAAAACGATTTTACCATTTTCTAAAACATAAGCCCTATCGCTTATTTTTAATGCTTGTTGGGCGTTTTGCTCTACTAATAAAATAGTAATTCCTTCATTTTTTAAAACCTTAATTATCTCAAAAACTTCTCCTACAATCTTAGGTGCAAGTCCTAGACTTGGTTCATCTAACATAAGTAATTTTGGCTCTCCCATTAAAGCTCTTGAGATTGCTAACATTTGTGCTTCTCCACCACTTAAATTCCTTGCTAAGGTATTATTTTTTTGCTTTAAGCGTGGGAATAATCTATACATTTGCTCTTTTAAATGCTCGTAATTATCAGCATTATAAAACGCTCCCATTTTAAGATTATCTTCTATGCTAAGATTTGCAAAAACTCTTCTTCCTTCTGGCACAAGGCTAATTCCTTTTTGAACTAGAGTATGAGTTTTATGCCTTTCTATTTCATAACCTAAAAAATTAATCTCCCCACTACGCTTAGGAATATTCAAAATCGCATTTAAAGTGCTAGTTTTACCAGCCCCGTTACTACCTACAATACTTACGATTTCTCCTGAGTTTATATGAAAACTAATATCATCAACAGCTTTAATCAAACCATAATGAACGCTTAAGTTTTTAACCTTTAACATTAAAAATCTCCTAAATATGCTTTAATTACTTCATTATTATTAACTGCTTCTTTTGGTGAGCCTAAGAAAATACTCTTACCATAATCAAGCACTAAAACCCTATCACATAAGCTATTTACAAACTTCATATCATGCTCAATCAACACTATACTAAGCTCTTTTTTAAGAGTAGTTATAATATCTGCTAATTCATTGCTCTCAGTCCCATTCATTCCTGCTACAGGCTCATCAAGTAATAATAATTTTGGCTTTAGTGCTAATGCTCTTGCTATTTCTAATTTTCTTTGTTCTCCATAACTTAATTCGGTTGATTTTGCATTAGCTAAATGAGAGATTTTAAGAGTATTTAGTATTTTTATTGCTTCTTCTCTTGCTTGTTTTTCAGCCTTTTTATATCTTGCAATATGCAAAAACGCTTCAAAAATATTGTAATTAATACTACAATTTAGCCCTATTAAAACATTCTCAAGCACACTCATAGATGAAAATAATCTAATATTTTGAAAAGTCCTTGCAATGCCTAATTTTGTGATTTCTAATTGATTTAGATTTGTAATGTTTTTATTATCAAAAATAATCTCACCCGAACTTGGTTTATAAGCTCCTGAAATTATATTAAATAAAGTAGTTTTCCCTGCTCCATTAGGTCCAATAAGTCCAAAAACTTCACCTTTTTTAACGCTAAGATTTGCATTATTTATAGCCTTTACTCCACCAAAATTCTTATCAATATTCTTAAGCTCTAAAATCATTTTTTAAACCTTTTAAAAATAATATCGCTTAGCTCCTTATCGCCAAAAATCCCACGCCTTGCAAATAGCATTACTAAAATTAATATGATAGAAAACACAAGCATTCTAAGTCCTGGCAAACCTTTTGTCTCATAACCAAAAATGCTCATAGGTTCATCTAAAAATCTAAGCCACTCACTTCCACCAATTACTAAAATAGCTCCAATAATTGCTCCTGTAGTGCTTCCTAACCCACCTAAAACTATGATAATTAATAATTGGAATGTAAATAAAAAGTCAAATTGTTCAGGCGTAACACTTGTGATATAACAAGCTAAAAGCCCACCTGCTACACCTTCTAAAAAAGCACTAGTCCCAAAAGCTAAAGTCTTAATCCTAAAAGTATTAATCCCCATAGCTAAAGCTGCATCTTCATCATCTCTTACAGCCTTCATTGCTCTGCCGTATTTTGAATAAATGATATTAAGTATTAAAATAACGCTAATAATAGTAATAATTCCAACTATATATAAAAAATTATTCGGTTTTGGAATTTCATTTAACCCTTGCACTCCGTTTGTAAAAGCTGCGAAATTAAGTGCAATTAATTTAATAATTATCCCAAATCCAAGCGTAACGATAGCTAAATAATCTCCCCTTACACGAAAAACAGCAAAGCTTAAGATTAAAGATAAAGCCAAAGCACCAAAACCACCCGCTAATAAAGCTATAAAAAAGCTATCAGTATGAAATGATAAAATAAATGGATGCGGGTCTAATAAGCTAAATTGATCTTGCTTAGCTTCAATATCAAGCAATAATAAAGCCGTAATATAAGCACCAACTGCAACAAAACCATTAGGCTCTAGGCTAAATTGCCCTGTTACACCATTGATTAGATTATAAGATACTGCCAAGATTATAAAAATACTAATATTTATAAAAGTTCTTAAAGCATAATCACTCAAGCAATATTGAGCCGCAAAAATGCTTAAAACTGCTAAGATTAAAATGATTATTGAAAATATATTTTTCATTAAAATCTACTCCTTTCATAATCTTGTCCCATAATTCCTGTTGGTTTAAACAATAAAACAAATACTAAAAATATAAATGCAAAACCATCTTTAAACCCTGCTAAATCAGGCACAAAAGCTACTATTAAAACTTCGCAAAATCCAATTATAAGCCCACCAAGAACAGCTCCGCCAACGCTACCAATACCACCTAAAACAGCAGCTCCAAAAGCCTTAAGCCCTATTAAAACTCCCATATTAGGGTCAATTTGTGGATATTTACACGCCCAAAAAATCCCGCCAATACAAGCTAACATTGAGCCTAGTGCAAATACAAAAGCTATAATTTTATTAGCATCAATTCCCATTAAAGCAACGGTTGAAATATCAAAAGCAAGTGCACGAATAGCAATTCCATATTTGCTTTTATACAAAATCAATAAAACAGCTATTAAAATAATAATAGTTAAAGTTGGAATTATCAAATCAAGCAAAGACATTCTAATATCAAATAAATTAATAGGATTTATCAAAATACTCGGTGCATTAAATGGTTGTGGTGTACTTGTAAATAATACATTTATTAGATTTTCTAAGAAAAACGAAACTCCAATAGCAGTGATTAATAGTGAAATTCTAGGAGAATTTCTAAGTGGCTTATAAGCAATCTTATCAATGCTAATTCCAAGTGCAATACAAATTAATATAGCAAAACCAAAAGCAGGTATAAACGGAAAAGCAAAAAAATTAAGTGCAAATAAACAAGCATACGAGCCTATCATCATAATATCGCCGTGAGCAAAATTGATAAGCCTTAAAACTCCATAAACCATAGTATATCCAATAGCAATTAGTGCATACATTGAGCCTAGTGAAAAGCCATTGAAAATCTGTTGAATAAGTAGCGTCGAACTCATTAAAAACCTTTTTTGAAAATAAAAAGAAATATTAATAAACTAAGCTTAATTTCATAATAATTTTTAAGATTAATTATAAGAATTTGTAAATTCGTAACACTTTTTTACAAAATTACAAAAATTATATTTAATCTTTTAAATATTATTTATAAAAATCCTTAGGAAAAGGCTTTAATATACTATTGCTTAATTCTTTAGCCATTAAGCTTTCAAATTCTAAATCCTTGCATACTTTTTTGCTCTCAATTACCTTGCCTTTATCAAGGACTAAAACTTCATCACAAAATAATTTTATAATCCTTAAATCATGAGTTATTACGATATAGCTTAAATCCTTTTGAAGATTTTTTAAAGTCTTTAAAATCTTTGCTTGAATTAATACATCTAATGAACTTGTAGCTTCATCTAAAATAAGTATTTTTGGCTTAATTGAAATAGCTCTTGCTATGCTTAGCCTTTGTAATTGTCCCCCACTTAGCATTGAGCATTTTTTATCTAATAAGTCTTGATTTAATTCTAATAATTCTAAGCATTCTAAAGCTCTTTTTTTAATCTCGCTTTTACTAAAATTAGTAAGATTTTCTAAAGGTTCAATCAAGGCTTCATAAACGCTAAAATCAGGGTTAAAAGATGCTCTTGAATCTTGAAATACTATTTGAATTAATTTTTTATACTCTTTATTATCTTGTATTTTTACATTGTTTAAAAATACATTTCCAGAATTTGCTTTGTAAATATTAGCAATGATTTTTGCTAAAGTGCTTTTGCCACTTCCACTAATTCCTAAAATACCTAAAGAATTATTCTCATCTAAATTAAAGCTAACTCCATTTAAAACTTGAGTATATTTATCGCTAAATAAATTTGAGTTTTTATATGAATATGAGATATTTTCTACCTTAAGCATTGCTAACTCCATATAATGATAAATGTGAATTAATTAATTCTTTTGTTATATTTGCTTGTGGGTTTTTAAATATATCAATACAAGTTGCTTCTTCAACAATCCTTGCATTATCCATAACATAAACATAATCAGCAAGTCTTGCAACCACTCCAAAATCATGAGTTATTAACAATATCCCTATTTTGCTTGATATTTCTTCTAATATATCTAAAACTGCAGCTTGAGAAATCAAATCCAAATCACTCGTAGGCTCATCAGCTATTATAAATTTTGCACGAGATACTAAGGCTAAAGCTATCATAATTCTTTGAAGCATTCCGCCACTGCATTCGTGTGGATAAAGATTTAAAACGCTTTCGTTCAATTTAACTTTATTTAAAATCTCTTTTATATATTCATTATCAATTTTTAAATTCCTTGCCTTTAAAGTCTCATAAAAGCAGTTTTTGATACTAAATAAAGGATTAAAAGCTGTTCTTGGATTTTGCATAATACAAGCAATATTTTGCTTTGAATTATCATCTAAACAAATACTCCCGCTAAGCTTTAAATTATTTGCTACATATCCCATAATAGCTGTTGCTATTAGGCTTTTTCCACTTCCACTAAGCCCTAATAAAGCCGTGATTTTTCCACTTTGTATATTCATACTAACATTATTTACTAAGGCTGTATCTTTATAAAATATATTTAAATTTTTTACTATTATTTTATCCATGACTTTCAACTTGTATTAAATTTTCAAATTTATCTCTTAAAATATCGCCTAATAAATTAAAAGCAATAATTACAATTAACATAGCAATTCCAGGATATAAAATAAGCTCATAATGAGTTAAAATATAATCTTTTGTTTCAGCTATCATTATCCCCCATTCAGCCTGTGGTGCTTTTACCCCAAGCCCAAGCAAACTAAGACCTGAAATATGCAGCATTATATGCCCCAAATCAAGTGTGCTTAATACCAGTAGCTGCATACAAATAGGCTTTGCAAAATGCTTTTTAAAAATCTTAAAATTACTAGCTCCACAAGTTTTGCTAATTAATACATATTCAGTATTTTTTAACTTTAAAACAATGCTTCTAATAATCCTTGCATACCAAGCCCAGTGAGTTAAAGCAATGGCTATAATTATATTTAATAAACCAGTTCCTAAAATCCCTACGAAAAATAAAGCCAAAACAATAGTAGGAAAGCATAAAAATATATCACAAATTCTCATTAAAAAATTATCAATTTTATTATTTGAAAATCCAGCTATAAAACCTACACTAACGCCTAAAACTATTATTATAATAATGGTTGAAAAGGTAGCTAGAATTGAAATATAAGCACCTTCTAAAATCCTTGAGAAAATATCTCGCCCTAAATGATCAGTCCCAAAAATATGCAATAATGAATTACTAGCAAATTTATTCGCTAAATTAATCTCATTTGCACTATAAGGTGCATAATATTTACCAAATAAAGCAAGTAAGATTATAAAAGCACATAAAAAATACACGAAATATTCATAAATTTTCTTACTCATATCTAATCCTTGGGTCAATTATCGCATATAAAATATCAGTGATTAAATTAATTAAAATAAACACAAAACACATCATCATACTAAAAGCTTGAATTACAGGATAATCACTATAATAAATAGCACTTACAGCATAACGACCAACTCCAGGATAAGCAAAAATATTTTCAATCACCAAAGCCCCACCAAAAAGTTCAGCTATATGCATACCAAAAGCAGTTATTAAAGGTAGTAAAGAATTAAATAAAATATGTTTTGAATATATCTTATACTTTCCTACGCCACGCATTTTTGCATAAGCTATAAATCTTTCATTACAAGCTTGTAAAAAATTAATCCTAATAAATCTAGCATTAATTGCAATTGACATAAAAGATATTGCTAATGCAGGCATTATTAAATGATTAATCCCACCTATGCCAAAAGGAGGCAATAAATTAAGCTCAACAGAAAAAAATAAAATAAATAATAAACCAAGCCAAAAACTAGGAGTGCTAACACCTAAAAATGAAAAAATCCTTACAAAATAATCAAAAAAATGATTTTTATAAATTGCAGAAAACACCCCAAAAGGAATAGAGATTACAAACGTTATAAGCAAGGCAAATGATGTTAGCTTTAAAGTATTTCCTAAGTATTCAAACAAATCAGGTGCGATTTTACGATTAGTAAAATATGATGTCCCAAAATCTAATTGCAAGGCGTTTTTTATCCAAACTATATATTGAGTAATTATTGGCTCATTTAAGCCTAACATAATTCTTGTATGCTCTATCGCTTCATTAGTCGGTGCTATCCCACTAACTTGCAAATAATTCATAACTGCATCAGTTCCATTCAGCCTAATTAATAAAAAAATAAAAATTGATGCTAAAAACAAGCAAATAATGGCATATAAAGTTCTTTTTAATATGAATTTTTTCATACTACTCCTTAATTTCTATATCATCAAAAGGAATTTCATATTTTAAAATACTCGTTTTAACTCCTTTTAATTTAGGACTTGCAACGCATATATTTGTATGATATACAATAGGAATATATACCGCTTCATCGTGTAAGATTGTAAGTATTTCTTTAGCTAGTTTAGATTTTTCATCTTTATTCATTGTTTTAGATAATTTTTCTATATTTTCATCAATTAGTGGTTTTTGCTTTAATCCAATTTGAGCCATATAATCAGCGTGAGCTGGTGCAACCATAGAAGCCATAAAAATTTCAGGCTCATAAGGAGCTCCCCAAGTAGCATTAAAGATTAATTCAAATTCCCCATTTCTATGTCTTTTATAAAATATAGTGCTTTCATTAGCTTGTAAGATTAGATTAATTCCTATTTCTTTTAAATTCGCTTGTAATACTTCTGATATAGCCTTTTGCTCTGCGTTAATGCCTATATAAGAAATCACTATATCTAATCTTTTGCCATCTTTTTCTAAAAAGCCATTTTTAAATTCCCAACCATTATCAAGTAATAATTGCTTAGCTTTTTTAGGATTATATTCGTATGCACTTCTATCAATTTTGCCATTTGGCACATTATCATCATAGAAAAAATCAGCCTTTGGTCTTGTCCCATAGAAAACATATTTGCTAATTTCATCTTTATTAATAGCCATATTAATAGCCTTTCTTACATTAATATCATTTGTTGGATATTTTGCTGTATTTTGCGCTATTAAAATAGTGCTAAGTGGCTTTGAGATTAGCGTTTGATAATCGCTTTTTTGCAAGTTTATAAAATCTTCTAAGCTAATTTCTCCATCAGTATAAATATAATCAATTTCTTTTGTTTTTAGAGCTATTACTTTTGAGCTTGGATCAGGAATTATTTTACATACTATGCTATCAATTTTAGCTTTTTCGCCCCAATAATTTTCGTTTTTAACAAACTTATCATAAACGCCTAATTTAGTATCAACGAATTTCCATTTACCTGTGCCAATTGGTGCTTTTATACCATCTTTTGTATTATTGTCAATCATAGCACTTGGAGCTATAAATCTAAAAGGACGAATAAGACTAAGTTCTCTTAAAGTAGGTTCATAAATATGTTTTAAATGTAGCTTTACTTCATAATCATTAACCACTTCAAGATAATCAAAAGCTCTTACAAGTGCAAAAGAAATATGCCTTTGTTTATTAGCAAAAATTGCATCAAAATTAAGCTTTACTGCATTTGCATTAAAGTCTTCTCCATTAGAAAACTTAACTCCTTTTCTAAGATAAAAAGTATATACCAAACCATCTTCGCTAATCTCCCATGAAGTTGCTAGGCTAGGTATTATTTGATTATCTTGCGAGTATGAGACAAATCCTTCATAAACCATATTTTGAGCAAACATTTCATTTGGAGAATACAAATGTGGATTTAGTTCTCCTACATTTTTAGAAGTAGCTACTTTTAGCTCACTTGAATTTAAAAAACTAATTAATAAAATAAATACAAAAAATAATTTTTTCATTTTAATCCTTTATATTGTTTCTGGCTGAATAGTAATATGATGTATATTAAACTCATTCTTAAGTAAAGCATTAAGCTTTTGTAAAACACTTTTAAACTCATTTAAATCATCTAAGATTATATGAGCTGTTAGTATATGATAATCTTGAGATATTGAATGAATGTGTATATCGTGAATATCTTTTATATTTAAATCTTGCTTTAATATAAATTCTTTTACTTCACTAATCTCAATAAATGAGCTCTCAAGTAAAATATCTAAGCTTTGTTTAAATAATGATATAGACCACTTAGCAATTACTAAAGCTATTATTAAAGCTAGTATTGAATCAATAAAATAAAAATCAGTGTAATAAACAATAATCCCACCAATAATAATTGCAACAGAACTAAGTAAATCACTTAGCATATGAATTAGACTTGATTTAATATTTAAATTACTTGTATCAGCTTTCATTAATAATAAAGCACTAATTATATTTGCTACAAGTCCAAAGCAAGATACTATAAGCATAGTCTTTATATCTATTTTACTTGGGTTTAATAGTTTTTCAATAGCTTCATAGATAATAAATATAGTAAATATAGCTATCATAATAGCATTTATAAAAGCAGCTATTATTTCACTTCTATAATATCCATAAGTTTTTTTACTATCTTGTTTATTAATAAATATTAGTGCAATAAAACTTATTATCAATGCAAAAGCGTGTGTTATCATATGAAGTGCATCACTAATTAATGCTAAAGAATTAGCCAAATACCCATAAATTAATTCAGCAAACATTACTACAAAAGTTACTATAAAGCTTAATAATAATGCTTTTTTATTCTTAGTAAAATCATAAGAATGAGTATGAGAATGGTCGTGATGTTCTTGTGAGTGATTAGAATTATGGTGTGAATGATTATGGGAGTGGTTATGGTGTGAGTGATTGCAAGAATGATTGTTTGAATGTTGTTTTATTGGTTTATGAATTAAATCTTGATAGGTGCAAGTCATTGTTTTTCCTTTAAATTTAGTTTAAACAAATAAATAACAAATGTAACATTTATTTCTTAATTTAAAATAAACTTAAAAAATATATTTGAATTAAAATTAAAATATTTTATAATTTTAGGAGCTAAAAAGCTCCTATTTTTAGCCGTTGAATTTAGTATTGTAATCAAGATAAACAACATGAGTTGCAAGGTATTCATAAAGTCCGTGCTTACCATCAGCACCACCTATGCCACTCTTTCTAAATCCTGCGTGAAAGCCTTGCATAGCTTCAAAATTCTCACGATTGATATAAGTTTCGCCAAATTTAATCTCACGGCAAGCTCTCATAGCTGTGTTTAGATTTTCTGTATAAATACTACTTGTAAGCCCATATTCACAATCATTTGCCATATCAATTGCTTCATCTAGTGTATCAAAACTTGTAACTGGTAAAATTGGTGCAAAGATTTCTTTTTGCATAATATCACTCTTATGGTCTGCATTGCTAAGTAGTGTAGCTGGGTAGAAATATCCACTAGTATCAGTTATCTTGCCACCAACTTCTAATTTTGCACCTTGCTCAAGTGCGCGTTTTAGCATTGCATCAGCATTTTTAACACCAGCTTCATTTACAAGTGGCCCCATATCAAAATTACCTTTTGCAGTATTTCCGAATGTAATTTTGCTAAACTCATCAGCCATTTTATTAATAAACTCATCATATCTTGATTTATGCACATAAACACGCTCAGCACAATTGCAAACTTGCCCGTTATTACAAATTCTACTTGCTTTAATTGCAGGAATTACTAAATCCATATTTGCATCTTTACATACTATTGCAGGTGCTTTTCCACCAAGCTCAAGATTTACTTTTATAACATTTTTTGCAGCTGCTTGCATAACTCTAACTCCAGCTTCTACGCTACCTGTTACACTTACCATTCCAATAAGTGGGTTTGAGCTTAGCTCATCTCCAACCTCACTTCCTTTTCCGCTAACAAGTGAGAAAACTCCCTTAGGAACTCCAGCTTCGTGAGCTAATTTTGCAAATTCAAATGCGTTGTTTGGAGTTTCGCTACTTGGCTTAATTACTATTGTATTTCCTGTTACAAACGCAGGTGCAAGTTTTCTAACTATTAAGAAAAACGGGAAATTCCAAGGTAAAATTCCTGTCGTAACACCAATTGCAGTTCTAAATAAAAATATATTTTCATTTGCCCTATCACTTTGAATAATTTCGCCTTCATAAGTTCTTGCAAATCCTGCCATATAATCTAAATAATCAGCCGCAAAATCAATCTCAACTTCAGCTAAACCTCTAACCTTGCCTTGCTCTTCTTGTAAAATATCAGCTAGTTTTACTCTATCTCTACGAATTAATTGTGCGATTTTTTTAAGATATGCCGCACGCTCAATAGCTGGAAGTGCTTCCCAGTTTTTACCCGCTCTTTTTGCAGCTTCAAGCGCTCTTTTAGCATCATCTCTTGTGCCTAGTGGATATTCACTAACTTGCTCTTTTGTAGCAGGATTATAAACAGGTGCCATTTCTCTTTTTTCAGTAACAAACTCACCATCAATATACATTTGATAACTCTTCATAACTTCTCCTTTTTTAAATGATTTTGAAATATCTTATCAAGGAATATTAATTATTTTTGTATATTCAAAAAAAATTATAATTTTTTTACGAGAATGTGAAAAAAAGTAACACTTTAGTATTTTTAAAAAAAGAATTTGAAATAAGTATTTCAAATTCTGTAAAAGTTATTTTCTATAACCCATTGTAAATATTTCATTTGAGCTATCATCTAAAAGATTTAAATACCTTTCGTAATGCTTTAAAATATCTACTATTATTTCTTTTTCATTTAAATATTTTATATCATAACCTAGTCTATCATCGCCAAAAAATGTTATAGGTCTATATTCAAATTCCTTTGATAAATTAGGCAAATTCTCATCATCTAATAAGGTTTTATTTACTTCGTGTTTTTCTATTTTTACCCCGTAAATAAAATCTTTTGATAAGTCTTTTTTAATCACTAAACTAATTTTATTTTTTTCTTCTTTTATTAGTGCTTTTAATCCACGCTCACTTAATTTATTGCAAATCTTTTGCATAGCAGGTTTTACAAGCTCGTTTAAAAACTCTTGCATATCTTTTATTTGAGATTGTTTTAAGATTAAATCAAGCCTTTGCTCCCAAAAATCCCCACTCCAATAAACACTAGCCTTACTAACTCTTGTATTAAAATATCTACTATCAACTATTAAGCCTTTAAGTAGTGATGCACACATAATTACAAGCATTAAAGCAAACGGAAGTGCGACTATCATAGTAACGCTTAAAATAGTATCAAGACCACCAGAATACGATAAAGATATTGCAATAGCAATTAAACTAATGCCCCATAAAATACTTTGCCATTTATAAGGTTTTTCTTTACCACCACTTGCTAAAGAATTTAAAACAAATATCCCACTATCAGCGGAAGTTATAAAAAATAAAACTAAAACTACTAGAGCTAAAATAGTGCTAATTTGTGAAAATGGTAAAAGATTTAAAAACTCAAATAATAATTTTTCAGAACTTTGAGAAAAATTACTTAAAATTTCATTATATTTTAAAGCAGAATTTCCAAATACACTAAACCATAAAACATTAAAAGAAGTAGGAACAATCAAAACTCCAAATATAAATTCTCTAATAGTTCTACCACGAGAAATCTTTGCTATAAAAAAGCCAACAAAAGGCGCCCAACTAAGCCACCAAGCCCAATAAAAAATAGTCCAAGAATTAAACCAGCTAATATAATCTTTATTATATGTATAGGTTTTAAAACTAAACTCAACTATATTTGAAAAATACAGCCCTAAATTAGAACTAAAATCAGATAATAGCTCAACCAAATCACCACTAACTAATACAAAAATCATTAGTAAAAATGCTAAAAGCAAATTAATCTCGCTTAATATTTTAAGCCCTTTATTAACTCCACTAATAGCTGAAATAGTAGATAAACTAACAACTATTAATATAATAATTGCTTGTTCGCTAAATGAAATATCACTAAGCCAAGCAATATTAACAAGTCCTGCATTTAAAGAACTTGCAGAATATCCAAGTGTTGTGCTAATTCCAAAAACGGTTACAATTAATGCCAAAATATCAATAACATTGCCCCAAAATCCATAAATTTTATCTTTTAAAAAAGGATAAAAAGCACTTCTTAAAGTTAAAGGCATTTTATAACGAAAACCAAAATAAGCCATAGCTAAAGCACAAACCCCATAAATAGCCCAAGGATGAATTCCCCAGTGAAATAGAGTATGAATTAAAGCTTCTTTATCATCTATATTTAATGATTTTTTATGGATTATAGGCTCAGCCACACCAAAATACATAAGCCCAACACCCATTCCAGTAGCAAACAACATAGAAAGCCACGAAAAAAAACTAAAACTAGGCTCATCATCATCTTTACCTAATTTTATATCTCCAAATTTAGATAAAGCTAATAAGACCATAAATCCTACAAAAAAACTAACACTAAGTATAAAAAACCAAGAAAAATTAGTAAAAACTGAAGTTTTAATATTATTTAAAATACTACTTGTAAATTCTGGTAAAAATATACTTAGTAAAACTAAAATTACAATAAATACTATGCTTGGAACAAACACAGCGGGTAAAAAACTCGTTTTTATCTTCATATTTTCTCCTTGCGTTTTCAGTCTAACAAGGCTTAGTTAATGAGATTTGCAAGATTTAGATGATAATTACATAATTTGTCTATATAAAAGAAAAATTAGCCATTAACCTAAAAAATTTTTTATATCAATTTCTTCAAAAAAAATTATATAATTTTTAATAAATTTTTTATAAATATATATGTAATAATTATAAAAGATAATAATAAAAAATAAAAATTATAATATGCAAATACACTTAAAAAATCTAAAATTAAAATATTATAAGATTTTAAAAAAGATTTATATATCAGCATATTTAGAATTAAAATAGCTAATATAAATAACTTAATAAGTAAAGATTTTTGACTTGTATTAGTGTTTATATTAGTATTAAGATTTGCAAAAATCATTATAAATAAAAACAACAATAAAAATATAAAATTAAACCCTAAAAATAAAACTTCACTTTTTAATAAATAATAATTTATAAAAGGATAAGATAAAAATAAAATCAATAAAATATTTTTATATACTTTCTTAACCCTATAAACCAAGCTAATGCCTAGAATATAAAGAAAAATAAATACAAAAGATATATTTAAAATTTGAAAAACATATTCAAATAATATATAAAAAAACAAAAAATATACCTAGTAAAGATAGGAATTTAAAATAAAGTTTTTTAGATAAATCTATATGAAAATTCAATAAAAATATATTTAGCAAAATCTCTTTAATTTCTTTCATTTTCAATACTCTTTTGTATATTATCTAGCTTATTTATAAAATAATCAAGCTCATTTTCATCTTTAAAAACACTTAGAATTTTATCTAACATAATATTGTCTATTTTGGTGCAAATTAGTGCTAATTCTTTGGCTTTTTTTGTAGGACTTAAAATAAAGGCTCTTTTATCATTTTGATTAGTTTTTCTAATAACTAAGTCTTTTAAAACAAGCTTATCAACTATTGCTTTTATTGTGTTTTGGTCTTTTTGGGTAAGTTCTGAAAGCTCTTTTTGTGAGATTTTTGGGCTTTTACATAAAGCATTTAAGACTATCCATTGTTCAGGTGTAATGTCTAAGTCTAAAAATGATTTATGTAAATGCTGATAAATAATCCTAGCAGTCGCACAGATTTTAATACCTATATTCATATTATCTCCTTGCAACTGCTATTTTAACTATTAATTGTTATCTAATTTTGCTTTTATATGTCCTTTGTATTCTTTATACCAAGCATCTATGCCTTCTTTTCCTATGATATATGGATGGGTTTTGAAATTATTATTATAAATGTTTTCTAATTTTTCATATCCATTATTTCTAAATAAATGTGATTCTAGCTTTGCTACTACATTGTTTTTATCAAGCTCTTTTTTAAACTCATCTAAAGATTTATCATAAGCAATTTGTAGATTTTTATCTTTTGAAATTCCATTACCGCCCCATAAAAATACATTAAATTTCTTACCATTAAACGAGCTTTCAAAGATAATTGAAGTAGTTCCTATGGTATGCCCTGGGGTTAAGAAAGTTTTGATTTCTTTATTACCGAGCTTTATTATTTCTTTATCTTTTAGTAAATGATTAATCGTTGGCTTAGGATATTTTGGGTCATTTGGGCCTTCGTTGTATGAATACATAAAATCCTTATCAATAGCACTCATCATAACTTTTGCGTTATATTTATCTTGAAAATACTTAGCCCCACCATAATGATCGCCATGTCCATGAGTAATTAAGACAATTTTTACATCTTTTGGGTCTAAATTATAAGCTTTTAACCCATTTTCAATCACTTTTGCATCATCATTATCCCACATAGCATCAATTAAAATTATGCCTTCGCTAGTTGTTATTGCGTATGCTACAACGCTTTTTGTCCCAAGACAATAAACATCATCAAAAACCTTAGTAGGCTTTAATGGAGTATGGTCGTGTAATAATTGTAAAAGCTCCTTAGGAGGCGTGTCATCATTAGCTAATAAATTAGCACCTAAAATACTAAATGCACAAAATAAAATCGTTGCAAATCTTTTCATACTAGACCTTTCTTTAAAAATTAATATGTATGCGTATTAAATTTACACCATAAAAATTAATAACAAACTTAAAACCTATTAATTATTTCTATTTCGCTTTGTTTAAAGTCTAGCGTTTGGGCTTTATTATTTAAATTAAGCTCTATATAAACAACATCACTTAAGCTAGATAAAATCAATACATCTTTTAATACATAATTTCCATCGCTTAATTTACAGATATTTTTCTCCCCTTTTTTAATATCACAATCATTAATATCTAGCTTTTTATAATTTATAAAATAACTCATATATAAACTATTTTTACTAACCACAATATCAGTTCTAAACCCACCAATATTGGCTAATTTAACAACTTTAATATCAAGACTAAAAAAATACCAAATAGAGCAAATTATCCAAATAATTTTTATAATCAAACTAAATCTTTTAAAAAAATATGCAAAAAAACATAAAGTAATAAATATAGCCATCATAACATTTAAACAATGATTTATCGTTGGAAAAGTTACATTTTCGTTTTGATATATTTGAACTAAACTTAAAAATACTAATTCAATTATGATAATTACTATAATTACAAATAATAAAAATACTCTTTCATACAAAAAATTAAGAATTTTAAAGCCAAATTTATTTGACTTTTTTCTTTTACAAGCTAAAAGCACAACAAATTCAATCATAACATAAGGAATAATCCCAATAAAAATAGAATAAACAAAACACACATATCCAAATGTAAGTAATAAATTAAAATCAAATCTAGGCAAATACCCAACTTCAAATAAATAATATTTTGTATAAGCTATTACAGAAACAAAAGTTATTAAAACTAAAGAAAATCTCATAGTTTTTACAAATATATTGGCGAGTTTTAATAATTTAAAATAATTAAAATAAAGCCTTTTAAATTCTATTTTGTAATTTAACATTAATCTTTTAGTATTCCTAGCAAAACAAATTCTAAATTTTTTAAAAAATTTATCAGACATTTTTACTCCTTTTTTTAAATTTAGCAAAAATATCTTTTACTTTTTAAAAAATTCAATAAATTTTTTAATATTTTTATATAATAAAAAAAATTATAAGGACAAAATATGAACTCAAGCTTATTTTTAATGGGAAGAATAAAAGAACTATCAAATGAATTGATTTTAAAAGAACTTAGCAAAAGAGTAGAATTTGATTTATCCTTTTCTCACGCTGATATTTTAAATATATTATTTGATGAAAAAGAATATTGTATGGTTCAAATAGCACAAAAAATACATAGAAGCAAGGCTACAATTAGCTCTTTAATAGACAAATTAGAACAAAATGGATATATCACAAAAAGCCAAAGTAGTAACGATAGTAGAATGTATTTAATAAAAGCAACTCAAAAAACTTTAGATTTAAAACCAATATTTGAAGAAGTATCAAATATAGTTTTTGAAAAATTACTTAAAAACTTTTCAAAAGCAGAAGAGTTATTTTTAGAAGAATTATTAGAAAAAATGCTAAATAACATAAAAAATTAAAATATATTTAACTTTTTATGCAAAAATAGTTCGTTATCAAACTAAAAAGGAGTCAAAATGAGTAATGGATTTAGTGTAAAAAGTCTAGGAGAATTTAAAAATATTCAAAGAATTGATTTAAAAGAAGCTTTAGGATTTACATCTTGTGAAATAAGTATTAACACAATGGAAGCAAATACTAATGTGCCTTTTGTTCATCATCATAAAGAAAACGAAGAAGTTTATATTGTCTTAGATGGTAATGGGGAAATAAAGTTAGATAATGAACTAATTTTAATTAAAACAGGAGATATAATTAGAGTTGCACCTAGTGTAAAAAGACAGATTTTTGCAAAAACTAAACTAAATTATATCTGTATTCAAGCAAAAGAAAATTCTCTAACCCAATACACTTTTAGCGATGGCGTAGTAGAGTAATTTAACTTAGGAGCAATCCTAAGTTAAGCAAATATATTAATCAAATAAGTATTCAAAGGAATAGCCACAATATCTATCAAAACAGAACCACACAAAGGAACTATCAAAAACGCAGGTTTTGAGAATAAAGAATATCTATTGCAAGCAGCATTCATATTTGCAACCGCATTAGGAGTAGCACCCAAGCCATGCCCCATTAATCCAGCACACATAATAGCACTATCATAGTTTTTCCCACACAATCTAAACACAACAAATATTGCAAACAATACTAAAACAACAACTTGAACAAAAAGCGTAATCAATAAAGGCATAGCAACCACGCTTAATTCATTGATTTTTAAACTCATCATAGCCATAGTTAAAAATATTCCTAAGCTAAGCTCACTAATAGTATCTATTGTGTATTGATTTAGTTTAAATATATTAAAGACATCATTTATATTTCTAATTAGCATTGCTATTAACATAGCACCCACATAGCTTGGCAAAGAATAGCCACTAAGTTTTGTAAATAATGAACTTATATAAAATCCAATGCACATAATACAAAGTATTAAAAATAAAGATTTTAAAAATTCTTGATAACTTGCGTGATGAATATTGTGCTTTAGCGGGTCAATATCTTGTATATCTTCGTTTGTTTTTATCTCTAATTTATATTTAAGTATTAAATATCTACATAAAGGCCCACCGAGTAAAGAGCCGCTTATTAAACCAAAAGTAGCCGCTGCAATTGCTACTACTTTAGCATTGCTAAGACCACTTAAATCTTCCACCATACCACCAAAAGCAATAGCATTTCCGTGTCCTCCTTCTAAAGCAACAGCCCCACTTAAAATTCCATATAAACTATTTAGCCCAAAAGCATTCATCATAGTAATTCCAATAGCATTTTGCATAATAGCCATTGCCCAGCAACACGCTAAATATATTAAAAGCAATTTACCACCAACTTTTAATAATCTAGCACTTCCGCTAAGCCCTACAACACTAAAAAATACAACCATAAAAGGAGTTTGCAATGACTTATCAAATTCAATATTAATATCTATAAAGGTTAAAAACCATACTAAAATACTTACCAAAAATCCACCAACAACAGGAGCTGGGATACAAAATTTTTCTAAAAAATTGATTTTAGTTTTTAAAAACATTCCAAACAATAAAACACCAATGCTAATTGCCAATACGCTCAAACTATCAAAACTCATATAACAGCCTTTCTTAATAAAATATAAGCTAAATAAGCGCTTAATTTAGCAGTATGATTATCTATATCATATTTTGGATTAAACTCGCAAATATCAGCTAAAGCAACTTTTTTACTATCTAAAATAATTTTTAGTATCGGTAAAATTTGTTGCAAACTAATACCATAAACAGCAGGAGCACTAACACCTGGTGCATAACTTAAAGAAAACACATCAATATCAATACTAAGATATAAAACATCGCAATCTAATATAAATTCTTTTACAATTTTTGCTGAATTATCAAAGTCTTTATCTAAAACATATTTAGCATTCATATCTTGCATAGTATTAAATAAAGCTTGAGTATTTGATAAAGCATTTGCCCCAATACATAAATATTTATAAAAATAATTATTTGATTTTGCGTATTTATAAGCTTCATAAAACGAATTGCCTGAAGTGTGTTGGGGTTGAATTCTCACATCAAAATGTGCGTCAAAATTAATAACACCTACATTTTGTTTATTATCTAATAAAGCCTTAATTCCAGCCAAAGAAGTTTCGTGACCACCACCTAAAATAACGCAATAATCTTGATTTTTTAATACTAAATTAAGCTTATCGTATAATAAATCATCAGCTTCTTCTAGGCTTTTAAAATTATCAATATTACCTAAATCATCAAAGCTAAAATCATCAAATACAGCAAAATTTGCCATATTTTTTCTAATAATATTCGGTGCTAATTCGCTACCAACTCTTCCGTGATTTCTATCTACACCTAAACTAGAACAAAATCCTATTAATTTATTTGAAGATGAAGTATTTAAACATTTAAAAACTCTGTTATGAATACTTTCTTCGCCATCATTTCTTCCAATCCACATAAAACTCTCCTTAAATATCTTATACTTTAAGTTGTTTTAATTAAATAAACAAGAAATACTTAAAAATTGAGTTTAATATGTGTAATTTGGTAATAAAATTAGGAAATAAATTCCTAATTTTGTAAAGATTTATAAATCACATCTAAAACGCTGCCATCACGATATTCTACAACGCCTACTACCTCATCGCCAAATTTAATACTAGCTGGTTTGCCTGTGATTTTTTCCGCCATTTCTTTTAGTTCTTCAATCGTATATAATTTAATACCTGCTTTTGTGAAATTCTCTATTAAATCAGTTCTTTTAGGATTTACTGCAATTCCGTAATCAGTGCAAACCACATCAACATTTGCTCCTGGGGTGCAAATCGTGCTTACATTATCAACTACAATTGGAATTCTAGCACGAATTAATGGTGCTAAAATCATTGCAATTTTTGCACCTTCAGCAGTATCTTGGTGTCCGCCTATTGCTTGATTAATAACACCTGTTGAAGTAGTAATTACATTTACATTGAAATTCGTATCAATCTCAAGTGCTCCTAACATTACAAAATCTAATTGATTTACCGCTGGAGTAACTAGATTTGGATTTGCATAAAAAGATGCTGATATTTCATAATGTTTTGGATTTTTTGCAAGTGAACTAACAGCATCTAAATCAAAACTTTGAGTATCAAAAAGCGCATCCATTAAACCATTTTCATGCAAATCAACTAAGGCAGCAGTGATACCACCAACACCTAAACTAGCAGTGATATTATGCTTAATCATCTCTTCTTTTAAAAGCTTAGTTACAGCTAAAGAAGCGCCCGCAGCTCCTGTTTGGAAACTAAAGCCATTTTTAAATAAACCTGATGCTAATATACATTTTAAAGCATTTTCAGCTATTAAAATATCTCTTGGATTATCATTAAAACGAATTGCACCTGATACTATACCTTTTGGATCGCCAATACTCTCAATCTCACAAACAAAATCCACCATAGTTTGGTCAATACTAGCAGGAAGATTTATTCCATCTACTAAATTATCAGTAATTGCAATAACTTTATTAGCATACATAGCATCAACCTTAGCATAACCTAAACTACCACACGCAGATTTGCCTGTATAACCATTAAGATTACCAAATTTATCACAACTTGGAGCACCAATAAATGCTACATCAATTTTAAGTGAGCCATCTTCAATAGCTCTAGCACGACCACCATGACTTCTAATAATTACAGGAGTTTTTAATCCGCCATTACTAATAAAAGAACCCAATGGCTCTCTTAGACCACTTGTTTGAAGACTTGTTACAACACCATTTTTAATATGCTCAATTAAAGGTTTATGGCAAGTTGAAAGAGAACTTGCTGCTACGCAAAGATTTTTAATACCTAGCTTGCTTATTTCTTCTAAAACTAGATTTAAAATATAATCTCCACTTCTAAAATGGTGATGAAAACTTATTGTCATACCATCTTTTAAGCCTGATTTTATAATAGCGTCTTTTATACTTGAGACTAATTTATCTTCTTTTTTGCCAACTCTAATAGCTGCACCGATTTTACGCTCTTTTGGTTGTTTTAATTCTCCACTATATACAACTACATCTTTATAATTAGCAATTTTATTAGGTATTTTTCTATTAACTGCATTTACTTTATACATAATCATTCTCCTTTATAAAGACCACTAGCTTTAGCTAATTCAAGCACTCTTAAAGCTCTAATAATAATTGGACCATCTACCATTTTGCCATCAACTGCAATTACACCTATGCTATTTTTTTCAGCTTCTTTAGCTGCATTTACTACTTTTAAAGCATCTATTATTTCTTTTTCTTTTGGAGTATAAATATCATGAACTATTTTGATTTGACTTGGATGAACTACTGATTTGCCATCAAAACCTAAGTCTTTTATAAATTGCACTTCTTCAGCAAATGAAACTTTATCTTTTATATTTGAAAAAACGGTGTCAAAACAATATAAATTATTGCTTCTTGCTGCGTGAATTATCTGCTCTCTTGCATAATAAAGCTCCATTGCGTGTTTGCTTCTAGTTGTTTTTAAATTCGTTACATAATCTTCAGCTCCAAGAGCAATCCCCATTAATCTATCACTTGCCTTTGCAATCTCACAAGCATTAATAACCCCAGTAGCACTCTCAATTGCTGCTAGAATTAAAGTTTTTTTAGGACGATTTAATTTATGCTCAACTTCGCTTATTAATTCATCTACTTCTTTAACTTCGTTTGCATTATCAGTCTTTGGAAGTCTTATAACATCAACTCCAGCACTAACCATAGCTATTACATCATCTCTTCCGTAAGGAGAATTTAAAGCATTTATTCTTACAACAACTTCAGTTGAACCATAATTAATCTTTTTAAGAGTTTCATAAGTTAGCATTCTAGCCGCATCTTTTGCTGAAATACTTACTGCATCTTCTAAGTCAATCATAATAGAATCACTTCCATAAATATGTGCGTCTATTAATTTTGCAGGTGCATTTCCGGGCAAGAACATCATACTTCTTCTAAGTCTATCTTTATTTAGCATAATTCACTCTCCCAATCATAATCTTTTAAACTAGCTCTAAAAATAGCAGTTTTAAGTCTTGCACGAATTACTAAATCAAGCGCTCCTTTATCTTCTATTTTTATTGTTACATTTTTAATATCATATTCATCTAATACTTCATTAACGCTAGCTAATATTTGTTCTCCAAATTGTTTATAAACACTAGAATTTAATTCAATTTTCCTTCCCACATTAGCAGGACTTACACTAATTAAAACATCGCCTGATTCTAATGAACCAGCACTTGCAATAGTTGTAATCATCAAATCTCCTAATTAATTAAATTTTTTAAGTTTTCTTTTATTATTACAAAGATAACTTAATTTTTAGTTATTAAATTGTTTTTTAAATACTCATAAGTTGAATTAGCACAAAGGGATTTTAACTCCTTATTATTTAAATAATCCTTATCATTTAAAATAATTTTTCTAATCCTACTTGCACTTATTACTTTTTTATTCATTCTAGCTCTACTGATTTCATAGAATTTGATTTTAAATTCTTTTAAAATTTCTTTTGCTTTTTGGTTGTAATCTTTTGTTATTTTATCTTTTGGTTCTGTCCCAAAAAATCTCATATTTATCCCTAAAATAGGTGCTATTTTTGTAGCAAATAATGTAATATCAAGCCTTGAATAAATCTCATTAACATTGGCATTATCCTTTAAAAAATATGTAGGAAAAGTAGCTTTTGAAATAATATAATTTTTACTTTCGTGAATTATTATATTTTTATAATCTTTTAATTCATTTCTTACAATCTCAAGCCTTGCTTTTGTATTAAACATACTTAAATCTTCGCTTAAAATAAATATATGCAAGATTTCGCAGTGTTTTAAGGCTTTTTGAATTAAATATAAATGCCCTTTACTCATAGGATTTAAATTCATTACAATTGAGCCAATTTTTTTTGCTTTTTTATAATGTTTAGCTAGTTCAAATTTATAATTTTCATAATTTAATTTTGTGTTTTCAAATAACGCAACATCTTTTGTAAGACATAATAAATAAAGCCCTAAACTCTCAAATACTTTTACATTACAAGGCTTTGTAAATATAAAATATTCATTTATATTTAATTCTCTTAATTTATCTGCAATTTGAGTTAGTAAAGTAGCACTAAAATTATTACCTTGTAAAGATTTATCAATTGCTATACACTTTACAATATTACCGCTTATACAAGCACTTGCTTTAATCTCTTCATTTTCTTCATAAACTAAAGCATATTCTATATCTTCATCGCATTTTAAATCAAATCTTTTTAAAAATAATTCTAATTTTTCTCTTTCATAAGCTAATAATAAATATCTAAACATTAAAACCTAGCTTCGTGTTCTAATTGATTTTTGCAAATATCTTCTATTGAATACTCTAATTCATATTTTAATAAATTACAAGACTTAATTTTATCGCAATGGTCATTTTTTAAAGCTATTGTTATATCTATTTCTTTTTTGCTTAACTTTTCTACTAATTTAATTAGATTTTCTACACTTATACTTTCTTTGCTAGCTATTGTAGTGCATATATTTTCTTTGGTTGTATAAAGCTCGCTAGCTACTTTTAAATTAATATTAACAATATCATCAATATGTGCGAAATGATAATTCTCATCATAGTTAAAATCACGACCTAATTCAGACTTACCGCAAGCAATTCTTGTGATATTTTTAATAATTGAATAATGTTCAAATTCTCCTAAAAATATCTTAGAATAATATCCTGCAATATTGCAATATCTTAAAATTGCATAAGAAAAATCAGGATTGCTTCTAGCATAATCTTGTATCATATTTTCAGCTAAGATTTTTGTCTTAACATAAGCATCACAGGTATTTTCCAATCCTACATTAGCAAATATACTTGATGGATATATTAAAGTCTTAACTTTAAATTTTTTCATAGCTTTTAATAATTTAAAAAGATTTATGATATTGTTTTCATAAAAAGTTAGATTATCTTTTTTACTAAAATTCTCATTGCTAGTTGCTGCAAAATGAAATACCATATCAATTTTAAATCTTGACATTACATCTTCTAAAGCTTCGCTATTTGAAATATCAACTTCATAAAAATCAACTTCATAATATTTTTTTATATTTTTTATAGCTTTTTTATTTTTACCACTTAAATTATCAATTCCAATTACCTTATGCCCAGCTTCTAAAAATCCAGATGCAGTGGCTGAGCCAATATATCCTGCAACACCTGTTATTAAAACTACCACTTTACTTCCTTAACTTAATTTTTGTTTTAAAATCTCATAAGCTTCATTAATCTCATGAAATTTCTCTATCCCTGCTCTTAGCTCGCTTTCGCTAAGATTTTTTGTGTTTAACACATCAGGATGATATTTTTTAGCAAGTCTTCTATATGCTGCTTTTACTTCAACTAAACTAGCATTAGGACTTAATTCTAAAACCTCATAAGGGTCTTTTTTAATTTTATTATTATTTTGTTTGTTATTGTTACCAAAATTTATAAATTGTGCAAATTCTTGTGTAACGCCAAAAATCTCTGCAATTTCTTTTAACGCAAAAATCTTTTTTTCACTAAAGCCATCAATACTCGCACAATAAAGCAAACTTTGCATAATATTAAGCTTTTCATTTTTGCTTAAAATAAAATTATTTTTAAGCTCTTGTGCAACTATTCTATAATTTTCTGGATTTTCTTTAGCTTCTTTAAAAACCTTTTTTAATCTCTCACGCTCAACTAAATTATAAGAATTATTATCTAGTATTAATTTTATAAATTCAGCTTCTTTAGGCGAAATTACTCCATCAAGTTTAGCTATTTTTGCAATAAGTGCGACTAGGTATTCAGCATATCCGCCTTTCATTTTAGTAAATTGATTATTTAAAATATTTCCTTTAAAAAATAAAGGTAATAAAATTGCTCCAATAAGCCCTAAAATCGCCGTTAAAATAGTCCCTAATATTATCGCAAAAAATGATATTATGGTTCTAATAATACCCTTACCTGTAATAAATCCTATAATTGCTAAAATTATTATTAATAATAAAAATATATTCAATTTTCTTCCTTTATAACACTTAAAATCTTTTGAAAATTATCCTTTTTTATCCCACGATAGACTAAAAACCAATCTAATATAACCCAAATAATAAATATAAACCATATTAAAATAAAAGAAAAAGCAACTATATTTAAATATATTTTTGATTGCAAAATAAATGGAGGTGGCGGTGCATCAGGTCCAGAATAAAAAAGCATTGCAAGTGGAATATGTAAAACAAATAATAAACAAAAATGAGAAATAAAAAACAAAATAAACTTAATAAATCCTAAAAATCCATCTCCTTTATAAAATCTATCAGCTCCTAAAATACCAAAAAATATCCCTAATATTAGTCCTATTTTTGGTTCTTTTAGTTTTATTTCACTAAGCTTATTTATATCAATTTGCTTATCTTCTAAGCTAAGCAAATTGATATCTTTAATTTTGTTATTTAAAAATAGTTTTTGGGCTGTATCCACGATAATCCTTTATGTTTATCACAATAATCAATCTTCGCTACTATCCTTTTGAGCAATTAATACACCTTCTATCATTTTTTTAATATCGCCATCAAGTATCGCATCAACTTGGCTAAATGCCTCATTGCTTCTAGCGTCTTTTACTTGCTGATAAGGAGCTAAAACATATGAGCGAATTTGATGCCCGAAACTATTTTCGCCAACTCCTCCCGTATCTTTTCCATCGTTTAATTTCTCCATTTCAAGTTCATATAATCTTGAACGAAGCATTTTATAAGCTGTGGCTTTGTTTTTATGCTGACTTCTATCGTTTTGGCATTGCACTACAATTCCTGTTGGAATATGAGTAATTCTTACCGCACTTTCTGTCTTATTTACATGCTGACCACCTGCACCACTTGCTCTATAATAATCAATTCTTATATCTTTTTCTTCAATTTCAATTTCTATATCATCATCAATTTCAGGTGCAACGATTACGCTACAAAAACTCGTATGGCGTCTTGCATTGCTATCAAATGGGCTAATTCTTACAAGTCTATGAACCCCGTGTTCAGCCTTAAAATACCCATAAGCATTAAGCCCACGAGCAACAAAGCTAACATCTTTTATCCCTGCTTCATCGCCTTCTTGATAATCTAGTGTTTCAACTTTAAAGCCTTCTCTTTCACAAAATCTCAAATACATTCTATAAACAATACTCGCCCAATCATTACTCTCCGTTCCACCTGCTCCTGGGTGAATATTAATAATTGCGTTTTTAGTATCATTTTCCCCACTTAAAAGCATTGATATTTCAAGACTTTTAATAGTTTCTTCTAAATTAGGACTATCTATAAATAAAGCTTCTAAAGTCTCATAATCATTTTCTTTCACCGCAAGTTCAAACAACTCGCTAGTGCCTACTAATTCACTATTTGCAATTTCATATTTTGATACTAATTGATTTAATTTAGTTTTTTCTTTACCAAGCTCGGCTGCTCTTTTTGCATCAGCCCATAATGCTGGGTCTTCTTGCTCTTTTTCTATTTCTTTTATTCTTTCTTTTGCCTCGTTTGGTTTGATTATTTTTTCTATATTGTCAAGTTTTATTTGTAATTCTTTTAATAATTCACTAAATTCATAATTATCCAAATTTTGCTCCGTAGTTGTATTTTAAAGGCAAATCTTAGCTAAAATTTATTAAGATAATAGCTTTTTTAAAAGGAATTTAAATGAAATTATTTTTACAAAGTTTAGGCTGTAATAAAAACTTAGTTGATAGTGAAATTATGCTAGGTCGCTTAAAAGAATATGAAATTACTAATGAAGCAAGTGAAGCTGATGTATTGATAGTAAATACTTGTGGCTTTATAAAAAGTGCAAAAATTGAAAGTATTAATGCTATTTTAGAACTACACGAAATTAGAAAAAAAGGCTCAATTTTAGTAGTAACTGGCTGCTTAATGCAAAGATACAAAGATGAATTGGTTAAAGAATTGCCCGAAGTTGATTTATTTGCAGGAGTTAGCGAGTATGCAAAAATTGATGAATTAATAGCAAGTCGTGAAAGTAGATTTAGAGATTTTGTATATTTACAAGACGCAAATACTCAAAGAGTAATAACAGGCTCAAATACTCACGCTTATATAAAAATCGCTGAAGGTTGCAATCAAACCTGTAGCTTTTGTGCTATTCCTACATTTAAAGGCAAGTTAAAATCTCGCCCAATAGATGATGTAGTAGCTGAAGTTAAAGGCTTAGTTGCTAGGGGATTTTATGATTTTTCATTCATTGCTCAAGATACAAGCTCTTATTTAAAAGACTTAAAAATTAGCGATGGTTTAGAGAATTTAATTTCAGAAATTGAAAAAATTGAAGGCATAAAGGCTGCTAGAATTTTATACCTATATCCAAGCTCAATTAAGCCTAGTTTAATTACTAAAATAATTAATTCAAAAGTATTTGTGAATTATTTTGATATGCCACTTCAACACTCAAGCGATAAATTATTAAAAATTATGAAGCGTGGCTATGATAAGGCTAAGGCTATTAACTTTTTAGAGCAAATGAGAGCAGCTCCTAATAGCTTTTTAAGAACTGGTTTTATCGTAGGACACCCAGGAGAAAGTGAAGAAGATTTTGAAGATTTATGCGAGTTTATTAAAGAATTTGATTTTGATAGAATTAGCGTATTTGCTTATTCAAAAGAAGAAGATACCGCCGCTTACTCAATGCAACAAATCAATGCAAATACTATTAAAAGTAGGCTAAAAAAGATTGAAAAAATCGTAGACGCTAAAATCAATGCAAGTTTTGAAAAAATGCTAAATCAAGAAATAATAGCAAGTTGTTTAGGAGAATCTAGCGAAGGCGAGTTTTTTATAGGTGCTAAGCCGCTTTTATTTGATAGAGATATAGATGGAGAAATCTTAATAAATGAAAGTGAAATAGGAGAGCTAAAAGTGGGTGATTTAATAGTTTGTAAAATCACTCAAGTGCATGAAAAAACACTAATAGCAACTGCAATTAGACGCTATGAGAATTGAATATTTAGAAGAGCTAAAAGGTAAAAAAAACCTTTTAGCATTTTCACACGGGACTGATAGCACGGCACTTTTTTATGCACTTTTAGAACTTTGTGAGTTTGATTTATGCCTTGTGAATTATCAGACTAGAATTAATTCAAATAACGAAGAGCAAAGCGCTATAAAATTAGCAAAAGCTCATAATAAAAAAATCTTTACTAAAAAAGTAAATCTTGATAATAATAATTTTGAAAGCAATGCTAGAAAATATAGATATGACTTTTTTGATGAATTAATGCAAGATTATGATAATTTAATAGTAGCTCATAATTTAAATGATAGGTTTGAGTGGTTTTTAATGCAAATTACAAAAGGTGCGGGATTATGCAATCTATTGGGTTTTAACGGGATTGATACAAGGAAAAATTACAAAATAATTCGCCCATTAATCAATACTAGCAAAGATGAAATTATGCTGTATTTAAATGAGAATAGTTATGAATATTTTCAAGATGAAAGTAATTTTAATACCAAATATAAAAGAAACGAAATTAGATTAAATTATGCAAATGATTTTATAAAACACTACGCAAATGGCATAAGAAATACTTTAAAATATTTAGAATTTGATAAGAGTAAAATATGTAAAGATAGCTTGGTTTATAAAGGAATTTATTTTTGTAAAGATGAAAATTCTTTAGATAAAGCTATTAAAAAACTAGGTTTTGTAAGCTCATCAAAGCAAAAATTAGAGCTAAAAAACCAGCTAAATAAAAACAACGAAGCCGAGCTTTATTTTAGGACTGATTGTGTTTGTGTTTGCTTTTATAAAGGATTTTTTATGGTTTTTTTAAAGGCTATTACAAAGCTTAGTAAAGAGCAAAAAGACGCTTATAGACTAGCAAAAGTGCCAAAAAATCTTAGATTTTTCCTAGCGTTAAATAATATAAAACTAAATGAATTAATAAATCTTACAAAAAACCTAAAATCAACTCATAATAATTATTGATATTTGATTTTAGGAATTTCTTTTTATGTAAAGATTAAATATTTAAAATAATGATTTAATACTTAATTTGCTGATTTTATAGTAATTTTTACTAAAACCAATAACTACAATTTTAATCATTTTTAAAATATAAATAAAAAATATTTAATTTACTTCAAGCAAATTTGTTGTTTTATAGTAACTCTTCTTTATTTTTAAATTATATTTTTTCATAAAATCTTTTTTAATAAATTGAAATTCCTGTTTTAAATTCCCTTAATATTCATCAAAATATATAATATCAGTATCTTCATCGTAGTTTTTATAGTATTCTAAATAAAAATCAGGCAAGGTTTTTAAACTTTCACACCCATCAAACATCTCATACATATTCTCAACACTATTTGTGTATAAATTAATAAATTTATCAAAACTCGTGCAATCTTTAAACATCTCGCTCATATCCACTACATTTTTTGTATCAAAATCTACATATTGATTAAAACTAGAACATTTAGCAAACATCGCATTCATATTTACTACATTTTTTGTGTCAAAATCAAGCTCTTGATTAAATTTAGAACAACCCGCAAACATAGCACTCATATCTTTTACATTGCTTGTATTAAAATCAAGCTTTTGATTAAATTCTTTACAATCATAAAACATACAATTCATATCTTCTACATTTTTGGTATCAAAACTAAGCTTTTCATTAAAACTAGCACAGCCCATAAACATACAGCTCATATCTTTTACCTTACTAGTATTAAAATTTAAAGCTTGATTAAAGCTTTTGCAATTCCAAAACATAGACTCCATATTCATTACACTACTTGTATCAAACTCTAGCAAATGATTAAAATTCTCGTAATTAACAAACATTTGGCTCATTTCTTTTACATTTTTGGTATCAAAACTAAGCTCTTGATTAAATTTCTTACAATAAGAAAACATTTGACTCATATCTATTACATTTTTGGTATCAAAACTAAGCTCTTGATTAAATTTCTTACAATAAGAAAACATTTGACTCATATCTATTACATTTTTGGTGTCAAAATTAAGTTCTTGATTGAAATTCTTACAACCATAAAACATTTTACTCATATTTTCCACATTGCTTGTATTAAAATCAAGCTCTTGATTAAACTCATAACAATTATAAAACATATAATTCATATCTTCTACTTTGCTAGTATTAAAGCGAATCGCTTGATTTAGCTTTTCACATCCATAAAACATTCCCTCCATACTGATTACATTTTTTGTATCAAATTTTAGCTCTTGATTAAAATTACTGCACCGTGCAAACATTGCTGCCATATCTTTTACTTTACTTGTATTAAATTCAAGCTTTTCATTTAGATTAGTGCATCTTAAAAACATTTGTTTCATGCTTACTACATTGCTAGTATCCCACTCGTTTATACCACTAAAATCAGTCCTTTTACTGTCTTCAAAAAGCCTACTCATATCGGTAATTAAACTTGTATCAATATCACCTAGATAAATGCTTTCATCTTTGATTAATTCTTTTAATTCTTCTTTTGTGCTTGGCTTGTATTTTTTCATATTCTTTCTCCTTTAAAATCTAAATAAAACTTAGGCAAAGTTTCTAAACTCTCGCATTCAGCAAACATCGCATTCATATTTACTACATTGCTAGTATTAAAATCTAGCTCTTGGTTAAAATTACTTATAAAAAACATCCCTCTCATATCCCTTACATTGCTAGTATTAAACGAAAGTTTGTTATTAAAATTACAACAAGCAAACATAAAGCTCATATCAACTACACAAGATGTATCAAAACTAAGCTCTTCATTAAAGCCATAACAACGCAAAAACATACAACTCATATTTACTACATTACTAGTATCCCAATCATTTATCCCGCTAAAATCAGTCCTTTTGCTATCATAAAAAAGCCCACTCATATCAGCGATAAGGCTTGTATCAATGTCACCTAGATAAATGCTCTCATCATTTACTAGTTCTTTTAATTCTTCTTTTGTGCTTGGCTTTAGAGTGTTTTTGTTAGAAATTTTACGTTTTACTAAAGGCTCTTTTGGACTTAAAACTAATATTTTAAAATCACTACCCAAGCAAGGATCAAAAAAGCATCTTTCATCATCTTTTAATCTACATTGCAATTCATCCACTGCTTCGACGTATTTAGCAAAACTATAATCCTCTGGAAGTTCTGTGCATATAATGCAAGCATTTTCTAATTTTATTGCGTCGTAATTATCATATATTTTTAATACCCCGCTTTTTATACTCTCAAGCATGTCATCAAAATTATGATAAAAAGTATCTCCTATACCCCAACTTATAAAATCTTTTAACTGAATATTGCAAATAATCTTTAAAACAACGCTTTCTTCTACAAACAAGCCTTCTTTGGTATATGCTTGGTTTAATTTATCTCCATATGTTTCTTTTATGATTTTTAGCATTTTTTCTCCTTTAATTTTATTGTAGTTATACCATAAGCGTATGCTAAAATCTGTCCATATAAAAATATTTTGAAAATATTTGGAATTTAAATTCGGAATTTCATTTTAAATTTAGTCTTGGAATTTTTACTTTCACTCTCGTAAAATCATTTAATTTAGATTAAAATACACGAAATAAATTCATCTCGTGCATTTGAATTTATTTTATGTATTTTAAAAAGATTTTTGTAAGACTTCTAGCATTGCCTTTTGGTGGTCTTCAATTTGTGTTTTCTTCCACTCTTTGTTCTTTTCATATACATCCAATAATTTTAAGCTGATTATTTTTTTATCTTTGTTTTTATAATTGTCAAATATTCTTTTCTTTTCAGTAAATACATTATTGCTAAAAGTTGAGTTTTCACTGTCTGTTATTAGAGCTAGGTTTCCAAAATTATTAAGCACTTTTTTATTTTCTTCATCTTTACTTAAATCTTCTAAATCATTTTGTGCTAAAACATGTTCTACTGAATTAACATATCTAAAACGATAGCTTTCATTATTATTTGAATAATTGCTAATTAACAAATAATACTCCAAACGATAAAACCAATAATGCGGGGTATTTGTGCCTTTATTTAAAAAATCAAAATTTATGTCTTTATTTGTGCATGCTTGATTTATAAAATCATCTAAAGCTTCAATTAAATTTGAAGCACCACCAATCGTTTTGCAAGCCAAGAAATCATCAATGTTTTTTAGATATTTTCTAAGATTATCTGTATTAACACTATCTTTTAAATTATCCAAACATTCTTCTCTAGTTATTTTTTCTTTTTTCACAATTTCGTTTTTACAAAATTCTAAGTAATGCGTTAAAAAATGATGGTAATTGGCATTATCTCCACGCCTTGCTACCCTTAGATAGTTTTGAATGGTTGCCAAATCATAAAGACTTGTTTTATCACTATCTAACTTATCTCCAGAGTGATTATAAAATCCATAATAAGCTTTATCTTCATCTTTTATTAGCTTTTTCTTTATCACAAAGGCATCGAAGATGATTCTGTAATCTTGTAAAGCTTCTATGATTGTTTTTGCTTGCCCTTCATCCAACTTATCATTTAATTTATCCCAAGTGTTTTCAAGGAATTTATCTTTTTTTATTGATATTTGTGTTTCTTCTTTGAAAATTTTTTTATTAGGTTCTTCTTTTAATTCTTGCCTTGATAAAATCTTAAAAACATGTAAAATAAAGGTAGGAAAATCAATTATACTCTCAAACTCGGCTCTATCTTTATCATTGTTTGAATAATTTTGTAAATATTGTTGATTTTTAATTATATTTTCAATAGTTGGCTGATGAGTTGTATTAGGGTCTTTACTATTATTTACAAAACCAAAATCTGAAAAATAATTCATCTGCGAACATTCATCAAATATCCTAGCGTATTCTGTAACTTGGCTTTTATCATTATCGCTTATTAGCTTTAATAATCTTGCCTTTAAAATGTCTGTGCCATCAAGCTGAACGCCTGTATTATTCATCCTTACGAAATATTTATTTAGTTCTACTTGATCGCCTAAAATCACTAGGTTGAACTCAACTTTAGTAAAGATAAAATCACAAAAGCTTTTTAGCTCAGCTTTTTTTAAAGACTCATCAAAACAATTAAAAGCTAATCTAATATTTGCATTTGTTTTATCAAAATCATAATTCCAAATGGCATTTTCATCATCTTCTCTAATAGGCATATGAATTCTGCATTTATGGTTATTAGAGTTATTGTCTTCACTATTTACAAAAGCAAATTTATAAGCTTTTTCAAAATATCCTTCTGCTTTTTGCATTTTGCCATCTTCACGACACATATATACGCATAAGAAAAATATCGTGCTAAGCCTTTGCTGACCATCTACAAGCTCAAAATTATCTTCGTTGTTAGCCACTACAACATTTCCTATAAAATGAGCTTTGTTATTATCATTTATGCAAGTTCTAAAATCATCTAAAAGAGCTTTTATTTGCTCATCTTTCCAAGCATAAAGCCTTTGATAGGGTGGGATTATAAATATTTTATTAAATTTATTGTTTGATAAAATTTTGCCTAAATTACAAATCTGCGAAGTTGTTTTATTTTGCTCCATTTTGTTCTCCTAAAAAATGACCTAAAATTCCATATTTTTTAAATTCTTCATCTAAATAATCTTTACATAGTTCTTTATAGTCTCCACGCTTTCCACCATCGATTGGATTTTCTGCGATCTTTTCTTGCTCATACGCATAACACTCCCTAGCTATCTCATCAAGACCTTCATAAATCTTGCTCTCGTAATTGTTTACAAATATAGCTCTTATGATTTTTTCGCTACTACCCATCGTGCTTTCCCATCGCACACTTTTACCAACAAGTCTATTTGTATAAATAATCCTTGTAGCAAATCTTATCATCTTATCAAAATTACCACTCTTAAACCTATCCATAAACACTACAATACACATACACAATGCGTTTTGTAAATACCCTGTCCCATCTAAATGATTTAGCTTTTGATAAAAATCTGTTTGCCTTATAATTTTCAGTATTTCATAGAATTTTCTAAAATATTCAAAAAACTCAACCCCGTTTGCAAAATCGCTAATAACCCCATAATCGCACGAACTTTGTCCTGATAAATTCTCCTTACAAAACTCATCAAATATCAAATCATCACTCCACCACTTGGTTCTTTCATACTCTTGCTTGATGATTTTTCTAGTAAAATTTAATGTTTGGTTTAAAAAACTATCGATATTGTCTTTATCGGCTTTTATAACACTTTCAAAATATTTGGCATTAGCATTTTGCAAATCCTTATGACGCTCTTGCATGGCTTGTAAATGAAAGGCTTTTATAAGGTCGTAATTTTCTAGCTTTTTTCCTTTTGAGTTGGTATTGTCAAAAAAGATAAAAGCATCATCGGCTTTTGTTGTAGCTACTATTATAAATTGAGTTTTTTCTAGATTTTCTAAAAAATCTTTAGCCTTATCTTCATTACTTAAATAGTTTTTAATATACTCGTAATTAGCCTTGATATTGTCTTGAGAAATTTTATGAAAAAAGCTTACATTACTTAGGTAGTTACTATATCCATTGTGATTTTCCATAACAATTTTATATTCACTTAACACCATCAGAATAAGCTTAATCGTAGTTAGCCTTTGCTGTCCGTCTATCACTTCATAAATTATCTCATCATCTCGTTTAGTTTCATGCAAAATAATAGAGCCTAGCAAGGCTCCATTTTCACTATTTTCAATATCTTTTAAAAGCATTCTTGTTTGCTTTATCTCCCATACATAAGGGCGTTGATAATCAGGTATGCTAAGCTCTAATTCACTTGCCAAAGCACTAAAACTTGCGACATTAGAACCTACTGGATTTTTATCGCTTAGATTAAATTTAATCCCACTTTTAATCTCATTCATATTTACTCCTTGCTAATCGCTATTATCTTTAAATCACTTTTAGGATCATAATGGGTATTGTAATATATTTTATCATCTTGCAACCTTTCTTGGAATTCTAAGAGTTCAAACATTCCTAAATCATCATTGTGTATGATATGTAATATCGTTGGGGTGCTAAAGCCTTGTATCTCATCAAAACTCTTATATATCCTAACTTTGCCACCATCCTTACAAACCTTACAAATCTCATCTAAAAAGCTTATAATTTCGTTTGTTGATTGGCACTCTTCTTTACTAGTCATTTCATCTTTTATGCTTTCTATTAGCCTTCTTGCAGTGTTGTAACCTATGCCTAATTCTCTTTGCACATATGCTATGCTAGGCTTTTGTTTATAAAGTTCTTTTACCTTTTTTAGCATTTCATCTCCTTAAAAACTATCATTTCATCTTTTGCTCTTGAATCTGTATAAATCTCAAAAGTTAATTTTGATGGGATACTACCTCCTCCATAATAGCCCAAAAATTCCCTATATTCATCACCGCTAAAATCCCTGTGAAGCCTTACCGCTACGACATTTTTAGGCTCAAACTTATAAAACTTTTTATACTCACTAATCTTTAAAGTCTTATATTTACAAATTTGCTCATAAAACTCATCGCAATACTCATCATTATAAAAAATCTCTTCAAGCACCCTACTATCACCCTTACAAACAAAATCATATTTATTAGCACTTATGATATGCAAAATCCCATCACCCCTTGGGCTAAGATTTGTTATCTTTTTTAGTATTTTTCTAGCCTTTATATCTAAAAAGTTTTTATACTCTAAATGATGAAGGATGGTATTTGCTCTAGCTATATCAATTTTAAGTTTAAGGCTTAGATACCTTGCGTCTATCAAGCCACCTTTATGTAAAAGCTTCTTTGCATAGTCATAAAGCTCATCTTTAAATAATGTATCCTTACCATATCTTATAAAACTTCTAGCGTTCCGACGATTTACCACCCAAGCTCTATAAATCTTATCATTTGTGTCACATAACTCTTCATAAACATCAAAAATCCCCCTATCATAAACCACATCTATAAACTTATAAGAACTAGTTTTTGCGATCTTGCATTCTGTATTACGTCTAATTAGTGGCTCAGTAAAAACCACGCTTGAGTTTGTATGAATATCTCTTAAAGAATATAAATCGCTAGAAAATATAACTCTAGGATGTTTTAGACTAAGACAACCCATAAACATTTCATCAGCATTCTCAACGCCTTTTAAATCAAGCTTATTTATATACCTTAAATTAGTGCAGTTTTTAAACATTCTTTTAGTGTTTCTTAGATAATTTGAAAAACAATGTGGCTTTTTTGTGATATTCATATCAAGGCTTGCAAGGTTTTTGCACCCGTGAAACATACCTTCAGCACTTTTAAGCTTGCTAAATACTAGCTTAGGAAGGCTTTTTAGATTTATGGCGTTATTAAACATATATGAAGTATCTCTAACTTGTCTTAACTCCCAAGATTTTAAGCCACTAAAATCACTCCTAGTGCTACCATCAAAAACAAAACTCAAATTAATTATCCTAGAAGTATCAATAAGGCTTAAATCATCTATGCAAAACACCAAAAGCTTTAACTCAAATCTGTTTTTAGGCTGATATTTTTCGCCGTTTTTTCTAATGTTTGCGTGGCGAAGTAAAAAATCTTTGTATGATTTATGGCTATGACGATAGATATCAAAAAATGGACTTTCGCTAAGCTTTTTTAGATTTAGGTTTTTAAGCTCTAAATTATCATAATCCATATCCACCCCAACCATAAAAAACCTAAACTCCTCACAACTTTTCATATCAAGGCTGATTTTAGTAGTGATTTTACCCATGCCATCTAAAGCTAGATTTGTTTGATTGAAAATATAAGAAAAATCCTTGCATTTGCTAGTATTTAGACAAATTTCATTTGTCAAGATGGCGTTTTCAAACATAGCTTTAACACTTAAAACATTGCTAAAATCCCAGTGGTTTATATCAGCTAAATCAGCTCTTTTGCTGTCTTTAAAAAGATAGCTCATATCGGTAATCACGCTTGTATCAATTAGCTTTAAATCTATTTTTGGATTTTGAACTAGTCTTGATAATTCAGCTTTGTCCTTAGGAAAATACTTTTTCATGCTAACTCCTTAAATATTTTATGAAGTTATATCATAAAAGTAGTCCTGATTATGTCCATATAGAATTTTTTAAAAAAAATTTTAGGAATTTTAATTTATAAAATTCCTAAATGAAATTATTTTAAATATTTTAAACATACTCCTGAATAAAATGCAGCGGCATTAACTAAAGTATCATCATCATAAATATATCTAGGGTCGTGTAGATAATAATCATTCTTATTTAAAATAAAGGCATAAGCACCTTTGCAATGCTCTAGCATAAAAGAAAAATCTTCGCTACCCATTAATGGCTCGTGAAATTCATCACAATTTTGCTCTCCAAATAATTCACAAGCTACACCAAAAGCTAATTTTTGCGCTTCATCATCATTAATTGTAGCTGCTCCTATTTGAATAAATTCAAGCTCAACTTTTACCTTAAAAAGCAGCTCGCAAGATTTAGCAATATTGTTTAATTGCTCTATTATCGTATTTCTATCATCATTATTAAAGGTTCTAATATTAGCAAGTAATAATGCCTTATCTTGTAAGATATTAAAGCTAGTTTCATTTCCACTTAGAGCTGCTCCAAATGTTATAACAGCTTGATTTTTAGCTGCTATATTTCTAGCAGTTATAAATCCCGCTTGGGTTATAAAATGAGCCATCGCACCCATTATATCACTAGCTTTTTCAGGAGCACTACCATGCCCACCAACTCCACTAATATTTACCCTAAGTGCGTCAGCTCCTGCCATCATAGCCCCGCGCTTAAGACAAAATAATTTATTAGTTTTACTTGGGATATTGTGATAACCAAATATAAAATCACTTTTAAATCTAGTAAATAAATTATCATCAATCATAGCTTTAGCACCGCCTCTACCTTCTTCAGCAGGTTGAAAGACAAAATTAATAGTGCCATCAAATTCACTCTTACTTAAATATTTAGCCGCTAATAATAAACTCGCCGTATGTCCATCATGCCCACAAGCGTGCATTAAACCTTCGTTCTTAGAAGCATAGCTTACTCCACTAGCTTCGTTTATTACAAGTGCATCCATATCAGCTCTTAAAGCTATGCTTTTATTTGAATTACCTTTCTTTAAAACCCCAACAACTCCTGTTACGCCTACATTTTCATAAACTTCTATGCCAAATTCTCTTAATTTGTTCGCAACTAACTTTGCTGTTTTAAATTCTTTTAATCCTAGTTCAGGATTTTCGTGAATACATTTTCTAATCTCTATAAACTCGCTTGAGAGTTTTTTAATCTCTTCTATCATTTTAACTCCTTTTTCATTTCTTTAAATTCTTGTGCTAAAAACTTCGCTGTATAGCTTTTATCAGCATATTTTTTAGCAAGTTCTAATGGATTACCTGTTGCAATTATCTTACCACCCCTAAAACCGCCTTCAGGACCCATATCTATAATATAATCAGCGTTTTTGATTAAATCCAAATTATGCTCAATTACAAAAACACTATTTCCAGCATCTACTAAATGCTGCAATACTTTTACTAATTTTTGTGTATCTGCAAAATGAAGCCCCGTAGTTGGTTCATCAAGTAAATAAAGTGTATTTCCTGTATCACTTCTACTTAATTCTTTAGATATTTTTATCCTTTGAGCTTCCCCACCACTTAAGGTTGTAGCGTTTTGACCTAAGGTTATATAATCAAGCCCTACATCCATTAAGGTCTTTAATTTTTGCTTAATCTTAGGGTGTTTTGCAAAAAACTCATAAGCTTCTGCTACACTCATTTCTAAAACATCAGCTATATTTTTGTCTTTATATTTAATCTCTAGTGTTTGATGATTGTATCTTCTACCCCCACAAGCATCACAGGTAATATTTACATCAGGTAAAAAGTGCATAGAGATTTTAAGCTCACCTTCTCCGCTACATTTTTCACACCTTCCACCTGCAACATTGAAGCTAAAGCGACCAATTTTATATCCTCTAATCTGTGCTTCAGGAACATTAGCAAATAAATTCCTAATCTCATCCATAAGCCCTGTATATGTTGCTGGATTGCTTCTTGGAGTTTTTCCTATTGGACTTTGATCTAGGAAAATTACTTTGTCTAATTTATCAAGACCTTTATATGTAATATCATTAATTACTGCTTTTGCTCTATTTAGATTTGCTCTTGCAATTGGTAAAAGTGAATGCAACATTAATGAGCTTTTACCACTACCGCTTACTCCTGTTACACAAACTAAATTCCTAAGTGGGAATTTCACACTTAAATCCTTTATATTGTTTTGATTAATTCCGCTTAATTCTAAATATTCATCACTCTTTCTAGCCTTATAAAGGTCTATGTCTTTTTTACGATTTATATACAATGCAGTTTCGCATTTGCTTTTAAGCAATTCTTTATAAGTGCCATTAAAGATAATCTCCCCACCGCTAGTTCCAGCCCTAGGTCCAATCTCAACGATTACATCAGCACTCTCAATTGTCTTTCTATCGTGTTCTACTACTATTAGAGTATTTCCTTTAGCCTGCAAGCTTTTTAGGGTATTTATTAGTTTTTGCGTATCTCTTTCATGAAGACCTATGCTAGGCTCATCTAATACATATAAAACTCCGCTTAATCCACTTCCAATTTGAGAAGCAATCCTAATTCTTTGAGCTTCTCCACCACTAATTGTCCTTGCATCTCTACCTAGTGTTAAATACCCCAAGCCAACATCATTTAAGAAAAATAATCTTTCATTAATTTCTTTAATAATAGGATAAGATATTTCATAATCTTGCTTATTTAAATTATTAAAATTCTCTATTTTAAAAAATTCGCAAATCTCTTCAATAGGTATGCTAATAACTTCTGCTATGCTTTTACCATTTACTAACACAGCTAAGCTTTGCTCGTTTAGTCTAAAGCCTTTACAAGATGGGCAGGTTTTTTCTGTTATGTATTCGTTAAAATCTTTATCATCTTTTAAGATTTCATAACTTATCTTAATAGCTCCATCAAAAGTTTTTTTGATATTATGTTTATTCCATAAAAAGCTAAATTCCGTAGCACTTCCGTATAAAATAAGCTTTTTTTGATATTCACTTAATTCTTCATAAGGCTTATTTGTAGGGATTTTTTCTGCTTCACAAAATGCTAAAAGTAACTTTGAATAATAACTTTTATTAAAGCCCATCATAGTGCGAACTGCACCATCTTCTATACTTCTTTCATAATTTATAATTTTTTCTTGGTCAATACTCATTCTAATGCCTAAACCATCACATAAAGAACAAGCTCCTTTAGGGCTATTAAATGAAAAGCTTAAAGGCTCAAGTTTATTAAATGAAATTTTGCATTTAAAACAAGCATTATGAAGCGAATAATGAATATTTTTATTACTTTCTAATAATTCTAACTCACACTCACCATAACTTAAACTTAAAGCTTTTTCAACAGCTTGAGCTAAACGACTTTTATTATCATCACTAATTCTTAGCCTATCAACTACTAATTTAATAGTATGCTTTTTAGTTTTAGCTAATTCTATTGGCTCATCTAGTCGTGTTAGTGTGCCGTTTATTAAAATATTTATAAAACCTTGAGCTTTTAGGCTTTCAAGAAGTGGTGCGAATGTGCCTTTTTTTTCTTTAACTAAAGGAGCTAAAATCATTGCCTTTTCGCTAAATTTTGCCATTTCGTTTATTATATCTTCTGTATCCATTTTATTGATTTTTTCTCCACATTTATGACAATGCTGAACTCCAATTTTTGAATACAAAAGTCTTAAATAATCATATATTTCAGTAATTGTTCCAACGGTTGAGCGTGGGTTTTTGCTAGTTGATTTTTGATCAATTGCAATAGCAGGGGTTAAGCCTTCTATTTTTTCTACATTTGGTTTTCTAAATTTATCTAAAAATTGCCTAGCATAAGCACTAAGACTTTCTATATAACGGCGTTGTCCTTCTGCATAAAGCGTATCAAAAGCTAAAGTAGATTTTCCACTACCACTAAGCCCTGTAAAAACTATTAATTTATTTTTAGGTAGTGTTAGGCTTATATTTTTTAAGTTATTTTCACTTGCGTTTATAACTTGAATTTCATTATTCATTAAATACTCCGTGTTGTTTTAGAACTTCTATTATTGATAAAGTCAATACAAACAATAAAAATCCTATGAAAAGTTTTTTTTGCGTATTATTGCTAATTTTATGAAACAGCCAATTACCAACCCAAACTCCAGGCAAACTTGAAATAGCAATTATTGCACCAGCAGTATAATCAACATGATTTGTAATTGCCATAGAAACAAAAGCAGCACTTCCAGCAAAAGCTACAAAAAGACCACTAAATGAAGCAGCTTTTTTAATATTAAAATTACAAATTGCAACTAAAGCAGGCGTGAGTAATGCTCCACCACCTATCCCACCACTTGTAGCAATTGCACCTATTATTAAACCTACGAAAAATTGTAATAATTTTGAATTCTTTTCAGGCTCAATTGGATTTGCAGGAGTAAAATAAAGTTTAACAATAGCCCAAATAATTAAAAAACAAATAATATAAGCAATCATTAAATTACTTGCAAATTTCATAATAAAACCAACGCTAAAACCACCAACTAAACCACCTAAAGCAGGATATAAAGCATTTTTTACTTGCAATGTGCCTTTTTTATAATTTAAATATGAATTATAAAAAGATGAAAAAACCATTTGCATAACGCTAATTCCAACAGCAATCTTAGGTGAATACCCAACAAAAGTTGTCATAATAGGCACAACAGCAGTCCCACCACCTATTGCAAAAAGCCCTGCAGTAAAACCAACTAAAAGCCCATCTAAAATAAAAATAATATAAGTAAGTAATGTGTATTCTTCTATCATAAAAAACTCCTAAGGCGTAATCTTAATTAACTTAGCTTACACTTTTCTTTCTTATAATAATTAAAACTTATTTAAGGAAAGATTAATGCTTGATACAATTGATTATTCAGTTAAACATTTTTTTAAACATATTTTAAGAAGTAAATTAGAAACCACAAATTCTTTAGATGAAGCTGAATATTATGGTGCTAGTATTTGTTTAGGAGATAATGTAAAAGAATTATTTTGTTATTTAATATTTAAAAAAGAAAGCTTACAAGCTCTTGCTTCAAGATTATTAGGCGATGATGATAAGATGAGTGAAGATGATTATTGTGATTTATGCAAAGAAGTAGCAAATCAAATCATAGGTTATGCAAAAAGATTATTAGCTGATGCTTATGATGATTATTCAATTAGTGTGCCTGAATATTTAGGAAGGGTAAGTGATTTTAAATTAGGCTTTACTCACGAGTTTTTTTATAAACTAGAAAATAATACCTTTTGCGTTGGTATAGTAGAGAAGAAAAAATAATGCAAACACAAGAGCAACCTACTAGAATTCTAAATGCAACTTATGAAGAATTGCTAGATGTTAGCGTAGATTTTATAAGTGAGTTAGGAACTACACAACTTAGCGTTAGAGAATTTTTAGAACTTGGAATTGGCTCTGTTATTGATTTAGAAAAACCAGCAGGTGAGAGTGTAGAACTTTATGTAAATAATAGAATTTTTGGTAAAGGCGAAGTAATGGTTTATGAAAGAAATTTAGCAATTCGTATCAATGAAATACTAAGCTCAAAAACCGTTATTCAATATTTTAAAAAAGAGTTGTGATGAAAAAAATAATCTTACTACTAATTAGTTTAAATCTTTTTGCGAACAATATCATAAATTATAATATTTATAAAAGAGATGATAGGATTGATGTTATGCTAAGCTTTGATTCTCCATATAACGCAAAAGATGGAGATATTAGAATATTAAGTGGAAGCGATTATGTAGGCGTAGTATTAAATAATGTTAAAATTTCTGAAAGAAATTCTCAAATATTAAATATGCCTTACGTAGAACAATTATTAATGTATCCATTAGGCGAAAGCACGGTTTTAGAATTTAAAACAAAAGAAAAAATAAATGTCATTCCTGCACTTACAAAAGATGATGGTTTTGGGCTTAGAATTAGAGTTATGCCAAAAACCACAAACCAAGTGCAAAATAATGAAATAAAATATGCAGAAGATAATAATATAGATAGTAAATTGTATTCAATGATAGGTGTTTTAGCAATATTAGTTTTAGTATTAATATTTGTAAAAAGACAACTTGCAAAAAAAGGAAAAATATCTAATTTAAATTCTAAGCAAAAAGTTGCTAGTTTTTTAAATATTAATGAAAATCAAGCCGTAGTAATTTGCGAAAAACAACTTGATAAAGATAACAAATTCATAGTTATTGATTATGAAAATTCAAGATACAAATTAATAATAGGAAATACAAATATTTGGCTTGATGCACCTAATCAAACTGAAGAGAATTTTGAAAGTTATTTTGAAGAAAACAAACAGAAATTACAAAATATGATAAAGCAAAATGCTCTTAATTCATATAAAGAAAAAATAAGTAAAATATAAGGAGTTAAAATGAGAAATAGAAATAAAAAAACAAAAATAACAATATTTTTTTCAATAATTATAGTTGTTGTATTGGCAAGTTTTATTGCTTTTTCAAATACTTTTGAAAGAATTGCTCCTAATATTTCTTTAGACAACAACCAAGAAGATACAATTTATTGGAATGCTAGAGATAAAATAAATTTAAAAGTTGAAGATAATTTAGGACTAAAAAATTTAAAAGTTGAATTTAGTAAAGATAACGAAGAAACAAAAAATATATTAATAAATAAAACTTTAAATGGTAAAGAATTTAATGTTGAATTAGACCTTCCAAAACCAAAATTTAATGAAAAATTAGATAAATACACAATATATATTAAAGCTAATGATAAAAGTTTGTGGAATTGGTTTGGTGGAAATGTAAGCGAAAAAATAATTAATGTTATAGTAGATAATAAAAAACCTCAAGTAAGCGTAATAGCTAATTCATATAATATAACTCAAGGTGGTGCTGCTAGCGTTGTATTTTACGCACAAGATGATAATCTAACTGATTTATATATAGAAGTTAATAATAGAATTTTCAAAGTTGCTCCTTTTATGAAAGATGATTATTACATAGCTTTAATTGCTTGGGACTTAAGAGATGGAGATGAATTTGAAGCTAGAATTGTTGCAAAAGATAAAGCAAATAATATAATTAAAGAAAGAATTCCATATTATTACTCAAATAAAAAATATAGAGTTTCACATATTGAAGTAGGAGACGCTTTCATTGATGGTAAAATTAGAGATTTGTATGAAGCAAATTCTGATAATTCTTTAAGCGATAGAGCTTTAATATTTGACTTTGTGAATGCGAAATTAAGACAAGAAAATGAAAAATTAATTCATAAAGTTACACAAGTAGTAAGCAATGAATTAGTAACTGATTTTAAGCTAAATGCGTTTTTACCACTAAAAAATGGTATGAAAGTTGCAGATTTTGGTGACCATAGATATTACAAATATAATGGAAATCAAATTAGTGAGAGCTATCATATGGGACTTGATTTAGCAAGTACAAAAATGGCACCTATTGTGTTAGGAAATGATGGTAAAATAGTTTTCGCACAAGATAATGGAATTTATGGATTAAATTTAATAATTGATCATGGTTTAGGTCTTTATACTTTATATGGACACTGCACTAAAAAAAATGTAGAAATTGGCGATATAGTTAATGCTAAAAGCACTATAGCTAATACAGGAACAAGTGGTTTAGCATTAGGGGATCATTTACATTTTGGTGTTTTGGTTCAAGGTGTTGAGGTAAGACCAGAAGAGTGGATGGATACTAAGTGGCTTAATGATAATATATTTGGAATTATCAAAAAAGCAAAAGAAGTTATAAACAAAAAATAAGGGAAAAAAATGTTACAAACTACAATAGCTAAAGAAGTAACAAATGTTGGAATTGGACTACATAAAGGTAGTGCTATTAAGATAAAATTTAGCCCACTAGGTGCTAATAGTGGAGTGGTATTTCATAGAACAGATATTAATAAATTTTACGAAGCAAATTATAAAAGCGTAATCAATACTCAAATGGCTACGGTAATTGGAGATAAAGATGGTTATATATCTACAATTGAGCATTTAATGAGTGCTGTTAGCTCTTATGGAATTGATAATTTATTAATAAGTATTGATGCAAATGAAGCACCTGTTTTAGATGGTTCAGCGGCTGGTTTTTGTGCTATGCTTGATGAAGCAGGTATTAAACAACTTGACGCTAAAAAACAAATATTTGTTGTTAAAAAAGAAATAAAAGTTCAAGAAGGAGATAAATTTGCAAGTCTTAGTCCTACAAATGCTCCTACTTATGATTTTACTATAAACTTTAAGCACCCATCAATTAATACTCAAAACTATATTTACAAGGCTAATAAACAAAATTTCATAAATGAAATTGCAAGTGCTAGGACTTTTGGGTTTTTAAAAGATGTTGAGTATTTAAAATCAAAAGGATTAGCATTAGGTGGTAGTTTAGAAAACGCTGTTGTTTTAGATGATAATGGCATATTAAATCCTGAAGGATTAAGATTTAGCAATGAATTTGTAAGACATAAAATCCTTGATGCGATTGGTGATTTATATATGTTAGGTAAAGCAACTTTTGCTAACTATAAAGCTTACGCAAGTAGCCATGATTTAAATCATAAACTAACTCTTGAATTGCTAAACAATCCAAATTCTTATGAATTAGTAACTCTTAGTGATGATACAAACAAAGATTTATTAAAGGCATTCACATTAAACTTTTAGTAGTGCCTATGGCAAATCTCATTGGAATATATGATGATAATAATTTGTTAAAAGAAGAAATCAAAATCATAAATAAAACCAGTGAAGATTTGCCAAAAATTATGCAAGAGCTATTAAATAAATATAATTTTAGCGAATTAGCCTATGCTAATGGACCAGGCTCATATATGTCTTTAAAAATTGTTTATGTATTTTTAAGCACAATTGCCCTTGTTAAAAACATACCATTAAAAGCAATTAGTGGTTTTACATTTACAAAGAATAACTTAATAAAAGCTAATAACAACTTATATTTTACCCTTGCTGATGATAAAATCAAATTAATTAAAAATGATAATTTTAAAGATGAGTTTTTTATACCAAATGAGTATAATTTCAAATTCTTAGAAAGTAATTTGCCAAATTATTTTTTACCTGCTATTTAGGAATATAAATGAGAAACGAAATATGTTTAAAATCACCCGCTACTAGTGCGAATTTAGGTGCTGGATTTGATTGTCTAGGACTTGCTTTAGACTTTTATAATGAAACAATAATTAAAAGAAATAATTTTTTTAAAATATCTATTAAGGGTGAAGGTGAAGATAATCCTTATCTTAAAAAACATAATTTATTTATTACCATTTTTAATGAAACTTACATAAAGCTAACTGGTAAAAAAGACTTATTTAGCTTTAATTTCATAAATAATATTCCTTTAAGTCGTGGATTGGGTAGTTCTAGCTCTATAATTGTAGGAGCAATTGCTAGTGCTTATTATCTAGCAGGACTTGAAGTTAATAAAAATACTATATTAAACAATGCCTTAATATACGAAAATCATCCTGATAATATTAGCCCTGCAGCACTTGGTGGATTTGTTTGTTCGGTAGTTGATAAAGATAATGTAAAATATATAAAAACTGATATTTCTAGTGATGTTAAAGCAGTAGTTTGTATCCCAAATAAACAAATCTCAACAAATGTTAGTCGTTCGGCTTTACCTAAGCATTTAAGCCTTGCTGATACTAGCTTTAATATAAGCAGAAGCTCACTTACAACTGCAGCTTTTATGAGTAAAAATTATGAAATGTTAAAGATTGCAAGTTTTGACAAGCTTCACGAAAATCGTAGAATGAAAGCTGTTCCTGAATTATTTAAAGTGCGTGAATTAGCTCGTAAAAATGGTGCATTAATGAGTAATTTAAGTGGTTCTGGTTCAACTTTTTTTAATCTATGTTATAAAGATGATGCAAACAAACTAAAAACCATACTAGAAAATAATTTTCCTAATATGAAAGTATTAGAGCTTAATTTCAATAATCAAGGAATAATAATAAGCTAATTTTGCTTATTTAAATATTCCTTAGCTTTATATAAAATATCCTTATCTAAAACCTCATCAAAATACTTAAAGCTAATTCCGTGCTGAACATCTCCATCTATTAAATCCCCGCTTTTTCGGTTTTCTAAGTCAATTTCGGCTATTTTAAATCCATCTAAGGTATTAGCAAATTTAATCAATCTATCACTAAATTCAAACTTGCTAAGCAAATAACAATAGCTCTTAACCCCATTTCTTCCTACTCTTCCACGAAGTTGATGAAGTGTAGATAAGCCGTATCGCTCGGGTGCAACGATTACAATTATACTTAATCTTGGCAGTGAAATTCCAACTTCTACGATAGTAGTGCTTAGTAATACATTTCCATTTTCAGCAAATTGCAATAATATATTATCCTTTTCTTTATCCTTGCCGTGAGTGTAATAAACTTTATCAAAATTCTTCTCATAAAAGCTAATAACACTCTCAAGTGGTTTATAAGATGAGCTTTTACTTTCTTCTATTAAAGGATAGACTATTATTGCTTGATGATTTTGTTTATTTTCACTTTTTATGTGATTAAATAATTCATTGCTATTTGCTATTGTGATTAGTTTTGTTTCTATTTCTTTTTTAAATGGTAGTTCTTTTATGAAAGAATAGCTGTAAATATCACTATGAATTAATGCAGTTGTCCTTGGTATTGGCGTAGCTGAAAACTCTATATAATGCGGATTTTCTTTATCATTTGTAGCTAAATCTTTAAGCTTCATTCTTTGCTTAGCCCCAAATCGTTGTTGCTCATCAACCATAACTAAAGTAGCATCATCTAAACTAGCCCACAAAAGTGCGTGAGTGCCTATTACAAAATTTGCTTCTTTTAATTCATCTTGCATTAATTTAGTCTTGCTAGATACAAAATGCAATATCTTTAAAAACCCTGGCAAAAGTCTTTTAGCTTCATTATAAAGTTGTTGGGCTAAAACGCTTGTTGGTGCCATTAAAACCACTTTTTTAGGATAGCACATAAGCGCTGCTGCAAAAATCACTAAGCTTTTTCCACAACCAACATCTCCCATTACTATTCTAATTTTATGATGAATACTTTCAAGGTCATTTTTAATATCATTTATCGCATTTATCTGGTCGCTTGTCGGCTTAAAAGGTAGAGATTTTAGCCATTTGTTTATATCAAAAGTTTTAATTTTTTTGTATAAAATATCGTTTTTATAAGTTTCGTTAAGTCTTTTTATGTGATGATAAATTTCAACAAATTTTAAGCATTCGTTTAATTCTTTTGAATTAAGCAATTTCATTGCTTCTTGGCTATTTTCTTTCATAATTAATAGCAATTTTATATGCTCATCTAATAAATTAAATTCTTTTAAAGCTTCATAAGTTAAATATTTATTTTTTATCTTACAAATCTCTTTATCACTTACACCTTTTATCAAATAATTAGCAGTGATTTCTCCACTATCTTTAATGATTTTTGGATTAATAAATTGCAAAAGCCCTGCAAAATCGCCTAATTTCCCATAAATAATTAGCTCTTTATTTATAGCAAAAAGTGCATTATGAAAAGGTCTTAGATTAAATATAGTAATAGTGCATTCACACTCCCAATTATATGAATACGCAATTATACTAAGCCTTTTGCCTGGTAGTTGTTTTTTAGATTTTATTATAACTTTTGTGCAATTTAGCTCATTTAATATAGGCTCATTATTTAATCTTAAATCATCAAATTTTTTAGGCATTAAAAGAGCTAATTCAACTATATCTTTACAAGATAATTTTTCTAAATCCTTATTCATTATTACCTATTACATAAAAACTAAGCTCGGTAATACTTTTTTGATTTTTTAAAAAATCATTACAAGTTTTAAGCTCTAAATCTTTAATTATCTTTGTAATTTCTCTTAATTCTCCTTGTTTTAAATCACTAAAACACTCGCTACTTGCAATGCTATGACGATTTTGAGTGGTTGAGTATTTTAAAATCTCACTACCTACTAAAAAATCTTTAGCCTTTTTAAACTCATCTTCGCTTATTCCAAATTCTACTAATTTTTTAAACTCTTCTTGAACTATTTTTATAGCTTCTTTTTTGCTTTCATTTTTTGTTTGCAAATACCCTGAAATAAGATAATTTTTCTTAAACGCTACTAAAAACGCAAAAGCCGAATAAGCTAAGCCCCTTTTTACTCTGATTTCTTCTGTAATTCTTGAGCCAAATCCACCGCCTAAAACATAAATAGCAAGACTTATAATAGCTCTTTCATAAATGCTTTTAATCTCTACACTGCTTATAAACCTAACAAAAGCTTGTGATATTTCTTTGCTTTCTTCTTTATAAAAACTCTCATTTGTTTTTAATTTTTCATAAGAACTTTGCTTATTGTTTAAAAGTTTTTTAACTTTACTAATATCATCTAAATTTGCACTAATTACTATCTTATTTGCTTGATTTTTAAGGTTTAAAATATAGTTTTTAAATTCTTTTTCATCTAAAACTTCAAAATCGCCAAATTTATCATTCTTAAAATCATTTTTAAAATAATTCTCATATAATTTCATCTTTGCTAAATTATCGTAATCTTGAATATGGATTAAAAAATAATTTTTTATTTTGTTTTTGATTAATTCAAAATTAGTAATTTTGGTATTTAAAAGCATATTATTAAAAGCATTTAAGCAATTATCAAGCTCTTTTTTAAGACAAACTATATCAAATGTAAAATCAAAATAATTAGCACTTGCACTAATATTAATTGCACTTTGCTCTAATTTTATATAAAACTCATCATCTAAACTCTCATTGTAAAAAAACTCAGCTGCCATAGCATTAGCATTATAAAAAATCCTTCCATAATTAGGATAGCTAATACTAATATATACTAAATCATCATTAGTTTTTAAATGCACAAAATTATTCATTGTAGTATTCCAAAATATTATATGCTGTATCTCTTTTAGCTGGATTTTCACCTAAATCACGGATTAATTCTATCATTTGCTGTTCATTCATTCTATATTTTGCACCTGCAGCTGCAACAACATTTTCTTCCATCATAGTCGAGCCTAAGTCATTTGCGCCAAATTTTAATGCGAGTTGCCCTACTGCACTTCCTTGAGTAACCCAAGAGCTTTGAATGTTTGCAAAATTATCTAAATATATTCTAGAAATTGCTAATAATCTTAAATATCTATTAGAACTTGCATTCATTAAATGTGGATTTTCAGCCTTTAATCTAGTGTTTTTACCTTGAAAACTCCATAAAATAAATGCTCTAAAGCCACCTGTTATATCTTGAAGATTTCTTAAATAGTCTAAATGCTCAATTATTTCTTCATCGCTTTCAACATGCCCAAACATCATCGTTGCACTACTAAGTAAGCCTAATTCGTGAGCTTCTTTATGAATTCTTAACCAAGTAGCAGTATCGCATTTACTAGGTGCTACCATATCTCTTACTCTATCGCTTAAAATCTCCGCACCTGCTCCAGGGATAGAAAACAACCCACAATCGCTCATTCTTTTTAAGACTTCTTTAGTGCTAATTTTGCTAATTTTTGCAATATATTCAATCTCAACCGCACTAAAGCCGTGAATTGTAATGCTAGGATAATTTGTGCTTATATATCTTAATAAATCTTCATACCAAGTAATATCAAGCTTTGGATGAACCCCGCCTTGAAATAATATTTGAGTGCCACCAATTGCTAATAATTCTTCAATCTTTTGTCCAATTTGTTCGTATGTTAAAATATAACTATCACTATCCTTTGCGTGGCGATAAAAAGCACAGAATTTACAATCAACTAAACAAATATTTGTGTAATTAATATTTCTATCTACTACAAAAGTAGTAAGTTTGCTTGGATGAAGCTTATTTTTTACTGCATAAGCAATCTGACCTAAAGTAGCTAAATCAGAATTTCTTAATAAATTAAGTGCTTGTTCTTTAGTAATTCTTGGGACTATTCCTTTTGGTGCATAAGGATTTTCCCAATCTTTATGGATATTAAATGCTGAAGTTTTATAATTTGTATTTATTTTTTTACTTAATAATGCTGCGTTCATATTGTCCTTACTTTATATAATTTATTAATGAGCCAAGACGCTCTATTCTACATTCAATCTTATCGCCACTTTTTAAAAATTTAGGTGGATTAAAGCCCATTCCAACACCACTTGGAGTGCCTGTGCTAATGATAGTTCCAGCCTTTAAACAGGTGTAATTTGATAATTCTTTTAAGATATAAGGAATATCAAAAATTAATAAATTAGTATTAGAACTTTGTCTTAATTCATCATTTACAAAACATTCTATTTTTAAATTACTTGCTTCTTTTATACTAAGACTTGTATTTATAAAACTACCAAACGGGCAAGAATTAGCTAAACTTTTTCCCATATACCATTGCTTATGTTTGTTTTGAATTGCCCTATCGCTAATATCATTTAAAATGGTATATCCTAAAATATAATCATCAAAATCACTTGTATCATCTAATTTATAAGCGTCTTTTCTAAGTATAAATGCAAGTTCGCATTCATAGTCTAATTTTTCGCCACTAATATCTAAAATATCAAATGGATTAGAAAACTCATTTACTCTTTTTGCAAAATAAACAGCTTCTTCTCTTTTGCCATCAAACTCAATTCCTTTAAATTTATAGCTTTCTTTTGCGTGTTCTAAATAATTTATCCCTAAGCATATAATATCTTGATAAGGAGATTTGATTGGAGATAATAACTTAACTTCGCTAAGCATAAAAGCATCTTCAATCAATTCTAATCTATCAAAATAAGAAGAATAATTTTTAAAATAACCCACCTTATTATTATCGCCTAAATTCCCATGATAAACTACATTATCTTTCATAAATCTAATCAATTTCATACTAACCCCTTTTTACTAGATTTTCTAAAATATATTGCTCTAATTTAGTCTTAGGTATGCTAAGTTCATTTGCTTTATTATAAATTTCAACAACAATTGCGTTGTATTTTTCATATTCAAAATGCGATAAATGTATTTGCCACGCTGCTTTTATTTGTCTAAGACTTGCTATTTTTCTTGTATAAATCTTAAAAATATCAAAACATATAAAAATAGCAGAAGTTACAAATACAGCACTAATTAAACTAAAATGAAAGTCAATTTTTTCAAATAAAAAATGAGTAGCAATAGTTAATGGAGTAAGCACGATTAAACACAATATAAAATATATAAAATAAGTATTAAAATAATTAAACTTAAAATGTAATTTCGCTGGGTCAATTAACATTCCTTCATTATAAAGACTATTTGCTTCTATTAAATCTAAAAATTTTACAGGCTCATTTGAGAATTTAAAAAGCTTATTAATTAGTAATTCTTTCATTTCAATCCTTAAAAATTTCATTATATTTTAACGCTGCTAAATCAAAAAATTCTTTAGCTTTTTCATCTCCTAAAGATTTTTGAACGCACTCTTCAAATTCTGGTAAAAGTTTTAATAATTTATCTTTTAATTCATCGCTAGGTAAAGTCTTTATGGTATTTAAAACAGATACTAAAGCTAAGGCTTTTTCTTTATCATTTTCAGGCATTAAACTTGCGTATTTATTAAATATTTCTTCTAAATTATCGCACAATAATGCACATTTTTCGTTTTCATTATGAATTAGGCTTAAAACTTCTTCTTGAGTAAAATTAGCTGTATTTTTTTCTTCTTTTCTTACAAAATCTCCGTGTTTATCAAGCTCTTTAAAAACCTTTTTTAAAATAGTTACGAAAAACAATACTATAAAAATTATACCTATTACATAAATTCCAACTTCATTCATAGTTTATTTCCTTTTTTAAACACATTATCATAAACACTTAAAGCTACTGCTATAAAAATTATAATAAATGATATTAATTTATGTTGATTTATTGGCTCATTGTATAAAAAAATAGCAACTAAAAAAGAAATTATCGGGCAAATATATTGCATATATGAAAGTAATGTTAAGCTTAATTTTTGTGTAGCATAATTGTATCCTAACATAGGTAGCAAGGTTACAAGCCCACTAAGTGCAAGTAATACTCCTAAATAATCAATATCAAAATGAGCTAAATTCGTTGGGATAGAAAATAAAAATATTAAAGCAAAAGGAGTGATTAATAATGTCTCTAAGAAAAACCCATAAACGCTACTTACATAAACTTTTTTACGAATAATCGTATAAAAATTAACTAAGAGCGCTAAAGTAATTGATAATATAGGTAAAGCTCCTAAAGTAATTACTTCAAATAAACACGCAAAAATCACTAAACTAACACTAATAATTCCTAATTTACTCATATTTTCTTTTAAAAATACTTTTGCAAAAATTATCCCAAATAATGGACTTAAAAAATATCCTAAAGAAGTTTCTAAAATCAAATTCTTTTGAATCATATAAATATAAAGCCCCCAATCTCCACTAATTAAAGCACCACAAATAAAAAGATTAAAAGCCATTTTTAAAGATTTTAATTCTTGTAAAGCTTTTTTAAATTGCCCTATAATTATTAAAAATATTGCTAAAAATATAACCGACCAAACTATCCTATGCGACATTACTACAAAGGCATCTAATGTATCAAGTTGTTTGTAAAAAATAGGCACTAAACCCCAAAATACAAAAACAACAAAAGCTACAAAAAATCCATAATTCATAAAAATTTTTCCTTAAAATGTAAAACTTATCTCATATAATCATAATTTACTAAATTAAAAAAAGGAGAAACGATGAATTGGTCGCTAGATTCATATAAAAATTATAAAGCTCTTCAGCAACCAAACTATGAAAACAAGGAAGAATTAGAAAATGTAGTAAATGAATTAAAATCGTATCCACCTTTAATATTTGCTATGGAAGCAAATGAATTAAAAAACGAATTAGCAGCAGTTTGTAAAGGAGATGCGTTTTTATTACAAGGTGGTGATTGTGCTGAAAGTTTTAATGATTTTAGTGCAAATAATATCCGTGATATGTTTAAATTATTTTTGCAAATGGCATTAGTTTTGCAATTTGGTGGGTCAAAAAAAGTAGTAAAAATTGCTCGTATGGCAGGACAATTTGCAAAGCCTAGAAGCTCTGATTTTGAGAATAAAGATGGTATAAGCTTACCAAGTTATCGTGGAGATATTATAAATGATTGTGAGTTTTGCGAAAGTGCAAGAGTTCCAAAAGCTAAAAAAATGCTAAAAGCTTATATGCAAAGCTCTGCTACGCTTAATTTGCTTCGTGCATTTAGTGTAGGTGGACTTGCTGATTTAGCCCAAGTGCATAAATGGAATTTAGGTTTCGTAAGACGCGCTGATATTGATGATAAATACGCACTTTTAACTCAAAGATTAACAGAAGCACTTGATTTTTTTAAGGCTTGTGGAATAACTAGCTTAAATGATGCTAGATTACACGAAACAAAAATCTACACAAGCCACGAAGCCTTGCTTTTACCTTACGAAGAAGCACTTACTAGAATAGATAGCTTAAGTGGAGCTTATTATGATTGTTCAGCTCATATGCTATGGATTGGCGAGAGAACTCGTGGGCTTGATGATGCTCATGTGCATTTTTTAAGCGGAGTTAAAAATCCAATAGGTGTTAAAATAGGACCTAGTGCTAGTGCTAGTGATATATTAGCCTTAGCTGATAAGCTAAATCCACAAGATGAAGCAGGAAGATTAAATATAATCATTAGAATGGGTGCTAGTAAGATTAAAAATCTTGAAAATATCTTTAAAGAATTAAGCAAAGAACAAAGAAATATAATCTATAGCATAGACCCAATGCACGGCAATACTCAAAGCATAAATGGCTATAAGACTAGAAAATTTGATGATATTTTAGATGAAGTTAAAAATTTCTGGCATATTGCAAGAGCTAATAATATAATTCCTGGTGGGGTTCATTTTGAAATGACAGGACAAAATGTAACCGAATGTTTAGGCGGAAGCGTAGGAGTTAGCGAAAGCGATTTAGCAAGACGCTATGAGACCCAATGCGATCCTAGATTAAATGCAGACCAAGCATTAGAACTTGCATTTTTAATAGCTGAATTAATGAAGCAAAAATGAAAAACATTGTTTTAATCGGTTTTATGGGCTGCGGTAAAAGCACAACTGCAAGAAGGCTTAGTAAGATTATTAAAAAAGAAGTAGTAGATACTGATAGCATAATAAAACAAAGAACTGGGCTTGAGATTAAAGAGATTTTTGAGCGTTATGGAGAAGAATATTTTAGGAATTTAGAAAAAGAATTAAGAGATGAATTAGCCACAAAAAGTGATTTAATCATCTCTTGCGGCGGTGGTTTTGCTAATTTACAAGATTTAAGAAAATTAGGTTTTGTAGTGTTTTTAGACCTTAGTTTTTACAAAATCGCAACAAGGCTTAAAAACGATACTAAACGCCCATTATTTGATGAAAAGGCGAAATTGCTTTATGATAAAAGAATGCCACTTTATAATAACGCTTGTGATATAAAAGTAAATATTTTAAATCTAAAAGCAAGAGAACTTGCTAAGATTTTAGAATTTTTCTTAGGCACTAATATCACAAATGATGTTAGAAAAGCCTTTATAAAACCTAGCCTAAATAGAAAAATAAATCGTAAAATTAAACCTATAAAAACTGATAAGTTTAAATTAAACCCAATAAGAGCTAATTAACTTAGCTCTTATTATTGCTTCCCCATTTACACATCATATTAAGAATTGGTATTAATGATTTTCCTTTATTGCTTAGACTATATTCAACCTTAGGTGGGATTTGCGGATATTCGGTGCGTATTATTAAATCATCTTGCTCTAATTCTTTTAATGCCTTTGTTAAACTCTTAAAAGAAATTCCAATAAGCATTCTTTTAAGCTCATTATATCTTATAATCTCATTGATTGATAAAAGATACAAAATACTCATTTTATATTTTCCTGAAATTAGGTTTAGCGTATAATAAATTCCACATTTATTATAATCATTTTTTCTTTTCATTACTCTCCTTTTGGTTAGTATCTAACAATTTTGTTCGTATTGACTTAAAATAAAGTAAAAATTATAATACAATTTTATTTTTAAACAAGGAGAAATTATGAAAAATGTTTTATTAGTTAATGGTGCTAAGGCTTTTGCTAATGCAGGTGCAAGACTAAATGCAAGTTTGCAACAAGTTGCGTATGATACTTTAGTAGAAAATGGTTTTAATGTAGAACAAACCATAATTGATGATGGATATGATGTATTAGAAGAAGTAGAAAAATATGTAAGAGCTGATATTATAATTTATCAAATTCCAGGATTTTGGATGAATGCACCTTGGATAGTATGGGAATATTTTTCAAAAGTTTTTGGAGCTGCTTTTGGTAAATTATGTGCTAGTGATGGAAGAAGTAGAAGTGATGCTAGTAAAAAATACGGCTCTGGTGGGCTTAGTCAAAATAAAAAATATATGCTATCTTGGACTTGGAATGCACCTGAAGAAGCATTTACTGATAAAGAGCAATTTTTTGGTGGTGTCGGTATTGATGGAGTTAGCTTAAATCTTCATAAAACTCACGAGTTTTTAGGTATGAGTGCACTTAAAACTTTTGCTTGTTATGATGTAGTAAAAGACCCGCAAGCAGAAAAATATTTTAAAGACTATAAAGAACATATCTTAAATGAAATAGTAAAAAAATAATATTTTGGATTTAGGTTTTCTAAATCCAAAATTAAAAAAAATTAAATTTATTTTAAATATTTTTAATAATTTTATAATTTAAATTATAAACAAATAATTTATATATTTTTAAGTTCATATTACCTATAATCAAAATCTTAATCTAAATCAACAAACAAGGAAAAACTATGAAACTATCAACCAAAATTGCATTGTTTTCATTCATTGGAATTTTAATTAATTCTATAGTTTTAGTATCACTTCATAAATACTATGATAACTACTCTGTAAATTACACAAAACATACGGTAGAAGATGAAATCTTAACCGCTAAAAAACAACAGGTTAAAGCCCTAGTAGAAAGCGTTTTAAGGTATTCTGGTGCTATTTATGAAAAGCATAAAAACGATGGCACTTTAAATAATTTTAAGGCTGAATTACAAGAATATTTATCAAAAGTAAGATTTGGTAGAGCAAATAGTTATTACACCGTATTTGATAAAGATGGAAATATATATTACCATCCATCATCATCTTGGATTAATACTAATAAATATAACGAAAACGACGCTAAAGGTATGAAATTCGTCCAAGAAATGATTAAGAGTGCTGATAATAACGATGGTTATGTTAGATATTTTTATGAAGACGCAAATACAAATAAAGTAATGGAAAAATTATCATACACTAGCAAAGATAAAGCAAGCGGTCTTTATTTTATGACTTGGTTATCTTGGGAGACAATTAGCAAAACTTCAATAGAAAAAGTATCAAAAGATACAGAAGAACAAAGCTATAATAATATGATTACTTTTATAATTACTACTGCACTTATAATAATTGCGATTGTAAGCTTATCAATTATCTTCGTAAAATTCCAAATCACTCGCCCACTAAACAATCTAACAGCTAAATCAAACGAACTTAGCAGTGGAGATGGAGATTTAACTAAAAAGCTAGATGATAAAGGTAATGATGAAATAGCTCAAGCTTGTAAAGCTATTAATATATTCTTAGAAAAAGTAAGAATTCTAATAGCACAAGCAAAAGATATCTCAAATGAAAACGCTTCAATAGCAAATGAATTAAGCCACACAAGTCTTCAAACAGGTAAGCGTGCAGAAGAAGGTAGCGTAATAGTTACAGAAGTAGCTAATAAAGGAACTAATACTAAAGCAAACCTTGATAAAGGTGTAATTGGTGCAGCTAAAGGTAAAGATGAATTAAGTAATGCAAGTAAGTTTATAAAATCAGCAAACGATGCTATTAATTCATTAACTAATCAAATAAATCATAGTGCTGATATAGAAAGTGCTTTAGCTAGTAAGATTGAGCAATTAAGCCGTGATGCTGATAATGTTAAATCTATTTTAGAAATAATTAATGATGTAGCAGACCAGACTAACTTACTTGCACTAAATGCTGCAATAGAAGCAGCACGTGCAGGAGAGCATGGTAGAGGATTTGCCGTAGTAGCTGATGAAGTAAGAAGCCTAGCAGAAAGAACTCAAAAAAGCCTTAGTGAAATAAATGCAACAATAAGCGTTATAGTTCAAGGTATTAAAGATGCAAGCGAACAAATGAGCACTAATTCAGCAGAAATTAGTAAATTAACTCAAGTAGCAAGTAATACCCAAGATACAATTAATGAAATGGGTAAAGTAATGAGTGAAGCTGTAAAAATTAGTGAAGCAACTGTAAATGATTATATAAGCACAAGCAAAGATATGAGCGAGATATTAAGTGGAGTAAATAATATGAATACTATCACTAATGAAAACGCAAGAAGCGTAGAAGAAATAGCAGGAGCAGCAAATCATCTAAGTGAGATGACAGAACAACTAAACAAAAAGCTAAATGAATTTAGAACTTGATTTATTAGCTTAAAAATAAACTTATTATTAGGAATTAGTATGCTAGTTCCTAATATGTAATTTATTAAAAAATCTTTTTTAATTCTTCTAAAGCCTTAAATCTGTGGCTAATTTTATTTTTTTCATCTTGACTAAGCTCTGCAAAAGTCTTACTTAATCCTAAAGGAATAAACATACTATCATAGCCAAAACCATTATTACCGCTTTCTATTTTACTAATCGTTCCATCGCAAACGCCTTTTGCAAATTCTATCTTTGAATTAGTAATTAAGCATAAAACGCAAACAAAACTAGCCTTACTAAAATCAACTCCAACTTTTGTTAATTCAAGGCGTAATTTTTCTCTATTTTTAGCATCTTTTTCATCACTAAAATCATTTGCGTATCTAGCAGAAAAAATGCCTGGAGCATTATCTAAAGCCTCAACGCAAAGACCACTATCATCAGCTAATACTGCATAATTTTTCTTATCTTCTTCGCTTAATTTATCCCACAATGCTTTTGCTTTAATTTTTGCATTTTGTTTAAAGCTATTTCCATTTTCAATAGGATTAAAATCACTCACAAAATCACTTGCTAAATAAAGCTCACAATTTGTTAATAATTCTTTAAATTCTTTTAATTTACCACTATTTGAACTCGCAATTATTATTTTCATTATCTATCCTTTATAATTTTTAGTATTATAAGTAATAAAAATACCAAAAGGACAAACCATTAAAGATTTAATAATTATTGGAGCTGGAGCAGCGGGATTATTTTTGGCTGCTAATTTGAAAAAAAATGCTTTAATTTTAGAGCAAAATAACGCCGTTGCTAAAAAACTTTTAATAAGTGGTGGTGGCAAATGTAATGTAACAAATGAAAATATCAATATTAAATCGTATTTATGCGATGATTATGATAAATTAAAGCAAAGTTTAGATGAGTTTAGCTATCAAGATAATCTTAATTTTTTTAAAGGAATTAAGTTTAATAAAATTAGAAATAAGCAGTTTTTTGCTCCTAATTCTTCATTAATCCTTGATAGATTATTAAGTCAAAATAAATCAAAAATTATGCTAAATACTAAAGTTTTAGGCTTAGAAAAGGCAAATAATTCTTATAAAATCATCACAAATAAAGGCGAGTTTTTAGCTAAAAATGTAGTAATTGCTACTGGTGGGATTTCTTTTGCTACTTTAGGAGTAAGCGATATTGCATTAAAAATTGCAAAAGAATTTCAAATAGGATTTAGCGAGTTTTTACCTGCTTTAGTGCCACTTACTTTACAAAAAGATGAGTTTTTTATGAAAAATCTTAGTGGAATTAGCATTGAAGTTTGCATTAATGATATTTTTAAAGGTTCTATGTTATTTACCCATAAAAGTATTAGTGGCCCTGTGGTTTTGAGTGCTTCATTGTTTTGGACTAAAGGCAAAATCAAAATTAATTTTCTAAATGATTTTAAAATAGATTTTAGTAGTTTAAAGCAAGCTAGCACGCATTTATCTTTACCTAAAGCTTTTATTAAAGAATACTTAAATGCAAATAATTTAAGCGATAAAGCAATGAATAAATATAATTTAGAAGAAAAAGAGATTATAAATAAATTATATAATTATGAGTTCGCACCAGCAGGAAATCTAGGCTTTAATAAAGCAGAAGTTTGTAAAGGTGGAGTTAGTCTAAAAAGCCTAAATGAGCATTATGAAAGCTTAGAAAATAAAGGTTTATTTTTCATAGGTGAATGTTTAAATGTAGCAGGGATTTTAGGCGGATTTAATATACATTTTGCATTTGCTAGTGCAAAAAAATTGGCAAATTATTTAAACAAGGAGTTAAAAGATGATTGATTTATCAAATAATGAAAATACCTTAATAAAGCACGATTTTAAAAGCATTATGAATGATTATGATTTAATGTGTAAATACCCTTGCGATAGCGAGTATTTGCTAAAAGAAGAACTAGCCAAAAAGCATAATGTAAAATCAAATAACATAAGCTTAGGTTGTGGCTCAAGCGATATTATTTATAGAACAATTTGTGCTTTAAATGCAAGAGCAAAAAGCGAAAATAAAGAGCTTAATTTAATAGTTCCTATGCCAACATTTGATTTGGTTTTAAGCATTGCAAAAGCTTTAAAAGTAAAAATCACTTATATTTATTTAAAAGATGATTTTATCCTAAATGTAAATGATATAAAGCCATTAAAAAACTCATATAATTTAATTTACATTACCAATCCAAACAACCCAAGTGCAAAAGAGCTTAGCCAAAATGATTTAGAGTATTTATGCTCAATTTGTAAGGATAATACTTATATGATTTTAGATGAAGCTTATGCTGAATACAATGCTAATTTTATAAGTATTAAAAAATGTCAAAAAAATATAATAATTACTAGAACCTTTTCTAAAATCTATGCTCTAGCAGGACTTAGAATAGGATATGCTATTGCTGAAAATGAATTGCTTTCTTTTATTGATGAGTTTATTTTAATAGACAATATCAATGCTTATGCTTTATTTTGTGCTATAAATGCTTTAAAAGATGAAGAATTTGTAAATAAAGCAAGAGCTATGACCTTAGAAAATAAGGCTAAATTAGAGCAAGTTTTAAATGAGTTGGATATTTTTTATTTTAAATCTAATGCTAATTTTATTTTACATAAAATAAAAAGTGAAAATTATCATAATTTTATGCTAGAAAACGGCGTTAAAGTAGGTAGAAAAATACATAATTACCCTTTATTTAACAGAATTAGCGTAGGAAATATTGAAGAATTAAATGTATTTTTTAAAGCCTTAAAATTAGCAAAAGAAAAAGATTTAGTGTAAAAATAAATTAAGAATTTAATTCTTAATTTATATCAAATAAAGAAGGTGTATAACCACTTAATTTTAAAAGCGAATAAGCTTTAGTGGTTGCTACTCTTCCTTTTGCACTTTTTTCTATGTAATTATTTGCTATCAAATAAGGCTCGATTACATCTTCAATAGTTCTTTCATCTTCACTTAAAGCTGCTGCAATAGTATTTAAGCCCACTGCTTTTTTAGCCTTGCATAAAAACTCAAGATAATTTAAATCACACTCATCAAGACCTAATTCATTTACACCTAAACTCTCAAGCGCTAATTTAGCTCTTTTTAAAGTGATTTTTGTTTCATTATTTACTATGGCAAAATCCCTAACTCTTTTAAGAAGTCTAAGGGCAATTCTTGGTGTGCTTCTGCATCTTTTAGCTATTTCTTTACTAGCGTCGTTATCACAGGTAATATCAAGCTTTAAAGCAGCTTTGCTAATAATTAAGGCAAGTTCATCAGGGGTATAAAACTCTAGCCTACAATTAATCCCAAATCTATCCCTAAGCGGAGTTGAAATTCCACCGCTTTTAGTAGTAGCAGCAATTAAGCAAAACTTAGCTAAATCAATTTTAACGGTTTGAGCTGCAGGACCACTTCCTATTATAATATCAAGACGAAAGTCCTCCATCGCTGGATATAAAACTTCTTCAATAGCAGGGCTTAAGCGATGAATTTCATCAATAAATAATATATCTCCATCTTCAAGATTTGTAAGAATTGCAGCTAAATCTCCGCTTTTTTCTATCATAGGGGCTGCTGTGGTTTTGATATTTACTCCCATTTCATTTGCAATTATATTTGCTAAAGTAGTTTTTCCAAGACCTGCAGGGCCAAAAAATAAAGTATGATCAAGCGGAGCATTTCTTAACTTTGCTGATTTTATAAATACTTTTAAATTCTCTTTAGTTTTGTTTTGACCTACATATTCATCAAAAGTGCTTGGTCTTAAGCTAATTTCATATTTGCTATCATCTTTAAATTGTTCAATTTCAACTATTCTTTCCATTTTTTACCTTAAATAATGTTTGTAAATAATTTGTATAATCTTAGCAAAATATAAAAACGAGTGATTACATGAATAAAAATTTAGGACTTTTAGGGCAATTAGAATTAGAATTTGATTTTGATATCGTTGATGATTTTATGACCCATTTTAATATTTTTTGCGATTCTTTAGAGCCTGTTATTATCGCACTTGAAGATGAAGATAAATATAAAAATAAAGTAAATGAGCTTTTTAGAATGTTTCATAATATGAAAAGCGCTAGTGGTTTTTTAAAAATTAATCAATTCGTAAATATTTGTAAAATTGTTGAAGATGTCTTAGATGAAGCTAGAGATATGAGAGGTCCTGCTAGCGATGAATTAGTAGATTGGCTACTTTTTGTAACTGACCAATTTATGATATACAAAAGAGATTTTAACGATAATAATCCTTATCTATCGGCGTTAAATCCAAAAATTATTCACCTACCACAAAGGCTAAATAAATGAATGCTAAATATTTTATAACAGCTATTGTTTTATTGGTTTTATGTTGTTTGCTTTATTTATTTAAACCTTTTTTATTAACTATTGCAATTGCTGTTTTAATGGCAGTTGCTACTGCAAATCTTCATCATAAAATATTCGTAAAAACAAAAAGAAAATATGTAGCTCCAATAGTTTTAACAACTATGATGTCTTTATTGTTTTTTGCTCCACTTGCATACACTAGCTTTTCTTTAGCAAGTTCAATTAAAGACTTAGATATAGCTCAAATTCAAACAACAATTACAAAATTAAAATCAGCAGAATTTAATTTACCAAGCAATTTAGACTACATAGAGCCAAAAGTAAAAGAAGCTTTAAATGAAATAGATTTAAATAATGTAGGTAAAAATATATTAAATTATGCTTCAAATTTTACAAAATCAGGTGTTAAATTCTTTACTGAACTTATATTAATAATAATATTTTATTTCTTCGCAAATTATTATGGAGTAGAACTTGTAGGATTTTTTAGAAAACTTATGCCGCTTAAAAAAAGTGAATTTGAAAATGTATTAGGCGAAGTATCTAATGTAATGAGCGTTGTGTTTTACTCTGTAATTATTACTGCTGTTTTTGAAGGTTTATTATTTGCAGTATTTTTAATGTATTTTGGATATAACGGACTTTTAATGGGTATTTTATATGCAATATCTTCGCTAATTCCATTAATAGGCGGTGCTTTACTTTGGGTTCCTGTTAGTTTGTATGAATACTCTCACGGCAATACAGCAAATGCTATAATAATTGCACTTTATTCAATTATTATGATTTCTATTATTGCAGATACTTTTGTAAAACCATTAATAATTAGATGGATTAATGAAAAATTGTTAAAAACACCAGCAAATGTAAATGAGCTTTTGATATTTTTTGCAATGATTGCTGGTATTTCTACATTTGGCTTTTGGGGAGTTATATTAGGGCCTGCTATTTTGGCTTTATTTTTATCAGTTGTAAAACTTTATGTATTAATTATAGAAAAGCATTAAATTATTATTTTTTTAATACTTGGATTTAATCTAACTAAAGCTTCATAAACATTAGTATTAAAATAATTTGCGTATTTTAAAGCATCGTTAAATACGCAGATATTTTCTTTATTAGTATCTTCAATACTAAAGCTATCCATTGAGATTTTGCCTAAAACTTGTTCGTTATTTGCTAATTTAAATTCTTTTAAACCTTTATAATATAAAAGCCCATCTCCATATCCTAAATCATAATTAGCAACTTTTAAATCCTTATTAGATACAAAAATCTCATCATATCCAATACTATCTCCAGCACTAATAATTCTTGAGCTAATTTTTTCAGCCCAAAGACTTAAAACCGGCTTTAAATTAGCCTTTACATCGCAATATCCAAATTGTGCTAAACCTACTCTAGCAGCCTTATCGTATTCATTTTCATCTAAAAATAAAGTGCTAGAATTTGAAGAGTGAAAAAACACTTCATCAGAATAATTATTCTTTATAAACTCACACATTTTTATATAAAGTGGTTTTTGATTTTTAATATTATTGGGACTTGAATAATGAGTGAAAGCTGATACTAATTTCAGCTTTTTTTCTTTAATAATTTTTAGAGCTAATTCTAAATTGTTTTCACATATTCCACTTCTATGCATATTAGTATCAAGTTTTAAAGCGACTTTATCTTCATTATTTAAATAATCAAAATAACTCAAATCATTAATCGCTAAAATATAATTATCGCAAGCTTTATAATGCTTTGGAATTTGAGATAGTATTAATATATTTTTAAATTTATTTTGAATAATACTAGCTTCATTTATGTTTTTTACTGCGACATTTTTAATACCAAATTCTAAAGCCAAATCACTAATTATATTAATATCGTGCCCGTAAGCATTGTCCTTTAAAATAATGATTAATTTATCAATGCTACTAACTTTTTTTAAGCACTCATTTAAATTATAAAAATAATTTGCTTTATTAATTGTGATAAATGCCATTATTGCTCCGTTAAGATTGACATTTTTCCATTTACTAATTCAATATATAAAACTTTTTCGCCATTAAAAGTATAACTTGAAGTAGCATAATTTTCATAAAAAGTAATCTTAAATATTTTTCTTTGCTCTAAATTAGGATAAGGAATTATATTTATATCTTTAAATTGTATTGTTTTATCCTGCTTTCTACTAAAAATTGCCTTTTTTTGCTCCTTAAAAGCAGATATTTTCGTGCCATCATATTTAATAAACTCATCACTATAATAACTAAGATATGTTTTATAATCATTATTAGTCCAAGCATTTTTCCAGTCAAATAAATTAGCCAATATTAAAGCAATTTCATCAGCATTTGTGCTAACAACGCCTTTTTCATTAATTAATACATATATTTTTTTATTATTTACAATGCCATTAAAATCTAGCAAAACATCATTAGTCATTACAACACAACCCTTAGTCTTATAAGCATCATATCTTACATCGCCTTCAAGTGGAAAACCATGAATCCAAATTCCAGAGCCTGTTTTTTTACGAACTTTATCATATAAATTAGGATAGTTTAAAACAAAAGCATAAGGTCCATAATAATTATCAGGTGGAACCATTTTGTTTAAAACTTGATAAGCTCCAATAGGGGTTTTTAAGTCCCCTTCTCTTTCTTTATTACCCATAAGACCTGTTATTACGCTTTGCTCGAATTTAGGTGTTAATTTGTTGTTTTTTTCTTCAAATAAAACTAATTTTTGTTTATCTTTATCAACTACTACCACCATAGCATCATCGCTATAGTATCCATATTTTAAATCAAGTCCTTGCAATTGAGTTTGCCAAAACTTAACATCACTAAGTCCAGCTTCAAGCTTATTTTCAACTGCACCTATGCCATCTTTTAAATAAATTTGTAATAAATTGTCTGAATATAAATAAATTGATAATAATAAAATTATGATTTTTTTCACTATTAGCTCCTATAAAAGTTAAGGACTAATTATAAAAAGTAATTTTAAAGCTAAGTTAATACCAAAAATGTTTTTTTGATTATTGCTTTCATTAAGAAAAATTTATTTATAATCCTTATCGTTTTTATTAAAAAGGAGAATTCAATGAAAAAGATATTATTAGCGTTAAGTTTATGTGCAAGTTTATTTGCAAACAACATAGAAATAAGTGAGCCTTATGTTAAAATTACCCCACCAAATGCAAAAAATTCAGCTATTTTTATGAGTATTAAAAACAACTCAAATGAAGATATAAAATTAGTTGATGCTAAATGTGATTTTGCAAAAAATACAGAAATCCACACTCATATTCACGAAGATGGTATGATGAAAATGATTAGAATACAAGACGCAACAATCAAGGCAAATGATACTTTAGAACTAAAACCAAAAAGCTATCATATTATGCTAATGGATATTAAAGATAGCATTAAAGAAGATACTAAACTTAATTTAGAACTAAGCTTTAGTAATGGCGAAAAAGTTGAATTAAAAGACATTCCAGCAAAATCAATAATTCACGCTCATTAATGAAAAAATTAATATTTTTATTAGTAATAATTGCTATTTTTGCAAGTTTGTTTTATTTTTATCCAAATTCTAAAAAAAGGGAGTTAATCACTACATTAACTCCACTTAGTTGCGATTTAAATGTAAGTGAGTGTGAAGTAGATTATAATGGTAAAAAAATCATATTTGATTTAAGTCCAAAACCGCTAAAAACCTTAGAAGAAACAAAAGTAATTATTAAAAATTTAGAAGATTTTCCCAAATTAAATGCAAGACTTTATGGGCTTAATATGTATATGGGAGATATTGTAGGAGAATTTGAAAAGATTGATAATGCTTATATTGCAGATATTGTTTTTAGTGCTTGTACTGAAAATACTATGAGATATAGATTAGAATTATTTAATGATAATAAAAGCCTTGATTTATCTATAGATTTTGATGTTAGGAGATAGTATGAAAAAGCTAATTATTTTTATTTTTTTAGGATTAATCTTAACTGCTTGTTTTAATAATAAATATGATTTTAATTTAAAAGGAGCAGGTGATAAAACTTATACCCTTAAAGATTTTAAAGGAGATAATTTATTAATTTACTTTGGCTACACATTGTGTGCTGATATATGCCCTACTTCTTTAGCTATTGCCACTAAAGCTTTAAATGAATTAAATAGAAATGATATAAAAATATTATTTATTAGTCTTGACCCTAAAAGAGATACGGCAAATGATATAAATGAATATGTGCAATATTTTTATAAAAACTCACTAGGACTTGTGCCTAGCGAAGATGAGCTTAAAAGAATTTCAAAAAACTATGGGGTAAAATATGAGTATATTTATCAAGATAGTGCTGCTGAATACACCGTAGCCCATAGCTCAAGTTTTTATATAATTGATAAAGATGGTAATTTCAAAGGAGAAATAAGCAATTTAACAAATGCGAATGTTAAGAAAAAAATTAGCGAATTTTTAGGTAATAATTAACTATTTACTTTTACAATTCGGTTTTTAAATATATAAAGGAGAAATAATGGCTACTAAAAAAACTAGCGAAAAAGAAACAAAGCAAACAGCTAAAAAAACTACTGCTAAAAAAGAAACGGCTAAAAAAGAAGTAAGTAAAAAAGAAACTTCTAAAGAAGTAGCAAAAAAACCAACTGCAACAAAAGCTGAAAAAGTAGAAAAAGAAGTAGTTGAAGATAAAGCTGTTAAATCTAAATCAAAGGAAACTACATTGTCTAACGAAGTAAGTAAAGTTGAAGAATTACAAAATGAAATTGAAAAATTAAAAGCTGAACTTGGTATTATGAAACAATTCAACAATAATCGTGATAAAAACTCAAGCGATAAAATCTTTATGGAACTTGAAAAATTAAAAGAGATTATTTATGGTTTAGAAGATAGAATTGAAGAGCTTGAATATCAAGTAAGCGAAAAAGACGATTATTAATATTCATTCCGTTTTTCGGAATGAATTAAACTTATGCTATTTACATTTATTCTTTCATTAATTAGTTTTGTTGTTTTAATTATTTTTAAAGGTATTGATTTTACTTATTTAAATTCTTTATATGATTTTATAAGTTTTAAGACACTTGCCCTACTTTCTATGTTTATAGCTGTTAATAAATCCTTAGAATTAATAGGAGCATTTAAGCTACTTGCCTTTTATGTATTAAACAAAATTACCAAATTAAAAACCATAGCAATTTTACTAATACTAATATGTTTTTTTAGCTCTATGTTGGTTACTAATGATGTAGCGTTGCTTTGTTTTGTGCCTTTTAGTATTTATTTATTAAAAGAATTAAAAGCGAAAAAATTTACTATGCAAATCATAATATTACAAACAATAGCAGCAAATCTTGGCTCAATGCTAACCCCATTTGGAAATCCACAAAATTTATTTATATTCACATATTTTCATTTAGATTTTTTAAGCTTTTTTAAAAGCACTTATATTTACTGCTTTATATCTTTAATATTATTATTTATTTTTACCATAAATATTAAAAACAAAAACATAAAACTAAAAAATCTTATAAAAACTCAAATAAATCAAAAATTATTTATCCAAAACCTAGCATTATTTTTCATATCAATTTTATGTGTTAGTGAAATTTTAAATATATTTTTAGGCTTTTTTATAGTTTTTATAAGCTTATTTATTGGCAATAAAAACGCAATTTTTAAAGCTGATTTTTCTCTTATTATAATTTTTATAAATCTTTTTATATTTGTAAAAAATATAAGTTATTTTATAAGTATTAAAGAATTTGATATTTTTTATCTAAGTATATTTTTATCTTGGATTATTAGTAATGTTCCTGCTTGTGTGTTTTTAGCTAGTTTTACAAATGATTATAAAGAATTATTATTAGGGGTAAATATTGGCTCATTAGGGACTTTAATAGCTTCTATGGCGAGTTTAATTTCTTATAAATACTATATTAATTCTTATAAAAATAAAGCTTTTAAATACATAATCAATTTTACTTGGATAAATATTGTATTTTTAATAATTTTAGTAGTTTTTAAAGAATTATCCCGAATTTAATCGGGATAAAATTATTTCGTATTAAATATAAATTCCTTATCAAAATCAACTTCTACAAAAGATTTCAAATTCCCTTGTAAAATAAGCTCACTAAGTCTTGAATCAATTTCTTGATATATAGTTCTTTTTAAGGCTCTAGCACCATATTCATCACTATATCCTAGATTTAAAATTTCTAATCTTGCATTCTCACTAATACTAAAGCCAATTCCAAGTTCAGCTAATTTATTGCTAGTATTTTTAAGTAAAATATCAACAATTTGTAAGCATAAATCTTTATTTAAAGCATTAAATCCTACTATTTCATCAAGCCTATTTACAAATTCAGGTTTAAAGTATTTTAATAATTCTTTATTTATTAATTCATTTCTTTCTTTTTCATTTTTAATATCTACAAACTTAGCTGCTCCAATATTACTTGTAAATATTATTAAAGTGTTTTTAAAATCAACCCTAAAGCCTTTGTTATCACTCAAAGCTCCTTCATCTAACATATTTAAAAATATATTAAATATCTCAGGATGAGCTTTTTCTATCTCATCAAAAAGTAGCACCGAATAAGGTCTATTTTTAACAGCTTCTGTTAATTGTCCGCCTTCATCACTTCCTACATAACCAACCGCAGAACCTATTAAATTGCTTACTCTATAACTTTCAGCATATTCATTCATATCAAAACGAATTAAAGCCTTTTCATCATCAAAAAGCTCTTTTGCAATTGCTTTTGCTAATTCAGTTTTACCAACTCCTGTAGGCCCTAAGAATAAAAAGCTTCCTATAGGACGATTGCTATCACTAAGCCCTGCTTTATTTGCCCTTACTGCACGAGCTAGAGCTTTTATAGCTTTATCTTGTCCTACCACACGAGTTTGTAAATTATTTTCAAGATTTAAGTATTTTTCACTCTCATTGCTTAGTAATTTACTAACCTTTATTCCTGTCATTTTTGCTAAAATTAATGCGACTTGTTCATCATCAACTTCGTTTTTAAGTAAAGTTCCGCTTTGTTTTAACTCTTGCCAATTTGCCTTAGCATTCTCAAGCTCATTTTTAACTTGTGGGATTTTTCCGTATTCAATCTCTCCTGCTTTTTGATAATCTCCTTTATTTTTTGCAATATTTGCTTCATTTTGCAAATTATTAATCTCGTTCATTTTCTTTGAAATTTCAGCAAATACTCTTTGCTCGTTTTCAAATTTCATTCTTAATTTTCTTTCTTCTTCGCTAAATTCACTTAATTCATTTTCAATTTCTTTTAATCTTTCTTTATTTTTTTCTTCGCCTTCCATTAATAAAGCTTCTTTTTCAACTCTTAATCTAACGATATTATTTTTTACATTTCTTAAAGCACTTGGCTCACTTTCAATTTGCATTTTAAGTTCAGCCGCAGCTTCATCTATTAAATCTATTGCTTTATCAGGCAAAAATCTTCCTTGAATATAACGATTACTAAGCTTAACAGCAGCTACTAAAGCTTTATCATTAATACTTACATTATGATGAGCGCTTAATCTTTCTTTAAGACCCCTAAGCATTGCTATTGCATCATTTACGCTTGGTTCATTCACAATTATGCTTTGAAATCTTCTTTGCATTGCAGCATCTTTTTCAAAATATTTTTTATATTCTTTTAAAGTGGTTGCACCAATGGTTTTAAACTCGCCCCTACTTAAAGCAGGTTTAAGTATATTAGCAGCATCCATACTTCCTTCACTTGCACCTGCACCTAATATTGTATGAATTTCATCAATAAAAATTATGATATTAGGATTTGCTTTTACACTTTCAATTATATTTTTAAGTCTTTCTTCAAATTCCCCGCGGTATTTTGCTCCTGCAACAAGTGCTGCTAAATCAAGACTTAATATTTGTTTATTAGCTAAAGAGCTTGGCACTTGTTTATTAGCAATTGCTTGAGCTAGAGCTTCTACTATAGCTGTTTTACCAACTCCTGGCTCACCTAATAAAATAGGATTATTTTTGCTTTTTCTAATTAAGATTTGCATAAGCCTTTCTAATTCATTATCTCTTCCTGTAATTGGGTCAAGTTTGCCTGATTTTGCTAATTCAACTAGATTTGTGGTGTATTTTTCTAATTCTTTATTACTTATGTCATCTTGCTCTTTGTCACTAATTTTTCTATCACCTCTTAAAGCATTTAATTCGCTTTTTAATACAAGTAAATCTAAATAATCTTTTAATAACTCACAAATTCCACCCTTATCACACTCACTAATTATCCACATATCAGTGCTTAAGTAGCTATCACCTTTACTTAAAGCAAATCCAATAGCCTTTTCAAGTGAAGTTAAAAGCGCATTGCTAGGTTTTACATTATTAGCATTTACTCCATCGCTTTTTACTAAATTATCAGCCTTGCTTTTTAGCATTAGTGAAATTGCAGTTTTATCTATTGATAATTTATTAAATACTTGATTAAGAATAGAGCTTGAATCATTAGCAATAGCCCATAAAATATGAAATGGTTCTATATTTGGATTTTTATTAAATACACATAAGCTTACTGCTTGACTTAAAGTTTCATTAAATTGATTTGTTAATTTATCTTGAATATTCATATTATCTCCTTTAATTGATATGGTTCGCATTATATTACTTTAGTCTATTATTGTCAAGTATAAAATTAAATTTATCACTTAAATATATTAAGTGCTAAGTTTTTTATTTAAAAATACACATAATTGCTTACTTGTATTTAAAAAATTGCGTTAAAATCACAGCTTTAATCTTAAATCTTATTGGAGCTATCGTGAATTTTAATAAAAAGATATTTTTGTGTGTTGCACTTGGAATTTCGTTGTTTGCAAAAACTGATGAAGAAGCTGAAAGACAAGCATTTTCAAAGCTTATTAAAACTTTTAGAATGATTGAAGCAAATTATGTTGATGAAATCAGTATAGAGCAACTTGTGGATAAATCTTTAGAAGGATTATTGAGTAATCTTGACGCACATTCAGCATTTTTAAATGAAAAGAATTTCAAATCTTTACAAGAAAGCACAAACGGAGAATTTGGCGGTCTTGGAATGACTTTATCAATTAAAGATAATGCAATAACCGTTATTGCACCAATTGAAGGAACACCTGCTGATAAAATTGGTATAAAATCAGGCGATGTTATTTTAAAAATTGAAAATGAAAGCACGATAGGAATGAATCTTGATGACGCAGTTTCTAAAATGCGTGGCAAACCAAATACTAAGATTAATATTACAATATATAGAAAAGGCGAGAAAAAGCCACTAGATTTTACGATAACAAGAGATATTATAAAAGTTGAAAGCGTTTATACTAAAAAAATAGAAAATACAGACTTTTTATACATTAGAATTACAAGTTTTGATAGAAATGTTGTAAGTAAAGTAAAAGACGCATTAGCTATTAATAAGGATATTAAAGGGATAGTAATTGATTTAAGAAACAATCCAGGTGGTTTATTAAATCAAGCTACAGATTTATTGAATTTATTTATTGATAAAGGTATTTTAGTATCTCAAAAAGGAAGAGATGAAAGTGCTAAAATAGATACTTTAGCAATTAAAGGTGCTGCAATAAATACAAAAATACCTATTAGTATAATTGTAAATGGTGGAAGTGCAAGTGCAAGCGAAATCGTAAGTGGAGCTATGCAAGATAGAAAAAGAGCGATTATTGTTGGTGAGAAGACTTTTGGCAAAGGAAGTGTTCAAATGATTAGAGAAATCAATGATAAAGAAGGTATAAAACTAACAATTGCAAAATACTATCTACCAAGTGGAAGAACAATTCAAGCAGTAGGAGTTACTCCTGATATTATTGCGTATCCTGGTAAGGTAAATACTGAAGATAGTGGCTTTAGTATAAAAGAAAGCGAACTTAAAAAGCACCTAGAAAATGAATTAGAAAAAATTGATGGTAAAAAAGAAAACAAAACCGATAAAAATACACTAACTCAAGAGCAAATCAATGAAGATTCTCAATTAAAATCAGCAATTGATGCTTTAAAAATCTTAGTAATTAAAGGAAATTAATGAAGAAAATAATCTTTTTGATATTTGCTAGTATTTTATTTGCAGCTCCATCAAAAGAATTAAGTGTAATGGACGCTCAAGTTTATACAAACCTTAATCAAAATAATGAAGATGCAAATAGTTTTACTAGCGATATTAAAGAAGAATTTAATGATAAAGTAGAACTTGCTATTAATGCTAATTTTTCAAAAAATTCTGTAAAAACTAAAGAAGTTTTTTATATAGATATAACAATTAATTCTAATTACAAAACAAATTTTACTCCGCAAATTAATTTTGAAAAAAGCATTGATATGCAACAATTAAATAAAGATATTAAATTTAATAGCGAAAATGGAATTTATACTACTCGTGTTTATTTTCAAGCAAATACAGCAAATGCTAAACTAAACTCAATTGATGCTAAGTTATTTAGAAATACTCAAGAAGTAGGAAATGCTAAAATCAGCCTAGATAATTTAAAAATTGAAGAATTAAAATTTAATAAAGATTATGTAGAGTTAGTTGCAAGTGATTTAAAAATTACGAATTTAAAATGCACTGAATATGATGAAACTAGCGTTATATGTGGAATGGACGCAAAAGCAAATAACACTAATTTTAATAATTTTTCTTTAAAAACTGCAAAATCGCAAAGCATTACAAATGTCGGAAAAGACTATGAAAATGCAAAATGCTCAATTGCTTTAATTTTTCCTAATAATATGAAAAATTTCTCTTTTTCATATTATGACCCATTAGAAAATAAATTCATAGAATATTCTAATAAAATCATAGTAGAATCTGAAGAAATAAGCACTCAAACAGACTTAAATCCAATAACAAAAGAAATTAATTTTTATTTACAAATTGGAAGCTTAATCTTAGCTGTAATTTGTCTCATAATTGTAGTAATTTTTAAAAGGTTTTTTTCTTTAATAGCACTTGCTATAGTTTTTGTGGCTTTTAGCTTTATTGATGGTGGGAATTTTAGTAGTGCTAAATTAAAATCAGGTGCAAGTGTTAGAATTTTACCAACTAATAATTCAACTATTTTTTATAAAAATACTGACATAAAAGAAGTAAAAATCATAACCAAAAAAGACAATTTTGTGAAAATAGCACTTGATGAAAATACAAGTGGTTGGGTAAAAAATGAAGATATTGAATAAAATCTTAAGTATTTTTCTAGCAATAATTATAGCAATCAGCATTGCTTTCGTAATTGTTTTAATGTTTATTTTCCCTAAAAAAAATTGGGTTATTAGAAAAACTTGGGCAAAATTTATCCGTAAATTATGCTGTTATAAAATAGAAATAAAAGGCGATTTTAATCCTAATGCAAGAATGATTATCCTAAATCATCGCTCAATGCTAGATATTATCGCACTTGAAGATGTATATCCATACGATTTAGCTTGGATTGCAAAAAAACAGATTGAAGAATTATTTTTCTTTGGAAATATCATAAAACTACCTAAAATGATTTCAATAGATAGAGAAAACGCAAGAGATTTCGTAAGAGTTATAAATGAAGCAAACGATAGATTAAATAATAATAGAAACATATCTATGTTTCCTGAAGGAACTAGAAGTGATGGCTATGAATTATTAAGATTTAAAAAAGGCGCTTCAATGCTAGCTACTAAGTTAGATGTTTTAGTTCAACCTGTTGTAATTATTGGTTCAAAAGAGATTTTAGATAGTAAAAGAATAACAATTCACTTAGGTAAAAAACTTACAATAATACCTTTACAACCACTAAAAGCTAATGAATTAGACAATGCAAAAGACTTAATGCAAGAAGCAATTAATGAATATTTCAAGGCTAATGAGTGAATATTTTTATGGTTGCTTTAGGTGGAGCCATTGGTGCTGTTTTAAGATATATTTTAAGCACTTTTATAAATCGTAATTTTGATTTTAAATTCTTTATAGCTGGGACATTAATCGTTAATTTAATAGGCTGTTTTTTGATAGGATTATTTTATGCACTAGCTAAAAATTACGAGAGTTTAAACGAGATAAGATTATTAATAGTAGTAGGATTTTTAGGTGCTTTTACTACTTTTTCATCAATTACTTATGAGAGCATAACATTATTAAAATCATTAGGCTTCGTTGCCTTTAGTGCAAATATTATTTTAAATGTAGTATTTGGACTAATAGCAACTTATATTGCTTTAAATTTTTTTAAATAGGAGAAAATATGGAATTTAAAACCGAAGTAAATCAATTACTTAATTTAATGATTCATTCACTTTACTCAAATAAAGAAATATTTTTAAGAGAGCTTATATCAAACTCAAGCGACGCTATAGATAAGCTAAATTTCTTAAACCTTAGCGATGAAGCTTATAAAGGAATTAGCTTTAATCCTAGTATTAAAATTAGTATTAATAAAGACGCTAAATTATTAATCATAGAAGATAACGGCATAGGTATGGACGAAGCTGATTTAAATAATAATTTAGGCACAATTGCTTCAAGTGGAACTAAGAAATTCTTAGAAAATTTAAGCGAAGATGCTAAGAAAAATAGCGATTTGATAGGTCAATTTGGTGTTGGATTTTATTCAGCATTTATGGTTGCAAATAAAATTGAAGTTTATACTAAAAAAGCCTTAAGCAATGATTCGTTTTTATGGAGTTCTGATACAAATGGTTATGAAATCACTAAAACAAATAAAGATAGTTTTGGCACAAAAATAGTTCTACATTTAAAAGATGATGAGTTTTTAAACACTCACACTATTGAAAACCTAGTTAGCAAGTATTCAAATCATATTTCTTATCCGATTTTCTTAGAAAAAGAGATAAGTGTTGGCGAAGGAGAAAACGCTAAAACTGAATTAAAATTCGAGCAAATCAATAAAGCAAAAGCTTTATGGAGAGAAAACAAAGCAAGCCTTAAAAAAGAAGATTATTTAAAATTCTATGAAGGCATAAGTTATGATAGTAAAGAGCCGATTTTATATGTTCATACTAAAAGCGAGGGCGGTTCTTTAGAATATTCAAGCTTATTTTTTATCCCTGCAAATGCTCCACACGATTTATATAGAGTAGATTATGAAAAAGGTATAAAACTTTATGTAAAAAGAGTATTAATTAGCGAAAAAGAAGAGATTTTACCAAGTTACTTAAGATTTATTAAAGGTGTGCTTGATGTTGAGGATTTACCTTTAAATGTAAGTCGTGAGATACTACAAGAAAATGTAATTTTAAGAAAAATCAAAGAAATCAGCACTAAAAAGATTTTAGGCGAATTAGAAAAATTACAAAAAAATGACGCTAATAAATATGATGAGTTTTATAAATTATTTGGTGCTGTATTAAAAGAAGCATTGTTTGACCCAAGTGCAAACAAAGATGAAATTTTAGCATTATGCAAATTTGATAATAGTCAAAACGATACTCAAATCACACTTGATGAATATTGTGCTAATTTAGGCGAAAACAAAACTATTTATTATCTAATCGGTGAAAACAAAGAATTATTAAAACACTCACCTTTACTTGAAAGCTACAAAAAAAATGGCATAAATGTATTGCTTTTAAGCGACAAGATTGACCCAATCGTAATTCCTATGGTTCATAAATATAAAGATTTTGATTTAAAAGCTATAAACGAAGTTGATGAAATCAAAAAAGATGAATTAAACGAAGAGCAAAAAGGCTTTTGTGAAAAATTAAGCAAAATATTAGAAAATGATGTAAAAGAAGTAGTTTTATCTAATTCTTTAGAAAGCTCATTATCAAGCTTAGTTTATGATACTAAAGACCAAGAATATATGATGGCTAAAATGATGGCTCAATTTAGCGGAGAAAAAATGAATGCTAAAGGCGTTTTACAACTAAATGCAAAACACGAATTAGTAGCAAAACTAATAAACGAAAATAACGAAGATAGCCTTAAAAATCTAGCATTTATAGCTTATGGCACCGCAGCACTTGCTCAAGGCTTAGAATTTGCTAAGGTTAGTGAGTTTAACGAAGCTGTTATAAATCTAGCTAAAAAAGCGTTTTAATGCAAGAAAACAAAGCCTATTTAAGCGAACAAATAATTACTTATTTAGGCAATAAACGCTCATTATTAGGCTTTATTGAAAAAGGCGTAAAATATGCAAAAACCGAGCTTAAAAAAGATAAATTAAGCTCGGTTGATTTGTTTAGTGGCAGTGGCATTGTCGCAAGATTTTTAAAACAACACTCAAGCTATTTAATAGCAAATGATTTAGAAAGTTATAGTAAAGCAATCAATGAATGCTATTTATCAAATATTGATAATAATTTTTATAAAGAGCTTGAAATAGAGCATAAAAAACTAAAAGAACAAATCATTAATAATTTTAATGAAAACGGCTTTATAAGAGAGCTTTACTCTCCTAAAGATGAGCTAAATATCACTCAAAATGATAGAGCTTTTTATACAAATTATAATGCTAGTTATATTGATACAGCAAGATTATTGCTAGAAAATCACAAATATAAAAAATACTTTTTAGCACCACTTTTATATGAAGCTAGTGTAAAAGTAAATACAAGTGGTGTTTTTAAAGGCTTTTACAAGAATAAAAACGGCATAGGAGAATGGGGCGGAAGTGGCAAAAATGCTCTTAGTAGAATCATTGCTAATATTGAATTAGCAATGCCTATTTTTTCAAACCATAATGTGCCTTTTAATGTGTTTTGGCAAGACGCAAATGTTTTAGCAAATGAGCTTGATTGTGATTTATGCTATATTGACCCACCTTACAATCAACACCCTTATGGCTCAAATTATTTTATGCTAAATCTAATTACAAATTATATTAAACCACAAGATATTTCTAAGGTTTCAGGTATTACAAAGGATTGGAATAAAAGCGTTTATAATTCTAAAAAAACAGCTAGCGAAAGCTTTTTTGAGCTAATAAACAATCTAAAAGCAAAAATAATTTTAATCTCATATAACAACGAAGGCATAATAAGTGAAGATGAATTTAAAAATACTCTTTTAAAATTTGGTAGCTTAAATATATTAGAGCAAAAATATAATACCTTTAGAGCAAGTAGAAATCTAAACAATCGTAAAATCCATGTAAAAGAGATTTTATATATCCTTAAAAAAATATAAAAATAATATATGATTTAATATGCTTAATCACAAAAATTACCTAAAGCCTTGTTTTTATCTACAAAATATACTACTTATAATAAAGACTTAAAATTATCATAAATATTTATATTTTTATTAAAAGAATTTAAAATTGTATCTTATAAATCAAAAAAGCTTTATTATTTAATAAAAATACTAATTAATAAAAATTATTATTTATATTATCCATAGATATAATATTTAAAATATAATTACCTATGCAAATATTATTTGTATAAATTATTTAAGGAGTTTTTATGAAAAAAATCATTTTTTCTTTACTTTGTTGTAGCAATTTATTAATATCTCAAACTTTTATAGAATTTAACACTCTAGGTGCAAGTATTAAAGACAAAAATAATATTTTTGATAATGATTTATCTAGCACCTTAAACGCAAGTGTATATTTATACAAAATGGATAATTATGACAATGATTTTGTAGGTGGGATAGATTTTAGCCATTTTAATATATATTCAAGATTTTTTATAGGCAATCAAGGAAGCAAAACTGATATTGATTTATATAATTTCACAGCTTTAGGTGGATATGGATTTTATAATGATATTTACAATATATCGCTTTCTTTATTAGGCGGTGTAGGATATGAAAAGGCTAAATATAATTTAAGTAGTGATATTATAAAAAACGCTAATTTTAATAAGAATTTAAAATCAAATCTATTAACGCTAGGAATTGCTGCTAAATCGTATTTGGACAGCAATTTAATACTTGGAATGAGATTATTTGCTAAGCACTACACAAACAATAATATAAAAGAAAAATCAGTCCTATCAGGAGATATATCATTAGGTTATAGTATTTCAAGACAACTTAATGGGTTTTATACTCAAGTAAAAGTAGGCTATGATAATAATTTAGTAGGTAAAGGCGTTAATTTTGGAATAGGATTAGGCTATTCATTTTAAAACTTAGGTTTTTTATCCAAAAGATAAAAAACCTTAAATTAAATCTCTTTTATAAATTCTTTTTAACTTTCTATCTAATTTATAGCATACTTCATAAATTGCAGGAATAGCAAAAAGTGTTAATATGGTTGAACTAATAAGACCACTAATTACTGCAACTGCCATAGGAGAATTGCTCTCATAACCAGCTCCGTGTGAAATAGCTAAAGGTAGCATTGCAAAAATCATAGCAATCGTAGTCATTAATATCGCTCTAATTCTACTTTTGCCCGCTATTTTAAGAGCTTCTTTAACCCCTACTCCGCTATCACATAATTTATTTGCAACATCAATTAATAAAATTGCATTTTTGCCAACCATTCCAAATAACAAAATAAGAGCAACCAAAACAAATAAAGAAAATGTATTGCCTGTCAAATAAAGACCAATACAAGCTCCTGCAAACGCAAGTGGCATTGTAATCATTATTACAAATGGAACAATAAAGCTTTCGTAAAGAGCTGCTAATACTAAATAAATTAATAAAAACGACAAAATCATAACCATAATAAAACCAATAATCGTTTCTTCTAAAAGGTCAATAAAACCAGTAAATGTATATCTTAATCCAGTATTTTGCATAATCTTACTCATATTAGTTTCTAGTTTTGCCTTAACCTCGTCTAAAGAAACTCTATCAACCCCTGCAGTAATTTTTACTGAACGAGTTTTGTTAAGTCTATTAATACTACTACTATCCTTAATTAGCCTAATATTTACTACATTTAATAGGCTAATTAAATTATTATCCATAGTTCTTATTTGTATTTTCTCAAGCGATTTCATATCTTCTTTAGATACTTTTTCAAGTTGAATAAATATATCTTTGCTATCTTTTAAACCATCCAATACCCCGACATTAGCGTGTGCAAAAGAAGTTTGAATTATCCCTGCTAATTCTTGGGTATTTACATTTAATTTTCTTGCTTTTTCTTTATCTATATAAATAGCTAAAACATCTGCATAAGCATCAATATCATCACTAATATCAACAACACCTTTTAATTCACTTAAAATATTTTTCGCTCTTCTACTAGCACTTACTAAAGAAGAAAAATCATCACCCAATAATACAAATTGAACTGGCTCATCAATACCTGCACCTTCAAATTTAGGTATTTCTAAAACTTTGATTTTAAATTCTTTTAAACTCAAACTATCTCTTAGATTAGATACTACTTCTTTTTGTCTTTCGGTTCTTTCATTTAAAGGTTTTAGCTTAACATATATTTTAGATTTTTTTCTATCTTTTGCATCATCGTAGCCTACTAATAAATAAGCATAATCTACATTTTTATTTTCTTTAATTTGCTTTAAGACTTCTAAAGATTTAGCTTCCATAACTTCTATTGATAAATCTTTTTTAGATTCTATTTGAACTTGTAGTTCGCTATCATCTTCCATAGGTAAGAAATCAAGTCCTATTTTAGGTGCTAAAGAAAAAGATAAAGCACATAAAATTAAAATAATACCTATAAAAATCTTTTTATATTCTAATATAGTATCAAGTGTATTTTCATACCAACTTTCTAATTTAATAAAATATTTTTCTGTTCTATCGTGAAATTTACTCTCGTTGGTATTTAAAAACCTAGCACTAATGGTTGGGACTAAAAATACACAAACTAAAAACGATATAATTACTCCAAAGGCAACACTCATTCCTAATGTATTAAAAAACAAACCAGAAATACTATTCATAAACGAAATCGGAATAAACACGCATAATAAAACTATACTGATACTAAATACAGAAAAAGCAATATCCTTAATACCTTCATAGCTTGCATATAAAGCATTTTTCTCTGCCTTAATTTTTTTACTAATATTTTCAATTACAACTATTGCATCATCTACGAATATACCAATAGATAAAGTAAGTGCTATTAATGTCAAACGATTTAAATCGTATCCAAATAAATCTATTAGAAAAAAACTTGAAATAATTGAAGTAGGAATTGCAATGCTAGCAATAATAGTAGCACTAATATTTCTTAAAAATAAAAATACTATTAAAATTGTTAAAATCACCCCTAAACACATATCAAATACAACTTGATTTATATGCTTTGTAATATTTTCTGATTTATCATAAACAACTTCAAATTCTATATTTTTATGATAATCTTGAATACCTATTAAGGCTTGTTTAATATTTTTAGCAACTTCTAAGCTATTTTGACCTGTGATTTTTTTAAGCTCTACTAAAACCCCATTATCTCCATTAAAATGAGCATAACTATCTTTTAAAGTATATCCTATACTAATATCTGCTACATCTTTTAAAAATACTCCTGGAGCTATTCTTAATTGCTCTAATTCTTCTATACTATTTGAGTCGAAATAACCTTTAATAGTTATATTTTTAGCTTCATTTTCAATACTTCCTAAAAAAGTTTTAAAATTCTGCATTTTTATTAGTTTTGCTACATCTAAAGAATTAATATGGTATTTATTTAATTCATCTAAATTTAAATCTATTTTTATGTTATTTTTTAAATAACCTACCATTTTAACTTCTCCAACGCCCTTTATACGCTGGAAATCACCTTCTATATCATCTTCAATAATTTGCATCAAAGCCTTATCATCTAATTGCTTAGATGAAATAAAAATACTCATAACCGCACCTGCATCAGATGAGACTTTTTCAACGCTAGGTGGATATTCTAATTTTATTTTTGATATTTTTTCACGAATATCATTTACTGCTATTTCTAAATCTCTTCCTAATTCAAATTCCACAGCAATTACACTTAAATTATTAAAACTTTTTGAAGTAATTCTTTTGATTTGACTTACACCAGATATTTGATTTTCTAATTTTTTAGTAATTTGAGATTCTACATAGCTTAAATCAGCATTTGCAAATGTTGTAATTTTTACAAGTGGAATATCAACATTAGGATATAAATTAATAGGCATTGTAAAAATTGATATAACACCAAAAAACAATAACCCTAAAAAGGTCATTAAAATAGTAACAGGTCTATTAATTGCAATTTTTAACATTTATTTATCCGTAATAATATAACCATCTCCAAATGAACCAATTTGTATGTCACTTGCTAAGACTTCTGCATAAATTTTTCTAGTTTTTATATCAATATTTGGATATATTTTACTAATTACACCTTTCATATTTAAGCCATTTATACTATATTCATAAGTATTACCTACTTTAACTTTATCAGAGTATTTTTCATCAAAACTTAAAAGTAATTTAACTTCAGGGTAACTATCCAAAATAAATAATGGCTGATTAGGGCTTGCTACGCCTTCTCCAACTTCAATATATTTTGCCGTAATTATTCCATCAAAAGGGGCTTTTAATTTTTTTTGATTTATTAATGTTTCATATTTTTTACTAGACATTTTTGCTGATTTTAATTTTTGTTCTGCTTCACTTTTTTTAAAGTTAATTTCATCTAAAATTTGTTCGTTTAATACTGATTTTACTTGTTCATATCTTTTAAGAGTGCTTGTAGCTAAAACTAAAGCTTCATTTGCTAATTTTTGTTGAACATTTGATTCTTCTAATCCAACTTGCTCAATTGAGCTATCAAGTTCTAATAAAACATCGCCTTTTTTTACACTACTACCAACATCTACATTTATTTTATTTACAATACCAAAAGATTGCAATGATAATTTAGCACTTTTTTGAGCAACCACATCAAAACTCGCATAAATAGAATCAGCAAATAAATTAATACTAATCAATAAAATTACTAATTTTTTCAATATTTCTCCTATAAATCAATTACAAAATCTTTAATAATGATACCTTTAGCAAGTAATAATTCTGCCTTAGATATTTCAAATTTAGCTTTACTTAAGCTAAGCTTCGCCAAAGCTCCTTGCATAGTTTCTAAAGAATTTAAATATTCAACATATCCAACAAGTCCAGCTTCATATTTTTTAGCAATACTCTCATAAGCAATTTTGCTAGCATTTAAAAGCTTTTCATTAGCATTGATTTCTTCTTGTATAGATGCAATTTTTTGAATTAATAGTTTTTCCTTTTCACTAACTGATTTTTTACTATATATATTCATTTCTTTAGCGGCTAAATTACTAAGTTTTGCACTCTCATATGCCTTTTTGTCAGCTCCAAAAGAAAAAACATTCCAAGATAAACCTAGCATAAATATATTTGAAAACATTTTTTCTTTTACTCTTTCTTTTACTATCATATCAAACGGAGCATATAAAGAATAATTGAAATTATTTTTTGAAAATCCCACAATATTTTTTACAAAAATAGTAGGTTTAAATGGTGCTAATGATAAATCCTTATTAAGCTCACTCATCTCTTCTTTTAAAGAATTTATTTTAATATCATAAGATTTATTAGAACTATCTTCATAAATAATAGCACTGCCTTTTGTAGGAATAAAATTATTATTAGTTATTAAATAAATATTACTTAATATCTCATCTTTTTGATAATTTAAATTATTTAATTCACTTTTATTTAATTCTACTTTTGCTCTAAATATTTCTAGCTCATCATTAGGTCTTAAGCCTACTTTGTTTAAATTTTCTAATCTACTTAAACTCGCATTTAAATATTTTAAATTCTGCTCTTTATATTCAATATTTTCCATTAAAGCTAAATAAGAATAATATAAACTTGCTAAATTAAATTCCAATTCATTTTTAGCCTTTTCTAATTCAATTTGACTTAATTCGTGATTTTTTTTCGCAAGATTTATATTAGAATTTCTTTTACCATCATAAATTAAAGCATCTATTGCTACACTTACATTTGTTAAATTATTTGGATTTATTATATATCTATCATAATCAAAACTAACAAATCCAACTTGTAAAGTAGCACTAGGATAGTATTTGTATTTTACGCTTTTTGCACTTTCTTCTTTGCTTAAAGTTTCATAATTTTTAGCTTTTAATTGCTCATTATTCTCAATACTTTCTAGCATAGTTTTTAAGCTAGTTGCATTCAGCAAACTAAGACTTAATAAAATTAAAGATAATTTTTTCATATTTTTTCCTATGTAAAACTTTTAACCAAATTACCAATTAATAAATTCCAACCATCGACTAAGACAAAAATTAGAATTTTAAATGGTAAAGATATCATAACCGGCGGCAACATCATCATACCCATAGCCATTAATACTGATGATACAACCATATCAATTACTAAAAAAGGTAAGTATAGCAAAAATCCTATCTCAAATGCAGTTTTTAATTCACTAATCATAAAAGCAGGAACTAAAGTTACTAAATCCACATCATCAATACTCTTAGGATTATCAATATTTCTTAAGCGATAAAATAGTGCTAAATCCTTTTCTCTAGTATTTTTAAGCATAAATTCTTTAAACGGCTTAACACTTAATGCAAATGCTTCTTCATAGCCTATTTTTTCTTCCAAATAAGGCTTAATGCCTGTTTCATAAGATTTATTAGCAGCTGGTTGCATTATAAAAAAAGTTATCACAAGTGCTAAAGATATTAAAATTGTATTAGGCGGCATTGCTTGTGTTCCCATAGCTTGTCTCATAAACGAAAACACTATAACTAATCTTAAAAACGAAGTGCATACAAATATAATACTAGGAGCTAGAGCCAATATAGTTAAAACTATGACTACATTTAAAGTAGTTACTAATTGGCTAGGCGTTTCTGGTGCGCTTAGATTTAGATTTAATGTAGGAACGCTAAGTGGAGTATCAGCATAAATAAACACTGAAAACAATAATAAAAGCAATAGTTTTTTCACTAATTTCCTTAAATAGTTTTTAAAAATGTTATCCAAAACTTGCTAACATTTTCTTAAAATCTAAAGGAAAAATATGAAATTAAGCATAGTAATACTAGCAGCTGGTTTTGGCACTAGAATGAATAGTAATTTAGCAAAACCTTTGCATACAATTTGTGGGAAATCTTTAATTAAAATTATTATTGAAAATGCTTTGCAACTTAGTGATGATATAACTTTGATTTTACATCATCAAGCAGACGCTATAAAAGAGCATTTAAAAGATTATTCTAATTTAAAATATATATATCAAGATATGCAAAATCATAAAGGCACAGGCGGGGCTTTAATAAATTATGAGCCAAAATACGAAGAAGCGTTGATTTTAAATGCTGATATGCCTTTAATCACACAAAATAGTCTAAAAATTATAGCTAATACAAATTCTAAAATAGTTTTAAGCACTTTTAATAAATATAGTGCTAATTCTTACGGAAGAGTGATTAAAGAAAACGATAAAATAAGTAAAATTGTAGAAACAAAAGATGCAAACAATGAAGAATTAAAATGCACTTTATGTAATGCAGGAATTTATAAAATAAGTAAAGATATATTAAAAACTTACATTCCTAAGCTAAATAACAACAACGCTCAAAAAGAATATTATCTAACTGATATTATCAAAATGGCTATAGATGATAAAATAAGCGTTAGCGAATGCACCTTTGATGAGATTGAGTTTTTAGGCATTAATAATAAATTAGATTTAGAACAAGCCGAGCAAATTATGCAAAAAAGAATAAAAGATGAATTGCTTATAAATGGCGTTGTTATGCATAATAAAGATAGTATTTTCATAGAGCTTGATACACAAATTAGTAATGATTGTGAGATTGAAAGTGGAGTTGTGATTAAGGCAAATTCTATTATAAAAAGCTCAAAAATCTTAGCAAATAGCGTTATAGAAAATAGTGAGATAATTAATTCAAGCATAGGGCCAATGGCTAGAATTCGTCCAAAATGCGTTATTAAAGATAGTAAAATCGGTAATTTCGTAGAATGCAAAAATGCAAAATTAGAAAATGTAAAAGCTGGGCATTTAGCTTATTTAGGAGATTGTGAGATTAGTAGTGGTGTAAATATTGGCTGTGGTGTGATAATTTGTAATTACGATGGCAAAAACAAGCACCTAAGCAAAATCGGTAAAAATGTCTTCATAGGCTCAAACTCAAACCTAATAGCACCAATTAACATACCTAGCGATACTTTAATTGCAGCAGGTAGCACGATTAGCAATAAAGACGCTGCTAAATTAAAAGCAAAAGATTTATTTATAGAGCGTAATAAAGGCGTGATTTTTAATAATTTTAAGGATTTTTAATGAAAGTATTATTATGTGTTAGTGGAAGTATTAGCTTTTATAAAAGCTTTGAATTAATTTCTATGTTTAAAGAAGAAGGAATTAAAGTAAAAGCTTTATTAAGTGATGGGGCTTTGAAATTCGTAAATAAATTAGCTTATGAAGCATTATGCGAGAGCGTTTTAACAAGTGAGAATGAAAGCTGGGAAAATGATAAAAATCACATAATGTTTTCAAAAGATTGTGATGCTGTTGTATTTGCTCCTGCTAGTGTTAATTCAATAAATAAACTAGCTAATGGAGTTTGTGATAATGTATTTTTAAGCACCTTAATTGCTTCAAACAAACCACTAATAATAGCACCTGCAGCAAATACTAATATGTATTTAGCAAGTCAAACACAAAAAAGCTTAGAATATTTAAAGAGTTTAGGTATAAAAATAGTAAAGCCAATTAGCAAAACCTTAGCTTGTAAAGAATTTGGCATAGGAGCTTTAGCTAATACAAAAGATATTTTTCTAGCAACTTTAAGAGAAATTTATAAAGATAAATTCTATATGGGAAAAAATATTTTAATAACAGGTGGCGGCACTCGTGAGAGCATTGATTTAGTAAGAAATATAGGAAATTATTCAAGTGGAACTATGTCAGATGCACTAGCTAAACAAGCTTATTTAAGGGGTGCAAATGTGGTGTATTTAAAGGCTAGATGTGATGAGATTAAAAATGAAAATTTCACACAATTAAGCTACGATACAAGTGCTGAATTAAAAGCCTTAATGCAAGATTATAAAGAATTTGATTATTTATTTATGTGTGCTGCAGTTAGTGATTTTATCCCTATCAAACAAGAAAGAAAAATAAAAAGAGATGAATTTGATGAAGAATTTAATATCAAAATAAGACCTAATGATGATTTATTAGCTACTTTTAATTTTTCGGGTAAAAAAATCGGCTTTAAACTAGAGTGTGATGAAAAAACTGCCTATGATAATGCAAAAAAAGCTTTAGTAAATAAAGGTTTAAGCTTATTATGTCTTAATATTTTAGGAGAACATACTCAATTTGGCTCAAGTAAAAACGAAATATTTTTCTGTGATTATTCAGGCATTAGCGAAGGGTATTTTGATACTAAAGAAAACTTAGCAAAAATTATTTTTGATAGAGTAAAAGCTGATGTTTAATGATGTTTTGCCAATTAAATTTAAAGTAATTGATAAATTAATGTTTAATCGCTACAAATTATTAATTGGTAAAAAAGAATTAACCACAAAATCAAACATTAATTTAGAGCCAAACACTTATTATTTAGCTGAAATTTATGATAGTTTAGTCTTTAAAAATCTTCAAGCTGATAAGGTTTTTGCCTATATTGATTATGATTGTTTTGAGTTATTAAAAATCGCTTTTAGAGATGATTTTAAATACACGCTAATTAATTCATTAATCCAAACAAATCAAAAATCAGATTATGAATGCTATAAAACAATGCTTTTTGCTTTGAATGAAGATATTTTATATTTACCTTGTTTGCTTGAAGGAAAACCTATATTAATTGAATATAGAAAGAAAAAAAATGAATTAGCAATTTATTATGATGTTTTTGCTAAATTAAGCCTTTTTTTAAATGATAATAAAATATTAACTAGCTTTTCTAAGGTTCAAAAAATCTGCTTTGAATATTCGCAAAATGTAGAATTGACTACTTATAAAGATGATTTTTTTAGCCTTAGTTATAAAGGAAATTTATGAACGAGTTAAATCATTTAGCAATCATTATGGATGGTAATGGTAGATGGGCTAAAAATCAAGGTTTATTAAGAAGTTTCGGGCATAAAGCAGGTGCAAAAACTATTGAAAGATTGGTAAAAGCTTGTATTGAAGAAGGCGTTTTAGAGCTTAGTTTATTTGCATTTTCTACCGAAAATTGGAAAAGACCTAAAGAAGAAATTGAGTTTATTTTCAAATTACTTAAAGAATACTTATCTAGTGAATTAAACAATTTTATAAAAAATGAAATTAGATTTAAAAGCTTTGGAGATATTAGTGTTCTTGATTTGGATACTAAGAATTTAATTAATGAGTTTGAAGAAAAAACTAAAAATTACTCAAGAATTATTTTTAATCTAGGCATAAATTACGGCGGAAAAGATGAGATTTTAAGAGCTTTTAAAAAATTAAAAGCAAGTGATGAAGAAATAGATGAAAATAATTTTAATAAATATTTAGATATTAAAAACAATGTTGATTTATTGATTAGAACGGGCGGACATTTTAGGATTTCAAATTTCTTACTTTGGCAATGTGCTTATGCAGAGTTTGTTTTTACCCCTACTTTATTTCCTGATTTTAAAGAAGATGAATTAAAAGAAATTATTAAAAATTATAGAATTTGTAAAAGGAATTTCGGTGGAGTTTAGTATTTTGGTTTTTATATTTGGGCTTGTTTTTGGCTCGTTTTTAAATGTATTGATTTTAAGACTACCTGAGAGAAAAAGTGTTTTTTATCCGCCAAGTTCTTGTGGAAGCTGTAATAACAAATTGAAATTCTATCACAATATCCCTATTATTTCTTGGCTAGTTTTAGGTGGTAAATGTGGGTTTTGTAAAAGCAAAATAAGCATTCAGTATCCATTAATTGAGCTAATTGTTGGCTTTATATTTTTATATTGCATAGATATTAATAGTTTAGAAAATCTTGCTTATTCTATTTGCTTAGCATTATCATTTAGCTTATTATTTGCACTTTGCATTATTGATGTTCGCTACCTTGCTGTGCCTAGCTTTACTTTAATGCTAACTTTGATTTTTGCTCTAATTTATACTCATTCAATAAGTAGTTTTAAAGATGCTTTAATCTTTGCAGGTGGTGCGTATTTGCTAAAATCTTTAATAGAGAGCATAATGAATGCAAAGGCAAAAAGCGATGATGAATGTATTCAAGTAATGGGCGAAGCTGATATTGAAATAATGGCATTAATTGGAGCCTTATTAGGAATTAAACTTGGTTTTGTGGCTATATTTTTAGGAGCTGTTGTGAGTTTGCCTGTTTTTATGTATCTAAGAATAAAAGGCAAGGAAAACATACAAGTTCCTTTCATACCATTTTTAAGCATAGGACTTGCTTTAGTATGGTTTTTCCCTAGCGTTGGGCAATTTTGTTTAGATTATGTGCAATGATTAAAAAATATTTATTTAGACAATTCATAGGCTCTTTTTTATCAATATTTTTAACGCTATTTTTAGTAAGCTCTATCATTGTCTTATTTCAAATAGCAAAAATTACTTCTTATATAGAATTAAGCTTATATGAATTATTTAAATTATATTCTCTTATGAGTGTAAAACTCATCATTTTTACTACTCCTATTAGCTTTTTTATTACCTGTTTTATGTGTATTCTAAGATTATCTAAAGAAAACGAAATAATTATGCTTTTTTCTCTAGGATTAAACCCTAGAAAAATAGCTAATTTTATTAGCTTTTTAGCCTTTATAGTAAGTTTGGTTTTATTAGTAATTAGCATAGTTTTAATGCCGCTTAGTTTTTCTTTATATGATAATTTTATTGATTATAAAAAAGCCTTTTCTAAAATTAATCTTAAAAATGCTAATTTTGGTCAAAAATTAGGAGATTATATATATTTTGCAGATGAATTAGAGAATGGAATTTATAAAAATATTGTTTTGTATTTGCCAAAAACAAATTCTAAAAACGAACAAATATTATTAGCTAATCAAGGAACAATCCTAAACGAAGATAATAAAATCACATTTAATTTAGACAATGTAATGTTGTATAATTTCAAGCAAAATACAGAAATTGCAAAGATTAAAAACCTTAGCTTTAGCACCTTAATTAATTCAAAAATTACTAATATTCAATCATTTAAAGACTATTGGAAAGATTATAAAACCCCTTCAAAATCAAAAGAATTAGTAATCTATATCCTACTTAGCCTACTTCCTATTGCAAGTGTTCATTACGCACTAGCATTTAGCATTATTAGCTCAAGGTATGAAAAAAGCCACGAGTATTTAGCTATGCTTGTGTTTTTGATAATTTATCTAGTTCCTATGATGATGTTTTTAAATTATCATTTTTATACTATTACTTTTGTATTTTTCACTTCGCTAATAATTTCTAAGATTTGCTTTAGGAAAAAGATTTTATCAAGGTATTAAATGTTTTCAACTCTTAAGATTTTTAATAAAAATATGATTATTTTAAGAGATGATTTATTAGGCGAAATTAATGGCAATAAAGCAAGAAAATTAGATATATTTAAAGACTTAAAACTCCCTTATAAACACATAATCTGCTATGGCTCAAGTCAATCAAATGCTATGCAAGCACTAGCACTCTGGACTAAAAATAATAATTATAATTTTTCTTTTGTATGTGCTAGAAGATGCGAAATTAGTGGGAATTTAAAAAGTGCATTAGAAAATAACGCTGTGATTTATTATGCGAATAATCCTAAAAAATTTGCAAAAACTTTGCATAAAAATGATAATAATAGCTTTTTAATTAGCGAAGGTGTTTGTGAAGATTATGCTAGATTTGGCTTTTATAAAATGGCAAAAGAAATAGCAAAAATTGTAAATGAATTAGATTGTGATGTAGTATTAGCAAGTGGGACTTATACAAGTGCGATTTATCTTGAAAAATATCTAAGCACACTCTCAAATGCTAGAGTTTTTACAGCATCTTGCGTAAATGCTAATGAATATTTTGTAAAACAAATAAACAAACTTAATCCAAATTCCAAGCTAAAATTATTAAAAACTGCTAGAAAATATCATTTTGCAAATCTTTATGAAGAGCTATTTATATTAACAAAAAATATTAGTGATATTGAGTTTGATTTGCTTTATGATAGCGTTTGCTTAAAGGCAATTTATGAAAACCTTGATGAACTAAAAGAAAATATCTTATACATTCATCAAGGCGGATTAATTGGTTCTAAGAATTTAGAACTTCGTTATAATAAAAAATATAATCTCATAAATTAAAATTTCTTATTCTTAGCACCAAAGTGGCAAAGTAAAGAAAACACAATACACATAATACAAGCAAATAAAAGCATATATAAACCTGCATTCCAACCAAAAGCATCAACCATAGCACCTAAAAGCATAGTTCCTAAAGAAGCTCCTACGACATAGCTCATAAACCCACGAAGACCAACGCAAGAACCTACAGCAAAAGCAGGAACAACTTCCATAGTTTGAACACTTGCTAAAAATTGTGGCACATATACTAAACACCCAGCTGCTGCTGCAAAAAATATAGTGTAGTAAATATTATCGCTCGTAAAATATCCAATAATCATAAAAAATATTATACAAACAGCAAGAATTGCAGGTGGCATTCTATATCCTTTAAATAATCTATCAGATATAATTCCTGCTAACATTGTTGATGGAATTGCAGCCCATTCAAAGAATAAAAACGCTGTATGCATTTGCTCTTTACTAAAGCCTTTTACAGATAAAAGATAAATAGGAAGCCAATTTATCAACCCAAATCTAATCATATAAACAAAAGTATCCATCCAAGCAACATACCAAGCATTAGGGTTTTTTAGAACATATTTAACAAATATTTCTTTACTACTTAAATCAGTAGTTGAAGCTGAGTTTTTAATATCTTCTTCATAACCTCTTAATTTATTAATCTCGTTTAATTCTTTTAACCCTTCATTTTTAGGATTACCCTTAACAGCGTATAAAACATAAACACTAATTAACAAGGCTAAAATTGCTGGGACATAAAAGTGATTTACTTTCCAATAAGTAGCATTAAAATCAGCCGCAGCAATCCCTAATACAGGAGATAATATTAAAACAGATTTAGAAATAATTGGAGCTACCAAACCCCCTCCAATATTATGGCTTATATTCCAAATAGCAGTATAAATTCCTCTTTCTTTTTTAGGATACCAATTAGCAAGAGTAATAAAACTAGGTCCAACGCCCATTCCTTGAAAAACTCCAAGTGCAATAACAGCACCTACATAAGCATATAAAGCATTGCAAAAGCCTAATAATACATTAATTAACGCACATAAAATAAGACCTAAAGCCATATATCTTTTTGGGTCAGCCTTATCACTTAAAGCACTCATAACGCCTTTACTAATACCATAAGCAATTAACATAGAACCAGTAATTAAACCTATATCAGAATTATTTACTGCTAAATCAGTCTTAATTAATGGAGTAGATAGGGTAATATTGTTTCTTACTAAATAATATCCCATATAACCAACAAACACACCACTTAACGAAAGTTTTCTATACTTATAATAAGTGCTTAGCAACTCATCATCTTTAACCACCCTATCCTTTTTGACAGGTCTTAAAAAAGAAATCATCTTTAATCCTTTAAATAAAATAATAGTAATTTTATTTAAAGTTGTTTTAAAATAGTATTAATTATTGAGCTATATAAAGAATAATTTTTATTTTTACAATATTAATGAATATATAGCGATAAACCTGAAAGCATAGCTATAGTTTTTAACACAATAATACTTTTATAATATGCAAGTATTGATAACATAAAAATATGTAATAGAGTAGAACATTTGTTATTTTTTATGTAATAGAGTAGAACATTTTTTTATCTACTATATTACATATTATTGTTGGATACAAAGAGCTTTATGTAATAGAGTAGAACATTTTTTTATCTACTATATTACATATTATTGTTGGATACAAAGAGCTTTATGTAATAGAGTAGAACATTTTTTTATCTACTATATTACATACTATTGTTGGATACAAAGAGCTTTATGTAATAGAGTAGAACATTTTTTATTTTTTATGTAATAGAGTAGAACATTTTTTTATCTACTATATTACATACTATTGTTGGATACAAAGAGCTTTATGTAATAGAGTAGAACATTTTTTATCTACTATATTACATACTATTGTTGGATACAAATAGCTTTATGTAATAGAGTAGAACATTTTTTATTTTTTATGTAATAGAGTAGAACATTTTTTATCTACTATATTACATACTATTGTTGGATACAAAGAGCTTTATGTAATAGAGTAGAACATTTTTTATTTTTTATGTAATAGAGTAGAACATTTTTTATCTACTATATTACATACTATTGTTGGATACAAAGAGCTTTATGTAATAGAGTAGAACATTTTTTATTTTTTATGTAATAGAGTAGAACATTTTTTATTTTTTATGTAATAGAGTAGAACATTTTTTATCTACTATATTACATATTATTGTTGGATACAAAGAGTTTTATGTAATACATTGGTGGTTTAAAGAAAAGTTTATTATATATTATTAATAACCAAAATTTTAAAGATTATAGAATTTATTTATAAAAATTATATCAATGAATTTAATAGCATAAAGCCTAGTATTAAAGAATTACTCAAGAGAGAAAAATTATAAAATGTTTAATCAATACATAGCAAAATCTTATAAAAATAAATTATTTTCATAATATATATTTTAATTGTTTTACTTTGTAATTAATGTTTTATGATGTATAAATTATAAGTGCAAAATATAATGATTTTACTTTATTATGAAAGCTAAAATTAATTGATTAAATTATCTAATTAGTATGAAAATTTTATTTTAAATTGTTTTAATATAAGAACATTTGTTTTTAAGATTTTAAAATTAATTATATTTATAAGTATTAAATGCCTAAAAATAGGCATTTAATTAAGCTTTTATATCTACTACATTGCCGCCTAATTCAGCTATTTTATCATCTATAGCTTTTACAGCGCGTTCAATTGTAGCATTTGCAATATCAGCATATCCTTTGCTAAAACCACCTAAAGTCTTATCAGCGTCTTTAAAACCACGCATAATTCCTTCACGACCTGCTTTTAGCTTTTCAATATCATCTCCAGCACCAGCTAGAACAAAACCAGCTATTCTATCGCCAGTTTGCTTACTACCCCAATAGCCATCTTCGCTAATTAATTCTTTAGCTTTTGCAGGAGTTAAGTTTTGTAAATTCTCAAAACCATCACCTAATTTACCTAAAGTTCCAAGAAAAGTATTAAGTTGCATTTCATTTTTTGAAAAACTAAATATGCTTCCTTGAGTATTAAATTGAGAAAAGCTAATTTGCATACTTTGTGCTATATAAGCATTTGTAATATCCTTACCACTAATACTGCTTAAATCCCTATCTCCTAAGTCAATGCCTATATTTTTTAAATTATCTTTTATAGCATTTCTTGCATCATCTTGAGTTTTTACACTTTTTGGTAAGCCACTCGTAAAACCTGAATTACTAACAGAACCTACATTCATAATCTTCTCCTTTTAAATATAGTCTTTTTTATATCGGCTAAATAATAAATTTATTTAATTTTTTAATAAAAATAAATTTATTTTAAATAATTTAATACTAAATTTGCAAAATACTTACTAGCTAGTAGCAATACTTCATCGTTGAAATTATATTCTGGATGATGAAGATTTGCACTATCTCCATTATTTATAAAAGCATATGTTCCTTTAACCTCATCTAAAAATGCAGAAAAGTCTTCGCTACCCATTAAATGCGGGTGTTCAAACTCGCATTCATCTTCACCAAAACTCTCAATCGCAGCAAGTCTTGCTAACTCATGTGCTTCATCATTATTGATAGTAGCTTTTATATTTTCAGCTCTTTTTACTATAGCTTTTATATTAAAAGCATTTGCTAAGTTTGTTGCTAATTCTTTAATTCTTGTATCAATAAATTCAAGCTCTTGATTGCTAAGACCTCTTACATTTATCATAACACTAGCTTCATTTGGGATTATATTAAATGCTTTTGTAGTTCCTGCTAGAAAGCCTGTAACATTTACAACGCTATCTTTTAATTCTAAAGATTTAAAAGCATATAAAGCATTTACAAAATTATTTGCAACGCTTATTGGGTCTTTGCATAAATGTGGAGCCGATGCGTGTCCGCCTAAGCCTATAAAATCTACTTTATAAGCACTTACACCTGCCATCATTACGCCTTTTTTCATAAAGAATTTCTTATTTTCATAGCCTTTCATCTGTGAAATTGGCATATTATGAATTCCATAAATATAATCAACCTTAAAGCGTTCTAAAACTCCATCTTTTATCATTCTCATAGCACCGCTTAACATTTCATTATCACAACATTCTTCAGCAGGTTGAAAAAATAAATTAAGAGTTCCATTAAAATTAGCACTTGCTAAATACTTAGCAGCCATTAATAATCCTGCCGTATGCCCATCATGTCCGCAAGCGTGCATACAGCCATTCTTACTAGCATAATCAAGTCCTGTGCATTCTTCTATACTAAGTGCATCCATATCAGCTCTAAGACCTATGCTTTTAGTAGAATTTCCTTTCTTTAATACTCCTACAACACCCGTTTTTCCTATGCCTTCATAAACTTCATAACCAAATTCTTTTAGTTTATTTGCAACTAATTTTGCGGTATTAAACTCATTAAATCCTAGCTCTGGATTTGCGTGTATGTTATGTCTTAACTCTATAAATTCTTTATGTAAATTATTTAATTCTTTCATTAGTAATACACCTTATTTTCTTTTAAAAAGCTTCTTAAATCTTCGTATTCGCTATTGGTTAAAAATCTATATTTTTTAGGCTTTAACACACCCAAATCAACCCTACCAAAAGCAACCCTTTTAAGCTCCACTACTTCTAAATCAAATTCAGCAAAAAAGCGTCTTAATTCTCTATTTTTACCTTCATCAATAATCACTCTTAGTTTTGTATATCCGCCACTACTTCCAAAAATCTCATATTCTAAAAAAGGCTTTAGACTAAGATTGGTAATTTTGCTTTTTGGGTGTGCTCCTTTTAAGCTATTTACAATCTCAAGTCCATTTTCCATAGCATTGATTACATCTTTACTTATAGTTCCTTTAATTTTTAAGTAATATTCACGCTCTAAGTTACTTTGCATTAAAAAATCAGCTATTACAGGACTATCTACTAATAAAAGTATGCCCGTTGATGAAAAATCAAGCCTTCCAACAGGATTAAAATGTCTAAAATCTCTTGGCAAATTATCATATATCAAGGCTCTTCCACGCTCATCTTTATGGCTTACTAATTCGCCTTTATCTTTATGATATACGATGACGCTAAATTCACTTTTTTTATAAATTCTTTTACCTTTTACAAAAACTTTATCATCAATTCCAACTTCACTCCAGTCTTCTAAGCAAACTTTGTTATTAATCTTTACTAAGCCTTCTTTTATTAATTTGTCAGCTTCTTTTCTTGAATACTTGCTATTGTGTGCTATAAATTTATTAAGTCTCATCACTCATCCAATAATTGTAATAATCCTATTATTTTTTCATTCTCAAGAACTACTAAAATTGATATTTTGTTTTCTTTCATATAAGAAAACGCCTTATGTGCTAAAACTGATTTTTCTATGGTTTTAGGATTTTTACTAGCATATTCTAAGGCTAATTGCTCTAAAGAAAAATCATCCTTAGCCATAGCTCTTCTTAAATCCCCATCACTTAAAAATCCAACTAATTTTTCATTATCAACTAATAAAGCACAACCAAAACTTGCCTTGCTCATACAAATAATAGCGTCTTTCAAACTAGCATTTTTGCTTATTATCGGTAGATTGTTTTTATGCATTAAATCACTAACTTTTACATAATACTTTTTACCTAATGCTCCACCTGGATGATTTATACCAAAATCACTAACACTAAAATCTTTTAAATTAATAACACAAGCTAAAAGCGCATCAGCTAAAGCTAGAGTTAGAGTAGTTGAGCTAGTAGGTGCTGGTAGATTTGTGATTGCTTCATTGCAATTTGTAGCAATATTGAAACTACAAGCATTTGCTAATGGAGAATTGCTTTGAGAAATGCTAATTAAAGTAGCGTTTCTATCATTTAAAAATGGTAATATTTTTAACACTTCTTCGCTTTTACCACTAAAAGAAATTAAAATTACCACATCATCTTTACAAATATTTCCTAAATCTCCGTGCATTAACTCACTAGCATGAATAAAAAATGACCTTACCCCACAACTAGCAAACGAAGCTGCAATTTTGCGTCCAACGATACCACTTTTACCAACTCCAACAATGATTAAATTCCCTTTGCATTCGCTAATTATCTTAGCAACTTCACAAAAACTCTCATCTAAAGAATTTGACGCTTCTTCTAAAGCGAAGGCTTCTCGCTTTAGAATGTTTTTTGCAATTTCTAGCATATTTTATCCTTAATGAATATTTAATAATAAATACGGATATTTTTTATATTTTTTGAAAAAATACTTCTTAAGTGCATTTCTTAGTGCTGGTTCAAATGCCTTTTTATCCTTTAATAAAGTATCTTTTGCATCAGCTATAAATAATTTAATATAATTGCTAACATCAGTTGCAAAATCTTGAGCTAGTTTATTTGATACTAAACCAAAATTGATTATATGTGCGTGATTTAGTGTCCTTGCACCCATATTAATATGAAGATTAAGCTGCACTATTCCATGCTCTGCAAGATTTTTTCTAGTATTTAATAAATCATCATGCACTTCTCTATCTACTTGATTATCTATATAAGTTTTACCTGTTTTAACGGTTTTTAATCTTCTTAATTTATTCCAGCTAATCTCCATTTGATCGCCGTTATTTAATAAATATATATTTTTTTCATTCACACCACAAGCAATTGCACTAGCTTTGTGCTTACTAATATGAGAATACTCTCCATGCACAGGCAAGAAATATTTAGGTTTTACAAGTCTTAAGATTAGCTTTTGTTCTTCACTTGCTGCATGACCGCTTACATGAATTTCGCTAAATTCTTGATAAGCAACACTTGCTCCATGACGCATTAATAAATCAATTACACCTGATACACTTGCTTCATTACCAGGAATTGCTTTAGCACTTATAATTACTTGATCATTAGGCTTAATTTTTACATGTTTGTGTTCGCTTGTAGCCATTCTATATAATGCACTCATACTCTCACCTTGTGAGCCTGTAGTTACTATTAATATCTCTTCATCAGGATATTTATCAAGCTCATCAGCACTTATAAAAATCTTTTTATCAAATTTTAAATATCCAAGCTCAATTGCTGTAAATAGATTTCTTTCCATAGAACGACCTATAATACAAACTTTTCTATTATATACAAGTGCGTGTGTGATTGCTTGATGGATTCTGTGAATGTTTGAGCTAAATGTGCTCATAATCACACGACCTTTGCATCTTGAATAAATCAAATCAAAAGTCCCACCAACGGTGCTTTCACTCTTAGTTACACCTTCGCGGTAACTATTAGTACTATCGCTAAATAAACATAAAACACCTTTTTCGCCATAATAAGCTAAACGATGTAAATCACTAGCATAACCATCTATTGGAGTATGGTCAATCTTAAAATCTCCCGTATGAATAATAGTTCCAGCAGGAGTATTTATAGCTAATGCACAGCTATCTATAATACTATGAGTTATATGCATAAACTCAACTTTAAAAGAGCCAATTTCATAAATTTGTCTTTTTGTAATTGGTCTAAATAATTTGCATTTATCTTTAAGCCCGTGTTCGCTAAATTTATTTGAAATCATTCCAAGTGGAAGCGGCGTAGCATAAATCGGAAAATCAAATTCTTTATAAAAATAAGGCATTGCTCCAATATGATCTTCGTGAGCGTGAGTGATAAGAACAGCTTTTACTTTATCTTTTATCTTTCTAATATAAGAAAAATCAGGAACTACAATATCAACACCTAAGGTATCAGCATCAGGAAAGCTCATTCCAACATCAATAATAATAGCTTCATCTTCATACTCAATTACGCTCATATTTCCACCAATAGCACCAAGTCCGCCTAATGGAGTAAATTTAACACTTGCATTACCTTTGTAATTTATCCAAGGATATAGCCTTTTTTCTTGAGCTTTTTCGTTTTCTTTCATTGATTCAGCTAAGGCTTTTTGCCAATCTAAATCACCTTTTAAAGAAGCTGGTAAGATTTTTTTCTTACGCTTTTTTTTCTTTTTAGCTTTTTTATCGTCAATTTCTTCTTCTAATTCTTCTAAAAGTTCATCTTCGTTTTCAGCGTTTTCATAACTTCTTGCTACTTTTGTTTTTTCTAAATCTTCAATATTCATTTTCATCCTTTAGTAATTTAAAAAGTTCTAAGAATGATTTAACAGATATTTCATGAGCTCTTTTGTTTTCATCAATTTCTAGCTTATCTAATGCTTGTTTTACCTTTGTTTTATTTGAAAATGAACTAAGCATTTTTTTTCTTGGTTGATTAAAGGCTATCTTGATAAAAGAATTAAAAGCTTTTAAATCTTTTTTATCCAACAAACTAGGCTTTTTAATAAGCTTAATTACACTAGAATTTACTTTTGGCATAGGAGTGAATGCACTAGGTGGCACTTCACAAACATTAACTTTATCACAAAGTAAATCCGTAATAACACTTAAAGCACAATAATCAATACCAAAAAATCTATCTGCTAATTCTTTTTGAATCATCACAAGCATACCTATGCAGTTATCATCAAATAAAGCATTTATAATAATTTGCGAACTAATATAATACGGCAAATTAGCACATATAAAATAAGGCTCATCGCTAATTTTTACATTCATAACATCAGCATTTATTAGCGTAAAATCTCCACTTAAAATCTCTTTATTAAAACGCTCGTTTAAAATAGGAATTAAACTATCATCTATTTCAAAACTTGTTAATTTAAAACCGCTTTTAAGTATTGGAGCAGTTAAATCACCTAAGCCAGGCCCAATTTCAATTAATTTTGCTTTTAAATCTTTGGGTATCGCTTGGATGATCTGCTGTTTTACTAACTCATCTTTTAAAAAATTTTGTCCGAATTTCTTTTTTGCCTTAATCATTTGGGGAGTATATGAAAAAATATTTAATGTATAGAAAAATTATTTTGAAATTCCTATTTCAAATTCTCAAACAAAAAAATAATAAAAAGTGGGAAATTTAAAATGGTGGTTAGAGGCAGAATCGAACTGCCGACACGCAGATTTTCAGTCTGCTGCTCTACCGACTGAGCTATCCAACCACCGAAGTAAAAGCCGTTATTATATATGATAATTCTTAAATTATGCTTAAATTTTTTCTAATGCGAAAATTTGTTGTTTTAAAAACGAATAATTAAGTATTGAAAGTATAAAAACTACAATACTAGCAATACTTAAAAATGAAATACCTATTTCAAATTCTTGAAAAAATAAAATTATTAAACATAAAATCATTACTAAACAACTAAGACTTATCGCTTTTATTTGTCTTTTTTTAGCCTTATCAAAATTATTTTCATTTTGATTTTTAAATAAAATCACTCTATCAATAGCAACTACAAAATAAGTATTTTCGTAACTTTTTAATTCATCTTGGATTATAAATTCTTTATTTTTATAAAGTAATTTATTATTTTTCACACTATACTCACTTGTAATTAAAGCACTTTTTGCAAGTCTTAAAAAGCTAAACATCTAAATCTTTCATATATTTTATAAACAAATCCCCACGCTCAGCATAAGAACTAAATTCATCTAAACTAGCACACGCAGGACTTAATAATGCTATTTCTTTAGTTGTTAAATCTTTATAAATCATACTTACAGCTTCTTTTAGATTGGTTCTAATTGGGTTTAATCCGTGCTTTTTAGCAATATCGCTAAAATCGCTCTTGCCTATTAAATAAAGCTTTATATTTTTATCTAATTTTGAGAAAAACTCATTTAAATCTTGACCTTTAGCATCTCCACCAGCAATTAAATGTAAAGGCTCTTTAAAACTATTAATAGCAGCAAGTGCAGCTGAAATATTAGTAGCCTTGCTATCATCAATCCAAATTCTATCTTTGCTATCTTTAAAAATCTCAACTCTATGACGACCAATTTTAAACTTAGATATTTTTTCATATTCAATTTTGCCACTAATAATCTTACAAGCAGCCAACGCTAAACACGCATCTAATAAAAACGGCTCATTGTAATTTAATCTAGCTAAATCAATATCAAAAAGTTTAGCTAAATCACTAGAATTCTCATAAAAATATTTAATACAATTTGCACTCTTTAAATACTCTTCATATTTTTTAGGCACAATAATACTTGCTGTTTTATTCATTCTAAAAATTAAATCAAGTTTTGCTTTTTCATAATTATTAAAGCTTCCATGCCAAGAAATATGATCATCACAAATAGGTAATAATACATAAAGCTCAGGTCTTGCAACCTTAGTATAATGAAGGGCAAAAGAGCTCATCTCAAGGACAACTAAAGGTGCTTTAAGATTCATTAATGCAATTGGTTTTCCTATATTTGCTCCTGCTTCAATATTAAGCAAATAAGAAATCATTTCCGTTGTAGTAGTCTTACCATTAGTCCCACTAACCCAAATACTAAGCCCTAAAGCTTCGTTATAAAAATCAATCTCACTTGTTAAATTCTTAGCACTTTTACATAAAATATGATTAGGTGCAATTCCAGGACTAACTACTTCTATGCTACTTTTATCAGGATTAAAATAGCTTGTAGGTAAAAGCTTATTACCAAATTCATCTTCACTACAAACGCTAAATTTATCATCATATATATACCATTCACCCTTTTTATAAGTGCTTGTAATTGCCTTAGCAACATTTCCATATCCAAACATTGATAACATAAAACTCACCTTAATTTAATAGTAATTAACGCTAAAACATTGCAAATAAATGCAATTAGCCAAAATCTAACTATGATTTTATTTTCACTCCAACCAATTTGCTCAAAATGATGATGAATTGGAGCCATTTTGAAAATCCTTTTATGAAATATTTTAAAACTTCCAACTTGTAAAATAACGCTAATAGTCTCAAGAACAAAAACAAAACCTATTAAAATTAATAAAATCTCATTTTTTGAAATTATCGCTAAATATCCAACAATAGCTCCTAATGTAAGTGAACCGCTATCTCCCATAAATACTTGTGCTGGATGACAGTTATACCATAAAAATCCTAGTAAAGCACCAATTAATGCAAGTGCAATTACAACGCATTCTTCACTCCCGCTTACTCTAGGTAACAATAAATAATTAGCATAAACAGCATTTGAGCTAAGATATAAAAACACTGATAATGTAAATAATGAAAACACACTAGGCACACAAGCAAGCCCATCAAGCCCATCAGTTAGATTAATAGCATTTGAGCTAGAAATTAACACCAATACCCAAAATAATAAAGCAAAATACTTCATATCAATTATAGGATATTTATAAAATGGGACAAAAAGTTCTGTGCTAAAATTCCCATATATCATAATAGGTAATATTGTTATTAAAGACGCAATTAACATTAAAATCATTTTAGAGCGTGGTTTTAACCCAGCCTTATTTGCCTTTTTTAATACCTTGCCTAAATCATCAATTATTCCAATAGCACCAAAACAAACAATACACAAAATCGCACTAAAACTATAAACATTAAATGTAGTAAAAACAAGACTAGATAATAAAGCAGCACAAATAAAAACAACCCCACCCATTGTAGGAGTATTAGATTTTTTTTGATGATTTAGTGGTGCATCACTTAAAATTGGCTGATTTGCCCCTACACTCTTTGCCCAAGAAATAAAAAGTGGCATAATAATTAATGTAATAATAAACGATAATAAAAACGCTAAAAAAGCCCTAACGCTAATGTAAGAAAATAAGTTTATATCAAGGTTAAACATTTTTGTTCCTAATAAATTTATAAAAAAGGCAAATATTATAATAAAATTATAAATTTTTAGAGTATTATTTCTCTTTTAACCAATATAAGGAGTTTATATGTTAAATCCAGTTCTAACAATTGCAGGAAGTGATTGCAGTGGTGGTAGCGGACTTGAAGCTGATTTAAAAACCTTTACTATGCATAAAACTTTTGGAATGGCAGTAGTTTTAGGAGTATATGCTGTAAATACTCAAGGAGTTTATGGTGCTTGTGTTATGAATGAAGATATTGTATCGGCTCAATTTGATGCAGTATTTAAAGATATTCCACCAAAAGCACTAAAAACAGGATTAATGGGGGATGCTAATTTAATAAGATTAACTATTGAAAAATTTAAAGAATATAAACCTAAAAATATAGTAATTGACCCTGTTATGTTTGCTAAAAGTGGTTTTAGATTAATAGGAGATGAAGATTTTAAGCTTTATGTAAATGAGTTTATCAAATTCGCTGATATTTTAACGCCTAACAAATTAGAAGCCGAACTTTTATGTGGATTTGAGATTAATTCTAAAGAAAAACTAAAAGATGCTGCTAAAAAATTAATAGACTTAGGTGCTAAAAGCGTGATTGCTAAAGGTGGAAAATATTTTGATTTAGCGATAGATTATTTTTATGATGGAAAAGACTTTTACGAGCTTTACGGCAAACCTTTAAATACCACAAACGATCACGGAGCAGGATGCACTTTAAGTGCTTCTATAGCTGCTAATTTAGCTAATGGACTTTCTAAACTACAAGCTGTAAAAGATGCTAAATTATATACACAAAATGCAATGGAATTTGCTCCAAACTTAGGAAGTGGCAGAGGCCCATTAAATCATATGTTTAATTTATAAAAAGGCAAAATATATAATTTTGCCTAAAACTTATATCCAAAACCCATTCTAAAAAAATAAGAATTAAATTCTTTAAAAAACTGCTTACTTAAATCAATATCCAAACTTAAACTATCATTTAATAAATACTTAGTTTGTATTCCAAGCTCAAAACTATTAAGATTTTTAAAATATAGATTTTCTTTAGAATATCCATCACTTATAATAAGCAATTTATCCTTGCTTAAGCTTTTAAAATAATTACTATTTAGAGAAAATGCAAAATCATTGTTAAGATATTCTAAAGCAAAACCTAATTTTAAAAAGCAATTATTTTGCCTTTTAAATAAAGCTTTTATATATTCATTTTTATATTTTGTCTTTGGTAAGTATTCAAAAACAAAAGCAATATTTGGCTTATATACAAAATAATTTTCATAACTTAATCCAAATTCTACTTTTGAATTAACGCTAAAATAATCTTTATTTATAATCCCTAAATCATCAAGATTTATCGCAACTTCGTGCTCATTGTATTTAAAATCAGTATTTATATAAAAATTATCAAAATTAAAATTAGCATAAAATCCGCCGCCATAGATTTTATGATTTTTGCTTTCATTATTTAAGCTATATAAAAATAATCCTAAATTATTATAAAAATAATTATATTCATTAGATTTATTTATTTTTATTAGATTTAGCCAATAATTTATATCATTTATATCCCCACTTAAATACTCATAATCTAAATAATCAAACCTTTTGCTATCAAAATTTAATCTTGAAATAGAATAATTTAATAAATCTTCTTTATAGAATTTATTTTTTATATTATTAATTAGCTTTTTATCCACACCAATTTTTGCAATATCGGGATTTTTTGCTGTAATTTTATTTATTGCATTATTTTCTAAATTCTTTTTATATTTATCATCAAATAATTCATTAATATCGCTAATATTTAAAGAGTTAAAATCCCCTATCCCAAGCAAAAAAGCTCCATTTTGCTCTTTTTTTACTATTACTTCTTTATCAAAACCAAAAACACTAAAGCCTTTTATAGTATATACAGCAAAATCTTTACTTAAATCCTTACTACTCCTTGCTAAAAGTAAAGGGAAAAATCCTAAATTATTTTGATAATTTACAATTTTTATATCATTATTTACGCCTTTTATCTCTTCATCAACGACAATAGCCCCACTAAAACCATCATTAAAATAAAGAACAAAATTATTATTATTAGCTTCTAGTGTTTTAGCTCTAAAACCACCATAAATTGATGAAGAATTTAAAATCAAATTATCAAAAATCATATTTTTTGAATTAATTGTAGAATTATTGATTTTCGCATTTTTTACTTTTAATTCTTCATTAGCTAAATTACTATAAGCAATCTCAATATCCCCACCTAAAATATCAGCATTAATAGCAGATGCGTTAGCATAAAAATACGCATTATCGCTTTGAGTAATGGTATTATTAAAAGTAGATTTATAACTTGTAAAAAATCCACTATTATTTATCTTTTCAAAACTAGAATAAATACTATCTACATTTAAAGTATTTTCTAATTGATTTTTAAACTTAAAATTGCTTCCTACTAAATCGCCATTATTAATAACCCTATCATTAAAGGTAATATCATTTCCTATAACCCAGCCATTAATATCATTATCTAATTCTTTATTAAAAGTAGTAATATCACCTAAAATCATACCATCATTATAAGTATTTGCAAAAGTTAAATTCTCTCCAGAAATAGTGCTATTTTGATTATTTTTTAGATTATTTTTAAATTCTAAAAAATCCCCATTGATAGTATCATTATTGATTACTTCGCCAATAAATTCTGCATTATTTACATCCATAACAGCATTATTAATCACTTCATTAAAACTAGCTTTATTATCTATAAAAATATATGAATTATTTTCTAAAGTTGATTTAAATGATAAATTATTTCCAGATATAAGCCCATCAGTATCATTTAAAACATCTCCATTAAAAGTATTGTTATCTCCAAAAATCCAGCCTTCTTGAAAGTTAATAAAATCATAAAAAATATTATCATCTCCATAAATTAAGCCATAATTTTGCATATTAAAAAAATTATTATGATTAGCTTCTATCATTCCATCATATAGATTAAAAAACTCTTGATTTGTAGTAGTATTGGTGCTTAAGAAATATCCATTATTAACAAACATTTGAATATTATGAAATGAGCCTTCAAAAAATCCACCATTATACACCTCATTAAAAGTAGAAAAATTACCACTTAAAGTAGCACCAAAATTATTATTAAAAACACCAGAAAATTGATTTTTATCACTATTTATGACGCCTTCATTATCTATATCTTCATTTGTAATTATCTGATTTGAAATCACTTCATTTTCATTGATAATTAAAGCATTTAAAAAAGTTAAACTAAATAAAAATAACAAATATTTTTTAAACAATATAAACCTTTATATAAAAATAATTTTTAATTATATTTAAAAATTAGCTAATATTAAAATATCAAAATAATATTTTAAATTCTAATTTAATTGTTTATATAATATTTATAATTATTTTCAATTATTCTTAAGAAATGATTTTTATAATTAATATTTTTTAAGGAGAATGTATGAAAAAATTATTATTTGTGTCAATTTTATCAAGTTTAGCTTTTGCTGATGTAAGTTATTTATTAAATGTAAAAAATATGGGTTGCAATGGTTGTGCTAAAAAAATAATAGAAGCGTCTAAAAGTATTGCTGAAGTTAAAGATTATAAGGCTGATTTTAATTCTAAAGATTTAGTTATTACTTTTGCTAAAGATGTAGATATTAAAGCAATAGTAGAAAAAATCAACGAAATCGGCTATAAAGCAGTGCAACAATGAAAGCATTTTTTATAATGCTTTTAGCACTTAATCTTAATGCAAATGTTTATTTTATAAAAGATATGGCTTGTGAAGTTTGTGTTGATTTTATTAGTTTTTGTGCTAGTAAAGTTAGCAAAAATTATAAAGTAGATTTAAATTCTAAAACTCTAAAAATAAGTGATAAAACTTATGATGAAAAATCACTTTTAAAATGTTTAGCAAAAGATGGCTATGAAGCAATTTTGCAAAAATAAAATTAGGCTAAGCATATTTTTAGCTACATATATTTATGCAAATACCTTAGATGAAATCAATATTAATGCAGTGCAAAATATTGATTATTTAGAATTTTCTAACACTATTTACAATAAAGCCTATCTTAATACTCAAATAAAACAAAATCACACTTTAGATGAACTTATCAAAAATCATACAAATATAAGAATTACTACTAAAGATAGCGATAATTCAAATTCTTTAAAGCCAGATGATTTTTCAATCAATGGTGCTAAAACCTATCAAAATCAAATGTTTATAGATGGAATAAACATAACAAGCACCATTCAACCAGCTATGTCAAAAACGCTATATAAAAATGTCTGGTATAACCCATCTCTTGGTTCATATTCGCTTAATATAGATAGCGAAATTATAGATAATTTAAGCATTTATGATAGTTTTGTAAGTGCTAGTTATGGTGGATTTTTAGGTGGAGTAATTGATGCAAAAATCAAAAGCCCATCAAAAAATCCAAGTGGTGGATTTAGTCTTGGATATAGCTTTCAAGATAATATTTTTATAGATGATAAAATAAGGCAAAAATATTCTAGTGGATATGGTTATCAAGATTTTAGTAATTATTATAAAAGATATTTCAGTGCTAATTTTAGCTCATATTTAAATGATACTTTTGGAATTTTATTTTTTATAAGTAGTAATTATTCAAATACAAAAATAAAACAAAAAGATATATACACAATAAATAAAATCAGCGATACAAATAACTTAATTTTGCTAAAAACTCAAAAAGATTATGATAACCATATTCTTAGCTCAACTTTTATTTATAATCCTTATTTAATAAATCAATTTCAAGAAGGCGTAATTGATTCTAATATGAAAGTAAATTATGGTGGATTTAGCCTAGCTTTTAATCTTGAAAGTGAATTAAAAAATATAAATCTTAATCAGCATTTATCATTTTTAAAATCAAATTCTTCAAGAATTTATGATAAAAAAGTTCAGTATCAATTCATCTTACCTTCAGGTATAAAGCAAAGTTATGGTGGGCTAGGAGATACCTTACAAACTGAAAAATCATATCAATATAAATTAGACGCTAAAACTAATGAATTTAAAAATAATGATTTAGAATATAGCTTTAATTTTGGTTTTGAACTTAGTAAAAATCAAGGCAAAATAAATAGAATTAATCCTTATACAAGATATGAAAAACCAATTGATATTCTAGCTTGTAAAGAAAATGATATTAGTTGCATAAATAATCAATATTTTTCATATTATGAAACACATTTTGCAAAAGCTAAAAAATCAATAAATAACTACGCTCAATTTATACAAAGCGATATTAAATATCATAATTTTAGATTTAGATTAGGTCTTAGAAATGATTATGATAGCCTTAGCAAAAGATTTAATATAGCCCCTAGAACAGGACTTGAGTATTATTTAAATGATAATCAATTTTTAGGATTTGGATTTAATAAATATTATGATAAAGGGCTTTTAGCTTATATTTTATATGATGATTATTTTAGTGGATATGAAGAGTATTCAAGAATTGATTATAATAGCCCTTGGATACAAGATACAAAATGGCAAAAAGATAGAGTTTTTATGGGATTAAAAAGCCCTTATGCTAATGAGTTTAGCCTATATTACAACGCAGAATTTAAATATTTTAAAATGCTATTAAAATACATTAAACGCAAAACTTATAATGAAATTTATTCAGCAAATCAAGAAGAATTAGGCTTAGAAAGTATAAAAGATACTGATAATAATTATAAAGTTTATTATAATGGCAAAAAAACAGCTAATGATATTGTAAGTCTTAATTTATCTAGCAATGAAATTAGTATATTTAATACTAAAAATTATTTTGATTTAAATCTTAGCTATCTACATAAAAAAGGTAGTGCGACTAATTATTTAAGCACAACTGGTAAAAACATAATCTATAATGGTAAAACTATAAAATCAAGCGAATTGCCATTTGTTTATGAGCCTTTTATAGCTAATTTTACTCATAATTTATTTTATGATAATTTTAACTTGATTAATGAAATCACTTATCATTCAGCGAAAAATGATTTATATTCACAATACGATAAGAATTTAAATATGCAAATATTTAGCGATACTAAACTTAAGTCATATTTGAATTGGAATTTAGGATTTGGTTATACTAAAAATATTAAAAATACTAAATTAAAAATAAGTTTTAATATCTTAAATATTTTAAATAGCAAAAATAAAATCAGCGTATTTAATTGCAATAACGAATTATGTTATAAATACGCTAATTCAAGGCTATATACTTTTAATCTAAATTATAATTTTTAAATTAGTGCAATTAAGCACTAATTTTTAATGTAAGCTAAACTTAAGCGGCACACTAATATCTAAAACTCTTTCATAACGCTTAAATTTCGCTATCTCAACGCTTTTAATCCCTGCTTTATTTAGATTTTCATATTTTGATGGCTTAAGTATTTTTATATTTTTTGCCTTACCATAATCATAGGTAAATCCTACAACCACTACTCCTTGCTCACGCCTTTTTCTTGAACTCATAGGATAATTGCTCTTAGCAGTTTTATTTAAAACTGATTGAATATGAGAGATTAATTCATCTTGATTATTCCCACCTGCAGGAGTATTATTACTAATTGTAGTAGTTGGTTTAGCTTCATTTATCTTGCTTGCTAAAGGTTCGTTTTGAGATGTGATTGGCTCATCTTGAGTTTTTTTAATTTCTTTTACTTCTTGCTTTGGTTTTGGTTTTTTATGGTGCTTTTTTTTAGGTTTTAAAGCAAATTTTTCTTCTTTTATCTCTTCTTTGATTATTTCTTCTTTTATTTCTTTTACTTCTTCAATTATTTCTTCTTTAACAGCATTTTGGGGTATGCTAGGAGCATAAAAAAGCACCGCTAAAGCTTTATCATTTTTAATCTCACTTGTCTTTACATCAATTCTAAAAAAACACGCCAACAAAACCGCATGAACTAAAAAGGAGATGAAAAATGCGATTTTATTTTTCTGTTGCAATAGCAAAATTTTCATGCTTTAACTCTTTTAAAATATCCACTATTTTTACAAAATGTTTATAACTAGCGTTCTCATCAGAGCGTAAAATTACAATTTCATCTTTACTAATGCTTGATAATTTTGTCTTTAATTCATCTACGCTAAGCAAACTTTCATTATAAAATATCTCGCCAGTTTCATTAATACTTATAAATACTTTTTGCTTATCATCAATGCTTACGCTATTTTCTGATTTTGGTAAGTTTATAGCGATTTTTTCTTCTGCTATAAAGGTGCTAACACTTAAAACAATGCAAAGTAAAACTAGCATAATATCAATAAATGGAACTAGATTTAAGCCTTCTTTATTTACTCTCATTATTTTCCTTAAATCTTGATAATACAACATCAACTTTTCTAATAAATGCGTTATATATCATAAGAGTTGGGATTGCCACAACAAGTCCAAGTGCTGTTGCTTTTAGTGCTAGCGAAAGCCCTAGCATAATACTTTTTGCGTCCATAGTAGCCGCATTTGCCATATCATAAAATGTAATCATTATGCCTATTACCGTGCCAAGCAAACCTATATAAGGAGCGTTTTGATAAACGATGTAAAGACAGGTGAGATTTTTACTAAGTGCTATTTCTAATTCATCTTTACATTTATAATTTTTAATATCAATATTTTTAAAAAATATTAGCCTTTCAATACTAAATGCCAAAACTAAAAAGCTCATAAAAAATAATATCGCAAACACAAAATAATCTAAATATTCTTTTAAAAATTCCACATTTTCTCCTAATAATTGATATTCTAAAAAAGGCTAAAAAGCCTTTTTTAGTTTAGAATTTGTAACTAAAGCCTAGTTTTATATTTCTTCCTGCTTCATAGTCATTTGCAGTCTCAACCCCAAATCTTCTTTGAGAATGTGAAACATAAGTTTTATCAAATAGATTGCCAACGCTTAAGTTTATTTCAAGATTTTGAGTAGGCATATAACTTGCATATATTTCGCTTACTCCATAACCTGCTTTTTTAGTTCCATCTTCTAAAGTCTTACCAGCAAAAGCTATTAGGTTATAACCAAATAATGTATCAATTGGACTAGCAAAATATTCAGCATTAAATGTATATTTATCCCCACTATCACTATATGCCATTACGCCACCAACTTTACTTTTATCTTTATGTTTTGTTGTTTGATGAGTATAACTTGCACTAAATTTTAAATTCTCATAAGCATAAGAAGCATATAATTCAACCCCACGAACATTAGATTTACCCATATTCATACGATTATAATTATTTGTAACATTTTGTCCGTTTTGAGTAGTTGTTACGCTTACATTTTCTTTAATTAAATTCTTATAATCAGTATAAAAATACTTAGCTACAAAATTAACATTATGTTCATTAAAGTTATTTTTATACCCAAATCCAGCTTCATAAGCATCACCTGTTTCAGGCTCTAAATTCTCATCAATATAATTTGTATTAAATGTATTTTCACTAAGTCTTAAAGCTTCAATCGGATCAGGCCCTCTAAATACTTTTGAATACCCAGCAAATAAATTAATGCCGTTTTCTGCCTTATAATCAAGTGCTAACGCAGGGCTAAAATTATTAAATCCTTGAGTTTTCTTACCAAAATTATCTATAGTAAATCTATCAAATCTAACTCCAGGAATTATGCTAAATCCACCAATTTGAATAGTATCTTGTAAAAATACTGATAGGTTGTTTGCTACTTCTTTAGGATGATTGTTTGTAGGAGTTACAGAAATTGCTCCATTTGTTGCATCTTTTAAACTTGAATGATTTTTTCTAAAGCTTGTAGTTTGATACCACTCAAGTCCATAAAATACTTCTTGATTAAAGCTATTATTTTCAAATCTTGATTTATTGTTTAAATAAGCACCTGTGGTTTTTACCCCATCATTTGATAAAAATGCTTTACCACCTGATTTTTTAAACTCTGCATAATTTGGAACTTCATCTTTTATAAGCCTATGCTCTGTATGATAAACTCTAAATTCGCTATCAATTAATTCATTTGGATTGTAATTGTAATTAAATGTATAGGTATCTCTTTGCATAATTTGAGGCAAAATAGGTTGAGCTCTTTCTCCTGCTTTTAGTGTGCCTGTATCAAATGCCACCGAGCCACCAAACTCACCCCTAAATGGAAAATCACCATCATATTCAGTATGCTCATAGCTAAGACCTGCTTTATGCTCATCTTTTTCATAATTTACTTTAAATAAATAGCTTAAATCATGACCCTTACCACCAATATCATTGCCATTTCCATCTTTTCCGAAGCCATAATTTTTATGATTAATATATGCTAAAAGACCAAAATTATTATCAGTTTTACCATAAGCCATTATGCTTTTTTGCCATTCTTTATTATTAGTTGAATAGCCTGTCTTAAACTTACCACCAAAACTCTCATCACCTTCTAATAAATCAAATGCACTTGCAGTCTTAAACGCAACCGAACCACCTAAAGCACCTGAGTTATTAGCAACACTTAAAACACCCACGCCAACATCAATAGCTTTTAATAAATCAACATCTAAAACTAAATCAGCCGAGTGATGAAAAATATTTCCACGTTGTCTTGCACCATCAATAGTAATATTAATACCCCTATCATTTACACCACGCATATAAAGTTTTTGATTAAACTGATTTGTCCCTGCTACATAAACACCTGGAATATCACGCATAACATCTCTTATTGCACCTGCGTTTTTGTTTGAAATTTTTAGCGAATCAACATTAGAATATCCAATTGAACTAGCATTTACTTCAATAGTATCAAGATTAGCATTCTCATTAGCCAATAAGCCAACACCACCAAATAAGCATAAAGCCAAAGAAAGTTTTAAAGATTTTCTCAAAATATCTCCTTAATTGATAATAAAAATGATATTCTATAATATTTTTAGTTAATAACAAAAATAATTATCATAATATTTATAAGTTTTAAATAAATGATAGTTATATTGATAATAAATTTTATTTAAAATTCAAATTCATTGTAATATTGTTTAAGATTTTTAAAATAAAGAATTTAATTTAGCTTTTGTAGTTTTATAATTTTTTAGAAAATACTTCGTATAATAAATCTATTTCGCTATCTTCAAATATAGCTGAATTTTTATTTTTTAGATAATCTTTCATCTTAATTTTATTGATACTTACACTCACTTTACAACCCCTACAATACATTAAAAATCCTTCTCCTAAAGAAAAAAAATCATTTAATTCTTTATTGCATTCCGTGCAAGTTTCACTAAAATAAAGCCTACCTTCATACTCAATCATCAAAGCATAAGCATCTAAAAACACCCTTTTATAATGCTGAGTTTTTAATCTATTGATTATTCTTAAACTTAAATCATAATAAAAACTTCCGCACTCTTGATTATCTTTTAAATGCTCATATAAAAGCACACAAAAACTCTGCCAAGCCTTAATAATCTCATAATCATTCCAAGGTAAGGCTAATTGCATTGTTGAATGTAATTTTGGCAAAAATAAAGGCTGAATACTTAGCTCATAATCAATAATATTTCCGACTATTAAATGTGAGTGTCTAACTCCGTAAAATCTATAGCATTTTACTAATTCTTCGCTACTTAGGATAAAGACTATTAAATCTTTATCCCTAACGCTAAAGGTATTTAAAATTATTCCTTGCAATAATTAGCACCTTCGTTTGCAAAAAAAGTATCGTAATGAATGTTAAAAAAGGCATTTTCAAGACTTTTAAATAATTTTGGGTTTTGTGCTTCAAGACTTGCTAAAAGCTCTTTTGTTTCTGCTCTTGCGTGTGGCATTTTCACATCAAATCTCATAGCAGGGCAAGCTTCATCGCCTATTGTTTTAAGACCATTTTTAATAGCATTTTCTCTTAGCATTCTTTCACGAACAAATATCAAAGGGCGAATTACGGTAATTCCTTGTGCTGAAGTGAATTTCGCAGCAAGTGTTCTTAAAGCTCCATTATAAGTAAAGTTCATAAAAAAGCTCTCAATAGCATCATCTAAATGATGACCTAACGCTAATTTATTAAAGCCATTTTCCTTAGCATAAGTATATAAATATCCCCTTCTCATACGAGAGAAAAACGAGCAAAAGCTTGAATTTTGACGGATTTTTTCACTAGAAATCTCATAAATATTACTTTCAATTATTGTATGTTTTATACCTAAAATCTTGCAATAATTGCTTAAATATTTATAATCTTCACCCATTCCATAACTAAGCGTTACTGCTTCAAATTCAAACTTAAACGGGACTGCTCTTTGCATATGTTTAAGTAGCATTAGTAAGCTTAAGCTATCTTTTCCACCGCTAAGTCCTACTAAAACCTTATCGCCTTCTTCAATTAAATTAAATTTATCACAAGCTCTTGCCACTTCTTTAATAAGTCTTTTACTAAGCTCATTTTTAAACAAATGTTCGCACATTTTTAAGACAAATCTAGCACTATTTTTAGCAGCTAGTTCTAAAAACTCATCAAAACTAACATCAGCATTTCCACCTGCATCATCGCTAATTGCTCTTAGTATAAAACAAGGCACATTAAGACTTTCGCAAACTAAAGCAACGCTTGCTCCTTCCATCTCAACCGCATCAGCATTAAAAGTATCTTTAATCCAATTTTTCTTAGTTTCATCGCAAATAAATTGGTCTGATGTCGCAATAATGCCGCTAACTACATTTAAATCAAGCTCTTTTGCTACTTTTTTAGCAATATTATTTAATTTTTCACTTGTTTTTATAAAAACGCTAGTTTCAGGAACATAGCCAGGTTTGTGTCCAAATGCTGTTATATCTATATCGTGCTGCACTAATTCTTCTGCAATTAATAAATCCCCTATTTTTAAATTAGGATTAAGCGACCCTGCAACGCCTGTAAAAAGCAAACAATCAGCCTTGTATTTTTCTATCATTACACTAGCACTTAGAGCTGAATTTACTTTGCCTATTTTTGAATAAGCAATAATTAGTTCATGACCTGCGTAATCAATGAAATAATAAGTATTATTTGCATATTTACTCTCTTTATAAGAATACTCATTTAAAATTGGCTCAATTTCTTCACGCATAGCACCTAAAATTGCTATTTTCATTGGTTTTCCTTAAATGTTTTTATAAAGTTTTCAATATCTTCTAGGCTTTTTATACTAATACTTGGTTTGTTTGTTATTTTTTTATTAAGTCCGCATAAAACACTGCTTCCAAATTCTATAAAACCATCAACGCTATTTTCTATACTTTTTATGCTTTGTTTATATAAAACAGGCTTAATAAGTTGCTCTTTTATAGCTAAAATAGCTTCATTTTTAGTGCTATAAGGCTTTATAAAAGCATTTGAGATTACTGGTATGAAATCATCATTAAATAACAATTCTTTTTCTAATTTATTAGCTGCACTTTGCATTAAAGGGCAATGACTTGCTACGCTCATATTAAGTAGCATTGCTCTTTTTGCTCCAGCATTTTTAAAATCATCTATGCTATTTTCTAAATCTTTTTTAAGCCCAGCTACGACTATTTGACCATCGCAATTGTAATTTGCAGCATAGATTTGCTTATTTTCCTTATTTGCTTTAGCACAAATTTCTTCTACTAAATTATCATCTAAACCTAAAATAACCATCATAGAAGCAGGATTTTCACTACTTGCACATTCTTGCATATATCTTCCACGCATATTTACTAGCTTTAAAGCATTTTTTAATTCAAGTGCATTATTTGCACATAAAGCCGAAAATTCTCCTAAAGAATGCCCTAAAGATGGAGTGTTTTCATAACTAATAAAAGGCTTTATATCATCTTTTTTTCTTAAAGAAATTCCATTTTCTTCTAGTAATTTTTCAAATACTTTATAATACATAATGCTATTTAGTAATATTGCAGGTTGGGTAAATTCACTTATATCTAATCTATCATTTTTACTAAAAATTAATTCTTGAAAATCAATACCACAAAAACTACTAACTTCATCATAAGTTTTTCTTACAAACTCAAAATTATCAAATAATTCTTGACCCATAAAAGCACTTTGAGAACCTTGACCTGGGTATAAAAATGCGTAATTCATATTTTTCCTTTTTAATTTATTTTATTATCAAATCTTATAATACAAGTATTAAAATCTTTTAATTACAGCTATTATAAATCTTTTTTACATTTTATATAATATTATAAAAATATAAATTCCATTATTAAAATAATAAACGAAGTTTAACTTGTAATACTAATACAATCTATATTTTTAATATCATAATTTTAGCACTTTTTTATGATTGAATTAAAAATCAAGTTAAAAATAATAAGTTTTGTATATTTATAACTTACGATTATATATTAAAGATTACTTGTAATTTATGAATTTGATAGCAATAAATGTATTTTAAAGATTTGACATAAAAAATAAAATTATAAAAATGATTAATTTTAAAAAACTGAATACTTTGAGTATATAATAAATATTAGTATAAGGCGAAATAAATCGCCTTACATTTTAGCTAAACCTTAGCTCTTAACCTCTGCAACAACCGCCGCCGTGGTGATGATGGTGATGATCATCTTCATCATCATGATGATGACCGCAACTTCCATCGCCTTTGCAACCACTATGTCCGTGATTTCCACATCCACATCCACCAGCTTGTGCTACTGCACCACTTTCTAATTCTTCAGGAGTAGCATCTCTTACTTCTTTAATATTTACGGTAAATAATAAATCTCTTCCTGCATAAGGATGATTATAATCAATTACTACGCTACTATCTTTGATTTCTTTAACAACAACTCTAACTGTTGAGCCATCTTCGTTTTCTCCGAATAATTCTAAGCCAACATTTAAATCAATGCCTGCGAATTGTTCTTTTGGTAATTCTTGAACCAAATTCTCATCATATTCTTGCCAAGCTTTATCTTTAGTGATTAAAATATCACTTTCATCACCCTCATTTAGTTTAGCAATTTCATCTTCTAAAGCCTCTAATACTTGATTTCTACCTAATAAAAATGAAATAGGATGAAAATCAGTATTATTTTCTAATACTTCATTAGTTTTTGCATCACGCAATATAAAATTAAGTGATACTACGCTGTCTTTTTTTATAGCCATTTTTAATCCTTTCTATTAATTTATACTTTTAGCTTCACTTGAATCTGGAAATTGTTTTTTAAGTGCTGCATAAAAATTATTTGCTTTTTCTGTTTCATTAATTGCCTTCAACGAATTTGCGGTATTTAATAAAATTAAAGGCATATTAGGAGCTTTTACCCCTTGATTATTATATAAATCTGAACTTGTTTTGTAATAATATATAGCATTTTTATAGTCTTTTTGTGCGTATGCAATTTGTCCTAAATAAAAATTACATTGTGCAGGTTTATGTTTTGCATTTGCTAATTCTTCAAAAATTTTTGCGGAATTTTCATAATCTTTACTATTATATAAACTTATAGCATTTGCCATTTTTTGAGCTGGAGTTTCATTTTTAGCTGCAACCTCATTTGCTACTACTTGCTGAGTTGTAGATTTTACAGCTTTATTCTCGCCCAAGCTACTAACTAAATTTGTTAATTCACTTAAAGCCTTTTTTAACTGATTAATGCTGTTTTTTTGATTTTTTAATTCTTGTTTTATTTCAGAAATATCTTTATCATAAATATCAAGTTTTTCTTTTGAAAACTTTTCTACTTCTAATAATTTACCTTCAAAATTATAAGTTTTGTTATTCAAATCATCAACTACACTTTGAATACCTTCAATTCTTTCTAAAGCCTTATTTGTTTTAAAATCAACACCAGTATAATCTTTACTAAGAGTTTCAACCTTTTTTTTGTTCTCTAATAAAACTTTTTCATTTTCTGTTAGCCCATAAGGCTCTTTAATATTTATATTACCTGCATTAAAGGCTGAAGTTTCTGCGTAAATAATAGGGGCTAAAGCCCCTATAAAAAGTATTTGTTTTAGCATAAATTAAAACTGAACTTTTGTTTCTGCTCTACGATTTTGAGCATCGCATTCTTTTGTTTTATCATTACATACTGGGTTGTTTTCGCCATAGCTTTTAATTGTAATTCTTGAGCTGCTAACTCCTTGAGATTCTAAACCATCTTTAACAGCTTTAGCTCTTTTTAAACCTAAAGCTTGGTTATATTCTTCACTACCCCACTCGTCGCAGTTACCTTCAACAACAATATTTAAATCTTTACCATCTTGATTTAATAAACTTGCGTTATTTGATACTACGCCATACATATCTGAACGAATATCGTATTTATCAAAGTCAAAATATACTTTACCTAAAGAATTATTAATTCTTTCTAGTTTAGTATTAATATCTTCCTTAACATCTACATTCATATCTGGAGCAACCTCCACTTTTTTTGGAGCCTCAACTGTAGCCTTTTGACTACAACCAACAACTAAAGCTGCTAAAGCAACTGCATAAGCTAATTTTTTCATTTTTTTCCTTTCATAAAAAGTAATTGAAATTATAATTTCCAAAACTAAAAATTTATTTAATTACCAATCCAAAGTTGAAATTTTACCAACTTTTAGTGGGAAATGATACACTTTATTCTCATCAAGTCTTAAAATTCCTAAAGAACTTTGCATTCCTAATAATTTTATAAACATAATTGTCTTACCATCGCTACTAAAATTAGGGAAAATATTTCTACCATTTAATGTCAATTGTCTTACATATTGCGAATCAGTTGCCATAACATATAAGTTAAAATCTCCTGATTTTTCACGACTTGAATAAACTATATAATTATTATAAACACTAAAGGCAGAATTGTTTTTACCATGATAAACTAATTGAGTTGCGTTAGTTTTATCAAGACCTTGTAAATATAAATTAGGATAAGAACTTCTATCGCTAACAAAAGCAAAACTATCACTACCTACAAATCTTGCACTAACATCTATTCCTTTATACATAGTAAGTCTTTTTGTATTTTTAGTATTTAAATCTAATAAAAATATTTCTGGTTGATCTTCTGTTGTTTTAGTAATTAATGCTTTAGTTCCATCTTTGCTAATATCACTAAGTGCTAACATACCAGAACCTTGAGTAATTAAAGTTTTTTGATTATTCAATAAATTATATTTATATATACTCAAAATATCTTTATTATAATCTGTATAATAAAATTCATTTTGATTGCTATTTGCCCATTTTGCAAATAAATTTAATCCACCTTGCATAATAATTTTTTGATAATTTAAAGTGTAATCTGCAATAAGAATTTGACTTTGCTTAGCAGCTATTTTTCTAGTAATTAAAATCTTTTTATTCATCCAGTCTAAATCTGCTAATTTTAAGTCCTTAAACATTTGTGAAATTGCTTTGTGAGATAAAAACACATAAGCACTTTTTGGATAAGTAAAAGTATTATTATACTTAATTTCATTATTCATACCCTTAAGAGTTATGCTTAACTCATAATTATTTCCTACAGGATTTAAATTATAATTTAATTCATAATTTGCATTATTTTCATTAGTAATTTCAAATTTAGAACTTACTAAAACATCATTTTTAATTACCTTATCAAAATCAAAATTAACCAAACTACTTGTAGTTATTCTAATCTTAGGCAACACCTCTTGCTCGCTAACCACATCCATAATAATATCAGCAGTTAAGCATACTAAACTAAAACATAATAAAAATATCTTTTTCATTTTATCTCCTTGATACTTAATATAACCGAAAGCCTTAAACTACCACTATAATCTTGTTGATTTGGTGGAATTCCTAAATTTTTGTTTTGTTGATTAATAGTTTGTATAAAAATTCTTGCCTTTTGTCTTAAAGCAGAGCTTTCATTAAAACCATTATCTTTGATTTTTATTATACCATTTTTTGATATTGTAAAAGCTACTTCAAAAATTTCCTTATCATTAATATCTGAACTATTAGCAGTTACTAAACTCCAAACATTTTTCAAATACGCATTCACTCTACCAAAATATTCATCATAAATTCCAGAAACCTTAGCAGATGTTTGTGTAGTCTCTGAATTATTATTTGACTTAATTGTTGTATTAGCTAATTGTGATTGTATTTTTTTTAAAGCATCTAATTGTGATTGATTTAATTTATTTTCTTCTTGCTTAGTTTCCTTTTTTGGATTTTTTCTTTCACTTTTGCTAACTTTTAAATCCCCAAACAAACTACTTAAATCACTATCACTATCTTTACTATCAGTTTGTTGTTCTACTTTTTCATTTTGTTCAATTACTTTATTTTGATTATCTTTTGTAGCATTATCATTGCTTGTATTTTCTGGACTTTTATTTATTTTTTTTGCTACTTCTTTAGTATAGTCTTGTTTAACCTCGGCTGGAGTTTCAACATTATCTTCTACAAACAATATATCCACTTCACTATTACCATATTTAATAACTTCTTCATTTTTAGCAAAAATATTTATTAGCAAAATAAATATTAATATAGTAAGCACATATATTAAACAAGATAATAAAAAAGCTTTTGATTTACTCATTTTGTTTGAAGTGAAATTTTTACAAATCCTGCTTTTGAAAAAGTTGATAATACTTGCATTAGCTTATCGTAACTTATATCTTTATCTCCAGATATATAAACTATTTTATCTTTATCAAATTGATTTTTAATTAAACTAAAATTATCAAAAAAAGCAATATAAGGATATTTTTTCTTATTTAAAACTACTTCATCTTTTGTAATACTTACGAAAATATCATCTTTTTTTGCTTTGCTAACACTTGATTTTGAGCCATTTGGTAAATTAATATTTTCATCATATTTTAAATTAGGAATTACTAGCATTAAAATTACCAATAATACTAACATAACATCAACTAAAGGAGTTATGTTTAACTCTGGGTCTTCGTGTAAAAAATCATTTTTCATCGCTAATAATCTTTATTTGACTCTCTAAAATATTTAAACATTCAAATACTTTTCGTTTCACAATTAAATGAAATGTATAAGCTAAAATAGCAGAAATAATCCCACTAGCAGTAGCTATTAAAGCATGACCAATTGGAGAAGCGATTTGAGTAATATCACCATTTCCATTTAAAGATATTAAAGTAAAGTATATTGAAACAACGGTTCCAAACAATCCTATAAAAGGCGAAGTAGTAGCAATAATACTAAGCCAAGTAAGACCTTCGCTAAGATTTTTAGAAGCCTCATTATAATAAATCTCTAATTTTTTCATAGAACCTTCACAAGGTTTAAAATAAGCCTCAAAAGACAAATCTTGATTTTTTAATAACCTATCTAAAGTTCTTAATTCTTCTTGATAAAATTTAGAAATATTGCTTAAGCGATATAAAAAAATCGCTAAAGCAATAATAGAATAAAAACCTAAAATCCCAACTGCTAATAAAGTAGCTAAGTCAAAATCCGAAATCAAATTCATTTAGAATCCAGTCTTCCTAAAGTTGCGGCAAGGGTTGCTGAATTTGCACCTGCTGATTTTAATAATTCTTTAGCTTCTTCTAACTTTTTTTTGCTTATTGAATTATCATTACCACCTAGATAAACAGCACCTTGAGCTAAAATAACAACACTATTTTCATCAACTTTTACATGGCCTGAATCAATAGCTATAAGCTCCTTTGAACCATCATAATTTTCCACACTAATTACACCAGCTTGAAGCAAAGAAATTACAGAAGCGTGGTTTGGCAAAACACCAAACTCACCTTCACTTCCTGGCACCAACACTGATTTAACTTCTGAATTAAAGATTTCTCCGTGTGGAGTAACTATTTCTAAAGTTAATTTATCCATATTAAGCCTTTAATTTTTCTGCTTTCTTAATAGCCTCTTCAATATTTCCTACCATATAAAATGCGTTTTCAGGTAAGTCATCATATTTACCTTCTAATATACCTTTAAATCCAGCTATAGTTTCTTCAAGGCTTATATATTTTCCAGGACTACCTGTGAAAACTTCAGCTACGAAGAATGGTTGTGATAGGAATTTCTCAATTTTTCTAGCTCTTTCAACAACTAATTTATCTTCTTCGCTAAGTTCATCCATACCTAAAATAGCTATGATATCTTGTAAATCTTTATATTTTTGAAGCACACTTTGAACTCCACGAGCTACCTTATAATGCTCTTCACCAATAATTTGTGGGTCAAGCATTCTTGAAGTTGAATCAAGTGGATCAACCGCAGGATAAATTCCTTTTTCAGCAATACTTCTATTTAAAACCGTTGTAGCATCTAGGTGAGCAAAAACAGTTGCAGGCGCTGGGTCTGTTAAGTCATCAGCAGGAACATAAACAGCTTGAACTGAAGTAATTGAACCTTTTTTAGTTGATGTAATTCTTTCTTGGAATTTACCCATTTCACTTGCTAAAGTTGGCTGATAACCAACAGCTGAAGGAATACGACCAAGTAAAGCCGACATTTCTGAACCTGATTGAGAAAATCTAAAGATATTATCAATAAACATTAAAACATCAAGTCCCATTTCATCTCTAAAATATTCAGCCATTGTAAGACCTGTTAAAGCAATACGATTTCTTGCCCCTGGTGGTTCATTCATTTGACCATAGCATAAAGCAACTTTATCTAAAACATTACTTTCTTTCATTTCATTATAAAGGTCATTTCCTTCACGAGTTCTCTCACCAACACCAGCAAATACTGAATAACCACTATGTTTAAATGCAACATTGTGAATTAATTCCATAATAATAACTGTTTTACCAACACCAGCACCACCAAATAATCCTACTTTACCACCTTTTGCATAAGGAGCAAGTAAATCAACTACTTTAATACCAGTTTCAAATATTTCACTTTTTGTGCTTTGGTCTTCAAATTTAGGTGGTTCTCTATGAATAGCCCATTTTGTTTCATAATTTTCTGGAGCACCTTCATCAATTAAATCTCCAACCACATTGAAAATTCTTCCTAAAACTTTTTCCCCAACAGGAACACTAATTGGAGCACCTAAGCTAACAGCTTTAGTTCCTCTTACTAAACCATCAGTCATATCCATAGCAATAGTTCTTACACGGCCATCACCTAAATGTGCTGCTACTTCTAATATTAAACGAATTTGCTTACCTTCAACCTCATAATTTACTTCAATAGCTTCATTGATTTGTGGTAAATAATCGCTAAATTCAACATCTACAACAGGTCCTAATACCTGAGATATAAATCCTTGCATATATTCTCCTATTCTTTCATTGATTCAACACCACTGATAATTTCAATTAATTCAGTAGTTATGCTTTCTTGTCTTGCTTTATTATAAGCTAAATTAAGTTCTTTAACCCTTGCTTTAGCATTATTAGTTGCGTTATCCATTGCTTGCATTCTAGCACTATGTTCAGCTGCTAAACTATCTATCAATGAATAAAACATACTATATTCTATATATCTTTTTAATAATTCTTCTAAAACTTCCTTTTCTTCAGGTTCAATTTCTAATAAAGAATTTGAATTAGTAATTTCAGAATTACTTGAATCTACAGGTAATAAATTACACACTGATAATTCTTGAGAAATCATATTTTTATAGCCATTATGAACTAATATTATCTTATCAGTTAATGCTTTTTCATAATCACTAATAGCTAAATTAATAATTTCTCTAGCTTTTTCATAATCAGGTGAAGAACTAACGCCTGTATATTTATCTAGTATTTCAATTTTTTGAAAATTAAAAAACTCAATACCAACTTTTCCTATAGCTCTTAATCTAGTTTTAATACCTTTTTCTTTATTTTCTTTAATAATTTTACTAACTTCTTTTAAAGTTTTGATATTAAAACCACCGCACAAACCTTTGTCCGAAGTAATAAATACAACATCCACAATCTTAATCTCATGCTTACCAAAAAATCTACTATCTTTAGCCATATCAAATTGATTTAACTTAAATGAAATTTCTTGCATAACCTCTTGCAATTTACTTGCATATACTTTAGACTTCTTAGCAAGCTCTTCTGCTTTTTTTAATTTAGCAGTAGAAACTAATTTCATAGCATTAGTAGTCTTTTGAGTATTATGAACGCTCTTTATTTTTCTTTTTATCTCTTTTAAATTCGCCATTACAAAACCTACGCTTGTGTTGCTTTAAACTCATTTAATAAATTTTTAATTTTATCTTCTAAATCACTATCTAAAGCTTTTTTAACTCTAATTTGCTCAAAAATCTCAGGAGACTTTGTTTCAATATAAGCATATAAATCATTTTCAAATTTAGTAATCTTATCTACAGCAATATCATCTAAAAATCCTCTAGTACCTGCATAAATTAGAACTATTTGCTTTTCAATAGCTAATGGGCTATATGGAGGTTGTTTTAATACTTCAACCATTCTTTGACCACGCTCTAATTGTTTTCTTGAACTCTCATCTAAATCACTTGCAAATTGTGCAAATGCTTGTAATTCACGATATTGCGCAAGGTCTAATCTTAATGTTCCTGATACTTGTTTTGTAGCTTTAATTTGAGCAGAACCACCTACCCTAGATACTGATAAACCTACGTTAATAGCAGGACGAATACCTGAGTTAAATAAATCTGTTTCTAAGAATATTTGTCCATCTGTAATTGAAATAACATTAGTTGGAATATATGCTGAAACATCTCCTGCTTGAGTTTCAATAATAGGTAAAGCTGTTAACGAACCTGCACCTAAAGCATCACTTAATTTTGAAGCTCTTTCTAATAATCTTGAATGTAGATAGAATACATCGCCTGGATAAGCTTCACGACCTGGAGGACGGCGTAAAATCAAGCTCATTTCACGATAAGCTACTGCGTGCTTACTTAAATCATCATATACTATTAAAGCATGTTTGCTATTGTCTCTAAAATACTCACCCATTGTAACGCCTGTATAAGGAGCAAGGTATTGAAGAGCCGCTGAATCACTCGCAGTTGCACTTACTACTATTGTATAATCCATAGCCCCATGTTCTTCAAGTTTTTTAACAACTTGCGCAACAGTGCTTTGTTTTTGTCCAATAGCTACATAAATACATACAACATTTTGACCTTTTTGATTAATTATAGTATCTACTGCTACGGTTGTTTTACCTGTTTGTCTATCTCCAATAATCAACTCTCTTTGACCGCGACCAATTGGAACAAGGGCATCAATTGCTTTAATACCTGTTTGTAATGGTTCATGAACGCTTTTTCTAGCCATAATACCTTTAGCTTTTTCTTCAACAAATGCAGTTTTTGTAGTATTTATAACACCTTTTGCGTCGATTGGCTCTCCTAAAGCATTAACAACACGACCAATTAATTCTTCACCAACTGGAACTTTTAATAATTGTTTTAATCTTTTAACAGAGCTACCTTCTTTAATATTTGAAAAACTTCCTAAAACTACAACACCAACACTATTTTCTTCAAGGTTTAATGCCATACCTTTTTCGCCATTTTCAAATTCAACCATTTCTCCTGCCATAACATTTTTTAATCCAAAAACATTAGCAACACCATCAGCTATTGAAATAACTTTACCAGTTTCTTCAATTTCTAAATTTAAATTAAAATTCTCAATTCTTTCTTTAATAATTGAGCTAATTTCATTTGCGTTAAAACTCACTGTTACTCCTCTTAAATTGCTTTCATTATATGCTGTTTGATTTTATCTTTTAATGAAGTTTCTGATACTATTATTTCATATCCTAAGTCTTCAATATAAATCTTTATTTCATTTTTATCATGAATTATATTTTTTAGTTTTATTTCTTTTTTAAAATAATTTGATAATTCTTTTTCGTGCTTTAATATATCATTATCACTAATTTTTTCTTTAGAATAAATATCAGCATAATAAATATTATTTTCTAAAGCTAATTTTTTAACTAATCCATCATAAACAACTGGAACTTTATCAAGTTTATTATTTACTCCTAATACCTTTAAAAAATTAATAATTTCTTTTTTGTTTGTATTAGATAAACTCACTAAAAACTCTATCTTTTTATCTAAGCTAATGCCAACTGCATTTATTATCACTAATGTTTTTTTATCTTTAAAGGCTTCTTTTAAAATCTCAAAACAAGATATAAATTCTTCCCTATCTTTTCTTTGCATTATTATATTTACATACTTTTCCATTAGCTAACTTTCCTTGAAACAATATCTAACAAATCAGATTGTTTTAAATTAACATTAGTATTTAAAAGCTCTTCTATAAGTTCATTGACAACTTCTTCTTTAGCCTTTTTCTCTTCAAATATTTTTTGCTCTTCATAAGATTTTTTCATATTTTCTATCTCATTATTAGCATCTTTTAAAATATTTTCATTTAATTTTATAGCTTGTTCTTTAGCTAATTCTATTAGCTTATCAGCCTCGTTATTAGCTATCTCTATTTTTTTAATTGCTTCTTCTTTATTTTTTTTAGCCTCATCTAAGCTTTTTTCTATTGATACTAATCTATTTTTAATATTATCAATTCTATCACAATATATCTTTTTAATTGTTTTAGCAAGTAATAAATACATCATAACAGCAAAAATTACAAAATTTATAGTTCTATAGAAAATATCTGTATCACTAGCTAACAAATAAGTAGGTAATAAAATCCATATTAATCTGTTCATAAAGCAACCTTAAATTTTTTCTATACTTGCTCTTAAAGCATTTTCACACTGAAACAAATCAGCTTTCAACTCATTTTTAAACTGAATTTTTTTTGCTTCAAGTTCAGTTAAAAATTTCTGATAGTCTAAATCAAGACTAGCCTTTTTTTCTGCTATAGCTTTGCTTGCTTGCTCTTTTGCTACGGCAACTTGCTCGCTTTTGATGGCTTGAGCTTTAGCTCTTGCATCAGCATAAATCTTAGCAATTAATGTTTCATTATTACTAGCGTCTGTGTTATTTTGCTGAATTCTAGCTTCATCTTCTTTTATACCATCATCTCTATTTTTCATAAAGGTTAGCAATGGTTTGTATAAGATGTAATCTAAAATCCAAAGCAATATTAAAAACAACATAGCTGTTAATAACATCATTTTAAGATCTAAGTCATCAAACATACATTCTCCTTATTTTGATAAAACTTTATATTAACATAAAAAAATCAAATAATATTTAAATTATAAGTTTTTTATAGCATTTTCAACAAAATTTTTAGTATTTTCTTGATTTAAATTAAATATAAGTTTGCCATTTTGTATTTTAAAATCTATTTTAAATTCTTTTAATTTTTTTAACAAACTATCATCAATTATGTTATTTGTATTTTTACCCTTGAGTTTATTTGCTAGTTTTTCACAATCTCTAACATTTAATTTTTGACCAATAATTGTATTTACTAAAATCTTTTCATCTTCTTTTTGACCTGCTATTACTTTAGCATGACCTGCACTTAATTTGCCATCAATAATTAATTTTTGAGTATCTTCACTAAGAGTAAGTAATCTTAAAGTATTTGCTATATTTGCTCTACTTTTTTGAATACTATGCGCTAATTCTTCTTGAGTAATTTTTCTAACTCTCATTAACTCTTTATAAGCTAAAGCAAGTTCAATAGGATTTAAATCTTCTCTTTGAATATTTTCAAGTAAAGCTAATTCTCTTGTTTTACTTGAATCTATATTTGCAATAATTGCTTTAATTTTTGTTTCACCTAAAGCTTTAATAGCCCTTAATCTTCTCTCGCCAGCAATTAAAAAATATTTAGTTACTTTTTCTAAATTTTCTCCATTTTCCATTGCCTTTTCACAAAGCTCATCAGCATCTATTACAACAATTGGTTGTAATAATCCGTGATTTTTAATGGAATTAGCAAGTTCATTTATACTATCTTCATTAAAACTTTTTCTTGGCTGATATGGATTTGGAGTTATATCATCTATACTAATATCTCTTATAGTATCTAAATCACTTCTAAAAACTCCACTTAACTCATCATCATAAGCTAAAGATATATCATCTAAAATACTACTAAAATCTGAACCTAAAGATTTTTTTGCCATTTTCTATCCTATTAAAGAATGTGCTAAGCTTTGATAAGCAACACAACCTGGAGATTTTATATCATACAATATTATAGGTTTTCCAAAACTTGGACTTTCTGCTAGTTTTACATTTCTTGGAATTATTACTATCTCTCCATCTTTTCTAAATAACTTGCCACTTAAATGCTTTTTAAGTTCGGCAACCGTATCCTTTGAAAGATTATTCTGTGGGCTATACATAGTAGGTAAAATTCCCCTTATTCTTAATTTAGGATTTATTGCTTCTCTTATATTATGAATTGTCCTTAAAATATGTGCCAAACCTTCTAATGCTAAATATTCACATTGAATCGGGATTATTACATCAGTGCTTGCTGCAAGTGCATTAATTGTGATATTTCCTAATGCAGGTGGCGAATCTATTATTATATAATCATATCTATTTACAACATCTTTTAAAGCTTTTCTTAAAATTTGTTTATTATTTACACCTGTTCCTAATTCTTGCTCAAAATTAGTAAGAACAATATTTGATGGAGCAAGGTCTAGTTTATTCAAACTTGTCTTTAAAATAATCTCATCTAATGTTTTTTTACCACTTAATACATGATATATATTAAATTCAAAATCACTTCTTTTAAATCCGTAGCCTGTGGTAGCATTACCTTGTGGATCCATATCTATTAGTAAAACACTTTTTTCAGCTACCGCAAGAGAAGCTGCTAAATTCACTGCCGTTGTTGTTTTACCTACCCCACCTTTTTGATTAGCTATTGTTATAATTTCACTCATCTTAAACTATATATCCTTTTGTTATCTACTAAAATAGAACCATCTTCATATAATTTTACATCATTTAATGAATAAGTATTATCATCATTTTTAAAATAAAACGATCTACTTAATTCAAAATCACTCTTATAATAATCAAAAATTTCTTTCCAAGAAATATTAAGATTTATTCTATCAAAAAAAGTTTTAAGTAATGTTGAATATGAAATATCTATATCTAAAATATTAGCATCTACTGGTGCTGTAGTTATGTTTATACCAATACCACAAACTAATTTATCTTTTATTTTTGCAGTGATTAGTCCTCCAATTTTTTTATTATCTAAATAAAAATCATTAGGCCATTTGATAAAAACTTTTGAACCAAATTCTTTTAAGACTATTTTCATTATCATAGAATAATATATACTAGCTGATTGAATAGGTAAATCATCTGGTAAATTATCATTAAAAAAAGATAAATATAAATTATTTTTTATATCTAAATTAAATTTATTATATTCATCAAAAAATATAAAATCTATATCTTTAAAATACTGATTATGAATCTTAGAATTTATATTGCCAAATGAATCGGTATTATCGCTAACCCAATTTCTATTACAAGAGCCAATTCCGTTAGTTTGTTTAAGCGTAGCCAATGCAAATGCGTGTTCTTTAAAACCATTTCTAATAGCATTTATAAGCTCAACTTGAGTTGAACTTATACAATTACAAAAAGCTAGATTATACAATGCTATCTCCTTGTTTTAACCTTTTACCATTTACATATACATTAGCATCTAAAGACTTTTTACCTGCATCTTGCAATTTATAAACTTTTAAGCTGCCTTTTTTACAAGTTAAAATTAAATAATTTTTACCTATTTCTTTTATAAGCCCTTCTTTATTATCACTTTCACATTCATTCAATTCAAGTTCATTTAGCTTTAAACCATTTTCTAAAAATATATTAGGCCAATCATAAAATGCTAAATATTTTTGGTATATTTCTTTAGCATTATTTAGCTCAATTAAACCATCTTGTTTTTTAATAATTTTTGTATGAGTTGCCTTTGAATCATCTTGTTTAATAGGTTGAAAATAATTTGGATTTTCTAAAAATTCCAAAAGCATTTTTGTTGATAATTTAGACATTTTGTCAAATACTTGTGGAGAATTTAAATCCTTAATATTTAATTCTTGTTGATATAAAATATCTCCAGTATCAAGACCTATATCCATATTCATAAGTGTAACTCCACTTACAATATCACCATTTAAAATAGCACTTTGTATAGGTGAAGCTCCTCTATAATAAGGAAGTAAACTAGCGTGAGTATTAATACAAGTTGCTATGTCTAAAATCTCTTTTGGCAGTATTTTTCCATAAGCTGCAACTATTATAAAATCTGGTTTTTTATTGCTAATTAAATTTCTAATCTCTTCATTATTTCTTAAGCTTTTTGGTTGTGCTAATTCTAAGTTTAGTTTTAACGCAATCTCTTTTACCGGACTTGGAGTTAATATTTTTTTTCTTCCAACTTCTTTATCTGTTTGGGTTAAAACTAGACTTACATTATGAAATTTACTAAGCTCTTCTAAAATAAATGCCGAAAATTCGGGCGTGCCCATAAATACTATATTTTTTTTCATGATATACCTAAAAATTAAGATATGTTATTCAAATAACATTTTTGATAAAGATAATTTTAACTCTTTAATACCATCATTAGTAACTGAAGATATTTTTGTAACAAAAACTAAATTATCATATCTTTTTAAATACTCATTTAAAAGTTCTAATTCTTGAATTAAATTCTCTTTAGCCACATCACATCTTGTGATTGCAACTGCAAATTTAAAATCATTCAAGCCATAAGCTTCAAGTTCTTTATATAAGTTGATAAATTGTTCTTTAACGCTCATTTCTTTAAAACTATCTAGCATAAATAATAAGCATTTTGACCTTGATATGTGTTTTAAGAACTCATATCCTAAACCTTTTCCTTCGCTAGCACCTTCTATAATTCCTGGTATATCAGCCATTACAAACGAGTAATCATTAATATCTACAACACCTAATTTTGGAGTAAGAGTTGTAAATTCATAATCAGCAATTTCTGGCTTAGCATTACTTACTATACTAATTAAAGTAGATTTTCCAACATTAGGATATCCAACTAATCCAACATCAGCAATTAATTTTAATTCAAGTCTTACTTCTAGACTTTCTCCTTTTTTGCCAGGTTGAGCGTATGTAGGTCTTTGATTAACAGAACTTTTAAAGTGTCTATTTCCAAGGCCACCTAAACCACCATTTAGTAAGACTATTTGCTCTCCTAAACTCGTAAAGTCATGTAAGATTTCATTGGTATTAATATCAATAATTTGAGTACCTATTGGAACCTTTATTTCTAAATTCTCACCTTTTTTACCACTTTTATTTCTAGGTAATCCACAATCACCATTACTAGCCTTTAAATGTGTTTTGCCTTTAAAATGTGCTAAAGTATGAAGATTATTATCACAAATAACCACTACATCGCCACCTCGACCGCCATCGCCGCCATCAGGACCACCTAGTGGTACATGTTTTTCACGGCGAAATGAGCTAGCACCCGCTCCGCCGTTACCAGAGCTCAGCCTAATTTTTATACTATCAACAAACATTACCTAAGCTCCTTTTAATTTAAATTATACTGCAGGATATACAGAAACTTTTTTGCGGTTTTTGTCTTTTCTTTCAAATTTAACAAAACCATCAACTAAAGCAAAAATAGTATGATCTCTTCCCATACCAACATTTGCTCCTGCGTGAGTTGCTGTTCCTCTTTGGCGAATAATAATATTTCCAGCTCTTACAAATTCTCCACCAAATTTTTTAACACCTAAACGTCTACCTATAGAATCTCTATTATTTTGAGTTGAACCTTGACCTTTCTTGTGTGCCATTGTATTTCTCCTTACGCTTTAATTTCTTTTACTACTACGCGAGTAAATTGTCTTCTAAAACCTCTTTTTAATTTAGAGTCTTTTCTTCTTCTTTTCTTAAAAATTACAACTTTTTTATCTTTTCCTTCGTTGATAACTTCAAGAACAACTTTCGCTCCACTAACAAAAGGGGTACCGATTTTTAATTCTTTATCGTTAACAGCTAAAACATCTGTAACTTCTACGATAGACTTTTTCTCTGCTTCAAAGCGATCTAACTTTAATTCGTCGCCAACACTTACTTTGTACTGCTTACCGCTATGTTTAAAAATAGCATACATAATTCATCCTTTGTAATTTAGTAAGTCCCATCAAGCACTTTAAATATTAGAAATTTAAAGATTTAAATAAGCTTAAATGAGTTGTAAAAAGCGAATACTATCAAAAAATCATTAATTTTTATTTAAAAATTTATTTTTTTTGCTACACTAATGCTATTTTTAGTTTAAAAGGAAACAAAAACATGAGTTTTGAAGGAAGAGACGAACTAGTTAATTCTAGTATTAATTATTTTGAAAAATATACACACAAATTTATTAATAACATACAAGCTTATTATAGAAGCGAAGGCAAAATTTTATCAAAAAATTGTGAAGATGCTTACGAAGAATTATTTTCTATGTTACTAACAAAAGATTTTAGTATAGAAAGAGGTAAGGAATTAGCCAAGACAAAAGACTTTGATAGAGCTTGCTTTTTTGAATTTTTATTAAAAACTTATATAGATTTTTCTAAGCATATTATGAATAATGGATTAAACAATAAATTAGTTGTTAATCTCGCCTTTGCATTAGAAAGATATGGTTCAATTTTTTGCACAATTTGTCACGATTCTACGACTGCACAAAGTTCAATTAATGTATTTTCAGCAAGTAGTTCTGGTGGATTTTTTATACACGAGAATTTTATAGATACATTTAAAAAAATGTATTCTGTAGGAGAAAAATTAGAATTTTTAAATCTTTATAATGGTGTTCCTGTTAGAACTTACGGAGAAATTTTACAAGTTGAAGATGCGAGTATAGTTGTAAAAGTTGATTTAATGCAAATTTTAGCTATGAAAGAAGAAGATTGCGCTTATATAGTTCAAAATCAATATTTGCAAAAAAATATTAAAGCAAATATTTTATCTGTTAATATTGTAAATTGCACGGTAACTTTAAATAATTTTGAAAGCCAACCATATATGCACGCATTAAAAAGAGCATATCCTAGAGTGCATCCTAATGAATTTACTAAAATAGCACTAACTCATGAAGATGGAAGGGTTGCTAATGGAAAATTATTTGATATTTCAGAGGGTGGAATTGGTGTTGTTTCTAATGAAGATGTAGGATTTAAAAGAGGTGATATTTTATCATCTTATATTTGTTTACATATGCCTCATTCAAATGAAGCAGTTGAGTTTAATTTAAAATTTAAATTAGTTGTTTTAATTGTGTATCAAAATGCTTACAGATATTGTTTAGAGATTTTACCAGACCAAGAAGATGCTAAAAAAATTCAAGAATTTGCAAGCAGAAGAGTAGAAGAAACTTTAGTAGAGCTTAAAAATCAATTAAGCCTATATAAAAGAGATTAAGATATGAATTTTATTACATTCATAATTGATTTGTTTACAAATAATAATTTAATTTGTATGCTAATAGCCTATTTAATAGGCTCAATTCCTTTTGGATTAATATATGCTAAAAAATTTGCGAATGTTGATATTAAATCTCAAGGTTCAAAAAGCATAGGAGCTACAAATGTATTAAGAGTTGTAAAACAAGTTAATCCAAAATTAGCTAAAAAATTAGCAATAGCTACTATGTTAAGTGATTTTTTAAAAGCTATGCTTCCAATTTGTATTGCTATGTTTTTAGATATAAGTGAAGCAACAATTTGGGCTATGGCAGTTCTTAGTGTTATAGGACATTGCTATAGCATATTTTTAAGCTTTAATGGCGGTAAAGGCGTAGCTAGTGGGGCTGGAGCTTTAATACTATTAGTTCCTTATTCTGTAATTATAGGTCTTATTTTTTGGCTAATAATCGGAAAAGTATTTAAAATATCTAGCTTAGCATCATTAATAGGATTTAGTATTGGAGTAATTAGTGCAGAATTTTTATACCCTAATATTAGTATTAATTCTCACGCACCAATATATTTAATATTATTTTTTGTGTTCTATAAACATATACCAAATATTATTAGATTGATTTTTAAAGACGAATGCAAAGTCATATAAAAATAAAAACAAAATTTAAATGTATAATAGGCTTATTGGAATTTGAAAGATTAGAAAAACAAACAATAAGCCTAAAAATAAATGCAAAAGCTGATAGTTTTTTAGACTATGCTAAAGTAACTAAATTATCAAAAAAATATTTAAAATCAAAAAAATTCTTTACCTTAGAAAAAGCTAATAAAAAACTAGCAAAAAAAATAAAAATCAAATTTCCACAACTAAAAAAAATAAAAATTGAGATTATTAAATTAGAGATTATGAAAAATACAAAACTTAGTGCTAAATACAAAAAAAAATATTAAAATAACTTTAAAAAAACTTGAATATTTGCTTAAATTGTGTTAGCATAACCTTAATTTTACTTTAAGGAAAAAAAATGCGTATTTTAGTAGTGGAAGATGAAATATCTTTAAACAAGACACTAGCCGAAGGTTTAACTGAATATGGCTATCAAATAGATGCGTGCGAAAATTGTAAAGATGCTGAATATTATATCGGTATTAGAAACTACGATTTAGTATTGACAGATTGGATGCTTCCTGATGGTGATGGCACTGACTTAATACATGTTGTAAAACATAAATCTTCAAGAACTTCAATCATAATTTTATCTGCAAAAGATGATAAAGAAAGTGAAATAAGCGCTTTAAAAGCAGGTGCTGATGATTACATTAAAAAACCTTTTGATTTTAATGTATTATTAGCTAGAATTGAAGCAAGACTTAGATTTGGTGGGTCAAATACAATTAAAATTGATAATTTAGAAATAGACCCAGATGAAGAAAAAATTACTTATAAAGGTAAAGAAATTGAATTAAAAGGTAAACCTTTTGAAGTATTAACCCATCTTGCAAGACACTCTGATCAAATAGTATCAAAAGAACAATTATTAGATGCAATTTGGGAAGAACCTGAACTTGTAACTCCTAATGTAATTGAAGTTGCAATCAATCAAATTAGGCAAAAAATGGATAAGCCTTTAGGTATCTCAACTATTGAAACAATAAGAAGAAGAGGCTATAGATTTTGCTTTCCCAAAAAAGCATAAGAAATAAATTTTTCTTGCAACTAGCATCTACTATTACGGTGCTAGTTGTTATTTTTTCAGTTCTGTCGTATCAAATTCTAAAAATTAATATAATGCAAAATGAATTTGATAATTTAATCAAAAATGCTATTAGTATTATTGAAGTGAATAATAGTTCAAACTTTATTATTTTTAAAGACTATAAAATAATTCATTTAGATAAAAAAACTATGAAACCAAACTTTCAAATAATCAATGAAAATGATAAAAAAGTCTTGATTTTAACATATCCTTACAATGAATTTGGGGATTATATAATATTAAAAAAAGATATAAGTCAATCAATTAAAATTCTTGATACTATTTTTATATCTTTATTTTTAATAATTATTATTGCTATTAGTTTAATTATTTTTTATTCATTATTTTTATCAAGAATATTATCAATGCACCTAAAAGAATTAAGCGTTAAAGTTAGTAGGTTTGATGATAACTTTACAAATAGATTAGATTATAAAAACTATCCATTAGAGTTTAAAGAAATCATAAGTAGTATTAATCACTTAATTACTAGAATTCAAAACTATAATATGTCTCAAAAAGAACTATTTATAGGAATTGCTCACGAATTAAAAACTCCTTTAGCAGTTATAAAAGCTAAAAACGATGTAACGCTAATTAAATCAAGAGATAGTGAATATTATATTCAAACCATTAAAAACTCTAATGATAGCATAGATAATATCAATAAAATCATAAATGAAATTCTTAAAATTGGCAGATTAGAAGGTGCGCAATTTGAAGAGCCAAATGAAATAGACTTAATTGATTTTATTAGACAAGAAAGCAAAAATTTTAGCCTATTAGGCTCAAAAACAGGACAAAAAATAGAACTTAATCTAAACCCAAATGAATTAAAGATAAAAATACAAAAAACCTTATTCTCACAAATTTTACAAAATTTTATTCAAAACGCATTTAAATTTTCTCAACCAAATACAACAATAACAATTACAACTTTCATCAATAATATGACTTTTTATCTATATGTAGATGATATGGGTTGTGGAATTAGTGAAGATAAAGATTATTTTGCACCATTTAAAAGATTTGGAGATAAAGAAGGCGTTGGATTAGGACTTTATTTATCAAAATCAGCTGCAACCGCACTAAAAGCTGAAGTATCATTAGAAAATAGAAAAGATATGCAAGGAACAAGGGCTATTTTTTCTATGAAAATCAAAAAAAATTAAGAGAAGAAATATGGCAAAAAAAACTGCAATTATTGATTTAGGTTCAAACGGAATTAGAATGGCAATATATGAAAAAACTTCAAGATATGGTTTTTATATATTAAACGAACAAAAAGTTAAATTTCGTTTGGCACAAGGTGCTTATGAACAAGATAATGTATTGGTAGAAAAACAAATCAAAAAAGCTTACGAAATAATAAAATATTTTAAAACTCAAGCACTTAATTTTAAGTGTAATAAAATATTTTGCATAGGAACATCAGCTCTAAGAGATGCAAAAAATAAAGCTGATTTAATTAACCTATTAAAAAAAGATTTAAAACTCAATATCAAAACTTTAAGTGGAATGGAAGAAGCATATTTAAGTGGTTTTGGAGCTATTAATTTACTACCTAAATTAGATGAAAAATCAATTTGTTTAGATATTGGTGGTGGTAGTGCTGAATTGTGTTTGTGTGAAAATACAAAAGTAGTTAAAACTTTCTCGCTTGACCTTGGAACGGTGAGATTAAAAGACTTATTTAAAGACAAATTTAATAAATTAGAAAAATATATAGATAATTATTTAGAGCAAATCCCTGATGATTTTAAAGCTTCTATCTTAATTACAATAGGTGGCTCATTAAGAGCTATTAGTAATGCTATTATGGAAAAAAATAATTATCCTTTAAGTCAGGTTCATGCTTTTTCTTATCAAGTAGATGAAGAAAGTGAATTTATAGAAAAAATTATAAATTGCAAAAATTCAGAACTTAGCTCGCTAGGAATTAAAAAAGAAAGACACGATACCATTAAAATGGGTGCTTTAGTCTTTTATAAAATAATTAAAAAATTAAAAATTAAGCAAATAATTACAAGTGGTGCTGGAGTTAGAGAAGGAATATTTTTAAAAGACTTATTTAAACACCACAAAGGATTTCCAGCCAATTTTAATCCGAGCTTAAAAAGTCTTGAAGATAGACTAATTAAATACAAATCAGGCTCACTGGTTAGTAATGTTACAAGATTATTTAATACTTTAAATGAAATTCATTATGTTGATAAAAAATATCTAAAACACTTAACTTATGCAGCAAAACTCATTGAAACAGGTTTATTGCTTAGTTATTATTCAAACCATAAACATAGTGCTTATTGTGTTTTAAGTGGTCTAAATTTTTGTATAAAACACGAAGATAAAGCACTAATAGCAACTATAATAGAACAACACGGCAAAAAAATAAATTATGAGAATTTAAAATTAAAAAAATTATTGCCAGATGAAAATACCATATCTTGGCTTAATTTTATTCTAGCATTTTGTAATGCTTTAAATAAGGCTAAAGAAAACGAAATTTGTGATTTTTCTTATAAAAATAAAACTTTATATATAACAAAAAATACAAATAATTTCATTATGCAAGAAGCTATTAAAAAGATTAGCAAGCCAAAAAGTTTTAATGTATATATAAACAATGAAGAGATTTAACTCTTCACTAATTATTTAATAGAATTAATAGTCTTTAAAATATAATTTTTTGAGATTTCAAGTTTTTCTTTTTCATCTTTATTTAAGTCTAATTCAAGAACTTTTTTAATACCACCCTTACCCACTACAACCAATCTTGAATAAGCTAAATTATCTTGAGTAAAACTAATAGGTGTGATTAAATTCTCATCATCTTTAATAGCTTTAATAATTCTTGCAATTACACTTCCTATTCCAAATTCTGTTTTACCTTTTACTTTAAAAATTTCTCCACCCTTAAAGCGAACTCTGTTTTCAATCTCATCTAAATTAAGGTTAAACTCATTAATATTTTTACCGCCCACAAAGGCATTGCTCTTATAAAAAAACTGCGTATCTCCATGCTCTGCTAGCATAAAAGCATTTATATTTTTATAAGAAATTCCTAATTTATTAGCAATTTCAATCTTAAGCCTTGCACTATCAAGCGTTGTGCCTGTGCCAATTACTTTAAAAGCATCTAAGCCGCTTAATTTTTGAGCGTAATAAACAATGCTATCATTTGGATTTGTAGCTATTAAATATATACCATTAAAGCCCTTTAAGGCATTAATAATTTCTTTTAAAGGTTCATAATTAGCCTTAAGTTCAAGCGTTCTATCAGGCTCGATACAAGTTGTATATGCTAAGACAATAAGGTCACATTTTACTAATTCTTCTATCTTGCTAACAGCAAAAATTTTAGAATTTGAATTGGTATTTTCAAGACTATCTTCTAAATCAATCTTACTTGCGTTTGCTAAGCCATCTTTAATATCGTATAAATAAAGCTCGTTTGCTATATTTTGACTACTTAGCATAAAACTTGCAGCCGAACCAACGGCTCCAAGTCCAATAATTCCTATTTTCATTTTAATAAACTCTTAAATAATTCAACGCTATCAAGCTGCTCCCAAGGATAACTTGCAACTCCAACTTGCCCGTAAGTCGCAACATCAGCATAAGAAAATCCAGCTTTACTAGGCTCATCTAATCTAAATTTTTCTTTAATCCATCTAGGAGTTAATGCAAAATTTCTTTCAACAAATGCACTTAAAATATTATCATCAACACTTGCATTTGTCCCCATACAATCAACATTTACGCTAATTGGTTTTGCAATTCCTATTGCATAGCTAATTTGCACTATACATTTTTTAGCTAAGCCACTTGCAACTATATTTTTTGCTACATATCTAGCTGCATAAAGCCCACTTCTATCAACTTTTGTGTAATCTTTTGAGCTTTGTGCACCTCCTCCTATTGGGCTATATCCACCAAAACTATCTACTATTAATTTCCTTCCCGTTAAGCCACTATCGTGAAGGCTTGAGTGATTTACATATCTTCCTGTTGGATTAATATAAATAATGCAATCATCTTTATTAAATAGCTCTTTTGGTAAGCCTGAATTACAAATTAAATTCATAATTTTTGAGCGAACTTCATCAAGACTTAGGCTACTTACGCTTGGAGCTGAAACTACTATTGTATGGATTTTTTTAGGCTTACAATTTTCATAATTTTCCTTGCTCTCATAGTCAATTGTAACTTGAGTTTTAATATCAACTCCAAATTCATGTGGATTATTTAGAGCATATTCATATACTTTATTACAAATCATTCTCGCATAAAAAATCGCAGCAGGCATAAATTCAGGTGCTTCGCTACTTGCAAAGCCAAACATCATACCTTGATCACCCGCTCCCATTTCTCCATCACTTTTATCAACGCCTTGATTAATATCATTACTTTGCTCGTTTAATAACACTTGCACTTTAACATCACTTGGGTGTAAGCATTCAGCCTTGCTAAAATGAGAATTTTCTTTATAACCTATTTTAATTAAAGCGTTTTTAACTACTTCTTCATATTCACTTTCACTAACCTTTAAATTAGATTTAATCTCTCCACCAATTATTACATTCTTTCCAGCGACAAAAACCTCACTAGCAACGCGAGCATTTTTATCATAATTTATATGCAAATCAACAATGCTATCAGCAATGATATCAGCACATTTATCAGGGTGTCCTGCACTTACTACTTCACTTGTAAATAAATACATTTATTATCCTTTAATAATTAAATTTTGCCTAATTTTAGCCTTTATAGTTAATGTTTTGTAAGATAGATTTGCTATATTTTTGCCTTTTTAAGGAGATATTATGAGCGTCTTAAGTTCAATGATTAAAAGATATAAAAGTACTAATTTAATTATAAAAATTATGATTGGTATTGTTGTAGGTGTTTTTGTTGGAATTTGTATTCCTAGTTTTACTGATTATACTTCTTTATTAGGAGATTTTTTTATAGGTGCTCTAAAAGCAATTGCTCCGATATTAGTATTTATTTTAGTTCTTAGTGCAATCTCTACTAGAGAATATGGAAATGGAACTAAAAAAATAAAACAAGTAATAATTTTATATTTAATAGGAACTTTCCTAGCTTCTGTTTGTGGTGTTGTTGCTAGCTTTTTATTTCCTACAAAACTTATATTAGAAATACCAAATAATATTGATTTAACCCCGCCAAGTAGTGTTGCTATGGTATTTAAAGATTTATTATTTAAAATGATAGAAAATCCAGTAAGTGCATTAGCTAATGGAAATTATATTGGAATTTTAACTTGGGCTATAGCTGCTGGAATTGCACTTAAAACTTGCTCAAAAGAAGTAAAAAAAGTATTTATAGATATTAATGAAGGCACTATTAAAATTGTTGCTTTCATAGTTCGTCTAGCTCCTATTGGTATTTTTGGTCTAGTAAGCACAAGTGTTGCTAAAACTGGTGTAGAAACTTTAGCTGATTATGTTTTATTACTATTAGTATTAGTTGGGACTATGCTATTTGTAACATTTATAATCAATCCATTAATAGTATTTGTAGTTACTAAGAAAAATCCTTATCCATTAGTTTGGGTTTGTATAAAACACTCTGCAATTTATGCGTTTTTTACAAGAAGTTCAGCTGCAAATATTCCTGTAAATATGGCACTATGTTCAAAAATTAATGTTGATAAAGAATTATATGGAGTATCAATTCCACTAGGTGCTACAATTAATATGGCTGGAGCTGCTGTTACTATTTCTGTTTTAGCACTTGCTGCAGTTCATACATTAGGACTTAATATTACTTTTACAAACGCTATACTACTTAGCTTTTTAGCTGCATTTGCTGCTTGTGGAGCTAGTGGGGTTGCTGGTGGCTCACTTTTACTTGTTCCTTTAGCGTGTTCGTTATTTGGGATAAATGATGATATTGCTATGCAAGTAGTTGGGGTTGGCTTTATAATTGGAGTTATTCAAGATAGCGTTGAGACTGCTTTAAATAGCTCTACTGATGTGCTATTTTCTGCAATTTGTTCTGATACTAAAATAGATTTAAGTAGGGTATAAAATGGAATGGAATTTAAGCATAATTTATAAAAATAAAGAAGAATTGTATAAAATTTTAAAAGATTTAGAAAATCAAGCAAACGATTTTGCTTTAAAATACGAAAATAATTTAAAAAATGAAAAAGAATTTGAAAATATCATTTCAAAATTAGAAAGCATTTATAATGAGTTAAGCCGTGCCGGAGCTTATGCGTATTTACATTTTGCAAAAGATAGTGCAAATGGAGCGTTTTTACAAGAAATAAGCACAATTTGCACTAATATTGAAAGTAAATTGGTGTTTTTTGAAATTGAGTTTTGCGAATTAGAAAACGCACAAGAAATTGCAAATAATTGTAAAAAATATTCATATATGCTAAATAATTGGCTAAAAGCTAAAAAATATCAATTAAGCAAAAGCAACGAGCAAGTATTTATGAAAATGAATATAAATGGTAAAGAAGCATTTTCAAGATTATTTGATGAATACTTAAGTAATATTACCTTTAAACTTGACTTAAAAAAAATCAGCGAAGAAGAACTATTAAGCAAACTTTATAGCCCTGATAGAGCTTTAAGAAAAAGAGCAGCCGATGCACTTACAAAAGGACTTAAGAAAAATATAAAAACTCTATGCTTTATTTTTAATATGATTAAAAATAATCACTTAAGTGAATGCGAGCTAAGGGGCTATGAAAATCCTATGCAAGCAAGGAATTTGAGTAATCAAATTGAAGATGAAAGTGTAAAAAGCCTAATAAAAGCAGCCGAAAATAATTATCATTTAGTAGAAAATTATTACAATAAAAAGCGTGAAATTCTAGGTCTTAAAGAATTAAAAGACTATGATAGATACGCTCCACTTTATGATGATATTAGCAATGATTGGGATTTTGAGAAATCTTGTAAAGTTGTAAAAGATACTTTTAATAAATTTAGCCCAAAATTTGCTGAACTTATGCAAAAAGCACTTGATAATAAAGCTCTTGATGTATACCCTGCTAAAAATAAGCGTAGTGGAGCATTTAGCTATGGCATCAATCCTCAACCATTTGTAATGCTAAATCATACAAATAATAGAAGAGATTTATTCACTTTAGCACACGAATTAGGGCATTTAATCCATCAAAGTCTAGCAGGAGAAAATCTAGGGTATTTTAATGCAAATACTCCGCTAACTACAGCTGAAACTGCTAGTGTTTTTGCTGAAATGCTAGTTTATGACGCTATTAAAGATACGCTTAGTCCTAAGGATAAAAAAGCACTTTTAGCAAGTAAAATTGAAGATATATTCGCAACATTTTTTAGACAAATTAATTTTACAAATTACGAAATCGCTCTACATAATCACGAAGGCGAATTAAGTGTTGATGAGTTTTGCGACTTATGGCTAGCTGAAGGGCAAAAAATGTTTGGTAGTAGCGTAAAATTACGCAAAAAATACAAATATTGGTTTAGCTATATCCCACATTTTATCCATTCGCCGTTTTACTGCTACGCGTATTCTTACGCACAATTATTAGTTTTAGCATTATTTGGGCTTTATAAGAGTGGAAAATGTGCTAATTTCGTAGAGCTTTATACAGAATTTTTAGCAAGTGGTGGAAGTCGCTCTCCGGCTGAATTGGTAGGACTTTTTGGACTTGATTTAAATAGTGATGAGTTTTGGCAATTAGGAATTAATGAAATTGCTAAAATGGTTAAGGAATTTTGCGAATGAATTATTTAGATAGACTAAATCCTGCTCAAAAACAAGCCGCTACATTTGTAGATGGAAGTTTATTAATCTTAGCTGGTGCTGGAACTGGCAAAACCCAAACAATGATTAGCAGATTAGTCTATTTAATAAGTGAAGTTGGAATTAGCCCTGAATCAATTTTAAGCCTTACATTTACAAATAAAGCCGCAGCTTCAATGAAAGAAAGAGCTATAAAAATGCTAAATGAAATAGGCTATAGTAATAATTTACCAATTTTAAGCACATTTCATAGCTTTGGAATGGAGTTTTTAAGTGAATATATAGAATTATTAGATGGAAGAAGAAGGAAAAATTATAGACTAATTGATACTGATGATAAAAAGGCTATGATTAAAGAATTTGTTTTAGAAAAAATTAGAAAAACTGATATAAATTTTTTAAGTAAGGATAAAAAAGATAAAGAAATCTTAAAAGATGAAAAAGAGTTTTTAAGAAATAAAACCAACGAAGCTATGGCTTATATAGATAGGGTTAAAAATACCTTAGAATTTGAATTAGAAAATGAAAATCACGAAATATATTTAGATTATGAAAAAGCTTTAGAATACAATAATTTAATAGATTTTGATGATTTAATAATTCTGCCACACGATATTTTAAAAAACAATCCAACAACAGCTACAAAAATTAGCAATCAATATTCATACATAATGGTAGATGAGTATCAAGATACTAATTTAGCTCAATTAAAATTATTAAAATTATTATGTAAAGCCCATCAAAATATCGTTGTAGTTGGAGATGATGATCAAAGTATTTACTCATTTCGCCACGCAAGAATACAAAATATATTAGGATTTTCTGATGATTTTCAAGACGCAAAAATCATTAAATTAGAAGAAAATTATAGAAGCACAAAAACCATATTAAATCACGCAAATAGCTTAATAGCAAACAATAAAACAAGATATGGAAAAGAGCTATTTACAAATAATGAATTTGATATAGATATTACTAAATTAGAAAATTATTATGAAGTAATTTACGAGATTAAAAGTCTTATAGAAAAAGGTGTCAAGCACAATGAAATCTGTGTTTTATATAGAATGAATATGAGCGGAAATTTCATTGAACCTAGATTAATTAGTGAGAATATACCTTATAAAGTTATTGGTTCTGTTCCGTTTTTTGAAAGAGCGGAAATTAAATTACTCATAAATTATCTAAGACTTTATGTGGATTTTAACGATAACTTGGCCTTTAAAAAAATCATCAATATGCCTAAAAGAAAATTTGGTGAAAAAGCCTTAGAAAAATTAGAGAATTTATCTAAAAAACCATCTTTATTTGAAAGTTTAAAAGATAATTTAGATAGTTTTAAAAATATTGAAATTAAAGAATTTATAGAGCTTTATACTACAACTCAAGATAAATTCGCTTTATTTTTAAATAAATTAGCTTCTCTTGAAGTTCATAATTTATTTGATAATCCAAAATCAAGAGCTGAAAACTGCTCGGTATTTTTTGATATTATCAAAAGAGAATGCGGCTTTAATGCTGATATTGCTAAGCTTACTAATTTTTTAAATAAAATCATCTTACAAGAGCAAATAATAAAAGAAAATAATAACGCAATTAATCTTATGACTATTCACGCTAGTAAAGGATTAGAATTTGAATATGTATTTTTAATTGATTGTGATGGTGGCAAAATGCCTTGCACTTTTATGGGTATTTTTGATATTGAAGAAGAGCGAAGATTAGCTTATGTAGCGATGACAAGGGCAAAACATAAATTCTATTTACAATATGATTATACAAATCCAAGTATTTTTGTAAATGAAATTATGTATAAAAATACTAGCAATACTACTATAAATAATTCTACTAATGAATTTAAAGTAGGAAATGCAGTAAATCATAAATTATTTGGTAGTGGAAAAATACTTGCCATTGAAGGCAATTTAATTAGCGTAAATTTTCAAGGAAAAATTAGAAAGCTCAATAAAGACTTTCTAAGTTTAGCTTAAATAATATTAGTATTTAAACTAATATTATTTATAAATCTCTTTAAAATTCTTATAAAAATTAGCAAAAGTTTTATTAGCTATATTTTCTCTAATCTCACTCATTAAATTTAAATAATAATGCAAATTATGAAGACTTGCTAAGCGAAAAAATGTAATCTCTCCAGCTTTAAACAAATGATGAACATAAGCACGGCTGTAATTTCTACAAGTATAACAAGAGCAGTTTTTATCAATTGGCTCATTATCATCTTTCATAAAACTAGCCTTTATATTTATTTTGCCAAAACTTGTAAATAATGTGCCATTTCTAGCATTTCTAGTAGGCATAACACAATCAAACATATCAACCCCACGAGCGACATTTTCTACCAAATCAAGCGGAGTTCCAACCCCCATTAAATATCTTGGGCGATTTTGTGGCATTTGTGGGGCTAGTTTTTCTACCGTTTCATACATTAATTCATTTGGCTCTCCAACGCTTAACCCACCAATTGCAAGTCCATCAAAATAATATTCATTTTCAGCATCTAAAATACCTTTTAAACACTCACTTCTTAGCGTATGATTAGTCCCACCTTGAACGATAGCAAAGATATTTTGCTCTCTTTTTAATTCATTTGTATAAAGCTTTTTAAACTCGCTTTTATAAAGCTCTTTTGAGTATTTTTGAAGCAAGGTAATTTCATCTGTATTTTGAAATTCTTTTTTCATCTCAAGCGAGAGTTTAGCCCAATAAATAGTGCGTTTAAGACTTGCTTTAATTCTTTCTTCACTAGCAGGTAAAGCACATAAATCATCTAAAACCATACAAATATCACTATTTAATAAATACTCCGTTTTTAAAACACTTGCAGGTGTAAAATGATGTAAGCTCCCATCAATGTGGCTTTTAAAGGTAATTCCATCATCACTATGTTTTGTATTTTTACTTAGTGAAAAAGCTTGAAATCCACCACTATCAGTTAGAAAGCTTCCATTAAATTTAGTAAAATTATGTAGCCCGCCGTGTCTAGCTATCAAATCAGCACCTGGTCTTAAATAAGTATGATAAGTATTTGCTAGGATTATTTTTGCTCCTAGTCCTTGCATATCAGTTGCATCTAGGGCTTTTACGCAGCCTTGAGTTCCTACTGGCATAAAACAAGGAGTATTAAATTCCCCGTGAGCTGTGCTTACTTTACCAAGCCTAGCATTATTATCTGTTGAATATAAATCAAATTTCATTATAATTTTCCTTTATAAAATGGAGTTGTTATGAAAAAAATATTAGTTTTAGCTAAGGTTTGTGTTGCAAATCACTTCTTAAAAGAACTTGCAAAGTTTAAGGATAGCACAAAAGAATATATAATCGTTTGCCAAGATGATATTAATTTTAAGCATAGTTTTACTCATATTAAAATTGACCCTACAAATGCTGCAAGACTTAAAAATTATGTAAATAATAATCTTGAACTTGTATATTTATTATTTGATAATGATTTAGATACAAGGCTTGCTTATGATGCTATAAGATTTATTGATAAAAGAGTAAGAATTGTAGTATTATCAAACAATAAAGAATACGAAAATGATAGCTTTTGCACCCTTATTAATCAAGAAGAAATGACTACAAATCATTTAATAGATATTTTGCCAAATATGCCAATGATAGCAAGAGATATTGGTCTTGGAATTGGCGAGATTATGCAAGTATTTGTTCCTGTTGGCTCAATTTATGCAAACAAACATATAAATGCAATTGCGCAAGAATTTTATAAAATCGCATTAATTTATAGAGATAATGAAATAATTTTACCAAAACCTGACACTCAAATTCTAGCAAATGATGAGCTAGTTTTAGTAGGTGATCCAAATATTTTAAATCTAATGTTTTCAAGGATTAAAGGTCAGGTAGGACAATTTCCTAGCCCTTATGGAGATAGTATTTGCGTTGTAATTGATATGAAAATTGATGAAAATATAGACAATTTAATCAATACAGCACTTTTATTACACGCTAAATCTAATAGTTCAAGACTAATTTTTTATGTAGTAAATCCTACAATAAATAAAGACCTAGAAAAATTAAAGAAATTAAAAAGAAAGACAATAATAGTCCATATTAAATATGAAGATATATCGGTAAATAATGTAGTTTTAGAGTTTTGTAATATGTATTCTGGACTATTTATTACAAGTAAAGAAATTTTTAAAAAAAATATAGCAACTTTTTATGATAGTTCTATGCCTGTTTTAAAAATAGGAACAATAGATTTTGCAAAGCTAAATACTATAGCTTGCATAGGTTCAGGCTCTCTTAGAGTGGAGAATTTAACATCTACTTTATTAGATATTTCTTTAATACTTAATTTAAATGCAAAAATGATGTATTTTGATAATGCAAATCCTGTAAGTGATGATTTGATAGAACATATAAATATGCAATCACAATTTTTTAATAAGAATTTAGAATTAGTAGAATACAAAAGCAAAAACCCATTATTAGAGTTAAAATTTAATCCATACATAATACATTGTTTAGGATTTGAAAAGCATATAATCAAAACGAATACTTTAAAATATTTATCTAATGATTTTTCAAAACTTTACGAAATACTAGATGATAATTATCAATTATTCATACCAATAGTTTAAAACTTCTAGGAATTTAAATCATTTTAAATTCCTAAAAATTAATCACAAATTTTTATTAATTTTTTTCATACATTTTTCTTCAAAAATTTTTATCATAAATTTAATTTTTTTTGTATAATATTTTTTTATTTTTTAAAGGAGAAAAAATGAGTGCAAAATCTTATGTAAATGAAACACTTGAATTAATCAAAACTTATTCATCTAGACAACCTATATTCTTACAATGTGCAACTGAAGTTTTAAAATCAGTTACACCATTACTAGAAAGCAACAAGCAATACGAACAACACGCAGTATTACAAAGACTAGTAATGCCAGAAAGAACAATTATTTTTAGAGTTGTATATATTGATGATAGCGGTAAAGCTCAAACACATTTTGGCTACAGAGTTCAATTTTCTAGTGCTCTTGGACCTTATAAAGGTGGTTTAAGATTTCACCCTACAGTAAATCTTGACATTTTAAAATTCTTAGCATTTGAGCAAATCTTTAAAAACTCTTTAACAGGACTTTATATAGGCGGCGGTAAAGGTGGGGCTAATTTTGACCCTAAAGGCAAAAGCGATGCTGAAATAATGAGATTTTGCCAAGCATTTATGAGCGAACTTAGCAAACACATAGGCTATTCAACCGATGTTCCTGCTGGAGATATTGGTGTTGGTGCTAGAGAGCTTGGATATATGTTTGGAGCTTATAAAAAAATTACTTCTAAATTTGATGGAACTTTAACAGGTAAAAAAATTAGCTGGGGTGGTTCATTAGTTAGAAAAGAAGCTACAGGATATGGAACGGTTTATTTCTCAAAAGAATTGCTAAAAGAAAAAGGCGAAGGCTTTGAAGGAAAAACTTGCGTAGTTTCAGGTAGTGGAAATGTGGCTATTTATACTATTGAAAAACTTTATGAATACGGAGCAAAAGTTGTTGCAGTAAGCGATAGCGATGGCTATGTTTATGATAAAGATGGAATTGACTTAGACCTTTTAAAAGAAATTAAAGAAAACTTAAGACTTCGTGTAAGTGATTATGCTAACCGCAAAAAAGGTGCAGTTTTTGTATCTAAAGTAAATTATGAAAAAGGAACAAACGGAATTTGGAGTATTCCTTGTGATTATGCTTTCCCTTGTGCAACACAAAACGAACTTAGCTTAATAGATGCGAAAAACTTATATAAAAATGGCTGTAAATTAATCGCTGAAGGTGCTAATATGCCTTGCACACTTGATGCACAAAAATTTATTTTAGAAAACAAAATATATTATGCACCAGCAAAAGCAGCAAATGCTGGTGGTGTAGCTACAAGTGCGCTTGAAATGCAACAAAATGCAAATATGACTTCTTGGACATTTAACGAAGTTGATGAAAAATTACATAAGATTATGAAAGATATTTACGCTAGAACTGCAAATACTGCTAAAGAATTTGGATTTGAACACAATTTATTAGCAGGAGCAAATATTGCAGGCTTTAAAAAAGTTGCAGATGCTATGATAGACCAAGGCTATATTTAAGCCGAAAAGCCCTATTTTTAGGGCTTTTTTTACAAACTTAATATTAACTTTCTTTTATTATTATTCTTTCTTCAAAATCAAAAAATCAGGTTAAATATGAAAAAAATTATATATGTAAGTGCTATTAGTTCTTTGATTTATGCAAATACAATAAGTGATATTGAATTTAAAGGTTTATATCACTTGTCAAAAGAACAAGCCTTAAAGGCTGTGGATTTAAAAATTAATGATGAAGTTAATATATATAAGATAAATGATGCGGTTAAAAACCTTTTTTCTTATGGATATTTTGATGATATTTATGTTGATGAAAATAATGGAAAGCTAATATTTAATGTTGTAGAAAAACAATTCATTGCAAAAGTAAATATCAAAGGAACTTCAAGTAATGATAAAAAGCAAATAGAATCGTTTTTAAGTATTAAAAAAGGCGAAGCTTATAATGATAGAAAAATAGAAGAAGCAAAAGAAAAAATAATTCTATACTACCAATCTCGTGGATTTTATGATAGTGTAGTTGAAGTTGATACTCAAGAGCTTGAAAATAATGCTGTTGTATTAAATTTCAACATAAATAGAGGCGAAATCATAACAATTAAAAAAGTTAATTTAATAGGTGCTAAAAAATTAGACTATAGTGATTTTGACCCTGTAATAGCAAATAAAGAAAAAGAACTATTAGGTTGGTTTTGGGGATTTAATGATGGTAAATTATACTCAACCGAACTACCAAACGACCCTGCTAGAATTAAAGATGAATATATGAAAAAAGGCTATCTTGATGCTAATGTATCAAATCCTTATTTAGAAGCTAATATGCAAACTTACAAAGCAGAATTAACCTATTATATAAGCGAAGGTAAACGCTATAAAATAGAAGAAATCACAATAGAAAACCCACTAGAAAATGAAGTGAAATTTAACTTAAGTGATTTAAGAAGCAAAAAAGGAAAATATATTAATTCAGAAAAAATTCGTTCTGATATAGAATTAATTAAAACCAAATTCCAAGATAAAGGATATGCTTTAGCAGAGGTTTATCCTGATATTGCTAAAAATGATGCTGATGGAGTTGTAAGAATTTATTTTAGAGTTAATCTAGGAAATAAATACAATATTGGTAAAGTAATAATTAAAGGCAATGATAAATCTTTAGATAAAGTAGTAAGAAGAGAATTATTCTTAACCGAAGGAATGCAATTTAACAAAACAGATTTAAATGATAGCATTATAGCACTTAGAAAAACCGGTTATTTTGAAGAAGTAAATATCACTCCAAAACCAAGCTTTACGGGAGATATTGATTTATTAGTAGATGTAAAAGAAAAATCAACAGGCTCAATTACTGGTGGTATTGGTTATAGCACATCTGATGGATTCTTAATTAACGCATCTGTTAGCGATAGGAATATCTTAGGTAGCGGAATGTATGGTGGGATTAATTTAGAAAAATCAGATAAAGATGTAACTGGTAAAATATTTTTAAATAATCCTAGGATATTTGATTCTAAATACTCAACAGGCTTTGATATATATAGCTACAAAAGAGATTGGGATACTTACGAAGAATACAATAATGGTTTAGAACTTAGCATTGGTAGAGAATTAGCTAGATTTTGGGGAATTGGAGCTATTTATAATTACGAGCAAAGTGATTTAAGAAAAGCAACTATTGAAATGATTGCAAGTGGTGAAAAATTAGGCAAATCAAGAAAATCAGCTATAACTCCATATTTATATTTTGATAATACTGATGATTTTTACTTACCAAGAAGTGGTATTTATAGTAGAGCAGCATTTACTTATGCAGGGCTTGGGGGAGACCAAAAATATAAAAAATTTGCCTTTGATTTTAAATATTATAAAGGTTTAAAAGAAGATTTTGACACCGATTTAATTTTTAGATTTAGAACATCATTTAATAAATTATTTAATTATAAAGATACACCAATTAACTCAAGATTATATCTTGGTGGTTTAAGAAGTGTTAGGGGATATGAAAGTGATAGCATAACTCCAAGGGGTATTGGATATTATGATATAAATACTCATACTAAAGTAGATAAATTAGGAAACGGAGTTATTGCTTATCCTTACGATAAAGGTGGAGCGATTTCACTTAATTCTAGTGTAGAAATCAATTTCCCATTAATTAATAAATTAAAACTTCGTGGTTCAATTTTTTATGATTATGGTATGATAGGCGAAAAAAAATTAAATGAGATTAAAAGACAAAGTGCAGGAATTAGTCTTGATTGGAGCACACCAATGGGACCATTAGTGTTTGTATTCTCAAAACCTATTGATAAAAAATCAGGGGATAAAACAAATACATTTGAATTTAGCATAGGAAGTCAATTTTAGGAGATAAGAATGAGTTTTGCAGATATTTTTAAAATTAGAAGAACACAATCAAAGCCAAATGAAGCACCAAATCACTGGGTAAAATGTGATAATTGTCATGCTTTAATGTATTATAAAGAAGTTGCAAGTTGCTTTAATGTATGCCCTAAGTGTGGCTTACATATGAAAATAAGCCCTAATGAAAGAATAGAAATGCTAGTTGATGAAGGAAGTTTTATTGAATATGATAAAACTTTAAGAGCTAATGACCCATTAAAATTCGTAGATTCAAAAAGCTATAAAAAACGCTTAAACGAAAGCGAAGAAAAAACAGGCAGAACGAGTGCGGTAATTTCAGGAGAATGCAAAATCGGTGGAATTGGCGTTCAATTATGTGTGTTTGACTTTTCTTTTATGGGTGGTTCGCTAGGAAGTGTTGAAGGCGAAAAAATCGTTCGTGCAGTTCAACGCGCTATGCAAAAAAAAGAAGGACTTATAATAATTAGTGCAAGTGGTGGTGCTAGAATGCAAGAAAGCACATATTCACTTATGCAAATGGCTAAAACATCAGCTGCATTAAAATTACTTGCTAGAGAAAGACTTCCTTACATATCAATTCTAACTAACCCTACTTTTGGTGGAGTATCAGCGTCTTTTGCTTGGCTTGGAGATATTGTAATTGCTGAACCTATGGCACAAATTGGCTTTGCTGGTGCTAGAGTTATTAAGCAAACTATAGGAGCTGATTTACCTGAAGGATTTCAAAGTGCTGAGTTTTTATTAGAGCATGGACTTATTGATTCTATTGTTCCAAGAGCTAATCAGCGTGAATTTTTAAGTGATTTTTTACGATATTTTAAATGAATATAAATATTTATTTTATTCAAAAAAAATTAGAAAAATTAAGCGAATTTGAAAATAGATTTATAAAATTAATAAATCAATTTTCAAAACTTAATCTAAATAATGTATTTTCAAAACAAATCGCAAAAGCACAAGATTTGGGCTCAAATGAAGCTAGAATAGAATATGCAAAAGCTTATATGCCTTATAAAAAAACTTTTAGTATAGCTTTAAGTGAAAGGGGCAAGAGCATTGATAGTATTGAATTTGCTAAGTTATTGCAAGATAAAAATGAGATTAATTTTTTTGTAGGTGGAGCTTTTGGATTTAATGATGAGTTTTTAAATGAATGTGATTATGTATTGAGTTTTTCAAAACTTACATTTTCACACGAAATTGCAAGGATTGTATTGTTAGAACAAATTTATAGGGGTTTTTGTATAAATTCAAATCACCCTTATCATAAGTAAAGGATTGTTATGAAAATTAGAAATTTTTTAATTTATTCTATTTTATATTTAATGTTAATTGGACTTATTATTGTTATATTTTTTAATGATTTATTTAACTCTACAAGAGTAATTAATTTAGGAATTTTCAATTTTCAAAAAACATTTGAATTTGATAGCTTTACTTGGGTTTGTATGCCACTTGTTATATATGTTATATTTGCATTACTTTATTTTTATTTTTCATTTATTTCTTTTCATTTTTCAACAAAAAGACTTATTAAAGATGGTAAAAAATTTGAAATGTTTTTAGAAGATTTAGTTTTAGATAAAAAAAATATTTACAAGTTTAAAACAAAAGAATTTCAAGACGCTAGTGAATTAGTAAAATCACTTTATTACAATCAAGCAGGAACAAGTGCTGATAAATTAAATAATGTAATAGCTATAAAAGCAATGGTTGAAAATGGAGAAATCTGTGATTTAAAACCATTTAAACTATCTAAAGACAATACAATTTATTTAAAAAACGAAGCAAATAAAGCTAAAAATGATTTAAATTACGCTTATAACTTACTAAAAAATCAAGAAGAAATTCAAGATGAAATCAGCCTAAGTGCTTACAATAATCTAATTTTAAACGGCATTTATGCAAATATTAAAACACTAAAAATTCAAAAAAGCAAAGAAGATATTAAAATCCTTTTAAATAGATTTGCTAATGATGATTTAAGTCTTAGCAATGCTGAATTAGAAGTTTTAATTTTTAATGATAATTTTGAAGAAGGCGAATATTTAGATTTTGCAAAAGAATTATTTGCAAAAATTGAGCCAAATAGCCTAAAAGCAATCTTTTTAAAACTAAAAAATGAAAAAGATAACGCATTTAGAGCGTATTTATATATACTTGCAAAACTTGCGCTATTTGATGAATTAATAGAAGAAATTTATGGTAGCGAAGCTGATTTAGAAGATTTTAAATTAATTGTATTTTTAAAAGAACAAGGTAAAACTTACGATGTTGATAAACTTATTTGCTAATTCTAAGCCATTATTTCTAGCACCGATGGCAGGTCTTAGCGATCTTGCCTTTAGAAGACTTGTTAAAAGATTTGATTGTGATGTAACAATTAGCGAAATGATTAGTTCAAACGCTCTTGTTTATGAGAGTGAAAAATCTTTAACTATGTTAGAAAAAGATAAAAGCGAAAGACCTTTCATAGCTCAAATTGCAGGCTCAAATAAAGAAATTATAAAAAAAGCAGTTGAGATTATAAATAAAGAAGAAAACATTCACGGGATTGATTTTAATTGTGGCTGTCCTGTAAATAAAGTTATTAAGCAAAATGCAGGTTCAGCACTACTTAAAGATTTAGATAATCTAAAATCACTCCTAGATATTATAAAAACCAATAATAAAGTAGGCACAACAAGTGTTAAAATAAGACTTGGTTTTAATGAGTGCGAAATAGAAAAAATAATAAATGCTTTAAACGAATTAGAGCTAGATTTTATAAGTATTCACGGAAGAACTAGAGCAGGAATGTATAGTGCTAAGGTAGATTATAATGCTATAAAACTAGCAAAATCTTTAGCAAAAACCAAAATAATTGCAAACGGCGATATATCTTATGAAAATCATCAAATGGTATTAGAACAAACCAATGCTGATGGGCTTATGATAGGAAGAAATGCTGTTGGAAATCCTTGGATTTTTTCTCAAATTAAGGGTAAATTTAATGAAATTAATAAAAGCGAAATCATACTTACACATTTTGAATTTATGTGTGATTTATACAAAGATTATGCTTGTTCGTTGTTTAGAAAACACTTGCACGAATATTCAAAAGGCTTAGCAAATGCGAGTGAATTTAGAAATGAAGTAAATAAAATTAATGAGCCTAAAATTATGCTAAATACGATAAAAGAGTTTTTTGATGCTACAAATTATTAAAAACCTTGATTTAGTTGAATATTTAGATGAATTATTTGCTTTATTTGCTAGAAATAAACCTTTATTTATTGAAGGGGATACTAATTTACACCTAGCAAGAATTAATGAATTATGCGAATATGAATTAAAAGAATTAAAAAGCGTAAAAGATTTAAGCAAAGCATTAAATCATCTTAGCAAAAAAGGCATTTTACACCTTGATGAGATAGAAGAATTTGTAAAGATTTTAAATTATTTTAAATACTTATTTCAAATTCCGTTTTCAAATTCTTTTAAAAAATACCTTGAAAAAATCATAATTCCTAATGAAATTGAAAATATATTAAAATATTTTAAAGACGATGTATTTGATGAAGAAAAAGATGAGCTTTTACAAAGTATAAAAATCAAAATCAAAGAATTAAACCAAAGCATAAATCAAAATCTAAGAAGCCTGTTAAACTCAAAATCACTTGAAAGCTATTTAATAGATACTCAAATACATTTTATATCAAATACTGAATGCTTATTGGTTAGGGGCGGATTTGCTAAAGTGCTTGATGCTAGTATTGTTGCAAGAAGTAGTGGTGGTGGATTTTATGTAGAACCTAGCAGTATTTTAAACTACAAACAAGGCATAAAAAGATTAGAAAATGAAGCCGATGCTAAAAGATTTGAATACGCAAAACAATTTAGTGAAATTTTATCTAAGCATTTATTATTTTTAAAGTTTATAAATAAAGAATTTGATTTAATAGATAGCTATATTGCAAGGGTTAATTTTGCTAAAAAGAAGGATTTAAACTTCATAACTCCAAGTAATGATGATAAAATTATCTTAAGTGAGTTTTGCCACCCCGCTTTAAATAATCCAAAACCCGTTAGCGTAGAGTTTAAAGAGCAAGTTTTATTAATAACAGGTGTAAATGCGGGTGGAAAATCAATGCTACTTAAAAGCATTTTAGCTGCTAGTTTTATGACAAAATATCTAGTTCCTATGAGAATTAATGCAAACAAATCTCACATAAGCACTTTCAAAGAATATATAAGCATTATTGAAGACCCGCAAATGGCTAAAAATGATATTTCTACTTTTGCAGGAAGAATGTTAGCATTTGCTAAAATGAATGGTAAGAAAAATTTCTTATTAGGGGTTGATGAGATTGAGCTAGGAACTGATTTTGAAGAAGCGAGTTCATTATTTTTTACCCTAATTTGTGAGCTAAAAAAACACGGAAAACTAATAATTACCACCCATCACAAACGCTTAGCAATGCTACTTGCTAAAGAAGATAAAGTAGAATTATTAGCAGCTTTATATGATATTAAAAATGAGCGTCCTAAATATGAGTTTTTAGCGGGAATTGTAGGCAAATCATACGCATACGAAACAGCTTTAAGATATGGAATAAGTGCTAGTTTGGTTGAACTTGCTAGAAAAAGCTCTAGCGAAGCTGAGCAAAATATAAATGAAATGCTAAATAAAAACTTAGAACTTGATGCAAAACTTAAAATGCTAATTGCAAACAACGAAAAAAAAGAAAATAAATTAAACAATCTCTTAGAAAGCCTAAAAGATAAAGAAAATAAATTAATTGAAGAATACAAAAAACGCAAAAATGAACTAGAAAATGAATATTTTAAAGCAATAAATGCAGCTAAAAAAACTCTTGATTTTTCTGATTTAAAAGACAAACAAAGACAAATTAATGCAGCAAATGTATTAAAGCAGCAAATAAAACCAGAAAGCGTTAAAAGAGAAGAATTTAAAATAGGAGATTTTGTAAAATACGAAAAAATTAAAGGCAAAATCATAGCTTTAAATAAAAATATAGCAACCGTGCAAACTGATATGCTACAATTAAAACTTGATATTTCAATGTTAAAAAGAAGTGGCGAAACTCCTAAATCAAATTCTAGCAAAGTAACTTATGAAAAAAGTGTAAGTAATGCTAGCACTAAATTAGATTTGCATGGATTAAGAAGCGAAGAAGCTATTGAATTATTAGATAAATTTATTTCAGACGCACTAATAATTGGATTTGATGAGATTATCGTATATCACGGCATTGGAACAGGTCGCTTAGCTTATGCTGTGAAAGAATATTTAAAAACTAATAGGAGTATAAAAAGCTTTTGTGATGCACCTGCAAATGCTGGTGGATTTGGGGCTAAAATTATAAGATTGTAGGTTGAAAAATGGAAAACAAGGATTTTAAAAAAATAAAAAATATTTTATATTTATTAATTGGTGTTTTTGTTCTACTTAATTTTTATCTTTTTATGGATTCTAGAAATTATGTTAGATTATTTACAGAAAGCTACTTACATTCATTAGTAAATAAAGAAGAATTTAAATCTTCTAAAATATTAAGCGAATTTATCGTTCAAGACAATAAAATTATCTCAAAAAATGATAATAGTCCTAAATTAAGTGAATTAGAAATTAAAGAATTAGTAAAAAATAATAGTTTTTACGAAGCTATAAAAGTAGATAAAAATCAATTTGACATAAGATATTATGAATTAATTAATGGGGCTTATTATGGCTTTAATAACCAATTTTATCTTACAAATTCTAGATTTTACCAATTTTACATACCTGTGCTTTTAAATATTTGTTTTTTTATTTTAATTTATAACTTATATAAACAAAAAAATCATATCTCAACACAATATCAAAGAAGTATTAGCACATACACTAAAAGAATAGAAAAACTTGAAATTGAAGCAAGTATAGACCCACTAACTCAACTAAAAAATAAAAGAAGCTTGGAAAAATCAATCGTTCTTATGAAAAATCCAAAATTATTATTAGTTGATATTGATGAGTTTAAAAAAATTAATGATTATTTTGACGCTAATACTGCTGATGATTTATTAAAACATATTGCCTTAATTATGAGCGATTTTGCTGATGAAAACCACTTAGAAGTCTATAAGCTTGATGGGGATTTGTTTGCACTTTTAGAAGATAGTATTGAAGATGAACAACGATATGAAGAATTAGTAACAGAGCTTATGCAAGAGCTTAAAAATAAAGATTTAACAATAGAGTATAATCACCAAATAGCTAGCATAGTTTTAACGCTTACAATGGGACTTTGTTTAGAAAATGAAAACACCCTTAAAAAAGCATTTATTGCACTAAAAAGAGCAAAAAGAGATAATAAGAATTTCGTTTGTTATTCTAAATTTATAGATGAAGAAAAAGAATATTTCCATCAACTAAGCACAGCAAAATCAATTCAAAGCGCAATAGCAAAAGATGAAATCTTACCTTTTTTCCAACCTATTTTTGATAAAGATAAAAACATTACTAAATTTGAATCTTTAGTAAGAATTGTCAAAAAAACTCCTGAAGGAACTGATGTAATAACTCCAGGTGCTTTTTTAGCAGTTTCAATTAAAATGAAACAATACGAAATTATTGAAAATTTTGTGATAGAAAAAGTTGTTCAAACTCTAGTTGAAAATCAAGACATTGTTTTATGTGTAAATCTTGGCGGAAGAGATATGATTGATAGTGCTAAAAATAATAAATTCATAAATCTTTTAAGAAGAACAGGGGTTGCTAATCGCTTAATTATTGAAGTATTAGAAGATGAAAATATTTCACAAAATGAAAAAATAAAAGACTTTTTAAAAAGAATAAAAGAATTAGGCTGCAAAATAGCAATAGATGATTTTGGTAGTGGATTTAGTAATTTTTCATATTTATTAGAATTAATGCCTGATTATATTAAAATAGATGGAAGTATTATAGAAAAAATTACAAAAGATGAAAAAAGTGAAAAAATAGTCAAAACTATAGTTTTATTCTCAAAATCTCTAGGTATTAAGACCGTTGCAGAATTTGTAAGTACAGAAGAAATATTTAAAAAATGTATCGAAGTTGGTGTAGATGAGTTTCAAGGATTTTATTTAGGAAAACCAAGTCCAACTTTTACTCAAGAAGAAATTGATTTAGACTTTTATCATTTAAAGGAAAAAAATGCTTAAAAAATTATTTATAGACCTTTTAAAAGAAGCTAGTGTTACTCCTGATGCTAAGAATTGTTATAAAATTACAAGTGAGTTTTTATCTAATTTTGATAATGAAATCCTAGCTATAAATAATACTACAAATCAAATCTTAAGCAAGGAATTTAACAAAGTTGGTTTGCATATTTGTTTTTGCGGACATATTGATGTAGTTCCTAGTGGAAATGGCTGGGAAAGTGAGCCATTTTTACCAACTATAAAAGATGATTTAATAATAGCGCGTGGCACTCAAGATATGAAAAGTGGCGTTGCAGCATTTTTATATGCAATTAAAGAATTTAGCAAAAACAATATTAAAAATATAAGAAAAATCAGCATTGTTTTAACAAGTGATGAAGAAGGCGATGGTAAAGATGGAGTTATCAAGGTTTTAGAAGAATTAGGCAAAAGAAATGATTTGCCTAATATGTGCATAGTTGCCGAGCCAACTTGCGAAAAAAACTTCGGTGATAGCATAAAAGTTGGTCGTAGGGGTAGCATTCACGCAAACATAAGAATATTAGGAACTCAAGGTCATGCAGCCTATCCATCAAAATGCAAAAATCCCGTTCATTTAGGGGCTTCATTTTTAGCTAAAATTTCAGGATTTGATTTAGATAAAGGCAATGAGTTTTTTGAGCCAAGTAAAATAGTAATTACTAATTTAAGTGCAGGAATTGGTGCATCAAATGTAACTCCTAGTGAGTTTAAAATTATGCTAAATGTTAGAAATTCTCCACTTACAAGTAAGCAAGATTTAGAAGATTTTTTAAGAGAAAATTTAAAGAATTTAGATTATGAATTAGAAATCAAACAAAGTTCAGAGCCGTTTTATACAGACGCTAATTCAATACTTGTAAAAACTCTTAAAAAAGCCTTAGAAAATCAAGGTATTTTCAATACTAGCTTAAACGCAAAAGGCGGCACTAGTGATGCTAGATTATTTGCAAAATACGGCGTTTTAGTCTGTGAATTAGGCGTGGTAAATGATAAAATCCACGCAGCAAATGAAAGTGTGCCTTTTAGTGAAGTTGTAGCTTTAAGCAATACATTTTTAGAGTTTTTAAACTTAATGGAGGCAAATAATGTTAATTAATAGCGAAATTGAACTTATTAAAAAAGAATTAAATGATGATTTAGGTAGGGGAGATTTATTCTCACAACTTGAAAATAATGAAATAATAAAAGCAAATCTTAAGGCTAAAAGTGATGGAGTTTTTGCGGGAGAGCCTTATTTTAAAGAGATTTGTAAAATGCAAAATATTGAATATGAATTATTTATAAAAGATGGACAGAGCTTTAAAAAAGGCGATATTTTAGCAAAATTTAAAACCTTAAAAACTACTTTATTAATGAGTGAGCGAACCATACTTAATTTTATTCAACACGCATCAGGGATTGCTACAAAAGTTGCTTCAATGAAAGCTTTAATAAAAGATTATAATGTAGCTTTGCTTGATACTAGAAAGACAAGACCTGGATTAAGAGTGTTTGAAAAATACGCAATTCGTTGTGGTGGTGGGCAAAATCATCGTTTAGGTTTAGATGATTGTATAATGCTAAAAGATACTCATTTGCTTGGAGTAAAGGATTTAAAATCTTTTATAAAAGAGCTAAAAAGCAAAATCCCATATTACACTCCAATTGAAATTGAGTGCGATACAATTGAACAAGTAAAGGCTGCTTTAGAAGCTAATGTAAATGCGATTTTACTTGATAATATGAGCCCTAGTGAGTGTGCTAATATAGTAAAATTAAGAGATAGTTTAGGCATTAAAGTTATCTTAGAAGCTAGTGGGGATATTAACGAAAACACCATAGTTGAATATGCTAAAAGCGGAGTTGATGTAGTAAGTTCAGGCTCAAATATTTATAAGGCTACTTGGGTTGATTTTTCTATAAGACTTGGTGAGTAATTATGGCTGATGATGCAGAAAAGACAGAAGAACCCACAGATAAAAAGATAGAAGACGCCAGAAAAGAAGGAAATGTCGCTAAAAGTCAAGATGTGGCAGCACTTATAACTCTTTGCGTTGGTTTTGGCTTTGCTTTATTTTGGGTTTATTTTCTGCACGAAAGAATTACGGCTTTATACATTTATTATCAGAGTTTAATAGGTAGCGAAATTGATAATAAATTGCTTTATAAAATAGGTATTAAAACCCTTTTAGAGCTTACATTAATGGTATTACCACTTGCTATTGCAATTGCTATTGCTGGAATTATTGCAAATGTTATGCAAATAGGCTTTAATTTTACACTCAAACCCATAATGCCTAATTTTGGCAAAATCAATCCAATCAAGGGCATTAAAAATATAATTTCAATGAAAAAGCTAATAGAATTAGTAAAAATCATTCTAAAAGTTAGCGTTATTTTCGGCATTGTTGGGTATTTTATATATAGCTTTTTGCCAGGACTTAGCCATTTAGCAATTTTGCCACTCATTAAACAAATGGAGTGGTTAAGAGATAAAATCATAATCCTTTTTGCAGCTGTTATATGCTCATTTTTAGTATTTGGAATACTTGATATTTTTATAGTTCGTTTTCAGTATTTTAAAGGACTTAGAATGAGTAAGCAAGAGATTAAAGATGAATACAAGCAAATGGAAGGAGACCCGCAAGTAAAGGCAAAAATCAGACAAATTCAAATGCAAGCAGCAAGAAATCGTATGATGCAAGATGTCCCTAATGCTGATGTGGTAATTACCAACCCAACTCATTACTCAATCGCAATTGCTTATGATAGGACAAAGCATAAAGCCCCTGTGGTATTAGCAAAAGGAGTTGATAATATCGCCTTTAAAATCCGTGAAATAGCACAAAAACACGATATTCCAATATATGAACAAAGAGAATTAGCAAGATCTCTTTATAAGATTTGTGAAGTAGGAGATGAAATCCCTGTAGAATTATATAAAGCAACGGCTGAAGTCTTAGGCGTAATTGCTAGAATGAGTAGAAGATAATTTAAATTCTTTTTAAACACAATACAAAATATAAGCACCAAAAATCTTTATAAAATCAAAAAAACAATATCGCCAAATATAATTTTGAAAAATACTTTTAAATAGTTTTAGTAGCTATTTAATAGTCATTTCAACGCTCCAATAAAAATTATCTACTCCAATAGCTTCAACAATACCACTTCTTTTCATAATTTCTTTAATATCAGGTGAAACTCCTGCAATAAATACGGGAATTTTTCGCTTTTTAATGGCTTCTATTACTTCAAGAAAGGCACTTGCTCCTGAAATATCCATATAAGTTGTCCCTCGCATAGAAAATATAATCGCTGTTTTATAATTTATTCTGCTAGTTAATTCTAAAATTTTATCCGTATTAGAAAATATAATAGCTCCCATTATATAAATTACTTCAGCTTGTTTTATATGTTGTGGTAAAGGAGAATTTAAATCAGTAAATTTCTCACTATCAAAATAATCAAATTTAATTTTTAAGTTTGAAATCTGAACCATTAAAAGCATTAAAGATAAAATCACGCCTATTAAAATTGCAATTGTTAAATCAAAAATAATAGTTGCTAACATAGTTGCAAAAAACTGAACTAAAGCACCTTTAAATCTATTTTTAAAAAAATATTTAATAGTATGCCACTCATTCATTCTAAATGCAGTTACAAATAAAATTCCAGCTAACGCACTAAGTGGAATTAAACTCATAATCGGTGCTAAAACAAGCATAGATACTAATAAAATTATAGAATGAAATATACCAGTAAGCCTAGTAACAGCACCAGACTTAATAGCTACGCTAGTTCTAGCAATAGCAGCAGTCGCAGGAACTCCACCGCAAAAAGGAACTAAAATATTGCCTAAGCCTTGAGCTATTAATTCTCTATCGCATTTAAGTCTAACACCAACCATTCTACCACCACTTGCACCACATAACAAGCTCTCTATCATACCCAATAAAGCAATACTTATTGCAGGAGTTATCAATTCTTTTAAGTGCAAAATATCAAAATCACTAAAAGCAAACCTATCATCTAAGATTATGTTAGTAGGAATTACCCCTATTCTTTGAATATCTAATGAAAAAATTATACTTATTAATGTAGCGACTATCAATGCAATTAATGAAGCAGGAGCGTATTTTTGGTATTTTTTAGGATAAGCCAACATAAAAACTACTACGAAAATACATATAAAAACTGAAATATAATTAATATCTAAATCCATTTTAAAATAGTTTATTGTTTTTTCTAAAGTTGTAATTCCACTAGCTTTAACACCTAATAAATTATCAATTTGACCTAAGGCAATAATAACAGCAATTCCTGAAGTAAAACCTGTAATTACAGGCATAGGAATAAATGCAATCACTCTACCAAAATGAAATAATCCTGCAAAAATTAATAATAATCCAGCCATCAAAGTAGCCACAAAAACACCTGTTAGTCCATATTGAGTAGTTATGGCAATTAAAATAGCAGCCATTGCACCGGTTGGACCTGATATTTGATAATAAGCTCCACCAAATAACGATATTACAAACCCAGCTAAAATAGCAGTAATAAGTCCTGAAGCTGCACTTGCCCCACTACTAACACCAAATGCAAGCGCTAAAGGCAGAGCAACAGCAGCAACCGTAGCACCAGCCATTAAATCTTGTAATAATTTCATCTTGTTATATTCGGTAAATTCCAGTCTTAAATCTTGAAAATAGCTTTTCATCAAAACATTCCTTAGGTATATTTTGTTAATCATATCAATGATTGTTTTAAAACTAGCTTTTAATACTAAATCGTAATTTCTAATTATTCTATTAATACTATGTATAATACTATAACCCCCCCCCAACCACTCTAAACAACATAAACAATACTTTAAATTAAAAACTAAAAAGCAATTAAAATCTCATTCTAAAAACAACCTTCACTAACTACTAAAAACAATTAAAAACACACCATAATAAAACAATCTCAAACATAATCACTAAACATAAAAAGCTATTTTTATTAAAAGAATTTAAAACTTATAAATACTTTATAAAAACATTAATTATATTAACTCTTAAAAATACAACTAATATTTTATTTAATAGTAAAAACATAATTATCACTTATAATTTAAATTACTTATTACTATAAGAGTTATTTTAAAAAGATAATATATATGCTATCAAATATCACACCACTTTAATAAGTATTATAATTTATATAAAAATAGCTTTAAACATAACTACAAGCTAAATAAGTAAAAATAAGTATTTTTAAATAAATTCAAATATCATTAAAAATATAAATATTATTTATAAGTTTTAATCTAAAATAAATACACAAGTAAAACCTAAAATAATACTAAAAACTACATATATTAAAAAGATTTAAAAAAATAATTTAAAAGATAGATAAAAAGAATAAAAATGGTGGGCCTAACAAGACTTGAACTTGTGACCTCACCCTTATCAGGGGTGCACTCTAACCAGCTGAGCTATAGGCCCTTAAGAAGTAGAATTATTGTTATCTTATTTCATTTCAACCTTTGATATCCAAACAAGCTCTCAAGAGCTCTTGAAATATTTATTATTACTCTTTAGTGTGAGTTAAAGAGTATGTACTCTAGAAAGGAGGTGATCCAACCGCAGGTTCTCCTACGGTTACCTTGTTACGACTTCACCCCAGTCGCTGATTTTGCTGTGGGCGGTAACTAGTTTAGTATTCCGACTTAAAGCACAATCAACTCCCATGGTGTGACGGGCGGTGAGTACAAGACCCGGGAACGTATTCACCGTAACATAGCTGATTTACGATTACTAGCGATTCCGGCTTCATGCTCTCGAGTTGCAGAGAACAATCCGAACTAAGACATATTTTATAGATTTGCTCCACCTCGCGGTATTGCTTCTCATTGTATATGCCATTGTAGCACGTGTGTAGCCCTGGGCATAAGGGCCATGATGACTTGACGTCGTCCACACCTTCCTCCTCCTTGCGAAGGCAGTCTATTTAGAGTGCTCAGCCGAACTGTTAGCAACTAAATACGTGGGTTGCGCTCGTTGCGGGACTTAACCCAACATCTCACGACACGAGCTGACGACAGCCGTGCAGCACCTGTCTCTAAGTTCTAGCAAGCTAGCACCCTCGTATCTCTACAAGGTTCTTAGGATATCAAGCCCAGGTAAGGTTCTTCGCGTATCTTCGAATTAAACCACATGCTCCACCGCTTGTGCGGGTCCCCGTCTATTCCTTTGAGTTTTAATCTTGCGACCGTACTCCCCAGGCGGTATGCTTAATCCGTTAGGTGCATTACTGAAATGACTAGCATTCCAACAACTAGCATACATCGTTTAGGGCGTGGACTACCAGGGTATCTAATCCTGTTTGCTCCCCACGCTTTCGCGCCTTAGCGTCAGTTAAGTTCTAGCAGATCGCTTTCGCAATTGGCATTCTTAGTAATATCTACGGATTTTACCCCTACACTACTAATTCCATCTGCCTCTCCCTTACTCTAGAATAGCAGTTTTGAATGCAGTTTAATGGTTAAGCCATTAGATTTCACATCCAACTTACTACTCCGCCTACGCGCCCTTTACGCCCAGTGATTCCGAGTAACGCTTGCACCCTCCGTATTACCGCGGCTGCTGGCACGGAGTTAGCCGGTGCTTATTCTTACAATACAGTCAGTATTCTTCTTGTAAAAAAGGAGTTTACGCTCCGAAAAGTGTCATCCTCCACGCGGCGTTGCTGCTTCAGGGTTTCCCCCATTGAGCAATATTCCCCACTGCTGCCTCCCGTAGGAGTCTGGACCGTGTCTCAGTTCCAGTGTGTCTGATCATCCTCTAAGACCAGATATGCGTCATAGCCTTGGTAAGCCATTACCTTACCAACTAGCTGATACAATATAGCCCTATCCCTTACCGAAAAACTTTCCCACCCTAACTTATGTTAGAGCGGAGTATAGAGTATTAGCACTCATTTCTAAGTGTTGTCCTCTTGTAAGGGGCAAGTTAGCTATACATTACTCACCCGTGCGCCACTAATCCGTCTAGCAAGCTAGACTTCATCGTTCGACTTGCATGTGTTAGGCACGCCGCCAGCGTTCACTCTGAGCCAGGATCAAACTCTCCATAATTTAAATGATTATTTTTTAATCTATGAAAAATTAAAAAATAAATAAAATAATGAAGTGAATGATTTAAAACTTATATATAAGAAAGTTTTAAATGGCTCTTGATCACTTGTTTAGATATCAAAGATTGACGTTGAAATAATTGATATATTTAAAATTAACAATAAAACTATTTAAAATAACGATTTGCTAGAAGCAAATAAAAAGCTTGAATTATATGTTATTAAACTTAAAAAACACTTAAACATAAAAATATTTTTGGAATTTAGGGATTAATGATTGAAATATCCTAATTTAGACACTTTTTAGCTAAAAATAATATTAAAAAACTAAAATAAACATTTTTTAAGGAAGTAATTATGAATATTTTATTGCTTGAAGATGATTATTTATATGCTACTAGTATTTGTGAATATTTGCAAGATTTAGGATTTAGTGTTGATGTTTTTAGTGATGGCGACTTAGCCTGTAAAACTATCGCAAATAAATTTTATCATCTTTATATACTTGATATAAAAGTAATAAATACTAATGGCTTTGATGTATTAAGTTATATAAAAAGCTTAAATATTACTAACCCTATTATGATGATGACTTCAAGAACTGATATAGCAAGTATTAAAAAAGGATATGAGCTAGGCTGCAATGAATACCTTAAAAAACCTTTTGAACTAGATGAATTAAAATATAGAATTAAAGAATTATTAAAACAATTTTTTAACACTCAAAGTAATGATACAATCACAATTTCAGGCGAGTTTGTATATGATTATATTTCTAAAAGTCTTAGCAAAAATAAAACTCTAATAGAGCTTACTAGTAAAGAAATCACATTGATTGAATATTTGTTAAGCAATAAATCAAGTTATGTAAATGTAAGCAGTATTTATGAATATGTATGGGGGGGGGCAAATGAAGAATTTGAAACCAATGGCTCAAGCGATGTAAGAGTATATGTAAAAAGAATTAGAGCAAAAACTTGCGATGATTTTATAATATCATCTAGAGGACTTGGCTATAAAATCAATGTCTAAGCAAACAATACTATTAACCCTTATAGCTTTAGTCATATCAATGTTAGCTATAAATATATTGAAATTAAGTGTAGCTAATGATAAAAACTCTACGCTATTAGAACTAGCAAGTTATATAAATAAGGATTTAAATAACTTAAAAGATATAAAAATATGTATTTTCAATAATGAAGAAATTTTAAAATGCGAACTTGATATAAACTATATAAAAGATGATTTTATATATAAAACTCATAATTCTTTGCTTTATTACAAATTCCAAAAACAAATAAACAATACAACATACAATGTGGTGCTATCAAAACCTTGCGTTTATAACAAAAGCATAATCAATGCTGCTATAGTGTTTGGTGGGGGAACTTTTATATTATTTGTTTTAATTTACTTAGTTTATAAAAACAATATCAAAAGTTTAATTTGGTATAAAAACACTATGAATACATTTTTTTATGATGCAATGCACGAGTTAAAAACGCCATTGGGTATAGCCTTATTAAATGCTGATATGTTAGAAAGTAATAAATATCAAAAAAGAATTAAAGCAGCACTAAATCAGATGAAAACAACATATGATGATGTAGGATTTTATATAGAAAATCCAAATGCTAAATACCCACTAAAAAATATTAATTTTTCTAATTTTTTAAAAACAAGAATTGATTTTTTTAATAGTATTGCTAGTATGAAAAGTGTGGAATTTCATTTAGAAATCACTAATGATTTATATGTATTAATCAGCGAAGTAGAGTTACTAAGAATTGTAGATAATAATATTTCAAATGCAATTAAATATACAAAAGTTAATTCTAAAATTACAATATCTTTAAACCAATCAAATGAAAAAATAATTTTTATAATACAAGATGAAGGAATTGGCATAAAAGATACAAAAAGAATTTGGCATAGATATGCTAGAGAAGATTTAGCTAAAGGTGGATTTGGCTTAGGTCTTAATATAGTAAGAAATATTTGCAAAAAATACGATATTGTATATGAAGCATTTAATTATGAAAAAGGAGCAATTTTTAAATACTCTTTTAAATCATAATTTTTTAATTTAATCTTAATTTAAAAACTAAAAAATATAATTAATTAACTTAAAATCTTAACTAAAAGGTATATAATGAAAAAAGTTATTATATCACTACTTGTAATATCTAATCTTTATTCTTATGAATATACAAATAAAGTTCATCCTTTCGGAATGTATTTTGGAACTCAAAACCATAAACAACATACAGATATAGATTTAGCTGATTGCGTTATAAATAATACAAGAAATAATGATAAAGGCAGAAGCGCTTGTTTTCAACTTTATCAAATCTTTAACATAGATGATCATTTTAATAGAACTGATGCTGAAGACGAGCAAAGAATTATTGTAAATTGGGGATTTAATTGGGATTATGCTTGGGCTAAACTAGATTATCAAAATAGCATTGTAAAAAAATTTGGCTCTTTTAAAGGCAATCAATCATCTCATCATACCGATTCAAGAAGATTTAGAGAAAATGTATTTTGCGTAAATTACGAAGATAATGCAGCGGGAACTAATTATAATCCTAATAATTACGATGATTTTATTTCTCATCAAAACTCAAAACCTAAAAAGCTAGATAGTGTAAAAAATACTGAAATTACTTTTCCAATGAAATCTTATTTTTATGATGAATCGTATATTCAAGATGTATTTAAAGAATTTGAAGTTAATACAACAGGCAAAATCATACTTTTAGCAAGTAGCAATAATGATTCAATTTTTAGCTATTTTTTAAGCGAACAATTACTAAATAATGAAAAAAACTCAAATGCTTATAGATTTGCAAATACCTATCTAGGCTATCAGCACGGCTCAAGCACAACTTCTGATAGCGAAAACGCATACAATGATTTTGTAAGATTTATGAAAAGCAAAGGTTGTAGATTAAATCCTGACCAAGGATTTGCTAGCGGAATACCTTTAACGCTAGATGAGAACGAAGTAGGTGCGACCTTAACTGATAATGCTTATTATACAAATGATGAATGCGCTAAATATTCAGAACAATTTTTCTTAAAAAATAATGCCTTGTATTCTCCTAAAGAATTTTTAAAAGGTAATGCTAAATGGGGATTTTTAAATAATCAATATTTCGCACAAAATAAATCAGGACTAAGCAAATGCTACACATTTAATATGGAATATTACGATGGATATTACTTTTCTAGCAATGGATATTACAATGAAAAAAGTCAGTGGAAATCAAACGAATATAAAACCTATGATATAAAAGCTTTAAGGCTTAGGAATTTCGTTTATAACAACAATCAAGCACTTGCAAATGCTAAATATATTCAAAGATTTTCTCCTTACATAGATACAACACAAGAAAGAAGTATTTATAGTATTCATAAAACTAGAGATGGAGCAATAGGCGAAAAAGCAATATATAAAGAAATCAAAAATTCAAAAGATTGTATAATCAAAGTTGCACCTGGATTATTTGATATACGAAAAGAATGTAAGAATTCAAAATACAAACAAAACGGCATAAGAGAAAGAGCTGGAATTATGCCTAAAGATATAGGTAATCAAGAAAATATAAGCACAAAAATCTTTAGCCTACATTTAAGACCAACTTCATTAAAAGAAGAATATAAATACTATAAAGATAATATGAAAAAATACACAGCAAGTCCAGGGGATTTATACGCTCATTTAAAAAATCCAAAATATTTTACATCTACAGATATTGTAAATTGGGGTAAAAATTATGGAGATGGGAAATTCCCTGCTGATACAATTGTAGGAATTTATAAAAATAAGCCTGAAATTAATGCTAATTTTAAATTCTTATTCTATCCTGACGCAAATAGCACTAAATTTAGTTTAATTTCAAAAGATTTAAATCCAGCAGGCAGTGCAAAGGTAGGAGATAAAACATATCCTATATTTAATAAAATTCCTGAAGTTCATATAACCCCATTTTATAATGGTCAAAACTTAGAAAAAAGATATGATTATACAAAGACTAAAGATGGAAATTATATAAAATGTTGTGATAAAGATTTAAGCAAATATTATGTAGATTTAAGAGTTCAAATTAGCACTTTAGCAAAAAATGGAAATGATTACACTATAAAATCAAAGCAGCCAAGTGTGATTTATTATGAATTAGATTTAGATTACGCTAATTCAGAAAACTTAGAATACTTCATAAGAGAACTTAGCTTTAAATTAAAAGAACCATCGTTAATAGAAATTACAACAGAAAGAATTTACGATAACGATAAAAGACCTATGTTTGAAGTAGATAGTAAAAATATCATAAAAGGTGTTAGTGAGACTGCAGCATTTATTTTAACAGATGAAGAAATAGTGCAAAAACAACACTATTTTGGAAGTATTTGGAAGATATTAAATAGAAAACCTAGTCTAGGAGAAGATTTAAGACCTAGTATTAAAGATTTAAATGATAAAAAAGCAAAAATAGCTAATGATACATATACAAGAATGGTTGGAGATAATGTATATATAGGTTTTGTTCATGCAGCTGATAAAACTAGAATTAGTTTCTTTTCTAATACTGCAAGTGTAAATCACGATGATGGAAGAGCTACTAAGGTTTTAATATACGATAAAGATGATTTTAGAGTAAATCCTGATAATCAAATGATGGGAGATTTTATAATTGAATTTATCAATATAACTCCAGGTCGCCACGATATTTGCTATACTCAAAAAGATATGCAAGGTAAATTATTAACCCCTACTCCAATATGCAAAAACTTTATGGTAAGACCAGCTGAAATAAAAATAAATGATTTTGTTACTAAAGCAGGAGAAGGATTAAAAAAACCTTTACCAACTACTCTTAAAGCAAGTGTATTAGATACTCAAGATAGAAAATTAAGTCTTAACTCAAATATAGGAATCAAAGAAGCTAAATTAAAAGTTACAAATAGCAAAGGTAGTTTTTATACATTTGATTTAGAAACAAGTGCTTATAACAAAATTAGCCAACTAAATCCTATTAATTTTAAACGCAATAATAAAGATTATAGTTTTGATATGGTAATTGCTTATCCTTTTGCTGGAAGTGGAATTATTGAGTTTAAAGACAATGATTTTGTAGGAAGTGATATTACTAATAAAAAATGTGAAAATACTGGATTTTCAAATACAATCAACGCTAATGGAAAAATATCTTGCCATATATTAATTAAGCCTATTAATGCTGATTTTACTAGCTCATCTACTACGAATTTAAATAATATAAAAACATCTGGTGGTTTATCTGATGCTGTTTTATTTTCTGATGAAGTTATAGGACAAAGCGAAGCTGATTTGGGTAAATGTTCTGGTATAAATTGTGATTTTACACATTCACTAAATATACCTGTAAATATAGAAAATAAAGGCTCAAGTTCTGCTAATAGTTTAGAATATGTATATAAGTATTTTCCTAGCGATATTGATATAGATTTTGATTTAAATTTCTTAGATAATAACGATACTCAAGCTAGTAGTAGATATAGAATTTATACAAATAAATTAAGTATTAAAAATATGAATATCACAAATCAAAAAATCAAAATGACTTTAAGTGCTAGCAATACTACACTAAATGCAATTTTTGATTCAAAAATGCAAAATTTAGATAACGAAGTCAATAAAAATTTAAATACTCTAAGTAGCGTTGCTAAAAAATACGAAGCAAGTCCTGATGATTTAGAATTTATTACAAAAATAGGCTATACAAAATTCCAAAAAACAAATGACTTAGCACCTAGTAAAGACATTTTAAATAAGCCTGATGTAAATGAATTTAATCTTGATACTACAAGTAGCATAACAATAGATAAAGGAACTCCTGTTAATTTTACAAAAAATTATCCATTTATTTTTGCTTATGCAATGTATAAAGATACTAAAGCAGATGCGGGTAAAAAATATAAAAAATTATTACCGAGTGATTTAAAATTAAAATATATAAATACAACTGGTAAAATTAGCGAATTATACACAAGCGCAACTACTAGCGGGCATTATTATCTAAAACCAATTGCTGATATTATTAATAATATTTCTTTTACAAGTGATTACAATTCTAATATCAAAAAACTTACCGATGGAAGTATTGAACTTGAATTATCAAGTGATAAAAAAACTAATGAATATATAAAAGATTTAATTAGAATGCACTCAAATAGCGAAATTAGTGCAAAAGAAAGCTTTAGCGTAGAATACACTAAATAATTTTTTAGGAATTTAAAATAAATCAAATTATTTTAAATTCCTTTTAATTTTTAATATAAAAATGCCTTTTTATAATTCTTACTATTTTTTAAGTTTGTATGTTTATAATTTTAGCTTTATTTTTTACAAGGAGATTTTTTGGACCCCAGTTATACGGCATTAATGCTGTTTTTAGCATTGTTTTGTGTTTTTTTAAATGGATTTTTTGTATTATCTGAGTTTAGTATTGTCAAGATTAGAAAAAGTAAGTTAGAAGAATTTGTAAATCAAAAAAGAGCTAATTCAAAACTAGCTTTAGAAATGTATAAAAATTTAGATACTTATTTATCAGCTACTCAATTAGGTATTACTTTAAGTTCTTTGGCTCTTGGTTGGTTAGGAGAAAGTTCTGTCGCTGTTTTATTAAATAAAATTCTATCAAGCTTTGATGTAAATCCTATAGCAATACATAGTATTTCTGTTGCTATTTCTTTTATATTAATTACACTACTTCATGTAGTTTTAGGAGAAATTGTTCCAAAAAGTATAGCAATTGCAAAAACTGAAAGCATAGTTTTATGGATAGCAAGACCACTTTATTTATTTAGAATAATTTTTGCACCTTTCATAGTTACATTTGATTTCTTATCTTTATCTATATTGAAAATATTAAGAATAAAAACAAACGAGCACGCAGCTCACTCTGAAGAAGAAATTAAATTCATAGCAAGCGAAAGTCAAAAAAGTGGCGTTTTAGATGAATTTGAAACCGAACTTATACAAAATGCTGTTGATTTTAGTGATATTGTAGCAAAAGAAATAATGACTCCTAGAAGAGATATGATTTGCTTAAATAAAGTTAATTCATACGAAGAAAATATAAAAATAGTTCATGATTATAAACACACTAGATTTCCTTTTATAGATGCTAGTAAAGACAATGTTTTAGGTATGATTCATATTAGAGATTTATTAGATAATCAAAATAAAGATTTAAATGAATGTGTAAGAAAAGTTCTATTTGTCCCAGAAAATATTAGTATTTCAAAGGTTCTTGTTCAAATGAATAAAGAGCAAATTCATACAGCCATAGTAATTGATGAATATGGTGGAACAGCTGGGCTTTTAACTATGGAAGACATTATTGAAGAACTTGTTGGAGATATAAACGATGAGCATGATAAAAAAGAACAAGATTTCAGAAAAATTAACGATAATGTTTATATAGTAAATGGAAGACTAGATATTGAAAGTGTTGAAGAAATTCTAGATATTAAATATGATGATGAATTAGAAGAACTTACAATTGGTGGTTATGTCTTTAATCGTTTAGGACATGTTCCAAGTGAAAAAGAAAGATGTGAAGATGAGCATTGTTATTATGAAATAAAACAAATGCAATCAAATAGTATAAAATACTTAAAAATAATCAAAAAAACAAAGGAAAAACTATGAATAAATATAGATTAATTACTAGAAGTGATATGGATGGACTTGTATGTGCTGTTTTGCTTAAACATATGGATTTAATAAGTGATATTAAATTCGTTCATCCAAAAGATATGCAAGATGGAACAATAGAAATTACAAATAATGATATTGTTACAAACTTACCATATTGTCCTAATGCTTATTTAGTGTTTGACCATCACGAAAGCGAAAGTATTAGAAACGGAAAAGCAGATAATCATATAATTATTCCAGATGCACCAAGTGCTGCTAGAGTTGTTTATGATTATTATGAAAAACAAGGCGTAAAATTTCCTGAAGAATGGCACGATATGATGGTAGCTGTTGATAAAGCAGATAGCGCTCAATTTTTAATGGAAGATGTACTTGAGCCTAAAGGTTGGGAATTCTTAAGCTTTTTAATGGATAGTAGAACTGGACTTGGTAGATTTCACGATTTCAGAATAAGCAATTATAACCTTATGATGGATTTAATTGATTATTGTAAAAATCATAAAATTGATGATATTATGAAATTACCTGATGTAGTAGAAAGAAGCGATTTATACATTAAATACGAAAAAGAATTTAAAGAACAACTAAAAAGATGCTCTAAAGTTTATAAAAACCTTGTTGTTTTAGATTTAAGCAAAGAAGAAATCATTTATCCAGGTAATCGCTTTATGATTTATGCACTTTATCCTGAATGCAATATATCAATTCATAAAATCTTAGGATTTAGAGGTCAAAATATGGTTTATGCGACAGGTAAAAGTATATTTAATAGAACTAGCAAAACAAACATAGGTGAGTTAATGTTAAAATACGGCGGTGGCGGACACGAAGCTGCTGGGACTTGTCAAGTTGCTCACGAAAATGCAGATATTGTATTAAATGAATTAATTGCCAAAATTAACGCTGATGGTTAATCTTTCTTGCTCGTTTTAAATTCTTATATATTTAAAACGAGTTTTCTAATAAAAATCAAAAAAATATAAAAACTATAAAAAACAAAATTGGAAAAATTATTTGAAGTTATGAAATGGTGCTTAGGGGGAGACTCGAACTCCCGACCTCCGGCTTATGAGACCAGCGCTCTAGCCAGCTGAGCTACCTAAGCGTGAATAAAAAAAGCAAATTATATATATTTTTGCTTAAAATTTTATAAAATTAAAAATATTTCTAATAAATTGCGTATTAAACTTGCCAACTATGCTATTTAAAAACTAATTTTGCTATATTTTTACACAAATACTAATATTTTTTTTGTTTTTTAGCTAAATATTGTTTTTTTATTGTAAAATAGGGCTTTTAATCAATATTAAGGAGTTTTAGATGACTAAAGCAGATTTTATTTCATTAGTTGCTGAAAAAGCAGAAATTACTAAAAAAGATGCTACAACTGCAGTAAATGCTGTATTTGAAGCACTAGCTGAGTCTTTAGAAAAAGGTGAATCAATTCCATTTAATGGTTTTGGAACTTTCTCAACAACTGATAGAGCAGAAAGAACTGCAAGAGTTCCAAGCACAGGTAAAGAAATTAAAGTTCCAGCAACTAAAGTTGTTAAATTCAAGGTTAGCAGCGTGTTAAAAGAAAAAGTTGCTGCAACAGCTTGCAAAACTGGTAAATGTGGTAAGAAAAAGAAATAATTACCCAATTTAGTGGCGTTTTTAATGCCACTAAATATATATTTTTTTAGTATAAATACTCAACGCTTTTAATTCTTTTTTCCCAATTTTATAATAAATATATTTTAAGTAGTTTTTAATATCATCATTACTAATTTTTCTTGTATTTGAATAATAATCTAAAATATAATTAGGTATTTTTATTCTTTGATTTGCAGTTAGATTTTTTCTTATAAAAGGTTTTAAAATTCTTTTTGCACTATTATGATTTTTAATACTTGAAAACCTTGCAAACATAAAAGGCAATTTAGTTAATTCATACCATTTTTCACACATATCAATGTATTTTTCTTTATTATTTACATATTCTTTTAGTGCCTTATCTCCAATAATTACTTTACCATTTAATTTTAAAACCTTAGCTAAAGCATTTGAAGTGGCTGATTCTTTATCATTTTGTGCATTTGAGTTCTTTTCAACTAATACACTTAATACCTTTTTGTTAGCGCAAATTCCTATATTTAAATTCTTATATTTTGACCTTTTACTTTCAATACTAGAAATAATTGCGCAATCTAATCTTTTTTCTTTCAATGCTTTATTTAATTTTGCAGGAACATCTTTTTTATACTCTATGCTTTTTTTTACATAGCTTGGTAATTTTGAGCTTTTTAAATAAAAATGCAGTGGTAATAAATTAATATAATCAATCTTTCCGAATATCATTTTTACTCCTAAATAAAAATAAAAATGCCACTAATATAACTAAATAATGCAATGTTTCAGGAATTTTCACACTTAAAGAATAATGAAATGCCGCTAGTAAAAACACAAAATTAGAATAATTTAAATACTTTTTATAAAACATTAAAATCATAAAAATAAATGCAATTAATCCTAAAAGATTTCTTATTGCAATAGTATTTGTAAATAATATTTTTATATTAAATTGATTATCTACTATAACAAAATTTAAAAAATGCAATATTGCAAAAAATCCAGCTAATTTACCAAAAAACTTTATAAAAACTAAGAATTTATTATGTAAAGCAATACTTAAAAATAAAGATATTAAAGCAAGTTGCCCACTTGCTTTATAAATATCTTTTACATAATCATATCCTAATAAAACAGATGATATAAAATACCCAAAAGACACTAAAACTAAAAGAATTTTAATTACAATAATCATTAAAAATTCTTTCTTAAATCTAAATCTTTATATAAATACCCAACTTCTTCTTCATAACCATTAAATAATTGAGTATCTTCTTTAAAAAAGCTACCTAAAACCCTATGAGATGCTTGAGACCATCTAGGATGTGGGACATTTGGATTAACATTTGCATAAAAGCCGTATTCATTCGGATTGTATTTTTCCCAAGAGCTAACAGGTTGCTCTTTAGTAAATTCAATTTTAGCAATTGATTTAATATATTTAAAACCATATTTCCAAGGAACAACTAAGCGAATTGGAGCTCCATTTTGAGCTTTTAATTTTTCTTTATAAAGTCCTGTTGCAAGTAATGTTAGCGGGTGCATTGCTTCATCTAATCTCAATCCTTCTACATAAGGATAATCCAATACTCCATTAAATCTTTGATCAGGAAAAATATCAGGGTCATATAAACTTGTAAATTTAACAAATTTTGCTTCACTTGTTGGCTTTGCAAGATTAATCAATTCTCTTAATTCAAATCCTTGCCAAGGTAAATTCATACTCCAAGCTTCTACGCAGCGTAGTTTATAAACCCTTTCAACAATTTTAAAAGCTGATAAATCAGTTAAGGTCATTGGGTTTTCACACAAACCACCTATCTCAATTGAAATAGCTTTATCATTTAAGCTTGATTTGCTAGCTAATCTTACGCATTCGCTTTTGTTTGTGCTAAACTCATAAAAATTAACATAATTATAAGCATATTCACTATCACTTGGAACTAAATCAAGATTAGTTTTTGCTAATTCTTCAGCTATTGCTTGGCTTGAAACTATAGTTCCTGCACCTAATTTTAAAAAATTTCTTCTATTTAAATAATAATTTTTATCTGTTACCATTTTTTCTCCTTATTAATTTTTAATTCTAGGTAAAAAAAATAAATACTTATTATGAAAAATCTGTTAAACTTCGCAAAATTTAATTTAAAGGAAAAAGTATGGCAATTAAAGCTGATTACATCTGGATGGATGGACAAATTATTAACTTTGCTGATGCAAAAGTTCATTTTTTAACTCACTCATTACATTATGCTAACGCAGTATTTGAAGGAACAAGAGCGTATAAAACAGAAAATGGTATGGCTATTTTTAGATTGCAAGATCACACTAAAAGATTATTAGAAAGTGCAAAAATCACTGCAATTACTCCACCATTTTCACAAAAAGAATTAGAAGATGCTCAAATTGAATTATTAAGACGCAATAATTTTAATTCAAATACATATATTCGCCCTTTAATTTTCTTAGGCGATGGTATTATGGGAATTTATCATGCAAAAGCTCCTGTTAGAGTAGGTATTGCAGCTTGGGAATGGGGTGCTTATTTAGGAGAAGATGGACTTAATAAAGGTATTAAAGTATGTTGTTCATCATTAATGAGAAATAGCACAAAAGCAAATTTCAATAAAGCAAAAGCAAGTGCAAACTATCTAAACTCAATGATGGCTAAATATGAAGCTATTAATTCAGGTTTTGAAGAAGCTTTAATGTGTGATGAAGAAGGATTTATAGCAGAAGGCACAGGCGAGTGCTTTTTCATGGTTAAAAATGGCGTATTAATCACTCCACCAAATGATTATGCTCTAAAATCAATCACTCAAGATTCTGTTTTAAAAATTGCAAAAGATTTAGGTATTAGTGTAGAAAGAAGAAGAATTAGTAGAGATGAAGTTTATGTTTGTGATGAAGCATTCTTTACAGGAACAGCAGCTGAAATTACTCCTATTAATTCACTAGATCATAGAGTAATAGGAAATGGGGCTCGTGGAGAAATTACTAAAAAAATCCAAGATGCTTTCTTTGATATAGTATATGGAAGAAATGAAAAATACGCTTCTTGGCTAACTTATATTTAATTTTTTAGAGCGAATTATCGCTCTAAACTTTATAATATATAGAATCTAAAATAAGAATTTGATTTTAACTTTTAATTTTATTAACAATAAGACTATCTTTTATAAAATCTTTTTTCTAATTATAAACTTATACAATGTAAAATGCTTTCTTTATCAATTAACAAGGAGTATAAATGCCAGCAGATTTGAATGATTATTTCAATAAAAACAAAAAAAATGACAATAAAAAAACAGATTTTAATATTGATTTTAATTTTAAAGGTTTTGGTAAATTTAACGGAGTAATAATTGCAGCTGTTGTTATATTTTTAATAGTAGTAATAGCTAAGCCATTTGTAGTTGTAAATTCAGGACAAGTAGGTATTAGATCAACTACTGGTAAGTATGATCCGATAGCTCTTCAACCTGGTTTTCACTTTATAATCCCGTATTTTCAAAAAGTTTTAATTGTAGATACTAAAGTAAGACAAATAAATTATGCTAGCGTTGAAGGTGCTAGTGAAAGAACTTATGGTAGAGAAAGCATAATCAATAAAGAATCAATCACGGTTGTTGATGCTAGAAACTTGCCTGTATCAGTAGATATAACAGTGCAATATCGCTTAGATGCAAGCAATGCACCTCAAACCATAGCTCAATGGGGACTTGATTGGGAAAATAAAATTATAGACCCTGTTATTTTAGAAGTTGTAAGAAGTGTAGTTGGAAAATATACAGCTGAAGAATTACCTATAAAGCGTAATGAAATCGCTGCTTCAATTGAACTTGAATCAAGAAAAAGCATAGACGCTCAAGATAATAAACCTGTATTACTTGAGAGTGTAAAACTTCGTGGAATAATACTGCCAACGAATGTTAAAGAGCAAATTGAAAAAGTTCAAATAGCTAAACAAGAAGCAGAGAGAACAAAATACGAAGTTGAACGCGCAAATCAAGAAGCACTTAAAAAAGCTGCACTTGCAGAAGGTATAGCAAAGGCTGCGATTATTGAAGCACAAGGTAAAGCAGATGCACAAAAAATAGAAGCAGACGCACAAGCTTATGCGAATAGAGAAATCGCAAAAAGTATAAGTAAAGAATTATTAGAATTAAAGCAAATTGAAACCCAAAAAGAATTTAACGAAGCTTTAAAGGTTAATAATGATGCTAAGATTTTCTTAACACCTGGCGGAGCTGTGCCTAATATTTGGCTAGATAATGCAAGCACAAAAAAGACAACCAGCCTTAATAATTAATGCAAAAATTATTAGATACTATTCATTTTTATCTAGCGAATTTCTATGCCCAAGATTTAATTCTTCTTGGGCTTTGTTTTTTATTTTTTATAGTGATTTTAATTCTTGCGATTTTTTTAAGAAAATTTCCAACTTTCTCAATATTTTTAATCATAGTAGGTATTGTTTTAGAATTTGTATTGTTTTTTATTGGAGAAAACTATATAAATGCTACATATCGTCCAGCAGAACTTGAAATAATCAAAAATGATAAATTAATTTTCAGCGATAATATATATTTAGATTTTAAATTGCATAACAAATCTCAAAGAGATTTTAAAATATGCAAAATTAAATTCAATATAAAAAAAATCAGCAAAAATAACTTAGAACTAATCAAAAATACCTTAAAACCATTAAAAACAACAGAAATTATTTTAAAAGATATTCCAAAAAATTCATACGAAAAATCTTATTTATTAATACCTAGTAATGTTAAAAAATATACAATTGATACTTTAATTACTTGTTTTTAGGAGATATTTATGTATTTATCACAATTTCATATCTTTGTAATATTTGCAGCTTTTGTAGTTTATATATTTTCACAATTTTTAATTATTTATTTTTTTAAAGAAAAAAACAAACTTTATACCTTTTCTTTTACACTCATAATTTTTGTATTGATTTTTGGATATTCAACTCTTCTTACCATAGATAGCTTTTTAAAAAGTGTAGAATTAAGAAATCAAAAAGACTATAAATCAGCAAATGAAGTAGTAATTAGTGGTCAAATATATAATAATGGAAAAGTTCCTGTAAAAACCTGTGAATTAAATATAGGAATAATAAACCTTGGTATCAAAAAAGTAGATGGAAGTATATTTGATTTAAGCAAAGGCTTTGACCCATTAAAACTTAATAAAATTCGCAATTTTTACTCTCACGATTTTAAAATAGAAGGGATTATCAATGAAAACGCATCAAAAAGCTTTAAAGTAAGTGTCCCTTATCCAAAACATTTTGAAGATTATAAATTAAGATATATTTTAAATTGCAAGTAATTTCTTGTGATTTAATATTCTTTTATTATCTTAACTAGCGTTAATAATACTTGCCGCGAATATAAAATAAATATTTTTGATTCTAAATTTAAAAAATCAAATATTAGATTTAAATTCTTTTAAAATATTTGTGAAATTAAATAAATAATTTATATTTTTTAACTTGTGAATTTATTAATTTTTAGCTTTTTTTGTTTTATCAAATAACTAATTTTATAAGCAATCCCCTAAATCGGGGCAATGTTCTCTAACCAAAAGAAAATCAACTATCTAAAAATAATAAAATTAAGTTTCAATCCCCTAAAGCGGGGCAATGTTCTCTAACACTACAAGAGTGTGATATGAATTACTTAGCATTCTGTTTCAATCCCCTAAAGCGGGGCAATGTTCTCTAACAGAAGACGAAGAAGATTTAGATTTAACACAATTAGATTCAATCCCCTAAATCGGGGCAATGTTCTCTAACATACGCTTGGTTGTATTTTACTTGGCGTGGTTGAGTTTCAATCCCCTAAAGCGAGGCAATGTTCTCTAACAAAAAATCAAAAACAGCAGAGAATGTGGCTAAATAGTTTCAATCCCCTAAAACGGGGCAATGTTCTCTAACAAAACGCACTAGAAAACGAGCTAAAAACAAGTGCAAGGTTTCAATCCCCTAAAACGGGGCAATGTTCTCTAACCCTTAATTTTCCCATACTTTGTAAAAGAACTAAAATAAAAAATCATTATAAATATCCTTAATTAATGCCTAATTATCAGCAAATAATTTTAATACAATAAATTTTTTAGAAAATGCCAAGCAAAAGTTAAATTTCACTACTAAAACGCCTATTTCATCATAAAAATTTTTAATTTGCTTAGCATTTTCTGATTTTAAGAAATTTTTAAAGTCTAAAAAGCCCATAATTAGGGCTTTTAAATCTTAAACAAAAATTAATTTTAGAAAATGCCAAGCAAAAATTCACAAAAACCCATAAAATTAAAATATTTAAGCTAATTTTAAGCATAAAACTAGGTAAATGCGAGATGGTAAAATGGGGTTTAGCATACTAAATTAAATTCTTTTAAAATTTCAATAGGATTAATTAATTTAAATTAATAATGCAATGAATAAATTAAGTTAAAAGATAAAATTCTAATTTTAAATTTCATAGTATTTTAAAAAGCCTATAAATTATTATTCAAAAAAATATATAAATTATAATGCTAAAAATCAAGTAATAAAATAGAAATTTTATGAGTTTTAATGACAAAATATGATATTTCGGCAAGAATTTAATTAAAAATTTTAGTTTTTAAAATCCTAATTAAAATTCTTATAATTTTATAAATTATATCTATATTTGCAGCCAAAAAAATCAAAACAAGGCTCTTCATCAATAGCTCTATTGGTATTGCCACAATTGTCTATTTCTATGCTAGATTTTAATTGATGAGTTATGTTAGCACTATCTGTTCTGGTATATAAAAACTCTAAATATCCATTATTTATCTTAAATCCTTCATTAAAAAATACAATATCAAAACTATAAGGAGTAGATAAAAATAATGGTTTTTTTAATAGTTTTGGTAAGTTTGCTAAATAATTTTTAGTGTTTATTTTGTGTTGTTGTAATTTTTCTAAATCAAATAATTTTAAATCATTAAATTCCTTAACCTCATCAAGGGTATAAAAATAAACTCTGTCTTTTTCATACTTATTAGCTATATTTTTATAATAAACTATAGTTTTATCTAAAAAATCATTAGTAGCTATTCTTAAAAGCTCGTCTTTACTTAAAATCTTATTTTCTTTTACACAATATCCTTGCAAGTCTTTTTCATAATTGCTTTTAAAAACATAACTAAAATTATTAAAACTAGAATAATCAACCACAGGTCTAATAAAAAACATTTCAAAACTAATAATTATTAGGCTAATGGTTAAAAAAGTTTTGAATTTTAGTTTTTTTATTTTTTTTGATAAATAATAAAAATAAGATTGTAAAAATCGCTAAAGATATTAAAGGAAAAGTAGCATAAAGAATTTTAAAGGCTTTCCATATAAAATAAAAAAACCCATAAATTACTGAAAGAAAAATTGCAATAGCAAATAATATAATTAATAAAATTTCCATAATTACTCCCTTAAATTAGGGAGCTTTTTATCTATCATCGTCAAGTTTAAAATTATTAACAAAATCAGCATTATTAATAGTTTCAACACTTCTTCCGCCAAAACCTATATGAGATTGCGGAATTTCTTCTAGCATTACCACTATTCTCTCACGCTTTTTGCCTAATTTTGTTTCAAAATAATTTGTTAAATCACTTATTATTTCTTCGCATTTTTCTTTATTTGGCATTGGTGCTGCTAATTTTACATTAATTATTGGCATTTATTCTCCTTTGTAGATTTTTTTAAGATTGCTTATTTTAGCAGATGAATTTAACATTAAAAAATCAGCTATTATAAAACTTAGCATAGCTTTTAAGACAACAGCTCCACGAACACCTACGCAAGGATCGTGCCTTCCATAAATTGCATCTTTTATTAGACTAAAGTCTTTATTTAACATAGTTTGTTCTTTAAAAATTGATGGAGTTGGCTTAAAATGAGCTTTAATATAAATACTCTCTCCTGTGCTAATCCCACCGATAATTCCACCACTAAAATTATGTCTAGTATGTAAAAATAAAGGTTTATTAATATTAGTTTTTGCTACTTTAAATGACTTAAAATTAGGGCTTTGTTTTAAAATAGAGCTATTTTGATTTTGCATTAATTCATCATTGCTAACACCTAAAATCTCATCATTTGCAAAAGAGCCATTCATTGAGCTAAGCTTTCTTCCTGCTCCAATTTCAACGCACTTTACAGCATTTAATCCCATAAACGCACTAGCAATTCTAGCATCTAATTTATCATAAAGCCCATCTCCAAGCCCTGCCATTACACCAAATGCTGCTACGCTAACACTTGCACCTACGCTATCATTATTATTTTTTGCCTTTGTGATTTCATCTTTAAATAATTCTTTAAATAAATCATCACCTAAAGCATTAAAATCTTTTTCTAAAGCCCTTTTATACTCTTCTTCGCTGAATTTAAACTCATCTAAACTAACACCACCTACCCCACAAATACTAGCATAAGTTCTAATGTTAAATTCTTTTAATATTAAATCAGCAAAAGCACCTGCAATAACCCTTGCTACACTTTCTCTAGCACTACTTCTACCACCGCCACGATAATCAAAATGCTCGTATTTTGCATAATATGTAAAATCAGCGTGTGCAGGGCGTAAATGCTCTTTATAATCTTTACTTCTTGTATTATTATTTTCTACTAACACACAAATTGGAGCACCTGTGCTAATATCATTAAATACTCCACTAATAATATTAACTTCATCAGCTTCTTTTCTAGGAGTGCTAAATGCTCCACCACCCTGTCTTAATTTAAGCAAGGAATTTATATAATCAGTATCAATTCTAACCCCTGCAGGATAGTTATCAATAACCACTCCAATTGCTTTTCCGTGACTTTCTCCAAAAGTGCTAAATTTTAAAAATGTTCCAAAACTATTCATCTTCTAACTTCTCTAACGCTAATTTAGCAGCACTTTGCTCTGCTTCTTTTTTGCTATTACCAATTGCTTTTGTAAATAATTCATCATTTAAAAAAAGCCCTATTTCAAATTCTTTTTTATGATCAGGCCCTTTTGTGTGTAAAATCCTATATTCAGGAGTTTGAGCCATTATTGCTTGGGTTTTTTCTTGTAATTTTGTTTTATAGTCTTTAATTAATTCTATATCAATCTTAGGAAAAACTTCATTTAATATCTTAGAGCCAACAGCACAAGCAATCTCATATCCACTTTCTAAATAAATTGCACCTATTATTGCTTCGTAAGCATCTGATAATAAGCTTGGTTTTTTTCTTCCGCCGTTATTTTCTTCAGATACTGATAATTGCAAAAACTCTCCAATTTCAAGATAACTAGCAATTTTTGCAAAAGACTTTTCATTCACTAAAGCTGCTCTTAATTTGCTTAAATCCCCTTCACTATAACGAGAAAAATCCTTGTATAAAATATTTGCTACTATCAAATCAAGCACCGCATCACCTAAAAACTCAAGCCTTTCATTATGAGTTTTGCTAAAACTTTTATGAGTTAAAGCCTGATTTAATAGGGTTTCGTTTTTAAATTTATATCCTAGTTTTTCTTCAATTTTATGATATTTTGAAATTCTTTTTTCTAGCACTACATTAGCATTTATAGTGTTATTTTCATACTCAAGTGCCATACTTCTAGCTAGTTCATCACACATTTCATTGTATTTATCACCATTATGAGCTTTAACCCAAATTGCATTAATATCGTGGATTTTGCTAACTTCTAAATAACTCTTCCATAATTCAACATTTTTTTTGCCTTTAAAATCAGTCTTAACCCAACCACTAAGCCATTCATTAATACCCTTAACTACATATTGACTATCGCTATATAAATCAATCTTGCAAGGTTCTTTTAAGCTTTTTAAAGCGTTAATACAGGCACTTAATTCCATAATATTATTGGTTGTAAGCTTATCTCCGCCACTATCTTTAATGATTAAATCATTATCTATAATAATCCAAGCCCAACCCCCTGCTCCAGGATTTTTAAGGCAACTCCCATCAGTATAAATCGTTAATTTTTTCATATCCTTATCCTTAAATTAGCTTGCATTGTATCACACTTAAAACACTGCGAACAAAACGGAGTGTAAAAAATAGATTGTGAAGAGCAATTTTTACATAAATAAAATTGACTGATATTATTTGGATTTATTGCTTCATCATCAATTTTAATTTCTTTAAAACTTTTAGTATTAAAGCTTTTATAATTATTTATAAATTCTAAATCTTTTTCATAATCTCCTAAAACGCACAAACATTTATAAACTTCTTTGCATTCATTGATTTCATTTAATTTAAAATGAATATATCCAAGGCATAGTAGTGCTAATTCATCTCTAGCACGAGATTTTAAAATCTTTAATAAATTTTGTTTAGCATCGTTTAATAATCCAAGTCTTAAATCACAAACAGATAATAAGTATAATAAATCTTTATCATTTGCAAATTCATTTAATAAATTAATCAAAACATATTTGCACTCTAAAAACATTGAAGCTTTAAAAAATCCATTAGCTAAATTAAGCCTTTCATCAAAACTTAAACTACTTAAATACTTAGGCTCAATTGCATTAAAATTAGCAAGATATTTTTTAATATTTTTATTAGTTTGATTTTCTTTTAAACTTGCAAAAATTATTTGAGCTAAAGCAATAATTAAAACAAGGCTAATTAAAACTAAAATTCCAAAAATAGGATTTCTATAATAGCTAAGTATTAAATCCACTAATATCCTTTAAATAAAATTAATTAATTATACATATAATACTTTTATGATTACAAACGAGAGCATTCAAAGATTAAAAGATAGCATTAACATTGTTGATTTGATTTCAAACTACATTCCCGTGCATAAAAATGGTGCGAATTATATGTGCGTATGTCCGTTTCACGCTGATAAAAATCCTAGTATGGCTGTTCGTGAAAATGAAGGATATTTTCACTGCTTTGGGTGTGGAGCGAATGGTGATGCTATTAGCTTTATGCAAAAATATCATAATTTAGAATTTATAGAAGCAGTAAAAGAATTAGCAAATATTTATGGCTTTATTTTAGAAGATGATAAAAAAACAAAAATTATTCAAAACAACGACGCTTGTAAAATACTCAACGAATATTATATAAGTGAATTAAATATCCGTGGGAATTTGATTGCCTATCTTGAAAAGCGAAAAATCACAAGGGATTTAAGAATTAAGTTTAATCTTGGCTACGCACCAAGTGCAAATGATACTTTAAGGATTTTGCAAAAATCAAATATAGCTTTAGAACAAGCATTAATAGAAGGGGTAGTTAAAAAAAATGATAATGGAATTTATCCATCTTTTATAGAAAGAATTACTTTTCCAATCTACGATAATACAGGTTATTTAGTAGGTTTTGGAGGACGCACATTAAATCCACAAAATCCTGCAAAATATGTAAATTCTCCCGCTTCAAAACTATTTGATAAAAGTAGTATATTTTACGCTTATCATCTAGCAAAAAATGATATTAATAAACACAAAAGAATGATAATTTGCGAAGGCTATATGGATACAATAAGTCTTCATAAAGCAGGACTTACATATTCAGTAGCAGTGCTAGGAACTGCACTAACAGAGCAGCATTTAAAATTAATTAAAAAAGATTGTTTTGTATCTTTATGCTTTGATAAAGATGCAGCGGGAAATGCAGCTGCTTTTAAAGCAGGAGTTTTATTGAGTAAATTTGGCTACAACGCCGAAGTAATAAGGCTAAAAACATATAAAGACCCAGGCGAATACATTGAAAATAATGAAGAATTAAAGCTAAAAACCGAACTAAATAATACTATTAATATAATTAGTTTTTGTATTGAATATATATTTAAAAAAGAATTGAATTTAGATTATATAGACAAATTAAGCATAAGCAAAATTGAACCATTTTTAATCAAACAAGCATATTCAGCCGTGCTAAATTACACCAATACTATTGATAAATTTTTAGCCAATACTCATCTTAAAATATTTTGCGAAAATTATGGGCTTGATTTTGATTTATTAAACGGAATAAAAGCAAAAGTAATAGATAAAAAACCACAAGCTAAACAAACTCAAAGCAATTCTTTAGAAGATGCGATAATTTATTTTTTAGCTATTTCAAAAGCTAATTTTAATATTCTTATTTTAAGAGAATATTTTCATAATAATTTAATTGATGATGTATTAAATAAAAACTACGCAAATGCTAATATGCTAGAGTTTTTAAACAATATTCACCCTACTAAAAAAGTAGATAATATCTTAGTATTTTTTAATAATTTAGCCAATTATTACGCAAGTTGTAATATCCTAAACGCCTTGCTTTTTAAAAATTACGCTAAAGAATTAATAAAAAATCATAAATTAATTCATAGTAATGATGGTTTAAAAAAGGCTTATCATTGCCTAGTAGAACTAATAGCAAATCATAATAAGCAATTAAGCGATGATGAAAGAGCAAGGCTTAAAGATAATATAAGAAAATTAGGAGAATAAATGAAAGCATTAGCTTTATTTAGTGGTGGTCTTGATAGTATGTTATCAATCACTACCATTGCAAAGCAAGGAATAGAAGTTGAAGCTATTCACATTGATACAGGGTTTGGCGGAAAGAATTTCGCCCTTTTAGAGCGTCGTGCAAATATGGCTGGAGCTAGTTTTAGGGTTGTTGATATTAGTAGTAAATACTTGCAAGATGTATTGTTAAATCCAAAATATGGCTATGGAAAAGCTATTAATCCTTGCATTGATTGTCATGGGTATATGTTTAAAACTGCTCTTAGTATGTGTGATGATTTAGGTGCTTCTTTTGTAATTAGTGGAGAAGTGCTAGGTCAGCGTCCAATGAGCCAAAGAGCACAAGCATTAAATAGTGTTGCAAAACTTAGCGAAGATTTAAATAATATCATTTTACGCCCACTTAGTGCAAAATTACTAGCACCTACTATGCCTGAACTTAAAGGCTGGGTTGATAGAGAAAAATTATTTGATTTTAGTGGTAGGGGTAGAACTAGACAAATGGAACTTGCAAAAGTTTATGGTTATAGCGATTATGAAAGCCCTGCTGGTGGGTGTTTGCTAACCTTACAAGCATATAAAAACAAAATCCAAGATTATCTAAAATACAAAACGCTAGATAGTAAAAACGCTGAATTGTTAAGATATGGAAGACATTTAAGACTGCCAAATGGTGCTAAAATGATAATTTCAAGAAATGAAGAAGAAGGTCTAAAAATCTTAAAATTATTAGATAATGAAGAGATAAAAATGAGCGAAATTAGAACTGATTTAATAGGTGCTATTTCTTTACTTGACAATGACGCTAGTTTAGAAGATATTAAACTTGCTTGTTCTTTAGCACTTGCATATGCAAAAAATCCTACTAATAAAGATTGTGAATTTATGCAAAATAATTATTTTGCTAATGCACTTAGCAAAGATGATGCTCAAAAATACTTTATAGTTTGATGAAATTCTTATTTGAAATTCTAGAATTTAAAATAAGAATTTCAAATTCTAAGATTTTATATAAGTATCAAAATAACTTAATTTTAAACATAAATAAAATCATAAAACTAGACTTTTATATCTAAGATTTTGTTATTTACTAAATCTTCTACCACACTAATACTCAAATCAATTTCTACACTATTTGCAATCGCATTTGCACTTTTGCCTAATTTTTCTAAGATTTTATTATCATCACTTGTAAGTGAATTTAAGCCTTGTTGTTTGATTTTTTGAGTTATTTGCATAAGTTTTGCTAAAAGCTCGGCTTGTTCTAATTCTTTTTCTTTTTGCTTGTTTTTGATTTCTTCGGTACTTTGACCTTCTTTTGCAAAATAAGCAATTGACCTTTGAAATTCATTTTGATAGCGTTTTATATCTGTATTTTTCTCTTTTAATTCACTTTTATAATCTTGTTCTTCGCTAATATTTTCAAAATTAATCTCAGCAAAACTCAAAACCCCATCAAAATCCCTATCACTAGATATTACACTATCTAAATACTCGCTAATACTTGTGCCAATTTCTAAAGTTAATTTATCATATGTTTTAGTATTTATAAATCTTTCATCACTTAATTTATTTACTACATAAATATATCCATTAAACTCGCCATAAACCCCAACTTCAAGCCTTGCATTACTTAATTCATCATTATTTATCCTACCATCTTGATTGCTATCAGCTTTTGCAAGTCCTAAATCATAAGCAATTGTTTTAAACCAGCTTGAGACAAAATTAGCAGCATTACCATTTAAAATAAGCTTATCATCACTTAAGATAAAATCAGCTTTATCAAAATGAGCCATTAATTTTTCAATAGTATTTTTACTAAGATTAACTCCTTGAGTATTATTATCAAAACTAAAAACAACATTTATATTGTCTTTATCACTTGTTTTTAAAGCATAATTTTGATTTGTTATATCATCTTTTATAGCATTAATTTGCTCTTGATTTAAATTGTGAAAATTACTCAAATTCGCCTTATGATAGCTAGTATCAAATACTTTTGAAATATCAACATCAAAACCACTAATTCTCATAAAATCTCCTAATATCAAACCTTAATATCAATTAATTTTGTATCGCTTAAATCTTTTTTAAATTCTTTCGTAAAATCTATAAAATCTCCTAGCTTATCACTACTTATTAAATCTTTTAATTTATCTTCGCTTATTTTTAATTCATTACTTATGTTTTGGATATTAAATTTTTGTAATATTTCTTTTTCGTTATTATCTAAAGATTGTGATTTTTTAAGTTTTTCAATTATATTATTAATTTTAATTTGTTCTTTTACTCTTTTAATTTCTTCTTCTGCCATATCAACATTAGCTTGTTTATGGAGTGGAATACTTGTAAAAGGTTGATTATCTAAAAATACTCCGTATTCATAAACAATATCTTTAAAATCATATTTTTCAGCAATTGTTATATAACCATCAAGATTTTTATCCATACTAATAGTTTTATCAAGTACTTTGCTAATACTGCTTACATTATCTTTATTGATAGCAAAAATACTTGGAATATAACTTGCAACTTTAGTAGCTTGTCCTGAACCATCTTTAGTTGGCTCTATATATAAAGCAAATGCATAGATAGTATAATCAATTTCTTTTTTATCTACTTCTCCATCGTTATTTCTATCGGCTGCTAAAAAATTACTCTTATACGCTACATCGCTAAACCACCCAGCTACAAAACTTGCTGCATCTTTATCTAAAATAATGCCTTTGCTAGTATCAATGAAATTATCTTCATTAAAAAATTCTTTTAATCTATTAATATTCTTGTCGCTAAGTTTTACTCCGATATTATCTTTATCAAGTCTAAAAAACACATTGTAATCTTGCTCTTTATTTGTCTTAATCTCAAAATTATTTTTATTTATATTATCTTTTAAATTGCTAATATCTTTAGTATTTAATTCTTTAGTTTTAACATTATCAGCCCAAGACATTGCTATATTTTTTACTTGCGAGATATCTATTTTCATAAGTTTTCCTTAATACTTTTACTAAAGTAATTTAGTAAAAGTATATTAATTTATATTTTAATATCTTGGTAATCTAGGTGGTTTCCAGCCTTCTTTTTGTGGCATTACTCTATCTCTTGCTGAAGAATTAAAAGCTGAACCCCAAGCACCTGACCAAGTAAGAAAGCTATAACCATTTGTATAACTATACCAAGAATACGCACTTACATTCGTAATAAAAGCTAAAATAGCTAAAACTGCTTTTTTCATTGAAAATCTACTTTCATTAATGATTTGAATTATTATAATTTGATTTTAATTAATACTATTATTATTTTATTTAATGTTTTGATATATTGTAACTTTTAGTAATAATTAATTAAAAATAAAAAATTACACCTTAATATCAATTAATTTTGTATCGCTTAAATCTTTTTTAAATTCTTTCGTAAAATCTATAAAATCTCCTAGCTTATCATTACTAATTAAATCTTTTAATTTATCTTCGCTTATTTTTAATTCATTACTTATGTTTTGGATATTAAATTTTTGTAATATTTCTTTTTCGTTATTATCTAAAGATTGTGATTTTTTAAGTTTTGCAATTATATTATTAAGTTTAATTTGTTCTTTTAATCTCTTAAGCTCTTCTTCTGCTATATTAAATTTAATTTTTTTATGTGGAATACTCATAAAAGAGTGATTTTCATCATCATATACAATCCCAAACTCATTTATATAATCTTTATCTTCCACATTCCAATATTCACCCGCTGTAACTTTACCATCTAAGTCTTTGTCCATATCAATTATAATATCTAATGCCTCACTTAAATCAGACTTACCTTCAATACTATGAGCTATTCTATTTGAATCATAAGTTTCATCTATATTTGTTGCCTTTAGGAAATATTCTTTATTTTCATCTTGTAATAATTCATAATTTACATTAACTAAGTCAAACAAATTCCAAGCTTCTAAAGCCGTAATTTCTCCATCATTGTCTTTATCGGCTGCAAGATAATTTCTTGTATATGCCGTATCAGCAAACCAACCCACTACATAAGACGCTGCGTCTTTATCTAAAATAATTCCTTTATTAGTATTAATAAAATTGTCTTCATCAAAAAAGTCTTTTAATCTATTAATATTATTTTCACTAAGCTTTACTCCGATATTATCTTTATCAAGTCTAAAAAATACATTGTAATCTTGCTCTTTATTTGTCTTAAAGCTAAAAGAATTTGAATTAATACTTGCATTTAATTTATTTATATCAAGAGTGTTTAATTCTTTAATTTTTATATCACTTTTCCTAGCAATAGCAGTATTTTTTACTTGCGAGATATCTATTTTCATAAAGTTCCTTAATGTTTATTACCCTAAACTAGCCCATTTTATTACAAAGAATTTAAATTAAAAATTAAGCTTTTATATCAAGTAATTTTGTTTCACTAAGAGTTATTGCAAAATTTCCACTAAAATTTACAAAATCATCTAATTTATTTTCACTTGCTAGGCTTTCTACTTTATCAGGACTTATATTTAGTTTATCACTTATAATCTGTTTTAATTTAAATTCACTCTCATAAGGTGCAGGGTCAATTCCTAGTTGAATTAATACATCTTTATCACTTTGGTCTAACTTATCAACCCCAAGCTTTTTAATCTTTGCTATTACTTCAGTTAATTTTTCTTCAGCTTTTTCGGCAAGCTGCCTAGAATGCTTGGTAAGTCCATTTATCAAATCATCAAGGCTAATTGCAGGAGCACTAGAACCACTTTCGCTCATAAAATCTTCAAAATATCCCTTTTCACCTACATCCATAAACTCACCAAATGTAATAATACCATCAAGATTTTTATCATCTTTTATAGCATCATTGATAGAATTTGAAATATCTGAATAATAACCATCATTTTTTGGTAAAAAATCACTTTTCTTATAAGTTTTTGTAATAGAATTTGAAACTATATATTTTTCTTTGGTTTTTTCATCGCTTATAAGAACTGCATCTTCATCAAATCCACTTAATGTATTCCTTGCTTCTTTGTGAGTTAATTCTCCGTTATTGTCAATATCTGATTCAAGAAATTTTTGTTTATATGCAATATCACTAAACCATCCAGCGACATAAGAAGCTGCATCTTTATCTAAAATAATTCCTTTATTAGTTTTAATGAAATTATCTTCATCAAAAAAATCTTTTAATTTTTCAATACTAGCTTCATTTAATTTCACTCCAATGTTTTCATTACCAAATTTAAAATAAGTATTATAATCTTGTGTTCTATTTGTTTTAACGCTAAAAGAATTGCTCTTTATACTAGCATTTATACTTGCTAGTTCTTGTGTGCTTAACTCTTTTTTAGCAATATTATCTTGCCACATAATTGGAGTGTTAGAAGTATTGTTAATATAGTGTTTCATAAATAATCCTTAATGTTTATTACTTTAATTAAATATTTAAAAACATAACGGCAATAAAGTCTGCCATTAAATCAATAATTCATACACATATACTTGCGATATTTATAGCTATAACCACAATTAATTGGTCTTTAATATCTTTTAGAATACTTACAAAAAAGCTATCTTAAAATACCAAAACTTATGATACGAACTAGTATTTTTGTGAAATTAAATATATTAAAATTGATTTGAATTATTATAATTTGATTTTATTTAATACTATTACTATTTTATTTAATATCTTGATAAATTGTAACTTTTAGTAACATTAAATTAAAAAAAATATTTTAAACCTTAATGTTAATTAATTTTATATTATTTAATTCTTCTAAAAAGTCTTTAGTAAAATCTATAAAATCATCTAATTTATTATTTTTAACTAATTCATTTATTTTATCTTCACCTATTATATTTATTAGATTAATTTCTATATTTAAAGAATTTAAGATTTTTTTCTCATCTTCACTAAGCTTACTATAATCATCATTATTTATTTTTATAAGAGCATTGGCTAAATCGCTTTGTCTTTTAATGTCTTCTTGAGTTGCTTTAGTAATACTTTGTTGCAATTTATTTTTATCAATATTATTCATAATTATTTCTACTACATAATTAATCCCAGCTACTCCGTTTTTCTCCAGACCTGTTATTGCTAAATCATAATTTTTATCATCTTGAATATAATAATTCATCATATTACTAATACTTGTATAGTTTTGCAATTCTCCTAAAAGCTCCAGACAATCTATATCAGTTTTACTAATATTAGTAAAAACATTGCTATTTGGAAATTGAAGTTTTATATCTAACATTTCAGTTTTATTTAAAACACCATTTTTATTAATATCTGCATTTAAATAGTTTTGCTTAAAAGCAACATAATTAAACCAAGAACCAACATAAGAAGCAGCGTCTTTTTGCAAAATCAATTTATCATCAAAATATTTAAAATTATCTTCATTAAAAAATTCTTGTAATTTTTCACGATTTTTATTGCTTAAATCAAATCCTATTGTTTTTTGATTAAAAGAAAAATAAGTATTATAAAAATCATTTTTATTAGTTTTATACTCGGTATTATATATGCTTTTTACATCAGTAGCCTTTACTTGCTCTGCTTGATTAAAAACAACTTGGTTTAAAGCTCTAATATCTTTACACACAACATTCAAAATAGGCTTAGTAATATTAGTATTTGATAATCTCATTTAAACAACCTATAAATATATTCAAATAAATTAATATTATTTATAAAATAATTTTTGCATTATAACTCAAGCTTTATAAAATTATTAATATTATTTTATGATTTATAATTATATTGTTTCGTTTAGTAATAAAAAATATTTAATATTAATCCATAGCAATGCTAGAAATGTTTTAGAATATATCTTATAGCTGTGTTAAATTGATTGTTAATATTAAAATCAGCACTGAAAATTCTTTCATAGCCTAGATTTAATCTCAAATCGTTATTTAGATTATAATCTTAACTAATATTAAAATAAAATTGATTGTTTTTTTGCTTTATAAATTCTAACGCTATAAAAAGGCTTTTTAATAATAATTTTAAAAAGCCTTTTGAAATTCAAATCTCTTTGCCTAATTTAAAGCCAAGTTCTTCTAAGCATTTGCTAAGATAATCTTTATCATCGCAATCAATGATAATTGTTTTTAAATCATCACTAAAAGTAATATTATTAAACTCATCTTCTAAATTATCTTTAATTTTTTTAACACAATGAGAGCAATTTACATTAAATATTTCATATTTTTTCATGAACTTGCTCCTTTTAATTGTTTTCCGTATTTAGGGAATTTAAGTTTTTTAATAGCTGTGCTTTCTATTTGTCTTACACGCTCACGAGTGATTTTTAACTCACTTCCTATCTCTTCAAGAGTTCTATCACTCTCATCATCAGTTAGTCCAAAACGAAGTTTAATAACGGTTTTTTCCCTTTCATTAAGTTGCTCTAAAACTCCATTTATTTGCTCTTTTAAATCTTCTTTTAAAATATGCTCAAGCGGACTAATACTGCTTCTATCTTCTACGCTATCACCAAATCTTCCATCATCATCACTTCCAACAGGTGCGTCAAGACTTACAGGTTCTTTTGCTATTTTCATAACTTGCTTAACCTTATCTTCACTCATACCGATTTCTTTAGCAATTTCATCAATTGTAGGCTCTTTTCCACATTCTTGAACACGCTTTTTACTAAATTTATTAATCTTATTAATCGTATCAATCATATGGATTGGAATTCTAATTGTCCTTGCTTGATCAGCTACCGCACGGCTAATTGCTTGTCTAATCCACCAAGTAGCATAGGTTGAGAATTTATATCCACGCTTATATTCAAACTTATCAACCGCTTTCATAAGACCGATATTTCCTTCTTGAATAAGGTCAAGAAATGCTAAACCACGATTAGTATAGCGTTTAGCAATACTTACAACTAATCTTAAGTTTGACCTAGCCATCTTACCTTTTGCAGTATCGCTAATATTTTTACCACGCTTGATTTGCTCTAAAATCTCTTTTAATCTTTCTTTATCCATATCAAAGCAATTTTCACTAGCTTCTTTTGTCTGGAATAGCTTTTTAATCTCCATATAAGTGCTAACCATAGTATTTTCTAAAGCTAATTCTGTGATTTCTTCTTTACTTAAATTAGTAATATTATCTAAGATTTTTTTATGTCTTTCTTTTAATTCATCACTAAACATAGGCAAACGATATTCTAAGCGTTTTAATTCTTTATCAAAATCTACATCACTTTTTAAAACCGTTTCCATAGATTTTACGATTTCATTAATTAGTTTAGAAGTTGGCCCTAAAGCTAATAATTTTTCTTTTAAAATATTCTTTTTGAAAGCAATATTTATATGATTTTGCAATTCATCTTTGCTAAGTTGCTCTTTATGTGAGCTTTTTAACCATTCTTTTTTTGCCTTTTCTAAAGCTTTAAAGCTTTCAATTACTTTAATTGCTCTTTTATCTTCCTTTAAAGATTTTACAGGCTTTCTTTCTTCATCGCTATCATCTAATTCATCTTCTTCTAAATCTTCTTCATTTTCATCTTCATCATTATCAAAATTCTTAAACAATTCTTTCACACGACGCTCGCGATTAATTAAAGCATCTTTATAGTCTAATATGAAATCAATTAGATAAGGAACGCTACAAAAAGCGTCAATTATAATATCTTCGCCAAGTTCAATTCTTTTGCTTATTTCAACTTCTTCTTCTTTGCTAAGCAAATCAATCTGCCCCATCTCTCTTAAATACATTCTAACAGGGCTTTCACTTCTACTAATTTCGCTTAAATCATAATCTTTGCTTAAATCGCCTTCTAATTCATTTTCTCTTAATAATTCTCTTTGTTTTGCTCTTTCTTTTGCTTCTTTTAGATTTCTCATTTTAGCAATTTCTGCCGAGCTTAGAAGATTTACATTATATTCTTTTACTAAATTCTTAATAGTCTTTATATTTGCTGCTGTTGGAGCTTTTTTAAATAACTTAACTATCATCTCATAAGTTAAATAATCATCTGTATTGTCCTTAAACAAAACCTCTAATTCTTTATCTAAATCTGCCATTTTTGCTCCTTTTTGAAAAAACTTACATTATACAAAAGATTAATAAATTAAGCATTATTAAAAACTATTCTAGCCAATTAATTAGGCTTTTATTTTTTGATTTTAAGTATTCATTACACTTTAAAAAATGTTGATTGTTAAAAAATTTACCCCTTGCAAGTGGGCTTGGATGGGCCGAGCTTAATATTAAATGCCTTTTAGTATCAATATATTTTGCATAATTATTTGCAAAACTCCCCCATAACATAAAGACTAAATTATCATAATCATTATTAATCCTTTGTATAACATAAAGGAAAAAATCTTCCCATAAATGCTTGTGAGAATTAGGTTTGCTCTTTTGCACGCTTAAACTTGCATTTAATAATGCCACGCCTTGTCTTGCTAAATAGCTCAAATCACTTTGTAAAAATACAGCTTCATTTGGATAATCATTTAAGATTTCTTTAAAAATATTTCTTAAACTAGGTGGAATTTTAATACTAGATGAAAACGCTAAACCATCAGCACTTCCATCGTGATATGGGTCTTGTCCTATAATCACTACTTTTGGAATTTTACATAATTTAAAGGCTTTAAATAAATCCTTTTTTTGTGGATAAATTATATTATTTTCATATTCGTAATCTAAAGCCTTTAAAAGCTCTTTACCCTTAGCAGTAGCTAAATAATCATCTACTATATTTAGCACAAAAGCTCCTTCTATGTAATAAACTTAGGCCGTGAATTTTAATAGCTTCTATGTGAGTTTTGGTTCCATAGCCTTTATGAGATTTGTAATCATATAAATTATCATCTAAATTAGCCATAAAATTATCCCTACTAACCTTAGCTAAAATACTAGCAGCCATAACGCAAGGCTCTATCTCATCAGCATTTATTAGAGTTTTTATACCCATTCCATAATCAGTATTACCATCAAATAATAATTCATCTTTTTCAAAATGCTCTATAATTTCTCCTAAAGCTTTTTGATAAGCCGCTCTAATTCCATTTAAATCTATATATTCATTATCAACAAAAACTACTAAATAATCAGAGTTTTGTTTAATTATCTCATACAAATTCTCACGCTTTTTTGCACTTAGTTTTTTACTATCATTTAATTCGTTTATATTTATTTTTAGCTTACAAGCTGCAAGCACTAATGGACCTGCAAACGCTCCACGCCCAGCTTCGTCAATCCCAATCATTTAATTCCTTTGAAATTAGCCAAGTATTTAAAGTAAGTCCTATAAATCTAATTTCATCATTAACGAAATTAAATTGCTCGTTTAATGATAAAACTAAGATATTTTTAAGACCTAATTCTTTGGCTTTTTTGCTTAATTTTTTGCTTTTTAGTTTTATAAAATCTTTATTAGTAAAAGCTTCGCATAGTATTCCTAAACTAGCCGAACTAATAATAAAATTTATATCATCATCATAAAAAATCTCATCATAAACCATCAAAAGTTCATTAGCTATTAAATTCTCATAAGTTTTAGAAAAATCCTTTTTAAAACTAAGTGAGTTTTTTATTGAAAAATCATAAAAATAAGGTTTTTTTAGATTTTTTTTAATATGCTTTACCCAATGCAATAAAAATCTATCTTCTAAAGAATAAACGCATTTAAAAAAATCATTTTTTGCTATTTTTTTATGCTTTAAAAACTCGCTAAAAAGACTTAAAATACTTGTTTGAACGCCTATTTTTAAAGCTAATTCTTTAAGAGTGATTATTTCGTTTTCGCTTAAATGCTGTTTTAAAATAGCTTGAGTATTTAAAGCAGCATTAAGTGGGTCTAAATCCACATTGGCAGGATTTTGCCCTAATAATAAATAATTTGATAAATGCTCGCTAGGGCTATAATTTTTCTTTGAAAATGAAATAAATTCTTCATAATCTAAAAAATTAAGCCTTATTTTAATAAAGTCTTTATAAGAATAATTTTTATTAGAGCTTAATATATAACAACGCTCTAAATTTCCTAATTCAAATTCTAAAAAAGGCTCATTTATTATTAAATTTTTGATTTTATTTTTTTCTATGAAGCTTTTAAAATCAGCATTTATAAATCTTAAATCACTCATATTAATATAAGTAAATTCATCTAAATTATAAAATGCTAAAGATTTTTTACCACTAGAAATTGCCCCATAAATTAGGGCAAATCGTGGTAAGGTATCTAGTTTTCTTGGTTTTAAACCATCTTTGTTTATTTTAAATTGTAAAAAACTATCTAGACTCATAGCTTAGGACTAGCGTCTAAAAACTCATTAGCCTTATCGCCGTATCTTTTGAAATTCTCTATAAACATTTTTGCTAACTTATCTCTTGTAGCTATGAAATCAGCTTCATTTTCCCAAGTTTTAATAGGATTTAATAATCTTTCATCAACCCCATCCAAGCTCTTTGGCACTGCTAAATTAAATACATCATAATTGTAATATTCACAATTTTGAATAGAGCCGTCTAAAATAGCGTTAATGCAAGACCTAGTTGCTTTTATACTCATTCTTTTACCAACGCCATAACTTCCACCGCTCCAACCGGTATTTACTAAATATACATTTACATTGTGTTTTTTAATCTTTTCGCCCAATAATTTCGCATAAACACTAGGACTAAGTGGCATAAATGGTTCGCCAAAACAAGCAGAAAATGTAGCAACAGGCTCTTTTATACCACGCTCAGTTCCTGCAACTTTTGCAGTATATCCACTTAAAAAATAATACATTGCTTGAGTGTTGTTTAGTTTTGATACAGGAGGTAAAACGCCAAAAGCATCAGCACATAAGAAAATTATATTAGATGGATGACCTGCTTTTAAGCTTGGTTCGTGATTTTCAATATGCTCTATTGGATAGCTTACACGAGTGTTTTCTGTCTTACTAGCATCACAAAAATCAACTTCTTTAGTGCAAGTTATAACTACATTTTCAAGTAAAGCATTTCTCTTAATCGCTGCGTAAATTTCAGGCTCACTATTTGGGTCAAGATTAATACATTTTGCATAACAACCTCCTTCGTAGTTAAACACACCATTATCATCCCAACCATGCTCATCATCACCTATTAAAGCACGATTTGCGTCTGTGCTAAGAGTAGTTTTACCTGTGCCACTAAGACCAAAGAATAAGCAAACATCTCCATCTTTACCAACATTCGCACTGCAATGCATACTCATCTTACCTTGTAAAGGCAGCCAGTAATTCATCATAGAAAACACACCTTTTTTCATCTCGCCACCATACCAAGTGCCAAGAATTAATCCTATGTTATTTTCTATATCAAATCCTACGAATACATCGCTATTTAAATCTTGATATTTATACATTTCATTTTTTAATTTGCACGCATTTATGATTACAAAATCAGGTTTGAAGTCTTTAAGTTCTTCATCACTTGGGCGAATAAACATATTTTTAACAAAATGCGCTTGCCACGCAATTTCTGTTATAAATCTTATTTTTTTTCTACTATCAAGGCTAGCTCCACAAAATACATCCATAACATAAAGCTTTTTGCCATTTAAATATTCTTTTGCTCTTCTTAAATTATCATCAAAAATATCTTTAGTGCAAGCCCTATTTACATTGCCCCACGCTATATTTTCACTTGATGGATGAGAATTTACAAAATACTTATCCTTAGGGCTTCTACCCGTAAAAATACCTGTATCAACTGCAAATGTGTCATTTTGACAAACTTCACCTTCACGGCACTCTAACTCGTGAGCTCTTAACTCATCATAACTTAAATTGTAAAAAATCTTCTCCGGCTTTATGCCTAAATCTTCTAACATTTTTAACTCCTGTAAATAAAAATTGCCTAATTCTACTTTAAAAAACTTCCTAAGGGGTAAAAATTATTAATTAATATCAAAATTATTATAATTGGTGTTACAAATCTTAAAAAAATAAAATAAAACTTAGTTAAATTTTTGCCAAATATAGGTAAAAAGATTTTAAAGAATGAATATCTTTTCATTAAAAATCCAGCATAAATACTAGAAAACAACACTCCTAAAGGAAGCATTATATTACTTGTGAAAAAATCTAAAGCATCAAAAGTATTAAAGCTAAGCTTATTCGCCATTCCAAGAAGAGCTAAAATACCTATTATATAAACAAAAATTCCAATAATAATCAAAGCTTTTTTTCTACTCATTTTATTTTCAAGATAAAAAGTAAATGGCTCAATCATAGAAACAGCACTCGTAATTCCTGCAAAAAATAAAGCTATAAAAAAGCTAAATGATAAAATTTCGCCTAAAAAACCAAATTTTGAAAATAAAGTAGCAAGGCTAATAAATACAAGTCCTGCTCCACTCTCATTAGGATTTGCTCCGAATTTAAATACAAAAGTAAAAACAATAAGTCCCATCATAAGACCTATTAAAAGATTTATAAACACTACAAATAAACTTGATTTTAAAATATTAGTTTTTTCATCTAAACTAGCAGCATAAGTGCTAATACAACCTATCCCAAGACATAAAGTAAAAAGACTAAGTCCTAAAGCATCAAGTAAAGAATTAAGCCCTAATTTAGAAAAGTCAGGTTTAAATAAAAACTCACACGCATCTAAAAATCCATCTTGAGTAAAGCTAAAACCTAGCATTAATAAAAGTATTACAAATAATGCAGGCATTAAAATCACATTTAATTTCTCAATCCCATTAATTATCCCGCGACTAACTATATAAATAGTCATAAAAAAGCAAATGCTAAAGCAAATTATGCTAATAAATAAATTCTCGCCTATTGCATTATTAAAAAGCGCTCCTGCTTCATCTAAGGTATTAGGTAAAGAAAAACTTAAAAATATATAGTGAAATACTAAAGATAAAACCACTAAATAAAACGATAATACAAGTATGCCAGTAAGCATAAAAACTCCACCCATTTTGCATAATTTTGGCTTAAATCTAGCAAGGGTAAAATAACTCGTAGCTAAATCACTTTTAGTAATTTTTCCTAATGCAATTTCTGCTAAAAATAAAGATAAACCTAAGGTTAAACATAAGAATAAATAAAGTAAAACAAAGGCAGAACCACCATTAGTCCCAACCATTGTAGGAAATTTCCACGCATTTCCAAGTCCAACAGCACCACCCGCAAGGGCTAAAACAAAACCTACTTTAGAAAAAGTGCTCCTAGCTGAGCCAAAGTAAACTCCTCATAATAATCTCCTTTTTTAAAAAATAAGCCAAAATAATAACCTAAAAGATAGCAAAATGCAAGGAAATTAAAAATTATTTGTATATTTGTAATAAAAATATTAATTTTAATGATATTTTAGGGTTAATTGCCTAAATCAATAAGATAAAAGCTTTAAATAATTTCAAAACTAAGCAAAATAGAATAAGCCGTAAATGTCAATAAACCTACTAAAATCAATACAAATATGATAATTTTGAAAATATTCAAAACAAATTCCTTAGAATATAAATAATTTATTAAATTTTTAAATTGATAATGATTATAATACCCCCCCCCATTAACAAAAGTAAATAAATTAAAAATTTTTTGAAATATTTTTATATTGGAATTTAATTTAAAATAAGAACTTCAGGTTCTAAAAGTATGTTAAATTGCTTTAAAACCTCATCTTGTGCTAGTTTTATCAAATACAATGCGTCTTCAAAACTAGCTTTATTAAAATTTATTAAGAAATTTGCGTGCATTTCACTAATCTTTGCACCGCCTTTTACCTTGCCTTTAAGCCCTGCTTTATCAATCAATGCTCCTGCACTAAAGCCTTGTGGGTTTTTAAAAATACTACCAAAACTAGCACCTTTTGGCTGATTTTCTCGCATTTTGCTAAATTGCTCTACTAATTCAAGGCTAAAACCTTTGTTTAATCTAAGTCTAATAGCATAAATTGTGCCTTTTATATCACTATTTCTATAAGTAAAATTTGGCTTAATCCATTCATTATCAACATTTACTTCTAAAATATAATTTTTTATTTCAAATTCTTTCATTCCTGCATTCATTTTAGTAATGCCGCCCATTTGTCCTGGTAAGTGTGATAAGAATTCTAAACCTGTTAGGTTGTTTTTCTTACAATAATTAAATAATTTATATGAGCTAGTTCTAGCCCCTATTTCTAAATAATCATTATATTCTTTAATATATTCGTATTTTTTGCCTAAAATTGCAAGATTTTTAGGCTGATTGATTAGCAAATTACTAGCATTTCCAATGACTAAATAATCGTGTTTAATCATCTCATCAATTACTTTTACTTCACAATTTGCGCCGATTTTTACGCTTGAGTATTTTGAAAAATCAATTATCATAATCGCCTTGAATGCTTAGCAATTCAAAATAATCTTTTTGCAATTGTGCATTGGTTTTATTAAGCTCGTATATTTGATTTTTTAGCTTTTCTATCCTTGTATCTAGCATCATAGTTGTCTCTATTGATGATTTAGAAAACAATATCGCAAAAAGCCCAAAAAATAAAATAAATACATAAAGGGCAATTTCTAAAATGCCCTTTGTAAAAATCTTTAAATTAGACTTTTTATAATTATGGTTGTCTAATAATTCTTGCATTAAAATCCTGCTTCAATTTCAAGCAATCTATTATATTTAGCTGTTCTTTCTCCCCTTGCAGGAGCACCTGTTTTAATATACTTGCAAACTAATGAAAAATCAGCTATGAAATTATCTTCACTCTCCCCACTTCTATGGCTCATTATAGTATTATAGCCATTTGCGTGAGCTAGTTTAATAGCGTCTATTGTTTGAGAGATTGAGCCGATTTGATTAGGCTTGATTAAAATCGCATTTGCCATACCTTCATCAATGCCTTTTTGTAATAATTTAACATTAGTTACAAATAAATCATCTCCTACTAATTGTGTTCTTGAGCCGATTTTTTTAGTTAAATTAACCCAGCCTTCATAATCTTGCTCTGCAAGTGCATCTTCTATGCTTAAAATAGGATATTTTAATAATTTTTCATACTCATTAATCATCTCATCGCTACTTAGCTTTTTGCCCTCATAATCATATTTTCCATCACTATAAAGCTCACTTGCTGCAACATCTAATGCTAGATTGATTTTGCCACTAAAACCTGCTTTATTAATAGCTTCTAGTAATAATTCAATAGCTTCTTCATTGCTTCTTAAATTAGGTGCAAATCCGCCTTCATCTCCTAATGCTGTGCTTAAGCCTTTTTTCTTTAAAATATCTTTTAAAGTATGATAAGTAATTGCACTTGAGAATAATTTTTCTTTAAAAGTATCAAAACCTGTTGGAAGTAACATAAACTCTTGAATATCTATATTATTATCAGCATGAGCTCCACCATTTAATACATTTAGCATAGGTGTAGGAAGTGCGTTAAACTCTCCACATAAATATCTATATAATGGTAAATTACTAGCATTTGCCCCTGCTTTTGCAACTGCCATTGAAATTCCTAAAACTGCATTAGCACCTAAGCTAGAATAATTACTCGTGCCATCAACTGCTAATAAATGCTCATCAATTTCTCTTTGATTAAATACGCATTTGCCTATAAGTCCAGCTGCAACATGCTTAGCATTATTTACTGCTTTACTTACGCTTTTACCGAAGAAATAGCTCCCACCATCTCTTAATTCTAAAGCTTCATTAATCCCTGTGCTAGCACCACTTGGAACTATTGCTTCGCCACTAATACCATTTTCTAAAACTACTTTAACCTTAACGCTAGGATTACCCCTGCTATCTAGCACTTCAAGTGCATCAATCTTCGCTATTTTCACCAACTTCTCCTTCTAATGTAATATCATCGCCTATACTAGCTTTGATTTTTTCTGCAATTTCATTTGCTATTTCTTTGTTTTCTTTTAAGAAAATTTTAGCATTTTCTCTACCTTGACCTAGTTTATTACCACCATAGCTAAGCCAAGCACCACTTTTATCTACAATATCAAGCTTAATACCATAATCAATTAATTCGCCTTCATAGCTAATGCCTTCTCCATACATAATATCAAATTCTGCTGTTTTAAATGGAGGTGCAACTTTATTTTTAACTATTTTTGCTTTTGTTCTATTTCCAATAGGCTCTTCGCCTTGTTTTAATGTAGCGGTTTTTCTAATATCAATTCTTACACTTGCATAGAACTTAAGTGCATTTCCACCCGTTGTTGTCTCTGGACTTCCATAACCTGTTTGACCTATTTTCATACGAATTTGATTTATGAAAATTACCATTGAGTTCATCTTGCTAACTACTGAAGTAAGTTTTCTTAAAGCTTGGCTCATAAGTCTTGCTTGAAGACCTACATGAGTATCTCCCATCTCTCCATCAATTTCAGCCTTAGGAGTAAGTGCAGCAACACTATCTACTACTATAAGCTCTACCGCTCCACTACTTGCTAAGCGTTCTACAATCTCTAATGCTTCTTCTCCGCAACTTGGTTGAGATACTAAAACATCATCAATATTTACGCCTAAATTCTTAGCATACACAGGGTCAAGTGCGTGTTCAGCGTCAATAAAAGCACAAGTATAACCCATCTTTTGAGCTTGAGCTACGATTTGAAGTGTTAGCGTTGTCTTACCACTACTTTCTGGTCCATAAATCTCTACTATTCTTCCTTTAGGAACTCCACCAATTCCAAGTGCAATATCTAGCCCAAGTGAGCCTGTAGAAATTGGCTCAGCCTTTATTATAGGCTTATCTCCAAATCTAACAATAGCACCTTCTCCACAAGCTTTATTAATGCCTTTTAATGCAGCTTCAAGGGCTTTTGCCTTATCTTCAATTACTGCTGTTTCTTTTGCTTTTGCCATACCTTTCCTTTTTTTAATTTCTTAATTTGATTTTTAACCTAAGATTATAAATAAATAAGAATATTGCAATAAACATAGCTATTAAAAATGCGTCTCTTGGATGATGAAGATTGAAAATATGTTCTAATAATTCATCTATTAATGGACTAGAAAATTGTCCGCTAAATGTCGCAATACTAGCTAATGCCATATTTGTAGCTAGGTTTTGTTTTTTACTTCTAGTGCTAATTTGTGAAAACAAAAATGGTAAGCTAAAGCCAACTGCAAGACCATTTAAAATAGCTGCAATTATTCCTATTATTAGCATTAAATTAATTCCTGCGATTTCTATATGTTCGCTAAATCTTATAGCAAAAAGTAAAAAGGCTAAAATATAAATAAATGCTCCTAAGATTTTGATTTTTGTTCTAATTTTTTTAACAACTTTATGTAAATTTATAGAAGCAATTGCACCAAACAAGCCATTAAATCCCATAATTACACCAATAAAACTTGCGCTAATAATTTGCTCTTTTTGATAAATTATTGAAAAATTATTCGTAAAATTAAAAAACAAAACTTGGACTAAAAATAAATTAATATAAATTCCACTAAGATTTTTTATATTTCTTAAATCTAATTTCTTTTTCTTCTCCGCTATTTTTATATTAGGTAAAAAAATCATATTTAAAACAAATAAAACCAAAGCAAAAAGATATATTAAAAAGCTATATTGCCAAGAAATTGACGCTAAAAAGCCAGAAAAACTAACGGTAATAACTGCTCCTAATTGATTACACATTGCACTAAGTCCCATTAGTTTTCCTTGCTCTTCTTTTTTAAATAAAAAGCCAAGTAAAGAAACGCTTAATGGCATTAAAAAGCCAGTGCCTAAGCCTAAAATCGCTCTAAACACCAAAACCTGAATTATGTCATCTAAGAAAAACGGAGCAACCCCGCCAACTATAAACAATATAAAACCTATAAAAGCAAGTTGCTTAACGCTTAAATAATTTGCTAATTTTGCAAAAATTAAGCTTGAAAAGATAATAAAAAGTGAAGGTAAAGTAATAATTAATTTAATAAGTAATTCACTATCATTTGAAAAATGCTTAGCAATAAGTCCTAAAGCAGGTGCAACGGCAGCTCCACCTGTAACGGTTGCTAAGGAAATACTTAAAATTGAGATTTTTAGCATATTCATTGAAGTTTCCTTAAGATTTATATAAAAAAACTATAATGAAAAAAATCAAATTAAAGGCAAATAATGAGAATTACACTACTTAATTACACCCCACTAAATATCTGTTCTCACGCTATGAGAACTTGTTGGCAAAGCTTTGATAAAGGCGATAACGGAGGAGAAAAAGACTGCGAACTAATAAATCGTATCGGAAATATTTATAAGCATTCTAGCACGCTTGAACATTTAAATTATAATTTTTATATTCAAGGCATTTCAAGAGCTTGTTTGCAAGAATTAGCAAGACATCGCCACGCAAGTTTATCAGTAAAAAGCACTAGATATACTCTAAAAGAACTAAGAAATGAAAGTGAGTTTAAGGAATTTGATTTTGCTAATGCACAAAAATATATTGTGCTAACTGGAAATCGCTTGGTTGATAATGCTAGTATTTGTGCTTTAGAAAAACTAAGAATTATTTTAAATACCGAAGGAATGACACAAGATATTGCAAAATATGCCTTGCCAGAATGTTATAAAACCGAGCTTACTTGGAGTATAAATGCAAGAGCTTTACAAAATTTCTTAACTCTTAGAACTAGTAAAGCTGCACTTAAAGAGATTAGAGAGCTAGCTTACAATATCTATGAAGCTTTACCTAAAGAGCATAAATTCATTTTCAAAGGTTGCTTACAAGAATAAGTGTTACTTATTGTATGTAGATAAATAATCTCTAAGCTGTCATAATCTATAAAAAAATTATGGAGCTTAGATGCAAAAATTATCATATATTTTTTCAAAAAATCTTAAAAAATATAGAACTACTGCTAATTTATCACAAGAAGAATTGGCATTTAGATCGGGATTGCATAGAACTTATATCTCAGCTGTAGAAAGAAATCTTAGAAATATATCTATAAATAATATTGAAAAAATAGCAAATGCATTAAATATTAAAGCTTCTCAATTATTAGAGGAGTAACAATGAATACTCATAATAATTCTCATGGTTTTAAAAATGAAATACAATTTGTTGATTATTTAAATCAAACACACATAAATGATTTAAATTTAAATATGAAAAATTTTATAAAAGATTTATGTGATTACCAAAATATTAGATTTTCAAATGAATTAAAAATTAGTGCAAAACTGGTAACAAATAATAAAGTAAAACAAGATTTTTATATTTTTATAAATGATGTTAAATATGGAATTAGTCTAAAGCTTGGAAGTGGCAATAGCTGTCATCAAGAAAAAGTAGATGAATTTTGTAATTTTATAAAAACCAATTTAAATGCAAGTGATGATATATGTAATTTAATTAAGTTTTTTGTTTATTCAGATGAGACATTTGATGGAAGTGGCGATATATCTAATAGAATTAATAGTAAAGTATTTAAACTTAAATACCCAGATAAAATCAATAGTATTCAAAATTTTTTAAATAAACATAAAAAAGAATTAATAGAACGCTTTATATTTGTAGGAAAATACAATTCAACTGTAGATTTCATATATCATGGCAATATTGAAAATGGAGTATGGTTAAGTAAAACTGAAATTATTAATTTTTTGATAAATACAAACAATAAGAGTAAATCTGCACTTAATATATCTCACTTAAGTTTTCAATCTTGGAATTTATCATTAAGTGGTAACTCAGAACACAAAAGAGGTCAAATTCAAGTCAAATATTCTTCTATGAAAAAAGATTTAAACCAACTTATGATGAAAAAGAGTTCTAATATTGGAACATTTTTTGGTGATAAAGAAGAAGATTTTTTAGTTTCTACTTTAAATAAAAATAAAAGTGATAGCAAATGGAAAACCATATTGCCAAATATAAATAATTATGAAAATATATTTTTAGTCCGTGTCAAAAAAAGAATATATTCTAATCTAAGCCATAAAAATGTAATGCCAAAGGCTGATGTGTATGCTGTTTATATCAATAATATTAATAAAAGCAAATTGTTGCTCAATCAATATATATTGTATGAAAATGAGCAATATAAAAAAATTGAAAAAACAGGAATTTCAATCAAATTAAAAAATTCAAAAAACTACACAATTTGCAAATTTAGCAAAGAATCGTTTATAAAAGCATTTTCTAAATATTGCGATTTTGCGCTTGAATTATTTTTTGCGAATTTAATATATGTAAATGAAAGTGAATTGTTTAAAAATAAATTTATATTAGATAATTTAAAAATTAACTTAACAAACCTTAATAAGTTATTTAATAATAATTACTTTCATGATATAAAATATTATACATATATAAAAAAAGAAAGTGAAAATATTTTAAGAAATATCATTGATTCTGATATAAATTTAAAAAAAGCTATTTTTCAAGGTTTAGGATGGTTTAACGAACCTTATGTAGCACATTTTATATATAAAAATTCAGAGTTAACTAAAAATATCATAACGAATTATACAATAACAACAGGCTCGGGAAGAAGCAAAGGTAATTATACAATTATTATCAAATAAGGATTTTTTTGAAAGTTGTTTCATTATTTTCAGGTATTGGTGGTTTTGAAGAAGGCATTAAACAAGCAAACATAAAACATAAGCTTATATTTTCATCAGAAATTGACAATTTTGCACAAGCTTCATATTTAGCTAATTTCCCTAAGGCTAGACTTTATGGAGATATTACTAAAATAAACGAAAATGATATACCAAAACACGATATTTTATTTGCTGGTTTTCCATGCCAACCATTTAGTATTACAGGTAAACAAATGGGGTTTAGTGATACCCGTGGAACATTATTTTTTCATATAGAAAGAATTTTAAAATCTAAAAAACCAAAATATATAATTTTAGAAAATGTAAAAAATTTAATATCACACGATAAATCAAGAACAATTAAAACGATATTAAAATCTCTTAATGATATAGGATATACAGTTGATTTTGATATATTAAATGCAAAGGATTTTGATATTCCACAAAATAGAGAGAGAATTTATATCGTAGGTATATACAAATACACACAAGAACAAACTCCAAGTACTGATACCATATACAATATAAAAAAAGATTTCACATGTTTTAATTTTTTTAATACATTACATAAATCAAATACATTTAAAGTATTAAATGATATTGTTCTAGATGATTTGGAAAATCATTTACTGCCAAATAAAGTTCAAGAATTTATAAATACAATTAAAATTGATTTAAATATTACAAAGAAAAAAGAAATTATAAAATTATTAGACTTACCAAAAGAAATTCATAATGATTTAGAAAGACAACGAAGGGTTTATTCTGTGCTAGGTTTATCGCCTACAATTTTAGCAAGATCAGATTCTCCAAAAATACTAATTCAAAAAAATACTTCAAAATATATTAAAAAATTAAGTCCAAAAGAATGCTTTTTAATCCAAGGTTTTTCTACAGAGTTCATAAAAAATATCCAAAATTCAAAAATAAGCAATACACAAATGTATAAACAAGCAGGCAATGCTGTAAATCCACCAATAGTATCTGCTATCTTAAAACATTTATTAGGCGATAAAAATGTTTAAATTTATTGATTTATTTTGTGGTATCGGTGGATTTAGAATAGCATTAGAACATTTAAACGCCGAATGTGTATTTAGTTCTGATATTGATAAGTACGCAAGGCAAACATACTATGACAATTTTAATGAATATCCAGCAGGAGATATTACTCAAATAAATGAAAATGATATACCAAATCATGATATTTTATGTGCTGGTTTTCCTTGTCAACCATTTAGTATAGCTGGTAAAAGACTAGGATTTAACGATACTAGGGGAACATTGTTTTTTGACATTTTAAGAATAATAAAAGCAAAAAAACCTCGGGCATTTATACTTGAAAATGTTGCTGGAATAATAAATCATGACAATAAAAAAACAATCAACACTATTTTAGAACTTTTAAAACAAGAAAATTACGATATTTTTTACGAAATAATAAACGCCACCGACTTAGGTATTCCACAAAATAGAAAAAGATGGTATTGTGTGGGAATTGATAAAAACTATAAAGCTAATTTTATATTTCCTAAAAAACTTCCAAAACAAATCAATTTAGAAAACATAATTGAAAAAAAAGAAATCAAAGAATATGAAATTACAAAAATAGCTAAAGAAAATATAAATAAATTTAAAGGCAATATAATAAACAATCAAGATTTAATACTAGCCTATGAGATTAGAAAATCAAGATGTAGTTTCAAAACAGACAAAATATCACCTTGTCTTACTGCAAAAATGGGAACAGGTGGTAATAATGTGCCAGTATTGGTTAATTTTAACAGAAAATTAACCGAAATGGAATGTTTGGGTTTAATGGGTTTTCCAAAAGAGTATAAAATAAAAAGAAATTATTCTCAAAGCTATAAACAAATTGGAAACAGTGTTATTGTTCCTATAATTGAAGAAATAGCAAAGGAATTATTCCAAATTTTAAGGATGAAAAATGAAGCAAATTAGCCTAGCTCATAGCCCTGATGCTGATGATATTTTTATGTATGCAGCAATTCGCTATGGTTGGATAAGTTCGGAGTTTAATTATACTAGCGTTGCTGATGATATAGAAACACTAAATAAAGCAAGTTTAAATAATATTTATGATGTTTGTGCAATTTCTTTTGCTGTGTATCCTAAAATTCAAAGCGAATATGCCTTGCTAAGATGTGCTACTAGTTTTGGCAATGGCTATGGTCCAAAACTAATCACTCTAAAAGATAAGGTTTTAAAACCTAATTTTAAAGTGGCTTTAAGTGGGGAAAATACCACAAATGCTTTAATTTTTAAACTAGCATATCCTAATGCAAGAATTACTTATATGAACTTTTTAGATATAGAAAAAGCTGTTTTAGATGGTAGTGTAGATGCTGGGGTGTTAATACATGAGAGTATTCTTAATTTTAGTGATAAATTAAGAGTTGAGCGTGAGATTTGGGATATTTGGGCGGAGTTTTGCAAGGCTGAATGTGGCGAAGTGCTTACCTTACCACTTGGTGGAATGGCAATACGCCGCTCTTTAATGCTAAGCGATGCAATTAAAATTGAAAATGAGCTAACTCGTGCAGTAAAAGTCGCTACTCAAAATAAAGCTTTATTAAGTCGTATATTGCTTGGCAAAAACGAAGTGAGAGTAAATGAAGATGAGCTTAATAAATATCTAAGTCTTTATGCAAACGATGATAGTATTAGCTTAAAGGATGAGCAAATAAAATCACTTGAAGTATTGTTTAAATTAGGTGAGCGAGTTGGCTTTAGTCCTTGTGATGTAAGGCTTAATCTAATTCCAAGCGAATACGAAAGCTTAAGAAATTCATGAAAAATCTTTTAATAATAGTAGATTTTCAAAATGATTTTGTAACAGGCTCTTTAGGGTTTTTAAAGGCACAGAATTTAGAAAATATCATCTTAGAAAAATATGAAAAATATCTTAAAAACAATGATGAGATAATCTTTACTATTGATACACATAATGATGATTATTTAGACACTATAGAAGGGCAAAATCTACCTATTAAACATTGTATTAAAGGCACAAATGGAATAGAAATTTATGGGAAATTAAATGAGTTTTCTAAAAATCATTTATGCTTTTATAAAAATACTTTTGGCTCAATTGAACTTGGAAATTATCTAAGCAATAAAAATTATAAAAATATTGAAATTGTTGGACTTGTAAGTAATATTTGCGTCTTATCAAATGCAGTGATTGCAAAATCTGCACTTCCTAATGCAAATATTTTTATAGATAAAAACGCAACTGCTAGTTATGATGAAGACTTGCACCAAAAAGCTTTAGATATTTTAAAAAGTCTTCATATAAATATTATTTAAAAAATACTTAATTCAAATTCTAAAATTGAATTTGAATTAAATAATATTAATTTATGCTAGTTTATCTAGTGTTTTATTCTTTAGCAAATCTTTTACTATATCAGCACTATCGTGAGTAAAATCACCTAAAAACTCATCACTTTTTGCCATTTTCTCATCTATATAAGTCTTATCAACATTTAAAAAATTAGCGTAATGCTCGTTAGCTTTATCACTAGCTTTGTTAAATTTCTCTAAAAGTTGAGGATTTTGCAATGAATTTGGGTCAATGTTTAAGATTTCAAGCTTATCTAAATCAGCCTTACTAAGTGCTTTTACCCCGTTTGTATTAATTGTATTTTTAATCCTTGTTAGGCTTGATAGTGCGTTTGCGATTTCTTGCTTTTTCTTTGCTTCTTCATCATCAACATTAGTGCTTTTTATTTCATTTGATGCTAGATTTACATTTTGAGTGCTTGTATTTTGTGTGTTTAGGTTTTGTGGATTTTTATTAGCTGCAAATTCTTCGCTCTCACCTAAAGTTATCGTATCATCAAAATCACTATTTGATAATATTGTTTGATTTAATGCTTCATCAATATTTTTAGGCACAGAATCTAAAATCGTAGTATTATCAGCTAAAAAACGCTCAATTTTTTGATAGCTTTGATAATTTTGCGGATTTGTTCCATCTAAACTAAACTTAGCTACTACATTAAGCTCTAATAATTCATCTTTATTTAAAAAATCATTATTGTTTTTATTAGCAGCTACATATCCCCTAGCATAAGCAATATCACTAAACCAACCACTTATATATTTTTCTGCATTACCATTTAAAATAATACTGCCATCTTCACGCTTATAAAAGTCTTTGCTATCAAAATGGCTTTTTAATTTATCTAAACTCTCATCACTAATACTTGCAGAACTTATGCCATTTTTACTTTCAAAATAGATTTTATTGCCACTATTATTGCCTGTTTTTATATCATCAATTTTATTATTTTTGATATTTTCATCAATTTGTTTTAATTCGTTTTCGCTCTTTACTCCACCAAAACTCTCGCCCATTTTATGATAAGTATTATTATAAATATTAGATAAATTAACTTGCATTAAATCTCCTTTTTAAATAATTAATTTTCGTTTAATTTTATTTAATGATACTTAAAAATTTTTGAAAATTATTACAATAATTACTTATATATTTATATTAAATTTCATTCTTTAAACAAAATGAAAATTCTTTAGCAAAAAAGTTTATATTGATATTTCCTTTTTCACAAGGAGTGATTATTTTGCAATTTTGATAACAAGGCAAAATCCCATAAAATTCTAATACTTTAAAATTATCATTACGAACACTAATTTCATTAATGCCTTGTGATTTTAGCTCTTTTGCTAATTCTTTATTTAAATGATAATTTTTAGCAAAATGCTCGTTTTCATCAACAAATCTATATAAAAATGGATTAAATATCACAAATAAAAAGCTAATCACTAAAGAAATTAATACAAAAAATAATATCACATTATGTTTTGCTCTAAATTGTGGTAAATGCACTTTAAAAGAAGTTAAAAAATTAGCAATTATTAAAGGTATAGCAGGTAGTAAAAATGGTAAAAACTCGGCAATTTCTGGCTTTTGTCTAAATGATAATAATAAGCATATTATAAAAGCACTCGCACTTATACAATATAGCAAGTCCTTTTTACCCTTAAAACTAATATAATAAATCGTATAGAAAAAATACAAAAATAAAGGCGGAGAAAACACAGCCGACATAATAGCAAGTGAGTCTAAAAAATACCCCCTAGGTCTGCCTGAAAAATCATATCCATACATTATAAAAGTAGCAAACATTAGTAAAATTGATAAAATTAATAACTTTGATAATCTATTAAAATAAGCATAAAAAATACAAGCAATATATAATGAAATCATAGCTTTATCAATATAAATACAAGCAATCAATACTCCATAAAATATATAAAATTGCCTTTTTATAGCAAGATATACAAGAAGTAATGAAGTAAATATAATAATTCCTGCAGGATTAATTAGTAATGCTGAAGCAAGGCTTCCTGGAGTAAGATTAAAGATAATATTAGATATATAGGCGTTATTTTTAAGGTATTTAATTGATATTTTATATAGCAAAATATTGCTTAAAATATGCAAGATTATATAAGCAAATCTTATATTTTCATTGCCAAAAACACTTAAGGCAAAATTAGCAAAAAGCCCATTAAAACTATTTGAGCTAAGCTCGTTTAATTCATAAGGGCTAATACTTAAAAAGCTGTTTTGCCACAATAAAACGCATAAATCAATTAATAAAATAACGCCTAATTTATAATTCATCTAATTCCTATTTTAAATTCTCAAGCTCAAGCATTAAATTAAGCCACAATTTAACACCATTTTCTAAGGCATTTTTATTTAAACTCATTTCAGGATGATGAAGTCCAGGAGCGCAATCAACTCCTAAGCCCATAAATGCTGATGGAATGCCTAGTTTAATAGGATAGAAGAAAAAGTCTTCTCCACCAGGTGTAAATTGCTCTTTGATTAAATTCTCTTCTCCTAAAGTATTGCTTATAACTTTTTCGCAAATCTTAGCTAAATCTTTGTTAATTACAGCTGCGGGAATATTGATTAAGTATTCAAAACTCACCTTAGCATCATAAGCATTTGCTATATTTGTTATGATTTTTTCAAGTTTTTCTTTCATCTCTTGCATACTATCATTATATTGAGCTCTTAAATCAAATACCAAAATAGCTTCACTAGGAATTGAATTAGTAACCCCACTATCACATATAAATCTAGTTGCTTTTATACTACTTGGTTTATTTGGGTCTATATAAATTTTTCTCGCAGCATCAATAATACTAACACCTACATCAATTGCGTTAATTCCTAAATGTGGTCTTGCTCCGTGAGCTGCTTTGCCTTTAATAGTAATTTTTATAGCTGAACTTGCTGCATAATACATTGAAGCTATTGCTTTAGGACTTGGGCATTCTTGAATTGGGCGAATATGCATTCCAAAAATAGAGTTTAAACCTTCACAAGCTCCTAATTCTATCATCTTTAAAGCTCCACTGCCTAATTCTTCAGCAGGTTGGAATATAAATCTTATTTTGTTATTTTTAATGATATTTTGCTCTTTTGCCCTTAAAGCTGCACTAAGTAGCATAGACATATGTGCATCATGCCCACAAGTATGCCTTGCACAAGCTTTATCATCAATTATATGACCTAAAGCATCAATATCAGCCCTAAGTCCAATTATCTTGCTACCACTTCCTAACTCCGTATAAAAACCTGTATCTCCTATATTGGTTATACTAAAACCTGCATTTTTAAGAGTAGTTTTTAAATACTCACTCGTTTTAAATTCTTTAAATCCAAGCTCTGGAATTTCGTGTAAATACTCATAATGTTTGATAACTTCCATATTAACTCCTTTAAAAAATATAAATACTAATAACTATTTCTTATTGTTTTCTTAAAAAATATTGTAGAATAAAAACTTTATTTTATTTAAAAGGAGTAGTATGCAAAAAGCTACAGAATTTGAAGTAGGAAAAGTAAAACCTAGTGCTTATCTTGCTTTAATATTTTTAATCTTATTTTTTTCAGGACTTTTAGCAGGACACGATATGCTAAAGGCTTTTGATTTTTCTACTTTAACAGGTGGTTTTGGTAAAATCCCAAAAATCTTAGATGAAGCTAATATAAAAGCTACGACCTTCATAGGAGATGGTGGAAGTGGTGCTAGGGCTGGATTTTTATTTGCATTTAGCTTAATTCCTGCTGTAATGCTTGCACTTGGAGTAATTGAAGTAATGGAGCATTATGGAGCTATTAAGGCTGCTCAAAAATTATTAAATCCTATTTTAAAACCTATTTTAGGAGTTCCTGGATTATGTGGGCTTATATTAATTACTGATTTACAAAGCACAGATGCAGGTGCTGCTATGAGTAAAGAAGCAAGAGATAAAAATTATATAAACGATAAAGATTTAGTAGTAATTTGCGCTTGGCAATATAGTGGGGCTGGTATGATTAATAACTTTTTTGCAATAGGTTCAGCATTATTAGGACATTTAGTATGCTTACCAATAATTCCACTTGTATTAATGCTAATTATGAAATTCGTAGGAGCTATTTTTGTAAGAATAGTTTTAAATACATTTTATAAAAAGGATTTTGAATGAATAATGAGAGCAAAAACCCATTAGATATTTTTATAGTAGGTGCTAAAAAAGGTTTTAATATCGCTTTATATAATCTAATTCCTAATGTTTTAATGGCTTATGTAATAGCTGAAATGTTAAAAATCTTAGGAGTTATGAAATTCTTAGGAGATTATTGTGGCGTTATTATGAATATTTTTGGCTTACCAGGAGAAGCAATTACTATACTTTTATCAGCGTGGCTTAGCACTTCAGCTGGAGTTGGAATTGCTGTTAATTTATATGCAAATGGGATTATTGATAATATTGGCGTTAGCATAGTTTTACCTGCTATATTTTTAATGGGAGCTCAACTTCAGTATTTAGGAAGATTATTAGCTGTTGCAGGAGTTGCTAAAAAATACTGGATACTACTAATAATAACAAGTATTTTAAATGCTTTTATTTGTATGTTTATGATGAAAATTGTTGTTAGTTTGTAAAAGAGTTCAGGATTGCTCCTGAACTTAAGAATTATTTTAAAGTTACGATATAAGCAGCTAATGCTTTCATATCATCTTCGCTAAGATTTTTAACTTGTAATTCCATAGTTTTCTTAGCTTTTCCGCCAAATGTTCCAGCTTTATAACCTTGTAAAGCTTCTAAAATTGTTTTTTCATCTAAAGTATTGATGATAATTTCTGCACCTGGAGCTTTTTTCTCAGCTGCTTTACCATGACAGGCAATACATTTTTTAAATAATGTAGCTCCATCATTAGCCATTGCTGCAGTGCTTAATAAAGATAATGCTGCTAAACTTAATAATACTTTTTTCATTTTGTCTCCTTTTTTTAAAAATGAGTGAAATTGTATTCCTTTTTGATAAACAAACCAAAATTAATTTAATATTTAGAATTTATTTAAATTAATAATTATTTTCATATTATTTTTCTTACTTATTTTTTGTAATATTTTCAATATTTTTTAATTAGGATAACTTATGCAAGATTTACCTTTGGTGTATGTTTTAGAAGATGATTTAAGCATTAATAACTTAATAAAATATGCTTTAGAAAGCAGTGGTTTTAAAGTCATTAGTTTAATTAATGCAAAAGAGCTTTTTAGCGAATTAAACAATCAAATTCCACATATTTTAGTGCTTGATATTATGCTACCTTGCGAAGATGGTTTTAGTATCCTAAAAAAAATAAAATCTAATGAAAAAACAAAAGCTATTGAAGTAATTTTACTAAGTGCGTTAAATCAAGAAAACGATAAAGTAAAAGGTCTTGATTTAGGAGCAAGTGATTATATTACTAAGCCTTTTTCTATTTTAGAATTCCTAGCAAGAATTAGAAATATTTTAAGAAGAATTGATTGTAATAATGAAATCATTTTTAAAGATTTAAAAATTAACCTAAAAACTAGAATAGTAAGCATTAATGAAGAAGAAATAAACCTTACTTTAAAAGAATTTGAATTACTTACAAAACTCATTAAAAACCAAAACATTTGCCTTAAAAAAGAAGATTTATTAAAAGAAATTTGGGGAGCAAATATTTCAAGTAGGACTTTAGATATACATATAAATACTTTAAGAAATAAATTAAAAGATTATGCAAAATACATAATAACAATTCGTGGAGTAGGATATAAAATAGCTTATGAGAACTAGGATATTTTTTGCTATATTTTTTGTTTCATTTTTTGTTTTGATACTATTACAAGCAGCGATTTTTAGCGTTTTTGATAATATTTATTTTATAAATCTTGATTTTAAAATAGAAATTTTTAAAACAATATTTTTAGTATTTTTACTAATAACATTACTTAGCTTAACTCTTGCATATTTTATAAGCAAAAGCATAGTAAAACCATTATACGAACTTGACATAAACGAGCTTGATAAATCATTTCAATACAATGAATTAAAGACTTTTTTATCTCAAGTAAAAGAACATAATAAACAATTTAAAAAGATAAGAGCTGAGTTTAGTGCAAATGTTACTCACGAGTTAAAAACTCCACTTACTTCAATAATGTTAAGCTCTGAAATGCTTAAAAATAATCTAGTAAAAAAAGAAGATGAAAAGCAATTCATAGATACAATTTACAATCAATCAAGTGCTTTACTTGAGATGATTGATGAGATTATTAAATTATCATTTTTAGATGAAGTTAATAATTTTGAGATGACAAATGTAAATATAAGCAATGTTTTAAGTCAAATTATTAAAGAATTAGATTTTAAAATCCGTGAAAAAAATATAAAAATACTTATGAATATAGATGAGTTTATATTTTTTTCCAATGAAAAACTAATAAAAACTATGCTTTATAATATAATTGATAATGCGATTAAATACAATGTAGATAATGGCGAAATATTTATTAGTTTAAACATTAATAAAAAACATATAATTTTATCCATAAAAGACACTGGTATAGGCATTAGCAAAGATATTCAAAATAGAATATATGAGAGATTTTTTAGACAAGAAATAAGCAGAAACAAGCAAATAAAAGGTACAGGTTTAGGACTTTCAATAGTAAAAAAGATAGCTAGAATACATAAAATTAAAATAATGTTAAATTCCGAACTAAATAAAGGGAGTGAATTTACTTTTTATTTTAAAAAAATTAAAAATTAATTTTAATTAATTGTTTATAATATAATCAAATCAAATTCACAGGCAAGGAAAAAGTATGAAATTAACAAACAAAATTCCATTATTAATTAGTGTGCCTTTAGTTATTTGCTTTATTGTATTAGGCATTACAAATTACGAAAATTCTAAAGAAGATGCTATTGGCTACTCAGGAATTGGAAAAAAGCACACACTAGAAGCTACTATGCTTTATGCAGATACATTTTTTGTAGATAGAACAAATTTTATTAATAGTTTTTCTAAAACTCTTGGTAAAGCAGACTTATACAAAGAAGAAGAATTAATCAAACAACAAATTAAAAATGTGTTTTTAACTTCTGGATTTAACGCTTTATATTATTCTAGAAATGACAATGGAATGGCTTATTATATTAGTCAAGAAAATGATGATGAAGTTATAGTTTTACCTGATGAAGGTGATAGGGCTAAACAATGGTATAAAGAAGCAGTTGAAAAAGGACAAGCAATTATTGCTGATGAAGTTTATTACGATAATAAAATCAAGTCAGTAGTAGCAACTATATCAGCTCCAATCATCAAAGATGGTAAATTATTAGGAGTTTTAGGCGGGGATTTATCTTTAAAAAATATGAGAAATAATATTCTTTCTATTAAATATTCTCCTACAAATGCGGTATTTGCATATGATAAATTATTAAGATTTACAATTCATCAAAACGAAGCTTTAGAGCTAAAACCACACGATGTTTTAAAAGAAATTGATGCTAAATTCAAAAATGCAATGTCAAATGCGTCAAATAATTCAAATAAAATCACTCAACTTGAATATGTATTTAACAATGCAACAAAATTAGCTGTATGTAAAAAATATGATAAATTAAATTGGACTTTTTGTAGCACAAATGAATATAGCGACTATTCTAAAGAGCTAAATGATATTATTATTTCAAATTTAACTATGTTTGTTATATCTTTAATTGTAATTTTAGCTATTTTATTGGTATTAATAAGACGCTCATTAAACCCAATTAATGTTATAGAAAAAGGTCTAAGAGAAGTATTCGCACTAATAAATCACGAAAGAAAAACAGCAAGTAAGATTGATTTAAATTCTAAAGATGAATTCGGAGATATGGCTAAAGCTATTAATGAAAACATTGAAAGAACAATCAACTCACTTACTCAAGATACAAACGCAGTAGAACAAAGCGTTCAAACAGCAGCAGCAATTGAAAGCGGAGATTTAAAAGCAAGAATTACTTTAAATCCTGCAAACCCACAATTAATTGAATTAAAAAATGTCTTAAATAAAATGCTTGATACTTTAGAAGAAAAAGTTGGAGCTAATACAAACTCAATTGAAAAGATATTTGATGAATATAGCCAAAACGACTTTAGAAATGAAATAAAAAATGCTAAAGGTAGAGTAGAACTTGCAACTAATATGTTAGGTAAGCAAATAAGAGATATGTTAAAAACAAATCTTGAAACTGCAAGAAACCTACAAGATAAATCTAAAATACTAAAAACAAGTGTTAGTGATATAAACGAAGGTGCAAGAAAGCAAGCAAGTAGCTTACAAGAAAGTGCAGCAGCAGTAGAAGAGATGAGTGCATCTATGCATGCAGTAAATCAAAAATCAAACGAAGTTATTAAAAACGGAGAAGATATTAAAAATGTTATTACTATGATTAGAGACATTGCAGAACAAATTAATCTACTTGCACTTAATGCTGCAATTGAAGCAGCACGTGCAGGTGAGCATGGGCGTGGGTTTGCTGTAGTTGCTGATGAAGTAAGAAAACTAGCTGAAAGCACTCAAAAATCACTAACAGAAATAGAAGCAAGTGTTAATGTATTAACTCAAGGTATAAATGATATGAGTGAAAGCATTAAAGAACAAACTCAAGCAATATCTCAAATAAATGAAGCAATAAGTAGTATAGATGAGCTAACACGTGCTAATGTAGTAGTAGCTGATAATACTAATAAAATATCAGATGAAGTAGATTTAATGGCTAGCATTGCTGTTGAAGCTGTTATGAAGAATAAATTCTAATACTAATTATTCTTAAGAACTTTTATTTATTAAGTTCTTAAGAACTTATCTAAAGCTAGAAAGTAAAACTTTTTAGCTTTATTGTTTTTATGAGTTTTTGTCTTTTTACTTAGAGATTGTTTTTTAAAGCTTATTATTTTTTACCTTAAACCTAAAAGTTTTTTATATTTTTAATTTTTATAATTTTTCTTAGTGATTATTATCCTAAAGCTTTTATGTTTTTATAATCTTTACCTACCACCTAAAAAGCTTTTAATTTTAATAATCATTACTTAAGACCCAAAAAACTTTTTATATTTTTAATTTTCTTTTATCTTTTTTACCTATTCACTCTCATTATTATTTATAACTAGCAATTCATTTGCTAGTTATAAATAATAGTCTCAAGAGTGGAAAAAACACACTGAAAAAAAGAATTTAAAACAGGAATTTTAATTTTAAAACTAAAACCACAAATCAAATTCTTAATTCAAATTCCATAATTTTTAATGTTAAACACTCAAAATCTTACCAATTTTTACCAACTTAATTAGCGTTGGTTCTTTTTGGAGTTAAAACCAAATTCTTAGTTTAAATTCTTTATTTTTAAAATTATTAAAAATACACCTAAAAATACAATGAATTACCTTAAAACTTTTTCAATTCATAAATATTACAAATTCTAATTTCACTCTCATTATTATTTATAACTAGCAATTCATTTGCTAGTTATAAATAATAATCTCAAGAGTGGAAAAACACACTAAAAAAAGAATTTAAAAAAGGAATTTCAATTTTTTAAATCCAAAAACAAAAGTAAATTCCTAAATTAAATTCTTTTCTCTTTTTATTTTTTTTGTTTGATTTTTAAGATTTTTTATAATAAAAATATTTCTTTAAATTTAAAATCTTTCAAGGGGAAGGGAAGAAGACTTAAATTGCGAAATCAAACCTTGCTTTACCCTTAAACCACTTCCAATCCACTGACCACGCTCTGTAGGGAAAAACTGTCTACAATCCATAACCTGCTTTGCTAACGCTTCGTAGCTTGATGGATTTTTAACGGCAGTTTTTCATAATTTAATTGTTTTAAGCATAAAGAATTTGGATTAAAAATTTAGCTTTTAAAAATCTAAAATTTGTATTTTAAATTCTATATTTTTTAATGTTAAATTTTTTTATTTTTATCTAATTTGTAACTAATTTAAATTTTAAAAAGACTTAGAATTTAGCGTAATTTTATGAGCGTTAACAAATAAAATTACTTGTAGCTCAAGTTATTTGCTTTATTTTAAGAATATTGAAGTTTTATGGTTTTAAAATTTAAATTAGAAATTTCATTTTTCAAATCCACAGCAAACTTGCAAATGATTTAACACCAATTTTCACTATCTTTTAATTATAAATTTTTAAAAACTAAATTAAAATTAAATCTTTTTCTTTATATTAATAATTAATCAGAAAATCTAATTTATCAATAATTTTAGTTCTTTTTAGTAGCCTTAGATTTCATATAAAAATAAATTAAAATCGTAGATATTAAAGCAATAGCAAGAGTTAAAGTGCTATTGTGAATATCTCCTAATTTTAAAAAGCAAAATTTAAAAAACGCATTTAGAATACTAAATAAGGTAAAATAAAATAAAAAGCCTAAATCTTTCTCGCCTTTATAAAAATTAATAATATTTTTACAATAGATTTTAGTCGCAGATATACTAAAATAACTCCATATCATAAGCAACAAAAAACCTAACAAAAAACCTCGAGCATAAGCATCATCGTCATCTATAAAAAACCATGGCAATAAGTATCTTAATGGTATTAAAGTAAGTATAAAAGTATCCATATATAACATTAAAAAAGACCAAGAAATTACATACAATAAAACAATAAATATCAAAACTTTAAAGCAAGTTGCAACAAAAACTTTTATTAATTTATTATATATCCATTCTATCACATTAGCCCTTATAAAATATGCAAATTAATATAGTGAAATTATAAGAATTTAAATCTTAAAACTCAAAATATAAAGCACAAAATTACTAGATACTTTTAATTATTTTAGATTAATTTAAAAAATTGATAAATCTAAAGCTTTAGATAAACCCTCTAATATCCTAACACCACCTATTGAATTACCCTTGCTATCAAGTGCTGGCCCATAAACCCCTATACCAAATTCTCTAGGGACAAGCGATACCATACCACCGCCCACACCACTTTTACATGGAAGTCCTACCCTTACAGCTATTTCTCCTGATAAATCATAAGTTCCACAAGTTAGCATTAAACTCTTAATCGTTCTAGCTATTTTTTTACTAACTATTTGCTTACCATCTTTAAGCCCATCATTAGCTAAAAATAATCCTAATTTAGCTAGGCTTTTTGTGTTAGCTAGTATTGAGCATTGTTTAAAATAAACTTCTAAAGCCACCTCAACATCATCACTAATAATCCCATCATTTTTCATAAAATACGCTAAGGCTCTATTTTTATTGCCTGTTTTATTTTCGCTTTCGTATATTTTGGTACTTAATGACGCTTCATTATCATCAGTAATCAAACGAAAAAACTCAAGCACTCTATTAAATCTCTCTTCAGCATTTTTGCCTTTAATCATAGAAGCAACAGCAATAGCACCTGCGTTTATCATTGGATTAAATGGCTTTTTATTGTTTGATGTTTCAAGTTTCATAATTGAATTAAAGGCATCTCCTGTAGGCTCAACACCTACTTTTGAGAATACATACTCATAGTCATTATCTAATAAAGCTAACATTAAAGTAACTATTTTAGAAACACTTTGAATACTAAACCTTAGCTCACTATCACCCGAGCAAAAAACATTATAATCCTTATCAATCACGCAAACTCCCAAAGCGTCTAATTTAGCCTTGCTAAGCTCTGGGATATAATTTGCCAATCTTCCTAATTTTGTATATTTAATATTATCTTTTACTAATCTATCTAACAACTCTTGCATATTTAAATTACATTTCCTATCGCACTAATTAAACTACTTCCGCCTAAAATCACAGAAATTAAAGCGATGATAATACCTAAAAATATTTTAATATTGCTATTTTTATGATTTTTTAAAACCTTACTGCTTGATGTAATATACACCAAATAAACAACAATTACAGGTAGTATTATGCCATTTAGAATTTGAGCTGTAAATATTAAAGTTATAGGATTAAATCCGGTTGAAGAAACAATTACTCCAATTAATAATATTGCAGAACAGGTTAATTTAAAACGAATATCGTTATGCTTATAATCCCAACCTAAAAAAGCACTCATAACATAAGCAGCTCCCATAGGAGAACTGATAGAACAAGCAAGTCCAGCAGCAAATATACCAACACCCAAAACTATTTCAGCATAATTACCTAATAATGGTCTAAGTTGTATAGCCATATCAGAAGCATTTTTTACTTCCATTCCTATCATTGCAACACCAGCTGTAATTACAACAGCTGCTGTAATAATTCCACCTGTGGTTATAGAAAAATATATATCCCATTTTGATAGTTCTAATTCACTAGCATCTTTCCAAGTTCGTTTAGCGGTTGCTGAATGTATAAAAAAATTATAAGGCACAATAGTTGTCCCTATAATTGCAATGATAGTAAATAAACTGCCATCAGGAAAAGTAGGTAATAATAATCCTTGAAAAACTAAAGAAAAATCTGGCTTAACAACAAACATTGTTAAGATAAAAATCAAAGCCATTATAATAACCAATAGCATAAAGATTTTTTTGATAATATTAAAACTACCCATCCATAATAATACAAATACAAACAACCCCATATAAGGAGTAAGAGAAGTTATATTTATCCCAGTTATCGTTGATAGACCTAGTGCAGCACCAGTTAAATCCCCTGCATTATAAGCAGCACAACCTAAAACCACAGAACCGCCCACTAAAATTCCACTTAATATTTTTCCAATCTTACTTTTAAAAGTGTTTAATATGGCTTCGCCTAATCCCTTTTGAGTAATTATTCCAAGCCTTGCTGACATTTCTTGCAATATAATAGTAGCTATTATTGAAAATAAAACAGCCCAAAGTAAAGCAAAGCCAAATCCAGCTCCAGCCTTAGTGCAAGTTGTAATTGTTCCAGGGCCAACAAAAGAGCCAGTAACTACAGCTCCTGGCCCTATTGCTTTAATTTTATCCTTCCAAGTATATTTATTTTGCATAATTCCCCTTTATGTTTTTATATGTTATTTAATATTAAATCTATACTTAGTAAGACCTGTTAAAAAATATATACTCATCCACACTGCTACATGCCCTGAAGTATTTTGTGGGTCTTTTCCTGGATATAATTCAACAAAATCAAACGCACTAGCACCTGCTTTTCCACATTCGTGCAACATCATAGCAAGTTCATATGTGCTAAGACCACAAGGATCAGGTGGGCCTGCCGGATTAAATGCTATATCTAAAACATCAGAGCATATAGTTACATAAATAGCTTCTGTGCCATTACTTGCAATTTTAATTGCTTCGCTTATAGCAGCTTTCCAACCCATTTCTTTTACTTGCATTCCAGTAATTACATGAGCTCCAAATTTTTTTGCTTCTTTTAAACCATTTGGATTGTTTCTAGGTCCTCTTATTCCAAAATGCACCATTTTTGTAGGGTCTATATAAGGGTCTTCGTATAATCTATGAAAAGGAGAACATCTAGCTAATTTTTCTTCGCCAAATTTATCCATATTATCCATATGTGCGTCAAAATGAATAATGCCTATATTTCCATTATGTGCCTTAGCAAACTCACTAATTAACGGAAATGATATTGAGTGATCACCTCCAAATACTACAGAGATTTTTTTGGCTTTCATTATTTTAGAATACTTATCTTTTATGCTATTAAAAGAAAAATCATAATTACCATTTTCTATAGCACAATCACCAAAATCTCCACCAGTAAAATAATCAAATACATCTAAATCAAATTCTGGTAAATATCCACCATATCTAACAGAAGCAGCTCTAATATTTTTTGTAGATAACTCACAACCTGAATAATTACCATAAGTGCAAACCCCTTCCCAAGGCACACCCATTACTACAATATCATAATTGTTTAGTTCTTCATCATTATGAATCTTAGGTAACCCTAGAAATGATGGAACACCACTAAAAACTTCGCCAATTCTTCTACTAGGAACATAACAAATTGGTTTATCGTTCATAATCACTCCTTTTTTTAATATAGACTTTTATTATGGAATGAAATTATGTTTTTTATGATTTTTTTGATTAAATTTGATAAAAATCAATATTTTGTGTTACTTTTTGTAATTTTATTGAATAAGCTAAAATATTTTATAGAATAAAAAGTATTTAAAATCAACTCTAATGCTTTTAAATCCATTGAAATATACTTCCTTTATTTTTATTTTCATTTTTATTGATTAATTTTTCTAATTTTTCTAAATCGCTTTTATTAAATTTATTAAAGGAAAGCTCATAAGATTTATAAAAAATCTTAAATCTTTTTCGCTTTAAAAAAATTCTTATAGTATTTTTAAAATTTGTTTTAAGAAAATAATATTCCTTAATATCATCATATTTTATTTTGCTAACTCCTAAGCCTTTTACAAACACCAAGCAATCTTCATAGCAAATCACTCTTTTAACACCACAAAATATAATTAAAGTGCATAATATAATTACTACGCCGATTATTTTATAAATAATTAATTCATCTTTTAAAAAGCTTACAATACTAATAAATGAAAGCAGCATTAAAAATCCAAAAGTTATATGAACTAAATCAAATCTTTTTGGATTAATCACATAAATCGCATTGCTTGTATCAACTTCTCTTAATATATAAATTACAAGGATATAAATAGCGATAAAAATCATAAAATATAGCCAATTTTCTACTACAAAAATAAGCGAAATTAAACTAAATAAAACAATGGCAAAAAATTTTGATTTATCATAAAAATACTTCATTGATAAAACAAAATAATGAACAAACATATAAACAAACATTAAAAACAAATAATTTTCAACAAAACAAGATTTAATTGCAAGATATATAAAAACAGCATTTATAGGAGTTAAAGTAAATATAATTATAAATTTTAAAATTTCTTTAATCATTTAATATTTTTTATCTAATAATGTGTATTTTACTTGTTTATCTTGATTATAAATATCTAAGATTTCTTTTAATAAATAAATCACTTCTTCTTCGCTAAGTAAATTATTACCCGCAATATCTATGATTACAAATATAGCAGTATCAGTTGATAAACGCTTTTTATGCACAAGAAGTATTTTAATAATATCTGTTTTATATTTTAAAATCCAAAATATTCTATTTGAATTTAAATCACAATCAATAAAAAAACAATCAAGCTCTTTATTAAGTAGTATGGTTTTTGTGTTGAATATGGTATCTTGTATATTATATTTAGCAAGTGCTTCATTTATTTTATATTTTTCATAAATTTCGTTATCAATTTGTATAGTTTTAAAATCTAATTTAAACTGCGTATTGCCTACAAAACTTGATTTACTTTTAAAGAATTTCTTATATAACATTACTAATAAATAATAATACATAAATGGCAAAATCAAAGCTATTATTCCGCCTATTGATAAGGTCCAAATAGGAATATAAGAAAAACAAAACATAATAGATAAAAATATTAAACATAACTCTTTTGATATCTTGCTATATATTATATGAGTTAAAAAACATAAAGGTATAATAAATATTGAGCCTAATAAACTTCCATAAGGTGCTTGTGTAATTGATAAAAACATATAAAAAGTATCATATACAAAAAAAATTATCGTAAATAAAAAACAACAAATAGACAATATTACAATTGACATCACAATTTTTACAATACTTTTTTCTATCATAAAATCTCCTTTTGTTTATATGTATTCTCCTAGCACTTCATCTATTATATATGCTTTAAATTCTTTATCATTATTTAAGCTTCCGTCCCATTTATAAACAACTAATATTTCTTTCAATAAAGCTATTATTTCTTTTTCATTTAATGTTTTATTATCTCTTATAGAAAGAATTTTATAAACTCTATTATAAACTACATTATAAATCTCTTGTTTGATATCATAATCTAAAATTATCCTTATATGCTCGCCTTTATAATATAAAATCCACAAAGATTTATTAAGTTTTGCATGGTCTAGTTCTGGGTCATCAAAATACATACAATTCATAAACCAGCAGTCTAACTCTTCATCTATTACAATGCGTTCTTCAAAAGGAAATTTATGATGTTGTTTGAGATACCAATCATTAGTATGCTTAATACAAATATCTACAAAAGAATATTTCTTCTCTAATCTATCATCAATAATTGCGTTTTTAAAAGCCATTTGCTTACCTTTTTTAAACCAAATTCCTACTTAAAATTCCACAATTTTTAAAGAATTTGAATTAGGATTTAAAATATTTATTCTTTTATTATTTCATCTCTTAAATAAACTTTATAATCTTCTTCAATTTCGCCCCAGGCACCAGCCACATTATAAACATCTAATATTTCTTTAAGAAGATTTATAACTTCTTTTTCGCTTAATAATTCATTGTTTTTAATATCAAAAATACTCCAAACTTTATCGTATAAAACACCATCTATTGTTATATCAAAATCATAATCAAGTATAACTTCAATCAAATTACCTTTATAATATAAAACCCACAAGCCTTTACTAAGTCTTGCACGCTCTAATTCAGGGTCTAAAAAATTATAAGCTTGTATTATAAAACAATCTAATTCTTCATCTATTACTATTCTTTTCTCATCAGGCAACATACGATTTTGTTTATAGTATAAGCTATCTGTATAATTGCAAAAAATATCTGTCATTTTGTATTTTTCATCAAGTTCTTTTGTAACTACTGCGTTCTTAAAAGCCATTATTTCTCCTTAATTTTAACTATTAAGTAAATATTATAAAAATTATTTTTTGTAAAGTAAAGAAGGTCTGAAGATATTCAAATTCCAAAATCGGAATTTGAAATTAAAATTATTTTATTCTTGAGCGTCACGCCATTCGTTTAGAACTTTTACTTCTTCATCGCTTAAAAATCCACTAAATGCAGAAAATCCACTAAGCGAATAAGCAGGGCAATCAATACTCTCATAATTTTTCTTAGCTTGATTTAATTCATAGCTAAATATTGAAAACACACCTTTTACATCTAATCCGTGAGACCTAGCAGCACCAACAGCAGCAATACTTGAACCGCCACTTGAGATTAAATCTTCTAGCACAACGCAAGTGCTTCCGTGCTTAAAGCTTCCTTCAATCATCTTTGCTCTTCCGTGGGTTTTGTTTTTTGATAATATATATACTAATGGTTTGTTTAATATATCAGCCACCCAAGCTCCGTGAGCAATAGCTCCAGTAGCAGTTGCTGCTATGTAATCAACATCTCCTGCTTTTTCTTTAATCAAATTCGCTAAATGATTTGCTATGATTTTACGCTCTTTTGGATAGCTAATTAACACACGATTATCACAATATATAGGGCTTTTAATACCACTTGAATATGTGAAAAATTCTTTAGTATTAATAAATATTGCTTCACAATCTTTTAATATTTTTACAACTTCACTTGCAACTTCTTTATTCATTTTCTTCTCCTTTTATACATTGAAAATAAGCTCTAATAGGATTAGAACTCTTTGTAATCATTCTACCAGCTACAATATAATCAATATTGTTTTCTATAGCAAATTTTGGCGTAGCAACCCTTGCTTGGTCATTTGCATCATTGCCTAAAAATCTAATGCCAGGCGTAAGAGCCTTAAGTCCTAAATCTTTAGCAAATTTTGCTTCATAAGCACTACTTACTATGCCATCAAGACCTGCTTTTTTGCTGATTAAACAGCGTTGTTTTACGCAATCATTAATGCTTCCATTAAAGCCTAAATCATTTTTAAATTCTTCTTCTTCAAACGAAGTTAATACAGAAATTCCAAATAATTCACACTTGCTACCTAATTCATTTTTAGCATTAACAGCAGCCTTTAAAGCTTGCTCGCCTGCAAAAGAATGAAGGCTTAAAATATCAATATCATTTTTTAAAAGTGTCTTAGTAGCATTATAAATAGTATTTGGAATATCAATTAATTTTAAATCTAAAAATATATTAAAACCTAAGTCTTTTAGCTCTTTTAAAAAGTCATTTCCAGCTGTGTAGTATTGCCACATACCGACTTTTAAATAAGGCATAATTAATTTTAAATTATGCTCTTTTGCATAGTTTTCAAGATTTTTTGCTGATAGTTTTGATACAAATTCACGGCTTTGCTCTAAGGTGTCAAAATCTAATGCGATTATGGTTTTCAAATTATCTCCTTTGATTTAATAAAATTATCTCTTTTTAACTCTTTACGACTTAGCATTATGCAAAAATTTATTAAATAAAACATATTGAATTTGTATTTTTAAAAGTTATTTATTACATTATTTAAATAATATAATACAAAAATCAAAAGGAGAAAAAATGGACTTTTTAGACTCATTAAAACAAATCAAAACAGATATAAAAGAAAATGAAAAGAAAAAAGAGCAAGAATTAGAACTAGCAAAAATAAAACAAAAAGAAGAAGAATTAAGACAAGATTTCATAAATTATATGAATGAAAGCGGAGTTAAAAAAATCTAATTAAGATTTAGAAAATCTAAATCTTAATTAATTGAATTAAGTTTGTCTAATTCAAAAGGTGTAGTTTGATATACATAATAATTTAGCCAGTTGATATAAACGCAATTTGCGTGAGCTCTCCAAGTAAGTTTTGGGGGATTGTTTGGATTATCATCTTTATAATAATTATAAGGAATATCAACATCTAAGCCGTTTTTAATATCTCTTTTATACTCATTATCTAAAGTAGTGCGAGAGTATTCAGGATGACCTAGGACAAAAACTTGTCTTCTATCAGAACTTCTTATTAAATAGCTTCCTGCTAAATCGCTTTTAGCTAAAATCACTAAAGATTTATGATTTGCTAAGGCTAATTCATCAATTCCTGAATGCCTTGAATGTGGAGCTAAAAACACATCATCAATTCCCCTTAAAATCTCATCTTTACTATCAATTACATCGTGATAAAACACTCCGCTTAATTTCTTTTTTAAAGGAATTTTTGCAATATTGTAATGATAATTTAGCCCAAACATCGCACCATAGCATATATGAAGAGTGCTAAAAACATTGCTTTTGCTCCATTCTAAAATACTAACTAATTCATCATAATAAGTTATTTCGCTAAATTCATATTGTTCTAGCGGAGCTCCTGTTATTATCATTCCATCAAATTTTTTATGCTTTATCTCATCAAATACCAAATAATGCTCGTTTAAGTGGCTTTGACAAGTGTTTTTGCTCTCGTGACTTGCTATTCTTAAAAGCGTGATTTTTACTTGTAAAGGCGTATTAGAAAGCATTCTAAGTAATTCTAATTCAGTTTCTTCTTTTATTGGCATAAGGTTTAAAATCACAAGCTCTAATGGACGAATATCTTGAGAATTTGCTCTTGCTTCATCCATTACGAAAATATTTTCATTTTCTAATAAAACTTTTGCTGGAAGGTTAGTTTTTATATTAACGGGCATTTTTTCTCCTTTTTTAACTAATTTTGCCATTTTTTACTTGCTAAATACTTAAAATAAAGTTAAACTAATATTTTTTTAAAGGAGAGAAAATGTTAAAACAAGATACTTTATGTATTCACGCAGGTTATGAGCCAAAAAATGGCGAAAGTAGGCAAGTGCCAATCATTCAATCAACTACTTACAAATACGATTCTTGTGAATTTATGGGAAAATTATTTGACTTAGAAGAAAGTGGATACTTTTACTCAAGAGTAGCAAATCCTACAAATGATTATGTAGCTAGTAAAATTGCTAAATTAGAAGGAGCAATTGCTGGGGTGCTAACTTCTAGCGGACAAGCAGCTATATTTTTTGCAATTACAAATATTTGTAAAGCAGGAGATCATTTAGTTTGCGTAAATGAGATTTATGGTGGAAGTATAAATCTAATAGGCGTAACGCTTAAAAAATTTGGAATTGATTGCACCTTTATTAGTGCAAATAGCACAGATGATGAAATAAGAGCAGCTATTAAAGAAAACACAAAATTAATTTACGCTGAAAGCGTATCAAATCCTGCTTTAGTAGTGCTTGATATTAAAAGATTTGCAAATATTGCTCACGAAAATGAAATTCCATTAGTAATTGATAATACTTTTGCAACTCCTATTAATTGTCAGCCTATAAAACACGGAGCTGATATTGTTATTCATTCAGCTACTAAATATCTCGATGGGCATTCAAGTGTGATTGCTGGGGTTGTGCTTGATAGCGGTAATTTTGATTGGAGTAAGTATCCTAAAAAATTTGCAGATTTTAACACCCCTGATGAGTCATATCACGGATTAATCTATACGCAAAAATTTGGCAAATTAGCGTATATTGTAAAAATGATTGTTCAATTAATGAGAGATATAGGTGCTTGTTTACCTGCAACTAGTGCATATATGCTATCAACTCATATTGAAAGCCTACCTTTAAGAATGGCAAAACACTGCGAAAATGCGAAAAAAATTGCAGAATTTTTAGAAAATAATGAATATATTGAAAGCGTAAATTGCCCTATGCTAAAAAGTAGTCCTTATTATAATCTAGCTTTAGAATATATGCCTAATGGGGTTTGTGGGGTTATTAGCTTTACATTAAAAGCAAATAAAGCTAAGGCAGTTAAGTTTTTAGATAGCTTAAAATTAATAATGATAGCAACTCATGTAGCTGATGCAAGAAGCTGTATTTTACACCCTGCAAGTCATACTCATAGACAATTAAATGAAGCTGAATTAATAAAAGCTGGAGTTAGCGAAGGTCTTGTAAGGCTTTCTGTTGGTATTGAAAATGCTGATGATTTAATAGCTGATATTAAACAAGCATTAGAGGTTACTTTTAAGTAATTCGTATTTGAAATTCTTATAAAATTATAAGAATTTCAATCTATATTATTTATCTTTTAAGTCCATTTACGATTGATAGCATTTCATCACTTGTAGTGATTGCTTTAGAGTTTGCTTCATAAGCTCTTTGACCTGTGATTAAATCAGTCATTTCCTCTACTAATTGCACGTTACTCATCTCTACGAAGTTTTGCTTAATTTGACCAAAACCATTAGTCCCACCAGTGCCAACTACAACTGCTCCACTAGCACTAGTTTCAAGGAAATTATTATCCCCTAATGCGTGTAAGCCACTAGGATTTATGAAGTTTGCTAATTCAATTTGACCTAGTTGCACTGCTTCAGGATTACCCGCTTGAATTACACTTACAACCCCATCAGTTCCTATCCCAATAGCAACTGCATCTTCAGGAATTGTAATTTCAGGGATTAATCTATATCCATCACTATTTACGATAGTTCCTTCGCTATCTAGCTTAAAAGCACCATTTCTTGTATATGCCGTAGTGCCATCAGGTAGCTGAACTTGGAAAAAACCATTACCTGCTATTACCATATCTAATTGATTGCCTGTTTCTTTGAAATATCCTTGTGTAAATTGCTTTGTAATTGCTGTTGGGCGAACTCCAAGACCTACTTCAATACCTGTTGGACTTTGCGTTGTTGTGCTTGTGCTAGTGCCTGCGTATTCCATTACTTGATACATTAAATCAGCAAATTCTGCTCTATTTTTTTTGTATCCCATAGTATTTACATTGGCAATATTATGAGATGTTGTATCAATTTGTGTTTGCTGTGCTATCATTCCTGTTGCTGCTGTATATAAAGACCTAAGCATTTTTACTCCTATTTAACATTTGCTAATTTATTTATTGCGTCGCTATTTAGCTCATCCATATGGCTAGTCATTACTTTTTGATACATTTCAACTAAACGATGAGTTTCTATAAGACCTACCATTTCATTAACGGCATTTACATTACTCATTTCTAAAAACCCACTCGCAAGTGCATTTGAGCCCTCGAAATCCTGCATTTTAGTTAAATCATCTAATTTATAAAGATTATCTCCTATCTTTTCTAAATCCCTTGTATCATCCATCCTAGCTACAAAAATCCTATTTGCTACTTCACCATCTAAATAGACATTTCCATCTGAATCAATAGTTAATCTTTGATTATCTCCTACTTGAATGCCATCATTTGCAGGGTCTTCAAAATAATTCGAGCTTAATAATCTATCTCCATTTTTTGTAACTATAAAGCCATCTTCATCTAGGCTAAATGCTCCATTTTTGCTAAATTTCACACTACCATCTGATGAGCGAACCATAAAAAAACAATCACTTCTTTTGATTGCAATATCTAAAGGATTGTTGGTCGGACGGATTGCACCTACGCTAAAATCTGTGTATTCTATATCAATATTAGGAACTCTATTTATGGTTTGATTTATATATTTTGCAGCTTGTTTTGTATGATTATCAATTGGCATATTTTGCATTTCTTCATCATAAAGCCTTTTAAAATCAGCAATTACTACATTATCTCTTTTATAACCTGCTGTATTTACATTAGCTAAATTATTAGAGATAACATTTAAGCGATTTAGTTGAGTAACCATTGCTCCTGTAGCTTGATAAAATCCGTTTTGCATAACTTTCCTTAAATATTTTATATTTTGATAAAAGCAAAACTTATTCCAAAATAAGATAAACTTCTAAAAATTTTTAGAGTTTATCTTAAAATCAAATTCTTTATTTTTTATTTTTCATAATTTTGTCAAAAAATACAGAATTTAAAAAAGCCATTAAGCATATGAAAATAATGTAATATCCACTACCAATATCAAATTTTCCGTGTGATTGAACTACGATAATTGGAGTTAAAAATCCTGCTATCGCATAAGCTAAATTATAAGAAAATCCTATGCCTGTATATCTAATACTAGCCTTATAAAGCCTACACATAAATAATGATGTAAAATTAACAATACCACCAAAAAACGCAGAAGCAAAATAAAATATACAAGTTAAAGCAAAATCCTTTAAAACATATAAAGAATAAAAATACATAGTGCTAGTAAAAACTAATAAAATAGCAAAAATTTTGCAAACTAAACTAGCTTTAAATCTATCAGCCAATGCCCCACAAACAACAAGCCCAATCATCATAAATATACTCGCAATAATTTGTAAGCTAGTATTTAAAGCAGGATTAATATTTAAAATACCTTTCATAAAATTAGGCATCATTATTAAAAATACTAAAACACAAGCAGTAAGAACAATAGTTAAAAACATTGATAAAATTATTTCTATTTTATAATCTTTTATGACTGATTTTATAGGAAAATCGCTTAATTGTTTTTCAGCTTGAAGTTGCTTAAAAATAGGAGTTTCTTGCAAAAATCTTCTAAGATAAATGCTAATTAGACCAAAAATACCGCCGATTAAGAAAGGAATTCTATACGCATAATCTTTTATTTCATCTTCTGTGAAATTTAGTTGAAGCAATAACGCACTTAAAGCTCCTAAAGTAATACCACCACAAACCCCACTAGTTAAAACTCCTAAAAATAATGCCTTTTTATTATCAGGACTATGCTCATATATAAAAGCCCAAGCACCAGGTAACTCTCCACCAATTGCAACGCCTTGAACTAATCTAATAGCTAATAAAATAGCAATAGCAAAATAGCCAATTTGCTCATAAGTAAGCATAATCGCAAAAATAAATGTAGGAATTACCATTAAAATAATGCTTAATAAAAACATATTTTTCCTACCAAACTTATCTCCAAAATGTGCCATTATAACTCCACCTAATGGACGAGCTAAATACCCTGCAGCAAAAGCTCCATATGTATTTAATAATTTTATACTCTCATCAAGCTCTTTTGGAAAAAAATGATGTGTAAAATACGGAGTAAATAATGCAAATATAATAAAATCATAAAATTCTAATGTCCCACCTAATGCACTTAATGCTAAGGTTTTTGTATCTTTTTTTGTAATAGTTTTCATTAAATTCCTTTAAATTTCTTTGTTTTTTTATTTCTAATTTTGATTTTGTTAATGATTATTAATTTGAGTAAGAGTATATAGGTAAGGCTTTGCCTTACCAATAGATATAAGTTTTTGTAGATTTAATATCTGCGTAGTTTAAAATTGTGCCATCTTCTAAAGTGATTTTTTCATCATCAGCACTAAGTAATTTTGAGATAATTTCTTCTTTTTCTTTAGTTTTGATTTTTAATATCTCACCTATACTAAGTTTAAAATGCTCTATTTTAGTAAGCTTTCTTTCAAGTCCAGGAGAGCTTACTTCTAAAAAGTATTTTTCATCTGTAGGTGGATTTAAATCAAGTATAGGAGAAATCAATCTACTAAATTGCTCGCAATCATCAAGGCTAACTGATTTATTTTCTCCATCTTTTAAGATGAAAATTCTATAAATAAAGTTATTGCCTTCTTTTGCTAATTCAGTATCATAAATCACTAAATTAAGCTGTTTAGCTAAATTCTCTAGCTCCATTTATTTCTTTTCCTTATTAATTTGCTTAAATAATTCTTCTATTCTATTAATTTTATCTAAACTATCGTCAAACCTAAAATGAAAATTTGGACATCTATACATACCAAGTGCTCCTAAGCAATGAGCTTGCAATACTTTACTAACTCTTTTTAGCTTAGAAAGCACTAAATTTTGTTCATCTTTTGTAAGCGACATTTTATCTAAATATATAAAAGCATCATAACGACCCTTTTTGCAATCTACATCATTTACTAATAGACCACTTAATAAAGGATCATCTAAGTTTGCTAAAGCTTCTCCTACTAATTCCTTTAGCAAACTTTGTGTTCTTAGGCGTTTTATTTGTGCTTTATCATTCATTATAAACTAGCCTTACTTTGAACTTCTTTATAACTTTCTATAAAATCGCCTTCTCTCATATCATTAAATCCAACGATACCAACACCACATTCATAACCTTTGCTAACTTCTCTAGCGTCGTCTTTAAAGCGTTTAAGTGAGCTAATCTCTCCTTCAAACACTACAACACCTTCACGAATAACACGGATTTTAGCCCCTCTTACTATGCTTCCATCAGTTACCATACATCCTGCTATTTGTCCTACTTTTGGCACATTGATTACTTGTCTAATTTCAGCTTGTCCGAGTTGCTCTTCGCTAATAATAGGACTCATTAAACCACCTAAAATAGCCTTAATTTCATCAATTAGATTGTAAATTACATTATATGTTTTAATCTCAACCTTAGCTTCTTTTGCTTTTTCCTTAATATCCCCTGTTGGACGAACATTAAAGCCAACTATAACACCACCGCTAGCTTGTGCTAAAGCAATATCTCCTTGAGATATTCCACCAACACCACCTAAAACAATATCAACTTTTACCTCATCATTTGAAAGCTTTTCAAGACTTCCTCTAATAGCTTCTAATGTTCCACCTACATCGGCTTTTAAAATAACAGGTAATGATTTTAAATTCCCTTCTTTAATTTTTGCACTTAATTCATCAAGGCTTACTTTTGTTGATTTGCTTAATTCTTTTTGTCTTAAATATTCGTGGCGTTTTTGTGCGTAATCTCTTGCTTCTTTATCAGTCGCAACACTAATTAATGTCTCACCTGCATCAGGAATTTCATTAAGACCCATAATTACACCACACTCGCCTGGTAAAATCTCTTTTAGTGCGTTACCTTTGCTATCTGTAATGCTTTTTACCCTACCATAAGCAATACCTGCTACAACGGTATCTCCTACTCTTAGCGTTCCATTTTCCATAATCACAGTAGTTACTACACCACGACCTTTTTGTAAAGAACTTTCAACTATATTTGCTTTTGCAGCTGTATTCTTATTTGCTTTAAGCTCTAAAATTTCAGCTTGCAATAAGATAATTTCAAGTAAATCTTCAATTCCAGTTCCCTTTAAAGCACTAATATGAACGAATTCATGACTTCCACCCCACTCAGTTGGCATAATATCAAGCTCTGCTAATTGAGTTTTAACTCTATCAGGATTTGCTGCTTCTTTATCTATTTTATTAACAGCAATAATGATTGGAACACCCGCTGCTTTTGCATGCGAAATTGCTTCTTTTGTTTGTGGTTTTACACCATCATCAGCTGCAACAACAATAATTACTATATCAGTAACACTAGCACCCCTAGCTCTCATCGCTGAAAATGCTTCGTGACCTGGAGTATCAATAAAGGTTATATTTTTACCATTTTTATTAACCATATAAGCACCAACATGCTGAGTAATTCCACCTGCTTCGCCACTTGCTACACGACTATTTCTAATATAATCAAGCAAACTTGTCTTACCATGATCAACATGCCCCATAATTGTTACAACAGGAACTTTAATATCTTTTAATTCTTCTTGATTTTCTTCATAATCAGCAACATAATCAAATTGTGCAGTCTCATCAAAAAAGCTTATTTCAATTCCAAACTCAAGTCCTAAAATCTCAATAGTTTCTTCATCTAAGAAATCATTTTTAGTAGTCATCATTCCTTGCATAAATAGTTTTGAGATTAATTCGCTATCTTTTTTACCTAACTTCTCTGCTAATTCATAAAGTCTTATTTCTTTAGGAATTTTAATACTTGTAATTTCTTCGCTACTTTGTTCTTTTTTATATGCTTTTGATTTTTTACGGCGAGACCTTGCTATTGAAGTATTTGTAAATTGATTGATTTGGTTATTAAATGCACTTCTTAATGAAGTTTGTGCCTTTGCAGGCTTTTCAATATCTTCTTTTCTTTCATTAAATGAAAAATCAGGCATAACCACAACATCATCTTCATCATCATTAATCTCTGCAAAATTAGTATCAAAATCCATCTTAGATGAACTTTCTTTTCTTGCTGCTGGAACTATTTTTTTAGCTTTTTTCTTTTTTAAGCTTTCATCTGTGCTAAATATTGAAGCAAACGATACGGGCTCTTTTGATTGAGCTTTAGGCTTAACCTCTTCTTTAACTTCTTCTTTTGCTGCATTTTTCTTCTTAATAATTACTAAGCCACGGCGTTTTTCAAGCCCACTTCTTGCAAGACTTACAGGTTCTTCTTGCACTAATTCTTCTTTTGCTATTTCTTTGCTTTTCATTTCTTCTTTAACTTCTACCTTAGTGATTTTTTCTTCTACTATTTTTTCTTCTTTAGTTTCTTGTTTATCTTCTTTGGTTTCTTCTTTAAGAATTTCTTTTTGTTTGCTTTCAGTTTTTTTTGTTTTTTCAATCTTTTCAGTCTTTGTACTTTTTTCAGCTTTTTCAGTTTTACTTTTTGTAGTTTTAGAAGTAGTTGATTTTGTACTAGATTTTTTGGCACTTTTACTTGATTTTGCAACTTCATCTTTTAAAATTTGTTGAATTGTTCCATTTTTTAAATACTCATATATTGCTGCTGCTACATCTTCACTTACAGCTTTTTGAGGTGATTTATAATCAAATCCTAATTCATTAATTTTTTCTAAAGTTTCTTTATTTTGATAACCTAATTCCGCTGCTATTTCACTAATTTTTATATTCGCCATTTAAAAACCTTTCTTTTAATTTACTAGCAAGTTCTTTTTTATCTATATTAATTTTTATAACTTTTTGCAAAGACTTTAAAAAATCACTATCATCTTTTTTAAGGCATTCATCACATAAATACATACTTCTACCGCTATTAAATTGAAATAAAACTTCATTTAAAGACACTTGAAAACGCTTTAAATCAGTTTGATTTTTTCTAATCTTGCAAATAATACACATTCTAATAGGTTTTGCTTTTTTCATAATCTTTTAATTTTAATTGTTTTTGCTTAACAGAAGTCTTAAAAGCTTTATTTTCAAACATTTTAATTTTCTATTCTAAATTCTTTAAAAGATTTAGAATAGAAAGAATAAAAATTAAGATTTAGATTTTTCCATACGGCGTCTTAGAGTTGGGTCTAAATAACGCTTTCTAATACGAATATTAATTGGAGTTACTTCTACTAATTCATCTTCTTCAATCCACTCCATAGCACGCTCTAAAGTAGGTTTTCTAGGTGGAACTAATTTAATAGCATCATCACTACCACTAGCACGAACATTGGTTAGGTTTTTACCTTTTATAGGATTTACATCAAGGTCATTCGGACGGCTATGCTCGCCTATAATCATACCAACATAAGTTTTTGCTTGAGGGTCTATAAATAAAACACCTCTATCTTGAAGATTCCATAATGAATAAGCTAATGCAACACCATTTTCCATACTCACTAATGCTCCATTTTGGCGTTTTTCAACACTACCAACAAAAGGTCTAAATTCCATAAAACTATGATTCATTATACCTTCACCTTTTGTATCTGTTAAAAACTGACTTCTAAATCCAATTAGCCCACGAGCAGGAATTTCAAACTCAAGTCTAGTTTGTCCATCTCCTGTTGGAACCATACTTTTCATCTCAGCTCTTCTTCTTCCAAGCTTTTCAATAACCGTTCCACTAAACTCATCAGGAACATCAATAACTAGATTTTCAAAAGGCTCTGTTTTAACTCCATTTTCAATCTTTACGATAACTTCAGGGCGTCCAAGACAAAACTCAAAACCTTCTCTTCTCATATTTTCAGCTAAAATCGTAATTTGTAATTCACCACGGCCACTTACTTTAAACTTACCTTCGCCAATATTTTCATATTTCATAGCGATATTTGTCTTCATTTCGCTTTCTAATCTTTCAGCGATTTTATTACTTGTAACATGCTTTCCTTCAGTTCCTGCTAAAGGTCCATCATTTACGCTAAATACAACGCTTAAAGTAGGTTCTTCTATATGCAGTGGGTCAAGTGGCATAGGATTGCTAGGATCAACTACGCTATCTCCAACATCTAAAGCATCAAAACCTGCAATTGCTACGATATCTCCTGTGCTAGCACTATCAATATCCATTTTTTCTAAACCTAAAAATCCAATTAGTTTTGAAATTCTTCCTGTGTGTTTTGTCCCATCAGCCTTAGCTAACATTACATTTTGATTTTTTGAAATTGTTCCATTGAAAATTCTAGCAATTCCAATTTTACCAACGAAGTTATCATAACCTAATGTAAATACTTGTAATTGTAAAGGATTTTCATTACTACCACTTGGTGCTGGAACATGCTCAATTATCTTGTCAAATAAAGGTTGCATATCCTTACTATCATCATCTAATTCATTTTTTGCAATACCTTCTTTTCCAATTGCATAAATTACAGGGAAATCTAATTGCTCATCAGTTGCATCAAGTGCAGCAAAAAGGTCAAATACTTCATTAATTACTCTATCAGGTTCAGCTGCAGCTTTGTCTATTTTATTTACCACAACTATTGGTCTAAGACCTAATGCTAATGCTTTTTTAACAACGAATTTAGTTTGTGGCATAACACCTTCTTGAGCATCAACGATTAATAAAACCCCATCAATCATCTTTAAAACACGCTCAACTTCTCCACCAAAATCTGCGTGGCCTGGAGTATCAATTATGTTAATTTTTGTGCCTTTATAATTAATTGCTGTGTTTTTTGAAAGAATTGTAATTCCACGCTCTTTTTCAATATCATTACTATCCATAACGCGTTCATCAACTTGGTCTCTTTCGCTAAATGTTCCTGATTGTTTTAATAACTGATCAACCATTGTAGTCTTACCATGATCAACGTGTGCGATTACTGCTATATTTCTAATACTCAATGTTTTCTCCTTGATTTTAAAGTAAAAGTTTAATTAATTTAGGTTAATTTTTAAATATGAAATCACAAAAACTTGGAACGAATTTTGCTAAATCTCATTAAGTTTTAAACAAGGATTATTATGAAAGATTTATTAATTTTACAAGATGTAAAAAATCTAAATTCTAAAAAAGGTAAAGGCTCTAAAAAGTCTGGCGGAGAAGGTTTTGCTGATTTATTATTTAATCAAACCGATGTAAAAGATACTAAAAATTTATTGGTAATGCAAAATGTATTTAAAGCAAAAAATGAAATAAAAAATAAAGATATAAAACAATTTAGTAATATAAATCTAGCTTCAACTTTATTAAATGAAAAAACAAGCAAACAAGAGCCAAATTTATTAGCAAGTCTTTTACAAAATCCAAAAACTCTACAAGATAAAGTATCAAAAATAGTGCAAAATGCAAAAGAAATGAATGAATTTTTACCTAAAAGATTGCAAATAAGTGATGCTGAAATTATGCAAGATATTAAGACTTCTATGGAAGATGTTGAATATGGAAAAGAACTTTTAGATGATTTGAATTTCGTTCAGATTTTAGATTTTTTAGACATATTAAAGCAAGATAAAAAAAATGTAAAATTAAATGATTTTTTTAACTTAAAAAATATTGTTAATAATAAAGCTAGTTTAGAAAGTTTTGCAAATACAAATAGCGTTCATTCATTAGTAGAACTTGCAAAAGAGCATAAATTAGGGCTTAGCAATATAACTTATGAAAAAATTAAAAATAATGAATATAACGAGCAAATTTTTGCTAAACCATATCCTAAATTATATGAGCAAAATTTCTTCTCACACGCATTAAACAAAAATACAAAAATTGAAGAGAATTTAAAAAATACTGAAATTAAAAAACCAAATTTAGAAAGTTTATTATCAGTAAAAAGTGAAAAAATTGTATCTAATAATACAAACGAACCTATTATAAACGCTGAAAAAACTCTAAAAACTGGGGCTTTAAATGAGTTATTAAGCAAAATTGCAAATGATGATAAAAAACAAACTAAAGATATAAAAGAAGAAGCATTTAAAATCGTTTCAAAAGATATAGAAACACAAAGTCCAAAAATTACTCCGAACACAATTAAAAATGATATAAAAGATATACAAATTCAAGCAAATAAAACTCAAATTCAAACCCAAGAAACAAAAGAAAATGAAAATAAAATTCTACCTGAATTAAATATAGTAGAAGAAAATTTACAAGATAATTTAGATGAAAACTCAAGCCAAACTCAAGATAATAAAGAAAAGCTAAATCTACCACAAAATCTTAAAGTTGATTTTTTAAATCCTAATAAAGAACTTAGTAAAGAACAAACTAAATTAGTAATTGATAATTTTACAAGAGATTTTAAGGAAGAAATAGAAAAATTCAAAGCTCCAAGCCATAAAGTTAGCATTAATTTAAATCCTAAAGAATTAGGAGAAGTTAATGTTACTATGATTGCAAGGGGTAATAACTTACATATAAATCTTAATTCAAACAATGCAAATACTCTAAATCTTTTCATAGCAAATCAGCAAGAATTTAAAAATAGCCTTGTAAATATGGGCTTTACGGGTCTTGCTATGAATTTTGGAGATAAAAAAGAAGGTTCAAATCATCAAGAGCAGCAAAAAGCTCGTAAAAAATATGAAGAAATTGAAGAATTAGAAAGCACAAGTGATATGCCAAGTGGAATTAATGCTGTGCTTTATAGATATTTTTAAAGGGGTAAAAAATGTTGGTTTCAATTTTATTAATAAGTTCAATGATAATTTTAGCAGTAAGCTTTGCTGCTAAAATATATTTTAAAGATAGTTAAAATAATTAAAGCCTTTATTATTTAGGCTTTAATTAAATTCTTAAAATTATTTGCAAATAAACATATCTATTTTTTGATTGTTAGTATTATCTATAAATACTGAAGTTCCGTTGTTAAATCCGTGAGTTTTGATATTGATTTTGATACCTTGACAATCTAAATCCTTGCCTGAATTATAAATATTTAAAATCTCTTGCTTTAAAGCTCCACTTGAATTATCTAGGCTAGTATATATAAAACCAACTATAAAAGTAACAACTATTAATGAAATAACAGCCACATAAAGCTTAGAATTAAAATGATTTTTATAATAAATACAAACACCAATTAATGCAAAAAACAATATTAAAAATATTGCAAATCTAATCATTTTAAGCCCCTTAATTTATAGGTCAAATCACCTGCGTTAAATCCAACCACTACGCCTTTATCTAAAGTAATTTCTCCTAAATTACTAAATAATTTTAAAGAATTATCAACTCTTTTTATATCGTCTATGAAACAAGCATTAGGAAAATGCTTAGCTAAATCAATTTTAATTTCATCTTCATTAGCACTATAAACAGGCAAAATAAATAGCTTTGAAAAACCTTCAAAACAAGTTTTAAAACCTTCTAAATTATCAAGCAATCTTGTGTATTTATGTGGTTGCCAAATCGCTATAGTATCATCTAAATTTAGTGCTTTTGCATAAGAAAATATGCCTTTTTTAGTCTCTCTTACTTCGGTTGGATGATGAGCGTAATCATCAATTATTACAAAATCCTTACTAGCATATAAAACATCAAAACGCTTTTTAATACCACAAAAATCTTTTAAATTTTGCTTAATCTCACTTAAGCTTAGTCCAACACACCTAGCAGCAAGTATTGCTAAAGCAGTATCAATAGCTATACATTCGCTATGACCTTGCACGCTAAAACGACCAAAATCTCTTAAATCAAAAGATATAAAAGGCAAATAATCCTTAACTTCAAATTCTAAGTTTTTAATATCTTCGCTAGGCACTAGTCTTTCACAATCTAAATCAATTGTAGCTAAAAACTCATCTTCAGCATTAATTACTCTAATTTTGCTTTGTTTTAAAAAGTCTGTATAAGCTTTATAAAAAGCGTTTAAATCGTGATTATAATGCTCTAAATGTTCAGGTTCAGCATTAGTTACTATACTTAAAGCAGGATTTAAATTCAAAAACGAACTATCACTCTCATCAGCTTCAAAAACTAATTTTTCACTAGTTTTATACACCATATTTTTACCAGCTCTTTTATCCACTGCACCGATTATAAAAGAGCTTTGCAAAATATTTGCTAGGATACTACTTGTAGTGCTTTTGCCGTGTGCACCTGCAACTGCAAAAAGCATTTTGTTTTCTAAAATAAGTGGCAAGGCTTCTTTTCTTGATAGAACTTTTATGCCTAGTTCTTTTGCTTTTTTTATTTCAGGATTGTTTTCACGAATTACTGCTGAATGCACTACTAAATCAATATCGTTGCTTAAATTTGATGCACTATGACCTATAAAAACCGCAATTCCTTCTGCTCTTAATTCTTTTACTAATTCACTCTCATAAACATCGCTTCCTAAAACACTAATTCCACGCTCATTTAAAAATCTAGCCAACGCACTAAGACCAATGCCACCAATACCAATAAAAAATATTTTTTTCATAAAAATCCTTTAAGAAAATGCTAGAGCAATCAAAATTAACCCTGCTCCTAATAATTGTAAAATTGTAAATACTTCTCCATAAAAACTTCCTAAAATTCCAGCCGAAATTGGCTCAAGTAGTAAAATCAATGCGACTTTACTTGGATGAAGGTGCTTTTGAGCGTAATTTTGAGCAAAAAAACAAAATATTGTAAATATCAATGCTGATACTAAAATAAGTATAAAAATCTTAGAATTTAAAATAGGAGTTAAACTTAAATCAGCAAAAATTAAAGCCGATAATAAATACATTATCGTGCTACCTACAAATTGAAAAAATATAAAGGTATTTAAATCATTTGATTTTAAAAATTTATCATTTAAAGCCACTAAAAGTGCAAAAAACACAGCACAAATTATCGCTAAATATTCGCCTTTTCCAAAATTATCAAAATTCGCATCACTAAATAAAAACATACCAAAACAAGCAAGTAAAGCTAGGAAAAATATCTTAAAACTAAGCTTTGCTTTGCTTATAAAAAAGCATAAAAATGGAGCAATAATTCCTTCTAAACCAGTTAGAAAAGCTACATTAGAGCTTTGAGTAAAGCTTAGTGCTTGGGTTTGAAAAATAAAGGCAAACGCCATACAAAAACCAGTGATTAATCCATATAAATAAGTATTTTTATAATGTTTTAAAATATCATTTTTAACCAAGAAAAAAAACACAATAGAAGCTAATAAAAATCTATAAAATAATAATTCATAGCTATTTATGTAGTTTAATACCCACTTAGTAGGTAAAAACGATGCTCCCCAGATAACTACAGCAAATATTAATAAAAAAAATGATTTTTCTTGATGGTTCATAAATTAAACTTATTAAGATTTAAAATATCTTTTGAAAAATCAAAATAATATAAATAATCAAGTTTTACTTCATAACCTGCTAGATATTTTAATGCCAAAATACTTGCAAAAGTAGCACTAAACATAACAAATGGAGTTGCTTGAGGTTTTATCCTTTTTATTTCATTTTTGAATGCTATTTTTTTATTTTTTACAATACTAGCACTTATGAAAAACTCTTCAACACTAGCAAAAATCCAAGGAATATTATTAGCTTTAGCGTAATTATCAATTTCAGCTCTAACTGATAAATTATCAGTCGCATCCATAATCAAATCAGCACTAGGTTTAGTAGCAAAAAATTCTGCCGCACTCATTTTATAAGTTTTTATATCACAAAATGAACGCTCTTTTAATTTATTAAAACAATCAACCTTAGCTTTACCTTCATCGTTAAAATTAAACATAATTTGCCTTTGAATATTGCTAAAGCTAACTATATCAAAATCAACTACACTAATACTCTTTATACCACTACTAGCAAGTGCGTATGCTATACTTGAGCCAAGACCGCCTGCACCTATTATTATGATTTCTTTGTTTTCTAAATTCTTTTGCCTATCTTTTAATAATAAAGTTTGTCTTTCATAAAAGTCGCTTGTTGATTTCATTTCTTACTTCCTTAAATTGCCAAAATTTAGCAGCTTCACTAGGTTTGCTAATTTCAGAAATTAATACTTCTTCAGCGTCGCTTAATTCTTGAACTATATCTCCATAAGCATTGCATAAAAAACTATTACCATAAAAATTCCACTCTAATTCATCTACTTCGCTAACACCGATACGATTTACTCTTAAAATATTAGTATTATTTAAAAATGCTCTCATTTTAATAAGTTCGCACCATCTAGAATTTGAATTATAAGTATTTGCCGTAGGAATTATCAATAAATCTAATTCATTTGCCTTTTTAAAAAACTCATCAAAATGTATTTCATAGCCAAATAAAACGCCTATTTTAAAATTATCACATTTAAAAGTATGCAATTTAATAGCTTTTGTTGAATTTATAAAAAAATCCTTTTCATTCCAATGTGAATACGGCATAAAAACTTGCTGATTTATATATTTGATTTTACCTTTATTTGCTACTAAGCAAGTTTTATTAAAACCTTTATTAGTGCTAAGAATTATAGGAGCAACTATACATAAATTATATTTAGCACTATATTCTTTTAAGGCTTCTAATTTTACTTTGCTTTGCTCTTTTACTAAATCAACTGGCATTTGCTTTAATTCAGTAAAAAAATTATTTAAAACATACTCGCCTAACGCTACTAATCTAACATCTTTTTGCTCGCAAATTCTTAAATAATAATCAAGCCTTGCATTACTTAAAGCTTGAGTGCTTAGTTGAAGTGCTGCTATTTTCAAAATGGCAATCTTTCTGTATCAATACTTAAAGAATTATTTTGTTTAGTTTGTTCAAATTCTTCAATATCTTTACTAGCCTTATCTAATAATTCTCTAGCTTCATTTATTAGTTTCATACCATCTTTATACGCATCTACTAAATCAAATAAAGGCGTTTGCTCATCTTCAATTATTTTTAATTTTTCATCTAAAATTTCACAGATTTGTTCGTAAGTTTTTTTCATTGATTTACCTTATAATTTGGTGCTTCTGCAGTGATTGTTACATCATGAACATGGCTTTCTTTAAGCCCTGCACTAGTAATTTCTACAAACTCGGCTTTTTCTTGAAAATCCTTTATATTTATAGCTCCGTTATAACCCATTGAGCTTCTAAGACCACCAAGTAATTGAAACACTACATTTTTAATACTTCCAGTATGTGGAACTCTTCCTTCAATTCCTTCTGGCACGAGCTTTTCTTTTGCTGTTCCTTCTTGAAAATATCTATCAGAACTACCCTTTGCCATAGCCCCTAAGCTACCCATACCGCGATACGATTTATATTGTCTTCCTTGATATGTGATAAATTCTCCTGGACTTTCATCAGTCCCTGCTAAAAGCGAGCCTATCATTACACTACTTGCACCTGCTGCAAGAGCCTTTGCAATATCTCCTGAATACTTTATCCCACCATCAGCAATTATAGGCACATTAAACTCTTTAGCAGCATCAGCACAATCACTAATAGCAGTAATTTGCGGCACTCCAACTCCACTTACTATACGAGTAGTGCAAATACTACCTGGTCCAATACCAACCTTTATAGCATCTGCTCCTGCTAATGCTAAATCCCTAACCGCCTTAGGATTAGCGATATTGCCTACTATTACATCTATATTTAATTCTTTTTTGATTTCTTTTAAAGTATCAATTATGCCTTTACTATGTCCGTGAGCACTATCCATAACCAAGACATCAACACCTGCATTTACTAAAGCTCTAGCCCTATCAAGTTGCCCTACTCCAATAGCAGCACCTACTACTAATCTTCCTAATTTATCCTTATTTGCATTTGGATATTCTTTACGCTTTTTTAAATCCTTTATAGTAATAAGACCACAAAGAGTATTACTCTCATCTACTAAAGGCAATTTTTCTATTTTATTTTTACTAAAAATTACTTCAGCTTCATCTAAGGTGCAGCCTTTTTTAGCAGTAATTAAAGGCATTTTTGTCATTACTTCATCAACTATTTTTGAAAAATCAGTCTCAAATCTCAAATCACGATTAGTTAAAATTCCTAATAATTTTTTATCATTATCTACAACAGGAACACCTGAAATACTATATTCATTCATAATAGCTAAAGCATCACTTACCTTTGCTTTAGTATTAACATAAACAGGGTCATATATAATACCACTTTCACTTTTTTTAACCCTGATTATTTCTCTTACTTGGCTTTCAATATCCATATTTTTATGAATTATTCCAATTCCACCAAGCCTTGCCATCATTATTGCAGCCCTATGCTCTGTAACCGTATCCATAGCAGCCGAAATTAAAGGCATATTTAAATTAATATTTTTAGTAAGCTTTGTGCTAATATCAACTTCTTTTGGTAAAACTTCTGAATATTGCGGAACCAATAATACATCTTCAAATGTTAGAGCTTTTTTAATAATATTCACTGGATTTTCCTTTCGTAGTTTATTTTATTATAAGGGCTATTGATTAATTAAAGCCCATTTTAATTTCTTTAGAAAAATCGCTATTTAGTTCTTTTTGAATACTTTCTTTAAAATCATCTAATCTAAAAATTCCATCGCCTTGAGCAACTTTTATAGCAGTATTTTTAACAACCATTTTAATCTGTGCTCCACTTAATTCATAACTTTTTAAATCTTCTACTTTAAATCCTGATTCAAATTCCGCATTTTTTGGTAAGTGTAATTTCCAAATCTTCTCACGCTCTATTTCTGTTGGATTTGAGAATTTGATTTTATACTCAAATCTCCTTGAAAATGCTGGGTCTAAACTATCTAAAAAGTTAGTTGTAGCTATTACAATGCCATCAAATTTTTCTAGTTGTTCTAAGAAAATATTTTGCATTTGATTATGCATTAATTCACTTCCGTGACTTGCTACACTTCTAGTGCTTAAAAATTGATCAGCCTCGTTTAATAATAAAATAGGCGGAGTTTTAACGCTTTTGCTAATTATTTTATAATTATCAAAAATAGCACGAACATTTTTCTCACTCTCTCCTACATATTTATCTAATACTTTAGAACAATCTAGTGTGATAATTTCTCTTTTTAAAGTTTTTGCTAAATAACTAGCACTCATAGTCTTACCAGTGCCTGGAGGTCCATAAAAAATTATATTAGCTCTTAAAACATCATCTTTTACTATGCCCCAATCTTTCAATCTTTTTGCCACACTTTTGGTTGAGCGTTTTTTAAGACTTGTTGCTAAATCGCTAATATCTTTACTAACTATTAAATCTATTTCATTTATTTCTAAATATTCAAAGAAATTTAATTCTTCTACAATAGCTTTAATATTTTCGCCTTTATTTGGGAAAAAGTATTTTAAAGCATTATCACTTATAATAAATCTATTATCATTACCAACATATTCAATTAATTCATTGCTAAGCAACTTAGAATCATCACTTAACAATTCATAATTTCTAATCTTTTCTAATTGATAAGGATTAATTATGCTTAATAATTCTTCATAATGAAGTGGTTTTTTAGAGCCTGTTAATTCTTCTTTTAATAAAGCCATTAATATAAGAGTTTCTTCGGCACTCAAATCATAATCTTTCATAATTTCATTAAAAGGATTATGAAATTTTGGACTATTTTTAAGCCTTGTATTAATCAAATCAAGTCTTAAATCCGATGTTAAAAACTCTAATTTGATCCTAGCATCAATCATATCAAAGCAATCATTTAAATAAACGCTTAAATCAGTATAAGGCTTATGTTTATATTCTTCTAATTCATTATCACTAATTAATCTTGCCCCATCAAATTCATTAGCAAGGTTAAAAAATACATGAGCATATCTTGTAAGTGCTATTGATTGAAATAAAATAAGCCCTGCATTATCTTTATAATTAAACTGCTTTCCGCTTGCTTCTTGAATAAATTTTTTCTCATATAGCTCAACGAAATTTGGTAAATACGAAACCATTTGAGCAGTAGTATTAGCATTAAAAGCATCTTCTACAATACTATGAAACTTTATCCCAAAACGAGATTTTATAGTTTTGTTTAGCATTGTTCTTAATATAATGCACGCTTCTTTAGATAGACCTTGATTTAATAACTTTAAATATAAAAAACTCTCTTCGTAATTATTACTTAAAAACTCTTTAATTTTTTCCAATTTCTAACTCTTTTTTTAATTCTTTTTTCAATACTTTTCCAGCAGCATTTTTTGGTAATTCGCATTTAAACACAATTGTTTTAGGAACTTTATAATTTGCTAAATACTTTTTAAGATACTTTTGAATTTCTTGAGCACTTAGTTTAGCACCTTCTTTTAAACAAACATAAGCAACAACGCTTTCATCTAAATCACTATCCTTAACACCTATAACAGCACAAGAATCAATTTCATCTAATTGCATAATAATATCTTCAATTTCTCTTGGATATATATTAATCCCCTTTGCAATTATTATGTCTTTTTTCCTATCTACTATATAAATAAATCCATCTTCATCAAGTCTTGCAATATCACCTGTTTTAAGCCACTCGCCTTCTATTACTTCATTGGTTAATTCAGGTTTATTGTAATAGCCTTGCATTACACAATCACCCTTTACAATTAACTCTCCTACTTCTCCGATAGGTAATTCTTTTAAATCATCATCTACTACTTTTACTTGATACCCGTGTAATGGCAAACCTACTGAATTAACCTTTTGCTTATCTAGGCGATTTACCGCAACTACTGGAGAACATTCGCTTAATCCATAGCCTTCTAAAACTGCGGTTCTTTTAAATTTTTCCTTATAGGCTTTAAGAGTTCCTTCACTTAAGGCACTAGAGCCTGATACTATAATTCTAATTTTATGAAACCACATAAAATACCAAGGTAACTTTGCCTTTAATAAAGCATTTAGTATCACAGGAACTGAAAATAATATCGTAACTCTTTTTAATAGAATTTGTTTTATAACATTTGAAAAAGGTAAAACAGAACGCTCAATTACAAGCGAGCAACCCGAAAGTAAAGGTAATAAACAAACTGCTGTTAAAGTAAAACTATGAAACATAGGCAAATACGCTATGGCTCTATCTGATGATTTTATTTTAAAATCGTGTTGAGCTGATTTGATATTTGATAAAATATTTTTATAGCTTAATAAAACTCCTTTAGGAAGACCTGTTGTTCCTGAAGTGTATATTATATGAACGCTATCATCAATACTAGCTTCACACTTAAAATTATAAACAGGTGCATAATCTAAATAACTCGCTAAATATCCATCTTTTAAATTATCATCAAAAGAATGGTATATTAAAATATCTTTAAATTCATTAGCTAATTCAGCAGCTTCTTTAATATCTTTTGAAACTATTAATAATTTTGCATCGCAGTCTTTAATAATATACTCATATTCTTCACATTTTAGCATAGTATTAATAGGAACTGCGACTGCTTTTAAAGATGCTATTGCAAAATATAAAATCATAAATTCTTTACAATTACTCATAATAAAAGCTACATTATCACCACTTTTAACGCCTTGATTTTGCAAAAAAGCTATCATTTTATCTACATGAGTTTTTAACTCTTTAAAGCTTATTTTTCCATTTGCATCAAAAATAGCAACTCTACTTAAATTAGAATAATGTTCTAAGTATTCATAATAATTTTGCATTTACATCCTTTAATTAAAACTCATAATTGATACCAACATTTACAATCTGATTTGATTGATTTGAAAACTTACCTTTAGTCTGTATCAAAATATTATCAGTAACATTATTTACTTTAACATCAGCATAGTGTTGATATGCTCCCGCTCCTGTTACTTTTAAGTTTTTGTTTAATCTATATTCAAGTCCTAAAGAATACATATACATTCTACTATCTTTTGCTAAAAAGCTTATTTTCTCGCGTCTTACCGGACTATCTTCTGTATAAAAACCTAGCATAAATGATAATTCTTTATCATAGTTATATCTATAACCAAAGCTAAGTAATGTTGTATCTCTCCAACCTTGTTCTAAACTATTTTGTAAAAATGATGATAAAAAATACTCTTCAATAGCTTGCTTATCTTTAGGGTCTAAAGTAGCACTTATACTCATAGCAACTTTTTGAAAACCTTCAATAGTATTACAATTATTACCAGATGCTGCACACTTTTGCATAAATTGCATTGTTGCGAGCTTTAATGATTGTGGAATTTCTGGTGAATTTATTTTTAAATCCAATGTTTTTGCTTTACTCCAAAATGTTCTTCCCATATTAAACATAAACTCGTGTTTACCATATTCATAGGCAATACCAAAATTAGCATTAGCAGGATATAAGAAATTAGCACTCACATAACCATTATAACCAACTTTACTATCTTGAGTAGGTAAAGTTCCAACTATAGAACCAGTGTTAGGGTCTATTTTATATACTTCACTCATAAGACCAGCCAATCCAATACTCATAGCTGCTAACTCTTGAATAGACATTTGCATAGAATTAAATTGTTCTTGATTTTTTGGAGATAAATTATTTGCAAAATCAAACATTCCAAACTTTGACATTTTAAAATCAATATTACCTTCAAACTTATTTTTATAAGAAGAATTATAAAGTAATGAAAATCTTAATTTATCATCAAAATATTTAGGAACATAAGTTAAAGATAATTTGTATCCAAATTTATAACCATTATCTACCCTAGCATCTCCTTCATATACCCAAGAATAAGGATGTGCATTACCTTTTTCATCAACCCAAACTCTATTTACACTACTAATATCTGCTGGAATATATCTAGGATTTTTTGCATTATCTTTTAAAATATTAAATTTGATTCTAGTATGATTTAATGTTAAACTTGCACCCAAACTTAATTCATCAATAGGCTTATAAGCATAGGAAATAGCTGCAGTTCCACCACGAATATCCATATTATTAGCAAGTGCTTTTGCATAATCACTATTCCATCCATAAACAGCAGCAAAATCAGTATAACCTGCAAATCCAACAAAATGTTGCTCGTTAATAGGATAAACAAATGCAAGTGTTGGTATAAAGAACGAAAACTCTTTTCCGTGTGCATCAGTGGCGTTATAATATGGTTCGCCATCTAAACCATTTACCAATTCATTTGTAAATCTTGAGCCAGCAGCATTGTAAAAATTTGAACTAAAATGCAATTGTGGATTTTGTCCTAAAAATCCCATATTTGCTGGATTTATAAAAGCCGCATCGGCACTAAAACTCTTTGCTAAATTTGAGCTAGATAAAGCTACTCCATCAGCACTCAATGGAACTAGCTTATAATTTGATGCTAGTAAGCTACCACTAACAACAAATGATAAGAAAACCTTATTCATTGACTCAATTTGTCCTTAATTTTTAAATAAAGTTTCGATTATATATTTTTAAAATTAATTTTTCTTTACAAAGGATAATTTTTACCTTATTAAGCTAATTATACAAATAAATGTAGATTAAAAATATTTTGAGTAAAAATAAAGATTAAAAAGTGATGTTAAATTACTATTCAACACCACTTAACATAGGAACAAAAGTGCAAGAATCAAGAATGATTTCTTCTATTCTATCTTTATGCTTAATATATTTAGTAATATATTGTTTATTTTCATTTCCAACAGGAGCTACTAAAATTCCACCAACTTCAAGTTGAGTAAATAATACATCAGGAACTTTATTTGTATATGCAGATAGTAAAATTCTCTCATAAGGTGCATAATTTTTAAGCCCATTATTTCCATCGGCGTGGCGAACATATACATTTGCCTTGATTGTATCAAGATTTTTTATTGCTTTATTTGATAATTCCTTTATTCTCTCAAGAGAAAAAACTCTTCTAATAAGATTACTCAAAAGTGCGGCTTGATACCCACTACCACAACCAATCTCAAGCACACTATCAGCACCAACAGGCTCTAGTGCTGCTGTCATCTTTGCAACAGTAATTGGTGAGCTAATCCATTGATTTGAGCTAAGCGGCATTGCGTGAAGCTCATAAGCAAAATTACTCATAGGCATAAAAATTTCTCTTGGTGTATTAGCAAATGCTTGTTTAATCTCATTGCTAATATTAACTTCATTTGCAATATTTTCAGCAAGTCTAGCACATTTTTGCTGTTCGTAAATATCCTTAAAAATCATCAAAACTCAAGCTTCCTTTACTATAATTTGTAACTTTACTTTCAAAAAAGTTACTCTTTTGGTCGTTAAATTTAGAAAAATCATCAACCCATTTAATAGGATGTTTTGCATTATATTTTTTATCAAGTCCGATTGAGCTAAGTCTTAAATCTACTAAATAATGAATATATTCAGTAATTATATCGTCAGTAAAGCCCATAATTTGATTTTGAGTAATGTATTTACCCCATTCAATTTCAAGTTCTGCAGCTCTTTCAAACATTTCATAAATTTTAGCAATTGTTTTTTCGTTAAATAAATCAGGTCTTTCTTTTCTAACTGAATTAATCATATTTTGAAACAACAATAAGTGAGTGATTTCATCTCTTTGGATAAATCTTACCATTTGAGCAGAACCTAGCATTTTACCTGCACGAGCTAGTGCGTAAATTGCAGTAAAGCCACTATAAAAATAAATTCCTTCTAGAATTTGATTCGCAACCATTGCATATAGTAACTTTTCATCAGTTACATCTCCTGCAAGTTCTTCATATAAACTTGAAATAAAATCATTTTTCTTTCTTAAAGTAGCGTCGTGCTTTTCCATTTCATATATTAAATCAGTGTCATCACAAATAGCTTCAACCATTACTGCATAACTTTTTGAATGATTTGCTTCTTCGTAAGCTTGTCTTGCTAATACTGCATTAATCTCTGGAGCTGTTATATAAGGGTTGATATTGTCAGCAAGGTTATTGGTTTGAAAACTATCCATAGAAATTAGTTGGCTCCATACTAAATCATACATTCTTTTTTCACTTGAAGTTAAATTACATTTATAATCAAGTGCATCTTTTGTAGTATCAACTTCTCTAGGAAACCAAGTATTAGCTTCCATTAAATCCCATAATTTTAAAGCCCACTCATATTTTGCTTTTGTAAAATTTAATATACCTTGTGGATTTCCACCAAATACTCTTCTTGATGTTAAATCTTCATTACTTTGTGGATTATAAATTCTTTTTCTATCCATCATTTGTTCTCCTTAAGGACTATTGTGTTTGAAAATAAATCGTGTATATATTGCCTATCTTTTCTAAAAAATGGAAATAAAATACCAAATAATAAAGAAAATGTAAGCACAAACAATACCAATCTAATAAAAACTTGAAATAAACTTGCTTTTTTACCATTTTTATTTCTTAAATGCAAACCTAAATATTTATACCCTAAACTCTGACCTTTAAAAAATAAAAGCAAAAATAAAACTAAAAGATAAGTAATGGTTGCAAATAATATAAAAGATTGATTTTGTCTATACTCACTAGCACTACCTACTAAGATATAGGTAGTGAAGTATTGTATTGGCATCATTATCATAAACATATCAACAATGCCAGCTTTTAATTTATCATAAAGGCTAGCTAAACTTACCTTAGCCTTTGCCATTTTTAAACTTTAAGTAATTGTGTTTCTTTTTCTTTAACTAATTCATCAGTCTTAGCTATTGCCGCATCTGTTAATTTTTGAACTTCATCGTAAGCTTTTTTAGCTTCATCTTCGCTTACTGCTTTATCTTTTTCTAATTTTTTTACAGCATCATTAGCGTCTTTTCTGATATTTCTAATAGCTACTTTGCATTTTTCTCCCATTGCTTTTGCAGCTTTAGCATTTTCTTCTCTTTGCTCTTTAGTCATTGGTGGGAAAAATAATTTAACTCCATCAGCATCAGCATTAGGATTTACGCCGATATTTGCTGCTTTTATAGCAGTATCTATAGCCTTAATCATAGATTTTTCCCAAGGACTAATAGTAATTGTCGTTGCATCAGTTGCCAACACGGTTGCAACTTGATTTAATGGAGTTGGGGTTCCATAATAATCTACAAAAACATTATCTAATATAGAAATATTTACTTTACCTGTTCTTAAAGTCATAAAATCTTTTTTTAAAGAATTGTGAGCTTTTTCGTTTTGTTCTTTTTGTTTTGAATAAATATCATTTAACATTAGTATTCCTTTTATTTAATTGATTCTGGTAATGCTTTAGGCTGATTAGTGTCATTAAGTTGTTTGCTAGCATTTTCTAGTTTATTTACTAGACTTTCACCAGTTTTAGTGTTATAACTATAGCTTAAATAAATAGTATTAGCTACTAGCAAAACTCCTATAATAAAAGTAAATTTTGCTAAAAAACCAGCAGGACCTTTAGCTCCAAATAAGCTCTCATTAGAACCACTATAAGCACCTAAGCCTATACTTGAGCTCTTTTGCATAAGAACGCAAGCACAAATAATAACTACTAAAATAAATTGAATTGCGATAAAAATTGTGTTCATATTACTTCTTTCGTTTAAAAATAAAGTTTGTATTATATGTTATAAAATTTAAAATAAGTTAAAGCCTTCAAAATTGAAGGCTTAAAAATTAGTCTCTAATGCTTCTTAAGATATTTAATAAAGATATAAATAAATTAATAAAGTCAAGGTATAAAGCAATTGCACCTTGAATTGGTGTTTGATAAGCTCCACGAATTATCATTTGAGTATCATAAATGATAAAGAAGCTAAATACTATTGCTCCAACACAAGAAACTATTAAATGTAAAAGGTGGCTTTGGAAAAATAGGTTTAATAAAGACGCACCTATCATAATTAATAAAACTATAAAAAATCCTTTAGCAAAAACGCTAAAATCCCTTTTAGTTGTAAATGCAAAAACACTAAGACCTGCAAAAGCTAAAGTTGTTAAGAATAAAGCTTGAGCAATAATTGTAGCACCTGCTTGACTTTGTAAAGTAATATAAATAATTCCAGTAAGGCTTAATCCACTAATAAATGCAAATGCAAATAACATAGCAATAGCACCATTAGTTACCTCACTTTTTCTATTTAATATCATAATTAAGGCAATTTCTACTATAAGCGTTCCTATACTAGCCCAAATATTGCCAACTAAAAAACTAGCTAAATAAGTAGCACCTAAATAAGCTCCTAAAGTAGCTGCAACTAGTGAAAGTGCAAAATACATATATGTATCTCTTACAAAAATAGCAGCATCTGAGCGAATTGCTGAACTAGTGCGAGTTCTTTCGTATAAACTCATAATTGTCTCCTTGTTATTATTAAATGCACTTGATTATAACTAAGTTAGTTAATATCTCATTGAAATTTTTTTATATAATTTCGCTTTTTAACAAGGATAAAAAATGGATAAATTAATAAAAGGCGCATTGCAATTTATGCAAGAAGGGTTTTTAGAACATAAAGACTTATTTAAAGACTTAAAAGAAGAGCAAAATCCACATACATTATTTATAGGTTGTGCTGATTCAAGAGTAATTCCTAATCTAATAACTTCAACAGTTCCAGGAGAATTATTTGTTGTAAGAAATATAGCAAATATTATCCCACCATATCGTGTAAAAGATGAATATTTAGCAACAACTTCAGCTATTGAATATGCTTTATATGCGTTAAATGTTGAAAATGTAATAATATGTGGGCATAGCAACTGCGGTGGATGTAAAGATATTCCTAGTAAAAAAGCAGAACTTTTACCTAACGTAAAAAAATGGGTTTCTTTAATTGATGATATTAAACAACAAGTTGATTTTACATTAGAACTAAACCACTACGAAGGTCAATACGCATTAAGGTCTTGGATGATAGAAAAAGCAAATATTTTAAATAGCTATGAGAATTTATTAGGCTATCCTGAAGTTCAAAAAAGAATTGATGAGAATAAATTAAAAATTAGAGCTTGGTATTTTTTAATAGAAACAGGAGAAATCTATGAATACTGCCCTAATGACGGACACTTTAAGCCATTAAAGGATATTAAATGAGAATTTTATTTATACTATTATTTGGGGTTTTTTTATATTCTAATGAGCTATTAAATAATATTGATAATTTTTCTACTAAAAACATAAAAATAGAAGAATTAAATAAATTTTTAGCTGATGAAAAAGATGAAAACAGCCAAAATAAACTCAAAATAAATTCTGAAATCAAAGAATTAAAAAATGAAAAAAATCAAATACTAGCAGTATTTCCAACCCTAATTACACCAGAGAATTTAGACAAAAACATATTAAAAGATATTAAAAAAACTAATAATGATAAAATTTTACAAGCAGTAGAACAAAATTTTTATGAATGTTTATTAGAAATTATTTCTTATCTAAATTCTAAAGAAGAGCATAAAACAGATTTAAAAAATCTAATAGATGAACGCATAAAAACGATTAGTAATTATACAAGTGATAACCAAGAAGTAAAAATTAAAATCAATTCTTATACAGAACTTTTAACATATCTTAGACTAAATACAGATATATTTACCACTAATGATATTTTTAAGCAACTAGATACTAATAAATTTTTAAGTAAATTTAATTCATATTTTCCAGAAGAAGTAAATAAATATATAAACCCTGGCAAAGTGATAATATGCACTCTTATAATGCTATTTATATTTTTATTAAAAAAATTAGTTCTTAAAATAATTTTTGCAATAATTTTAAGAGTATTTAAGAAAAACCATGATGATCATTCATTGCAATTATTACAAAAATCAACAAAACCATTAATTGCTTTATTTTATATATATGGTTTATGGTTATGTTTTCTAATAGCATTCTATCCTGCTCCAATTATGACACTTATACTAACGCTATTTGGCATTATTAATACTATGGCATTTACTTGGTTATTAATAACTATCTTAGATGGATACGGAGTAATAATTATTTCAAAAATTGCTAAAAGAAGCGGTAAAAAAGAAATAATAAATCTTATGCTAAAAATACTATATTTTATAATAGTATTCATCTCTATATTAATCATACTTGCTAAATTAGGTTTTGATATTTCAGCAATTATTGCTTCATTAGGTATTGGTGGTTTAGCAGTTGCACTTGCTGCAAAAGATATTATCGCTAACTTTTTTGCTTCTGTTTTAATGTTATTTGATAATTCATTTTCTCAAAGTGATTGGGTAGAAATTAACGGAATAGAAGGAACAATAGTTGAAACAGGTCTTAGAAAAACAACCATAAGAACTTTTGATAACTGCTTAGTATTTATCCCAAATTCTACGATATTAAATGGAAACATAAAAAATTATTCAAAAAGAAAATATGGTAGAAGAGTAAGAATGAGCGTTGGCTTGACATACGACGCAAGCACAGAGCAAATACAAAATTTTATAAACGATATAAAAGAATTGCTGACAAGCAATAATATAATTGCTAACGAAAACGATGATGTATTTCAACACAAAAACAAAAATTATTACAAACAAAATTTAATTTCTGTCAATGATTTAGAAGGCTTTAAATCATCAATTTATGTTTGGCTAGATGATTTTGCTGCAAGTAGTATCAATGTAGAGCTATACTTTTATATAAAAAGCGTTAGTGCTAAACAATATTATGATGAAAAAAGCAAAATATTAATGGAAATTATGAAAATAGTTGAGAAAAATGGTCTAAGTTTTGCTTTCCCTTCAACTAGCCTTTATATTGAAAAACTTCCAGATACAACAAAATAATTCAAATATCCTATTTTAAATTCAAGAATTTAAAATAGGAATTTTAATTTTATTTTTAAATTATTAAATAATAAAAATTATTATCTTTTATAAACTTTTATTTATTTTTTTTAATTATTATCAGAGTAAATATCGCTTTTAAAACCTTTATAATTCTTTAAATCAAGCATTTTTTACTAAGAATGTTTTATTTAATTTATTTAAAAGGAGAGAAATGTTATCAAAAATCAAAAACAACGAACTTTTACCTGCATTTTTATTATTATTTATGACATTTTTAGCAATATTTTTAAAAAATTCTTCATTTAGTGAATTTTACAATGCTTGTTTAGAAGCTAGAGCATCTGTTAGCTTTTTAGATTATTCTTTAAGCAAACCATTATTTTTATGGGTAAATGATGGATTGGTTGCTATATTTTTCTTTTGGATTGGACTTGAAGTAAAAAAAGAAATTCTATGTGGAGAACTAAATACAAATAGCAAAAGATTATTACCGCTTGCTGGTGCTTTAGGTGGAATTATTGTTCCTGCTTTAATATATTCTATATTTAATTTTTTTGATACTTATAGATTAAGTGGATTTGCAATTCCAACAGGAACTGATACAGCGTTTGCTATTGCTATTTTATTAATGCTAAAAAACTATGTTCCAAATAGTGTAAGAGTATTTTTATTAAGCCTTGCAATATTTGATGATATTGCTGCAATTATTATAATTGCGATATTTTATACAAATGACCTTTTATATATTTCTCTTGTTTTAGGCTCTATTGGTGTTGGGTTATTATTTATATTAAATATTTTCCATTGCACTTACAAAATGTTTTATTTAATAGTAGGTGCTTTTATTTGGGTTTGTGTTTTAGAAAGTGGGGTTCATACTACTTTAGCTGGAATGCTTTGTGCATTTTTTATCCCTTTACATACTAAAGACAATAAAGAATTTTTAGAGCAAATTATGCACGATTTAACCCCTTATGTAAATTATGCAATATTGCCTATATTTGCTTTATTTAATGCTGGGGTATTGCTTGAGTTTAATTTAGATAATTTAAATAGTGTATTTTTTGGAATATTTTTTGGTTTATTTATTGGAAAGCAATTAGGAGTATTTAGTTTTTGCTTACTTGCTAATAAACTAGGTGCAACCTTACCATCTAGCAAAAAGATTTTATACGGAGCTAGTATATTAACAGGAATTGGCTTTACAATGAGCTTTTTTATAAATACATTAGTTTTTGAAGGAAATGAAGCAATTTTTAATAGTGCAAAATTAGCAGTTTTAAGTGCTAGTTGTTGTTCTGCTGTGCTTGGATTTTTATGGTTAAGATTTAAGATTTGAATTCAGAAAAATCTGAATTCAAATCTTATTTGCATTTATAGCCTTTAACTGCAAAGAATAAAATATATAAATAGCAAATCGCAGGAATAATGAAAGATATATGTAAATTAACAATATCAGCAAGTATTCCTTGAATAGGAGGGATAATAGCTCCACCAACGATTGCTATACAAATAATTCCTGAAGCTTGAGAAGTGCAACGACCAAGTCCATTTGTAGCAAGTGAAAAAATAGTTGGAAACATAATAGAGTTAAAAAATCCAACACCTAAAACTGCGTAAGCGCCCAATTCTCCACCAATTAAAATAGCACACAATAAAAGCGTCATAGCAATAACTGCATTGAATGCTAAACAATAAGCAGGTTTAATATAATTCATTATATAACTTCCAATAAAGCGACCTACCATAGCTCCACCCCAATAATAAGCTATCATACTAGCACCTTCTACTTGAGTGATATTTAAAATAGGCATTAAATAAAGAATTAAAAATGAGCCGATAGCAACTTCAGCACCAACATAGCAAAAAATCCCAATAGCACCTAAAACTAAGTGTTTATATTGCCAAGCACTTGTTCTTGTATCGTGTGCGTTTTCGCTGATTTCTTCTGCTGTAATTCTTACATCAGGTAATTTTATGAAAAACTTCACAAAAATTCCTAAAACAATTAGTGCAACTGCAATTCCTAAATAAGGTAATTGAACTGAGCTTATTTTTTCTTCTAAGCTTAAATTTGTAGTTGAACTTAAAATAAATAAGCTACCAAAAAATGGTCCAACGGTTGTTCCAAGTGAATTAAATGCTTGAACTAAAGCTAAATTTCTTGCTTCTTTACCACTAGGTGATAATAAAGTAACGAACGGATTTCCTGTAACTTGAAGTAACACTACCCCACTAGCTAAAACAAATAAAGCACCTAAAAATATAGCATAACTATGAGTTCCTGCTGCAGGATAGAATAAAATAGCACCTAATGCGGCTAATAAAAATCCACCTACAACACCATTTTGATAGCCAATTTTTTGAATTAGCTTACCAAAAAATGCAGAAGTTATAAAATACGCTCCAAAAAAGCAAAATTGAACTAAAGATGATTGAAAATAAGTTAATTCAAAAAGTTCTTTAAGATGTGGGATTAAAATATCGTTTAAAACGGTTAAAAAGCCCATCATAAAAAATAACGCTGTTAAAATAACAAGCGAAAATGAGTTGTTTTGCGTTCTCATAATAATCCTTTGATTAATTTTAAAAAGCTCATTTTAAAATAATTTTTAACATTTTTAATAACTTTTTGTAAAAAAATTCAAAAAGTGTGTAGTTTATACACATTTTAATGTTAAAACCGAAGATTTAAAAGCATTCACATCAGCTAAATCGTGAGTTACCATAATGCAAGTTAAGTTTAAATTGTTCAAAAAATCCAAAACAAATGTCCTAACACTAGAGCGTAAATTAGCATCTAATGCACAAAAAGGCTCATCTAAAAGCAATAATTTAGGCTTTTGAGCAATACACCTTGCAAGTGCGACGCGTTGTTGCTGACCACCGCTTAAAGTCTTAGGATAAGAATTAAAAAGATTTTTTATATCTAAAGAATTTAAAATATCTAAGGCAATTTGTTTTTTATCTTTATCTTTTATACCAAACATAACATTTTCTAATACATTTAAATGTGGAAATAAAGCATAATCTTGAAATAAAAATCCTATATTTCTTTTATAAGCTGGAATTTTGCTAATATTTTCATTATCTAAAAAGATTTCTCCTTGTTTTAGCTCGTTAAATCCTGCAATTAGCTTTAAAATTGTGCTTTTACCACTGCCGCTTTCTCCTAGGATGGCTAATTTTTCTCCTTGTTTTAAACTAAAGCTAAGATTTGTAAAAAGTGGCTTTTCGTATCCAAAACTCACATTTTTAAACTCAAAATAATTCATTTTCTTTCCTTAATCAAATTAAATATAACTAATAATATAAAGCAAGTTAATACAACCACAAGTGCAGGAGCACTAACCATAGCAAGCTGCTCATCACTTGCATATCTATCCATCTCAAACGAAAGGGTTTTAAATTCACTCGTAGCAAGCAAACTTGCTAAAGGCAATTCTTTAATCACTTCAATAAAAATCAATATAAATGAACTAAGCAAACTAGGGATTATCAAAACAAACTCAACCTTAAAAAAGCCTTTAAAAGGATTTATCCCCAAGCTATGCCTTGCATTAGTTAGTGAGCTAGGCAGTCTATTAAGCCCTGAATTAATTGAATTAAAACCTAATGATAAAAATCTAACAACATAAGCAAATATCAAAATCACAGGACTTAAAGTTAAAAATAAACTCTTATTAATCCCCAAATAAGCATAAAAAGAAGCCAAACTTCTATCTATGAAAATAAACATTACAAGCATACAAACAGCCACAACAGAACCAGGAATACTATAGCCCATATTTGCTAAAGAGCTTATTATTAATTTTGATTTATTGTTTTTAAAGCGTTGATTTGCTGCTAAAAATAAAGCAATTATCAAAATAATCACACTAGAAACTACACTTAAAAAAAAGCTATTTTTGCTAAGAGCAAATAAATTAGCATAATCAACATCAAAATAACTTCTCTTAAACCATATTAAAATGTGAATAACAGGCAAAATAAAGCTAATAAATAAAATTATAAAAAACAAGCTAAGCACAATTATTTCGGCTTTTTTGCTAAGTTGTGTCCTTGTTAGTGCATATTGTTTTGAGCCTAATTCATAAGGTCTTTGAGTGATTTTTTCAATAAATAAGATAAAAAATACTATTAATAATAAAATCACAGCTAATTTAATAGCAGCATTTAAATCCCCATATCCAATCCAAGCTTTGTAAATACCTGTACTAAATACATGCAGACCATAATAATTCGGCGCTCCATAAGCATTAAGCGTCTCCATAGCACACAAACTTGCACCAGCTACAATAACAGGTCTTGATAAAGGCAAAATGACTTTAAAAAATATCTCAAATTCATTTTTACCTAGACTTCTTGCACTATAAATTAAACTAGAAGCAAATCTAGCTAAAAATCCCCTTGTAAGTATGTAAGTATAAGGAAAAAACGATATTGAAAATACAAAAATAACTCCATAAATATTCATCATATCAAAATGGATTTTAATATTAAATGTATCTCTTAAAAATATATTAAACCAAGAAAAATAAGAGAAAAAATCAGCATAAACATAGGCAAACAAATAGCTAGGAATTGCAAAAGGTAAAACCAAGCAAAACTTAAAAAATTTCCTAAATCTAAACTCATAAAAACTCTCAAAATAAGCTAAAAATACCCCAATAATCGTAGAAAAAATCAGGGTAAATAACACAATAATTCCTGTATTTTTTAGATATTCTACTAAGTAGCTATCAAATAACACAGCCGTATTTTCTTTAATCGGCTGTGTTATAAAAAATATAATATAAAAAATAGGAATTAATATTATAAATAATATCAAATAAGCTAAAAAATCGCTTAATCTTCTCACTTCCATAAAGCCTTATCAGCTACTACTTGAGCGGTTTCAAGATTTTTTGCTATTTCGTTAAAATCAATTTCACTTGCTTTAAACTCACCCCATGATTTAACCACATCAGCAGGACTTGCTTCGCTATTTACTGGAAATTCGTAATTTGTTTGAGCTAAAATCTCTTGAGCTTCTTTACTTACTAAAAACTCCATTAAAGCGGTTGCTTCTTTTACATTTTTAGCATATTTTGTAATACCTGCTCCACTTATATTTATATGCGTTCCACCATCGTTTTGATTTGGGAAGAATATTTTAAGATTTTTGAATACTTCTTGTTCAATCGGGTCTTTTGATACTGACATTCTACCTAGATAATAGCTATTCATAATAGCAATTGCCCCTGTGCCACTTACAATTGCTTTTGCTTGGTCTCTATCATTGCCTTTTGGCTCTCTTGCAAAATTAGCAACTAATTTTTTAGCCCAATCTTGAGTTTGGTTAAGCCCATCTTTTGCTATCATAAATGCTATTAAATGGCGATTATACGAAGCTGTTGAAGAGCGAGTTAAAACCTTGCCCTTAAACTTCTCATCAGCTAATGCTTCATAAGTGCTAAGGTCTTTTTCGTTAATTTGTTTTGGGTCATACACAAATACTCTAGCTCTATAGGTTACTCCTGCCCAAGTTTTGTCTTTATCACTAAATTTTGCAGGAACTTTTTCATCAACTATTTTTGATGAATAAGGTTGTAATAAGCCTTTTGATTTTGCTTTGTATAAATCCCCAGCTCCAACTGTCATAAACAAATCAGCTTGAGTATCTTTGCCTTCTTGCTCTAGTTTAGTAATAAGTGGGTCAATTTTATCCTGAACTAAATTAACCTTGATACCTGTTTTTGCTGTAAATGCGTCAAATACTATTTTGTCCGAATCATAATGCCTTGAAGTATAGACATTCACCACACCATTTGCCAAAAGCACACTGCTTGCTAGAATTGTTAAAGCTAACTTTTTCAATTTTTCTCCTTAAATAATATTTTAAAGTATTGAAATATTAGCAAGAAATTTATAACAATTATTATTTTTATTTTTAAATAAATTAAAAATTACTATCAATAATACTAAATTGCTGAATAATATTTAATTATAATAAAATAAGATACTTAAAAAAAAGGAGAAAAAATGAAAAAAATATTATTAATCGCATTAATTAGCGTAATTGCTTTTTCGCAAGATTATTATAAAGAAGCTTTAAAATATCACAAATGTTTAGGCGTTGAATGTGATTTAGAAAAAGCAAAAGAACTATACATAATCTCTTGTAATGAAAAATCATATAAAGCTTGTAATAATTTAGCAACTATTTATAATGAAGAAAACAATCCAGATAGCTTACAAAAAGCTGAATATTATTATAAATTATCTTGTGAGTATAATAACAATGATGGAATTTCTTGTGGGAATTTAGGTATATTTTATTCTAATACTTTAAAAGATGATATTAAAGCAGAACCATATTTATTTAAAGGTTGTAAAGCAAACATAAAAGATGCTTGTATGCAATTAGCCTTCGTATATATAAATACAAATACTAACTTAGATAGAACCGCTAAAATATTTGAACATTATTGCAAGTTAAATGACCAAAATTCTTGCTTTAATTTAGGGCAATTATATTTATATAATGATAAGATGAAAAACGAAAAATTAGGTTTTGAAAATCATTTAAAAGCTTGTAATATGGATAATGCGATTTCTTGTAAAAATATAGCTATTTTGTATGTAAAACATAATAATTTATTTAAAGCGTTTAAATATTTTAAAAAATCTTGCGGCTTAGGAGAGCAAGAAGATTGCAAAAAAGCCTTAAGTATTGTTATACATTTTATTAAGAATTTAAAGAACTAGAAATAATTCTAGTTCTTTTTTACTTATTTACTAAGTGCTTTGCCTAAATCAAACGGCCACGCTTGATAGCCTGTTGTATCTTTTAATTGGATTTCAACGCTAGGAGTGGTTGAGCCATATTTAAATTCCATAATGTATGGATTTGGTGCTGAAGTGAATGCTCCATTTGCTAAATCAAAATTAGCCCCCGCAGTAGCCGAATATGCAAAAATTGAGTTTTTATCTGCATTATATTGAGCTAGAGAAGTTACAGGGCTATACCATTCATGACCTCTTTGTTTGCCGTATTCCCAAACTTGTTCAACGCTCATTTTTTTCTCATCTATTTTATAAACAACTGCACGAGAGTATTTATCAGTTGGAAACGCAGGTTGTTCCATACCACGACTATCTCCGTTATCAAATACGGTTATATAAGTAACGCCTTTTTTACTTAATTCATGAATTCTATAAGCTGTGTGTTGAGTCCAAGTGAAGTCAAATCCACCTTCAGGATTTTCATATCCTGGACATTTACTATATTCATCATCACACTCAATTTTTTTACCTTTATTATCTACAGGTTGTAATAAGTATTTTTTAAACTCATCTTTCCAACCTTTGTGAGCACCTAAAATCCACTTGATTTTTTTATCACGACCAATTTTTACAACCGCATTTTGATGGCGAGATGAAATGATAATACTATCATCACTTGGGTCATAACTAACGCTATTTACATGAGCCCAGTTGCGACCTGCTCCAGTTCCAACAATATCTCCAAATTTATCGCTACTATCAAGTTTTGCTAATTCTTCAGCACTTAAAGTTTGACCTGCTTTATTTGCATCAATATTTAAACATACTGCACCTTGGTCAAGAACTTTTAATGCTATATCTCTATATGGGTCAAGTATTTCGTATAATCTCCAATCATCAACCACATTACCATCTCTATCAATTTCTACGATAACATCTCTTACCGTTCTTACATTTTTACCATCAGGGCGAAGTGTATTTGCACTAGCAACTCTTAAAAAATAATTTCCATTAGCTGCAACATCAAGTTGGTGTGAATAGTCAATATAGTTTGCAGGTAAGCGACGATTGAAAATCTCTCTTCCCATTATGTCATATTTTGCATATCTTTGACCATATCCCCAAACTAAAGCACCATCAGTATCTTGTTTAAAGCCCATCATAACACCAGCCATAGTTGAGCTATCAAGGTCATAAATTGGAGTAGCTAACATATACCATCTAACTTCTCCTGTTGTATCAATAATAAAGTTTTGCGGATAGTAATTCCATTCTAATGCCCCACCTGTTGGGTTATTCCATACTACTTTAGTTCCTGCTCCACTTTTTTCTTCAATATTATTTACAAAATAAAGTCTATCTTTAAATTCTGGGTCAATTTTATTTACTTTAGCTTCACTAAATAATGCAGCTTTTTGGAATTTAATTCCACTAGCTTCTACATAAATAGCACTAGCATACATTTCATAAACTTCGTTTTCTACTCTTTCTTTTTTGCCATTTGCTTCTTTTGTATAGCTAACCTTAACTGTATTGTAATAATTAGGATATAGTCCAAAAACTGGAATTCCCCCGTGAGTTAATAAAAATTTATTAGCAACATTATATTTTAAAGGAACTCCGTTTTCCTTAGGAACAATTTCAACACTAACATCACTTAATTTATAACCACCATTTTTAATAACTGCAGTAAGGGGAGCGATTTTATAAGGGTTCATTACTAATTCACCGATTTTGCCTTGTTTATGATAATCAGTCTTAGCACCACTAGCACCACCTATAGCATAAGCACTTGTTGAAAGAATTGCAGCTGCTGCAAATAAACTCAATACCTTTTTCATTTTAATCTCCTTTAAAAAATTCCTATCTTAAAATCCAGCTGCCATTGAAGCAATTTTTGCTGCTTTAATAGCATTTCCACCAAAAAATAATATCAAAGTAACAGCTATTACAATAATAGCACCAATTTTTGCACATTTGCAAGGTTTTGATATAAAGCCTATAAACATTGCTAAAAGTGCAACAAAACAACATACAAAGCATAATAAACATGCAATTGCCATATTCATAAAATGCAAACTAGGTATTAAATACCAACCTTGCGAATAAAATCCATCTTCAAAATCGCCCGCTTCAGTTCCTACGAAAAATTGTTGAAAAGAACTTAAAGTAGCATAAGCATCTTCAGGCACGATAGGATTGTCAAGACCACATTCTCCAGTAGGTAAAAACCAACCTGGTGCTAATTCGTGTAAAGGCAATGCAAAAGGATATATTGGAATTTCTCTACAACCTTGCACTCCACCAAAAGCATTTGCATTATGCACTGCTTCGTGAATTTCATTTAAAGTTATACAAAATCCAAAACCTATTAAACAACCATAAAAACCTAAAGTATATCCAATAATTCTAGTTAGTTGATGTGGATAAATAGCTGCTATTATGCCACCTATTGCCATTACTATCATTGCATATCTAATATATACGCATTGTTCGCAAGGCTGCATATATAAATAATCTTGAAAGAAATAATGTGCTACACAAGTAAGACCTAGTGTAACAATAACCATTAATATCCATAAAAGCCTACCTTCTTGTAGGCTTGTTAATTTATTAAGAAGCTTCATAGCAAAACTCCTTACATACTAAGTAATTCTTTAATAACCTCAACTAAAGCTTCAGGCGAGCCAATTTTTGAAATATTTACTTCATATTTTCCATTAACTACAAAACCTGGAGTTCCGAAATTCTTTGAAATAGGGTCAGCGATTTCATAAGAAGCAATGATTTCTTGAGCCTTAGGAGTAGCTAAAAACTCATCTAATTTTGCTTTATCAATTCCTAAAGCTTTTAGACCTGTTTCATAAAATTTATCTGGCTCAGCACCATTTCCCCATCTTTGATTTTTCTTAAAATAAGCTGAAAAATAAGCATCACTTACTTTATGGTGTAAGCTATGTGCGTCAGCAACTTTTCTTCCTGCTTTTTCATCTTCATTTTGTGCATAAGCTAAAACTTCAGCAGCTTGCTTGCCATAATCTCCCATAGTTTTTACTAATAAATATCCAACTTTTACATCAGGGAATGCAGCTTGGATTTTTTCCATAGTTTTTGCTTTATGATGTGAATAGCAATGTGTGCATCTATAAGACCATACTTCATAAACTGAATTTTGAGCATTTGGGATAGGAGTGCTTAATGTAATGTATTCATTACCTTCGCTTAAAGCAAATAAATTACCCCCCCCCATTAGCATAGTAGCTAAAACCAATGAACTTGAAACTTTTTTTAAGACTTTCATCTTAATCTCCTTAAATTAAAATTATATTTTTATTTTAATTATTTAATTTTAAAATAAACTGAAAAATTATTTTAAATTCTAATAATTATTATTATAAAATCCATACTATTTATTTAATTTATAATTACTTTAAGTGTTTAGTAAAATAAATTAATTAATCTAAAAAATTAAGCAAATAAAACAGCATTTAAACTATAATTGCCTAAAGGATTAATATGAGTAAAAATTATGGGGTAATTTTAGTTTTTTTAGGTGGAATTTGCTGGGGATTTAGTGGTGTTTGTGGAGAATTTATATTCTTAAAAAAAGGCTTAAATGCTGATTTTTTAGTGCCATTAAGATTATTATTTGCTGGAATATTAATGCTTTTATTTTGTTTAGTAAGAAAAATCAAAATTAATTTTTTAATTTTTAAAAACACAAAACACCTATTTACATTATTAATATTTTCATTTTTTGGCATTTTTATGTGTCAATATACATACTTTTACGGAATTGAATTAAGCAATGCTGCAATTGCTACCGTAATTCAATATACAGCCCCTGTTTTTATAGTGCTAATCGTATGTTTTGAACAAAAAAGATTTCCTAACATATATGAAATTCTAGCTTTAATTTGTGTATTATGTGGAGCTTTTTTGCTATCAACTAATGGTGATTTTAATAAATTTGTAATATCTACTAAAGCTTTAATTATATGCTTTTTATCATCAATTGGAGCAGTTTGCTATGCAATTATTCCTAGAAAAATTAATATGATTTATTCTCCTTTACCTAATTTAGGTTTTGCTATGCTTATTGCAGGAATTGCTTTTTGTCTATATCAAAAGATTTGGGAATTTGAAGTGCAAATTGATTTAGAATTAATACTTGCTATGTTAGGAGTAATTGTAGTTGGAACTACTATGGCTTTTGGTTTTTTTATGGTTGGTTTGCAAGAAATAGGAGCAAGTAAAGCTAGTCTAATATCATCAAACGAACCATTAGCTGCTGCAATTATTGGATATTTATGGTTAGGGACAAGCTTATTAATCGTTCAAATAATTGGATTTGCTTTAATTATGATTGGTATTTTAATAACAATGTTAAAAAAGGAAAAATCTTGAAAAAATTATTAATTCTTATGAGTTTAATCTCTTTTACTTACGCACAAGATTGCAGCGCTTATTTTGCTAGCCAACAAATACAAATGGATAGAAAGATAGAAGAATTAGACGAAGCAAAACAAGCATTAGAAAGCTATAAGGCTGCCTTTTTAGCTATTCAAAAAGAAAAAGAAGAAAAAAACTTAGCAATGTTAGAAGAGATAAAAAAAGAACAAGATAAATTAGATGAAATTAGAAACAATAATGCAAAAATTTTAGCCGAAATTAGGCAATTAAAAAATGAAATTACAGAAAATAAAATAAATAAAGTATCAAATGCCTATGCTAAGATGAAAGATGCAGCAGCAGCGGCTATTTTAGAAACAATGGATGAAAAAGAAGTTATAAAAATATTTTTAAGTCTTGAAGCTAAAAAAATATCATCAATACTAGCAAAAATGACCCCAGCAAAAGCAGGAGAATTAACAAGATTATTAAGTGAAAATAAATTACAAAATTAATCTATTTTCTTATAAATTCGGTTTATCTAATATTTTTTGTTTAATAATTAAATATGATATTAGATTTAGCATATAGGTTTTAATTAAGATTATTTTTAAAAATTAATTTAAAACTTCGTTGTATTAGAGTTATAAAAAGTTTTTATAAAATATTTTTTTTAAGTTTATTTAGTTAAAACCTTAAATTACTTTCAACGCTAATTTAATTTCGTGCGTTTTATGAAGTTTTATAAAAATTATATGTGTTATTTATATATTAGTTTTTATACTTTTAAAAGTTATTTAAAGTCCCATACATAAAGCTTTAATCTATTTTATAATCAAGTAAATTTTTAAAAAATTGCTACTTATATGCAATATATCTACTTCTTAAAATATTTGATTTTAAATTCTTTAGCAAGATTATGAGTGATATGTAATAAGAAAAATTAAAATAGGAAATAAAAATATTTCCTATTTTGTAATCACACTGGAATTACTCTAATGTTTGGACTAAGATTTTCTTGAAGAATATTTTCAATAGCATATAATGTCCCAGTGCTTCCACTAGAACAGCCACTACATGCACCTAGATATCTAATATATAAATCGCACATTCCATCGCTACTTTTTTGAATATCAATTACTTCTAAATCTCCACCATCCATATGTAGCATTGGGCGAATTTCAGTATCTAATAATTCTTCAACTGCTTTAATTTGTTTTACAACGGTTAAATCATCAAAATTATCACTTAAATTAGCTTTTTTCAAGCGTTCTTTATCCATTTCAGCTCTAGTTTCAGCCAATATATCAACCAAATAATACTCTCTTTTTTCATGACCGCCAGGTCTTACACAAGATTTACAAAAGCCACCTGCTTTAGTATATTGAGTAATTTGCTCAACTGATTTTAAATCATTTAATTTTATTACTTCTTTAATAGTTTTTAGGCTTACTCTAGCACATTCACAAACTATAATCTCATCTTCAAAATCTTCAGGGTTAATACCTTTATATTGAGCTGCTGCAGCTTTTATAACATCATACGCCATTACACTGCAGTGCATTTTTTGAGGTGGAACTGCAGGAGTATCAGGATTATCACGCATTGCAAATTCCACATCTATATTTGTAATTTTTACAGCTTCATCAACACTTTTACCTATACAAAGTCCTGCCATTGTATCACTACTAGCAATTGCAGTCCCACAGCCAAAGCTTTTAAATTTTGCGTCCTTAATAATATTAGTAGCTTCATCTACTAACCAATAAAGCCTAACAGCATCGCCGCAACTCTCAGCTCCAAAATCTGCAACTATTAATCTTGTATTAGTAGCTTTTGCGTCTTCTTCTGTAAGCTCACCCATATGAATTGGATTATTCATTAAATCTTGAACTTTTTGTGAATATTCATCCCAAATTGAACCACTTATTAAATTATTTTTTGCCATTATTTATCCTTTTTAAGCCAGCTTGGAGAATAAGCGTAAGTGCTAGAAATTGCTCTTAAACGCTTAGCTGCTGCTTTAATTTGTTCTGCTGCGTAATCAATTTCACTTTCTGTATTAAAACGACTAAGGCTTAATCTTAAAGCCGTATGAGCTAAATCAGCTTCAGCTCCTATTGCTTCCATAATAGGATTACTCTCAAGAGTTTCAGAAGCACAAGCACTTCCTGTACTTGCTGCAATTCCAGCCTTATTTAAATCCCATAGCATCGCTTCACCTTCAACACCCTTAATACTTGCTAAAATAGTATTAGGAACTCTATTTGCCCTACTTCCTACTACACTAACATCAGGAATTGTTAAAATCTCATCTTCTAATTTATCTCTTAATCTTCTTATATGAGAGTTTTCGTAGTCAAGCATTAAATTAGCAAGTCTTAACGCTTCTGCCATTCCAACTATTCCAGCTACATTTAATGTCCCACTTCTACGACCACCCATATGCTCTCCGCCGTGAAGTAATGAAGTAAGTTTTAAACCTTGTTTTATATAAAGACCACCAACGCCTTTTGGCCCGTGGAATTTGTGTGCTGAAAATGACGCAAAATCAACTCCTGCACTTCTAAAATCAACTTTTATTTTACCCACTGCTTGGGTTGCATCAGTGTGAAATAAAGCTCCATGCTCGTGTGCAACTTGAGCTAATTCTTTAATAGGGAAAATCATTCCTGTTTCATTATTTGCCCACATAACATTCACAAGTGCTGTTTTATCGCTTATCATTGCTTTTAAATCATCAACATTGCAAGTGCCTTCACTATTTACAGGTAAAGTTTTAACCTTAACACCTAATCTAGCTTCTAAAAAAGCACAGGCTGCACCAACTGCTGGGTGTTCAACTCCACTTATAATGATTTCGTTTTTATCTTTATTTAAAATCTCATCAAAATAAATTCCTTTTAAAACCCAGTTTATGCTTTCAGTAGCACAAGATGTAATAATCACATCATCTAAATCACTCGCTCCTAATCCGCTATATAATTTATTTAAAGCATCATTTAATGCTTTATGAGTAGCTTGACCATAGCGATGAAGTGAATTTGGATTACCATATATATTTTCTAAATACGGCTTCATTAATTCAAAAACGCTTGGGTCTATCATAGTAGTAGCGTTATTGTCTAAATAAATTTCTTTCATAACCTTTCCTTTTCCTAAAGCTTTTTTATCCATTTTTAAAATGGGATAAAAATTATCTTTTATAAATAATATTCCAAATTATTAAATGAATTACTATTCTTCTATTCTTATTAAATTAATTTCATCTTTTACAAATTCTTGAACTTGTAATTCTTGCAATAATTTATTGATTTTTGCTTCATTTGCAAGATGAGTTGTAATAAAAATTGTCCTTGATTGATTTTTTGATGGGCGTTGCATTAGACTATCTATGCTAATTTCATTATTACTCATTAAACTTGTAATTTTATTTAAAACACCTATCTTATCATCTACACTTAATCTTAAATAATATTTAGAAGTTATATCGCAAGTTGATACTAAAGATACCACTGGTAATTCATTATATCCTAGCATTTTACGAGTTTTATTATCAGCTATTTGCATTAAATCGCTTAAAACAGCACTAGCAGTCTCAAGACTTCCTGCACCTGCTCCATAATACAAACTCTCTCCTAAAGCATTATCGTTAAGTAAAATAGCATTCATAGAATTATTTACACTAGCTAAGATATGATTTTTATCTATTAATGTTGGATGAACTCTAATTTCTACCTTATCATTATTTTGTTTTGCAATTGCTAAAAGTTTAATTCCAAATTCAAATTCTTTAGCAAAATAAAAATCATCATTGCTAATCTTATCAATTCCTTGAACCAAAATATCTTCAGGTTTTATATTAACTCCATAAGCAAGACTTGCTAAAATGGTTAGTTTATGTGCTGCGTCCATTCCGTTAATATCTAATGTAGGATCAGCCTCTGCATAGCCTAATTCTTGAGCTTGTTTTAAAGCTATTTCATAACTTAAGCCTTCATTTTGCATTTTTGTAAGAATGTAATTTGAAGTGCCATTTAATATACCTTTAATACAATTAAATTTATTCGCACTTAAACCTTCTTTGATAATTTTAATAATAGGCACACCGCCAGCAACACTTGCTTCATAGCCAAAATATTGATTAGGCTTTAGCATATTTTCAATATCATAACGATAATAAGCAAGTAAAGCTTTATTAGCTGTTATTACATGTTTTCCTTTTTCAAGAGCTTTTTTAATGCACTCATAAGCAAATGTAGTCCCGCCCATTAATTCACAAACTACATCACAATCGCTATTTAAAATATCTTCAAAATTACTTGTTTGAGTATAAGGACAATTTGCCTTATGCTCTCTTGTATAAACTAAAGAAATTTCTAATTTTTTGCCTAGTCTTTTTTGAATTAATTCAGAATTTGTTTTGATTAATTTTGCTACACCACTAGCAACCGTTCCATACCCTAATAAAGCTATTTTCATTACATTCCCTTTATATTTAATCCTAATCTAATATTTTCTAGCGTAAAAGCATCTCCTACTATCATATAAGCACACATTTTAGGAACTGCTACATTTAATTCTTTAAAATTATTTTCACTTTTATAAGTTGAAATAAGATTTAAATTCTTATCCAAAAATTCAATCTTTGGATACCAAATATTATTTAAATTTCTATCAATTACGAGCTTAGAAATATTATTCACTTTTATAAAATACGCATCAAGTGGTTTAGTAAGCTCTAATAAATCGCCTTTATTTAATTCAAAATCAGCTTGTATATTTGCTCTACTAAAATCAAGTTCGTAACTAAATTCATTCTGATTTCTTCTAGCATCTATTATATATACCCCTGTCTTTTTTAAAGCTTCGTATAAAGCACCTGGGTCTATACTAAATTTTGAATTAATCGTAAAAGCAACACTAATTTCATCATTATTTTTTACATATTCACTAACTAAATAATAATTAATTCCTATTTGCTCATAAGCTTTTGTAATAGCCTTTAAAAATATCCCTGCTTTTGCCTTTGCACTAAATTTAATTTGCATATTTGTAGCGTTTGAATAAGCATAAGTTAATAAAGAATTCATTTTTAAAACTTGAGTAATTGCTTTAATATTTGGCATATTTCCTTGCATATAAGACCCACTAGGAAATAATAATCTAAGCTTTGCATCTTTGCTATCGTCATTTACTAATTTTGAAGCTATTTCATAAGAAGAAGTAGCATAAGAAAAACTAGCTAATACAAATAAACATATTAATTTTTTCATTATTTTGCCTTATCTAATTTTGTATATTCTTTTTGACTTAAAAAAGTAACTTTTCCATCTTTAAATAAAATATATCTAGCATCATTTGTGCTAGGTAATTCTATCTTAGAACCATCTAACTCAAGAGTGAATAAGTTATTACCAACAAAAATTAAAGAGTCTTGAGTAAAACTAGTGCTTTTTATCAACATATAATTTTTAGTTTCTTTTGTTTTTAAATTCTTAACACTAACCCAAACCTTAGAATTTGGACTTAATAATAATTTATTATCTTTTTTAATCTCTGCTTTAGGCTCTATAATCTCTGCTTTTTCTTCTTTAATTTCATTAGATTTTACTTCTTGAACTTTAACTTCTTGAGTTTTAATCTCTTGTGGTTTTATTTCAGGAATAAGCTCTACTTGTGCTGGAATTTGAATTGTTTCTTCTTTTGTATTGATTTTACTCTCTTCTAAATTTTCAGGCTTTTTATCTTCTTTTACTTCTTCAGGCTTTTTCTCTACTAAAGGAGTAGCTGGTTTTATTTCTTCTTTTACTTCTTTAATAGGTTCTATTTGAGTTTTGGTTTGTGTAGAATTTTCTTGCTGATTTACTTGCAATTCTTCTATTGGTTTTTCTTGAGTTGTGGTATTTTCTACTACTTCTTGAGAATTTTCATCATAATAATTAAAATAATAAAAAACCCCAGCTATTACAATAATAGTAGCTAAACTAAGATATATAAAATAAGCTAAATTACTATTTGATTCCTTATCAGAGTTATAACCCATTACTTTAGGTTTTACTTTTAAAGAATTTTTTTTGTCCTTAAAATGATTGTTTTTATATTCATTATATTCATTTAACCATTCGCTAAAATCAATATTATATTCACGCTCTAAAATCTTTATATTCATTGCAATATTAACACTACTTAAATTCTCATAATCTTTATTAATTATTGCTTTAATTCTAGCTTCATCTAAGTGAGTTTTTAAAGCTATTTCTTTAACAGAAAAACTTTTTAAATAATCTACTTCATTCATTTATCATCCTATCGCCTAAAATAGCAAAAGCATTACTAACATTTAGGCTATCAAAATTATTTTTCATAGTAATTTTTACTTCTTCATTACAAGATTTAATAATCTTAGAACTAAGTCCATTACCTTCGCTACCCATAACTAAAACCGATTTTGTAGCATATTTTATTTTATTATGCTCTTTAGCATTTTCTGAATTATTTGCAGCATAAAAGCTAAAACCAACTTGCTTAAATTCATTAACCAAGCTTAAAATATCCTTAGTAAATGCTAAATTTAATTCAAGTAAAGCACCAGCACTAGAACGCATAACTGCTTCTATATTAATATTATTTCCTGAATGAATAATCCCATCAAACCCTAAAGCATAAGCACTTCTAGCAATTGAGCCTATATTTCCAACATCGCTTAATTCGTGCAATAAAACAATTTTTTCAAATTTTTTAAACTCATTTATATTTGCTAATTCATATTCGCTAACTTTTGCTAAATAGCCTTGATGATTTCCACCCTTTGCCATTGCTTGAGCTTTAATAAAATCTAACTTATGGATTTTTTTGCCTAATTTTGTAATTTGTCTAAAGCTATCTTTATCTAAATCTTTTGCTAAATATATTTCTTCTATTTTTTCAGGATGTTTTGTAATATAGTGCATTAGCACTTGTTTGCCGTAAATTATCATTTTTCACTCTTTAATAAATTTTCATAATTTTGTTTTGGGCTAAGCCCATTTAATTTACTCAATAATTTCGCTTTATCTTTTAAACTTATATTAAGATTTAAAATATCTTGAGAATTTATATTAGAATTTGAAATAGAATTTTCATTATTTATAATCACTACCCATTCGCCTTTTAAATTCTCATTTTTTAAAATATTTGCTAGATTTTTAGCAGTATCTTTATAGGTTTTTTCATACATTTTTGATATTTCTTTAATTAAAAATAATTCTTTATCTTCATCAATTTTTGCAATATCTAATACTAAATCCAAAATCCTTGTAGGAGCTTCATATATAATAGTTGGATAGCTTTGATTTAGAGCATTTTCTATTTGAGCTTGACGATTTTTTTTGATATTTAAAAATCCTAAAAATATAAATTCCTTATCAGAAAACCCACTTGCAACAAGTGCAGTAATAGCAGCATTTGCACCAGGCAAAACACTATATTTTATATCATTTTCTTGAGCATATTTTACTAGTGAAATTCCAGGATCACTTATGCAAGGCATACCTGCATCACTCAAATAAGCTATATTTTTAGAAAAATCAATTTTAGAAAAATCAAAATCTTTTTCATTGTGTGAATGTAGCGATATGAAATTATTTATGTTAAATTCTATATTATATTTACTACTTAATAAATTAAGTAAAGCCTTACAAACTCGCACATCTTCACAAAAAATTAACTCGCAAACTTGTAAGACTTCTAAAGCACGATATGAAATATCGCCTAGATTTCCTATTGGTGTAGGAACGAAATAAAGCATTATTGCATTGAATATTTTTTCTTAAACTTCTCAACTCTACCTGCAGCATCTACGATTTTTTCACTTCCTGTGAAAAATGGATGACAACTTGAGCATATATCTACTCTTAATTCTTCTTTATTTGATTTAGTTACAAAAGTATTTCCGCAAGCACAAGTTACAGTGCATTTTTTATAATCTGGATGAATGTCTTTTTTCATAATATTTTCCTTTTTGGCATAAATAAAGCTGTGATTGTATCTTAAATTACATTAAATCTACATTAAAATTTTTGAACTTATGCTTATAATAGCCGTTTTTGCTTTTAAAATATTTGTAATTTTTAGACCTTGAGTTTTAAATAAATTCCTTTCTTTTTCACTAAAACCACCTTCAGGGCCAATTACATATAAACAATCTTTATTAAACTCGCATAAATCATTTTTATTAAAATCAATTAAAACAAAATCATTATAAAGTTTTTTAAGTTCGGCTAAATTATTTAAAATTGTGATTTTTAAAATATCAGCCCTAGCACATTGTGAGCTTGAATTATGCAAAATCTTTTCAAGTTTAGCTAGTTTTTTATCATCAAATTTATAAGATTTTTGAGAAAAATCTGTATAAACTAAAAATAATTCTTCTAATCCTAATTCATTTAAATAAGGTGCAATTTCAAAAATACTATCAATTTCTATCATAGCAAGTGCAATTTTTACACCACTTTTATTTGCTTTAAATTCACATTGTTCTAGCATTTTTAAAATGATTTTATTTCTTTGCATAAATATTATTTCATATTTGTATAAAAACCCATCTAATCTACTTATATTTACTATATTTCCTATTTGTTCTCGCCTAGCTTTAAAATGAGATACTAATTCACTATCTAAAACAATTTCTTCACTACCTGCTAAATCATTAAAATAATAAAACATTGTTAAATCCTGCAATTAAAATAGCAAATAATTTTATAAGCTCTAAAAATAAACTTAATTTTTTAAATTTTAAATATTCTTTGCTTTTTCTATATTTTTTAAATTTAATAAATTGAAATATAGAAATTCCTAAAATTAAAATAACAGCAAATAGCATTAAAAATCTAAAATCATTAAAGCCCTTCATAGCTTCAATAATAATGCCTGTAAAAAAAACACAAACAATTATCGTATAATAAGCAGGCAAAAGCACTCTAATTCTAAAAATATATTTATGAATGTCCTTTAAATATTGTGAAAAAACAAAATATAAAAGTTCTAAAATTATTAAAATATATACAAAAAACAAATGCACACTTATAAAATCACTCATTAAAAACTCCGATTAAAATAATAAAGAATTTGTAACACCGGCAAATATGATTAAAAATATTTTTAAAATCTCAAAAGCAATACTGAATAATTTAAAATTAAATTCTTTTTTCGCCTTTTTCATCTTATTAAATATGATAAATTGCCTAATGCTAAGATAAAAAATCAAAATCCAACTTAAAAATAAAAAAATCTTAAAATTAAAAAATGCCTTAGTAGCTTCAATAAACATACCACTTAATAACACCAAAACTAAGGCTATAATTTGTATTGGACTAATAATTGAAATTCTTGAAATAAATTTATTAATATCCTTACAACATTGAGAAATAAACAAATAAGAAAATTCTAAAGCTACCAAGCAATACACAAAAAACATATGAATGCCAATAATACTCATTAAACTTCCTTTGGATTTATAAAAATCTCATTATTTTTAATTTTTTCAAATAAATTTGTATCACTAAAATCTTCTAAAATTGCCTTAGAAAAAGTTATTTCATTTAAATTAATTCTAGGCTCATCATTATAAAAAGCATCATCATATTCACATTCAGCCCAGCCTGTTCTAGTCTCATTTAGCCTGATTTTATCTACTCTTACATTCTCATCATTGTGCATTTTTGAATTTTGTAAAATCTTAGAAATTAATATAAAAAACACTATGCTAAGATTTTCTGCACTGATATTACAAGGTAGCTCAACCCACCTAGCTGAATGCTTTTTAATATCATTTACATACTCTAAATCATCGTATTTATAAACACAAGTGCTATGGTCAAACGCATCTATTATTTGCTTAATATTTCCTTTTAAAAGCCCGAAATCATAAACCATTCCCGCTTTATCAAGAGTATTTGCATATAAAATTAATTCTAATTTATAAGAATGTCCGTGAATGCTAGTTTTACATCTTTTTGAACTACAAAACCTAACTATATGAGCATTTTCAAACTCAAATAATTTACCTATTCTCATACACCCTCCAAATCATCATAAATTCTAATATGTATCCTATCTGTATAATTAAAGCCATTTTTAATAGCAAATTCTAAAACGCTCTTAGCATTCGCTCTTAATTCATCATTAGTAGCACCCTTTGGCATTAGATAAAAATTAGCGTCTTTATAAGCATTTCTTAATTCAAATAATTCTTGATTATCTTCTAAATCCGCTTTATCTAAAACGATTTTAAAAAATGCTTGTTTTGATTGCTTTAAAATTGAATTAATTGCTTCATAATTTATTCTTTTTTCCTTTGGCATTTTGCTATTTGCAAGTTTTACTCCCATTGCAAAATAACAATTTTTATAAAAATCGTATTCTTTTAAACAAATACTAGCATTAGTCTCAAACTGCACTAAATATTCATTTTTTACCAAATATTCTAAAAGCTCTATAAATTTAGGATTTTCTTGATGAATTAAAGGCTCTCCACCAGTAATTACTATCATAGGTTTATAGCTAAATGAGTTTAATTTATTGATTATATTTTCTATTTTAAATTCTTTATACTCATCACTAAATTCATTAGTATAAACAGCTCTTAAAGTATCGCAACCAATTAATGTTTTATTATTTTTGCTCTTAACAACTCCAAATCCATAGCAAGAGAAATTGCACCCTGCAAAACGGATAAAATAAGCAAGTCTTCCTGCAAATATCCCTTCACCTTGAATACTTAAAAATTCTTCAACTAATTTCATCATCCACCCGTTTGTGAAAATGACCTAGCAGAGCTTTTATTATCTTCTTCGCTCCATTTATTTTTCTCAGGTTTGTTTTCTAAAACCGTATTTAAAATCTCTAAAGCCTTATTAATATCTTTATTTCTTAAAGCCTTTTTAATACTCATAGCTTCATCAAAATAAAGGCAAGGTATCAAAAATCCTTCCGCACTAAGTCTTAAACGATTGCAGCTATCACAAAAATCGTGCTTGTGTGGATTAATCACACCAAACACATAATCTAACTCATCAATTTTATATAAACTAGCAGGAGAATTTGGCTCTTTCTCAAGTGCATTTATGCTAAATCTTTGCTTGATTTTATCTAGTATTTCAGCTTCTCTTAATCCACATAATTGCCCATAAGCGTGTTCGTTTTCCATAAATTCAATAAATCTTATTTGAATATTTTTTTCTTTGCAAAACATAATCAAATCAATTAATTCATCTTCATTAATACCCTTTAAAGGAACGCAATTAATCTTTACTTTTAACCCTACTTTTAAGGCTTCTTCTATACCTTCTAAAACTTCTTTTAAAATATCTTTTTGAGAGATTAATTTTGCTCTTTGTGGCACTAAAGTATCAAGAGATACATTTATTCTTACAAGTCCTGCTGCTTTTAATTTTGCCGCTTGTTCTTTTAATAAAAATCCATTAGTTGTAAGTGCTAAATCCAAATCGCTCTTATAATCAATTAGCATTTTTATGAATTTATCTAAATCAGCTCTTACAAGTGGTTCTCCACCAGTTAAACGGATTTTATCTACACCCTTATCCATACATAATTTTGCAAATAAAAATAATTCTTCATAGCTTAATAAATTTTCTTTAGGAACCCAATTAAAAGGAACTTTTGGCATACAATAAAGACAACGGAAATTACATCTTTGAGTAAGTGAAATTCTTAAATAATTTATCCTTCTTCCATACGAATCAATTAACATTTTTAGTCCTTATAAGCTTTTTAAAATAATATTAATTGCTTGTGGGCTTTTGTTTAGAAGTAATGCTATTTCTTCTACGCTTTTACCATCTCCAAAAAGTTTTAAAATCTGCATTCTTTCAGCGTCTTCATTAGGACTTAGCCTAGTGATTGGCTCGTTTGCAAGTTCTAAATTTGCAATTCTACTATCTTGGTTTTTTGTAACTTCTTGAATACTTTCTTGAATAATACCTAAATCACTATTTAGCTCATTAATTCTTTCATCAATAATTGAATGTATTAAAAACTCACAATTTTGCATAATATTATCATTAAAATCATTTTGTTTAGCGTTATTTATCTCTGCTAGTTTTAATTTTTCTACATCTTTTTCAAGTCTATGAATAGATTTATAATTCTCATCAATAGCCTTTAAAACCCCATCTAATTTATCATTTAAATCTCTAAAACTAAGTCTTACATAAACAAATAATAAAACTATAAAAATTATAAATACAATATAAATTAATAAATCAATCCCCATTTTTTTCCTTTTTAATATTAATTAAATTCCTTTGAATATCAGCTACAAATAAATTAAGCCCTTCTGTATCATATCTTTTAATTTGAGTGATTTTAAAAGTATGCTCATCAATTGCACTAACAAAACAAGATATAGTTCTATCAACTAAAACAAGCCTTGCGTAATATGTTTGATTAGGTTTTAAACTATCTTCAACACGAATATATTCATAATTTATTGAATTTGAATAAGTGCTATTATCTAATTTTATAAATTCATCTTTTTTAAGATTTTTAATTTCTAATAAATCTTTTTTAATATCACAAAGCATTTCAAAAAACAATTTATCTTCAGGATACATATCCATTTTACTAGCTCTGTGCCTATAATCTTGTAAAGATTTATGATAATTAATAGCATTATATTCTTGTAAAAATCTATCTTCTAATTCTTCACATTCTTGATAATCAATCCTAAATCTTGCTTCATACATAATCATTAGCCAACCTTTAAATCTATTATAAAAAATATCAAAAACACTATGCTAACAATAGCGTTTATATCAAAAAAAGCTCTTTCTATTTTTTCTGTATTTTTTCTCACTATAAAATGCTCTATTATTAATAAAATTCCTACGATTATCAATCCTAAAAATCCATAAAATCTAGCATTTACACTAACTAAAAAAACAAACCAAAACAAAAATGCAATCAAATGAAAAATCGCAGCTATAAATAAAGTAGCCGTTTTACCAAAACAAGATGGTATAGAAAATAAATTATTTGCTTTATCAAATTCTAAATCTTGCAAAGCATACAAGCAATCAAACCCAGCAGTCCAAAAACAAACCGCAAAACATAAAGCAATAGAATAAGCACTAATAGAATTTGTAAGCACAATTTCACCTGCTACACAAGCAAATCCTAAAGATAAGCCTAAAATAATATGAGCTAAATAAGAAAATCTCTTAAATAAAGAATAAGAACCAAGTAAAGCTAAGGCAAAAAAGCTAAGATAAAAGCAAGTAGTATTTATAAAATACGCTAAAAGCACGAAAATTACAGCATTTGCGATTATAAATAAAAGCAAATTCCCACGCCCTACTCTACCATCTACACTAGGACGATTTTTTGTCCTTTCGTTTAATATATCAATATCAGCATCAAGTAATCTATTAAGTGCCATTGCGTAATTTCTAGCACAAACAGCACAAAAAATAGCTAAGATAAAATTAAGCCAAATTGATGATAGGCTTAATTCATATAATTTTATAGCAGCAAGCATTGAAATAATTAAGAAAGGTAAAGCAAAAATACTATGCTTAAATACGATTAATTCTAAAATGTTTTTTAATTTATTCATAACTCTTCCGTTTTTAATCTAGTTTATAATATTTTAATTAAGATTTAAGGATAAAGATGAAAAAAATTGCTCTCATAGGAACAACTGCAAGTGGCAAAACAAACTTAGCTCATAAACTTGCTAAAGCTTCAAATTCTATAATTTTAAGCCTTGATAGTTTATGTCTTTATAAAGAATTAAATATTATAAATGCCAAGCCAGATAATCAAATGCTAGAAGAGATTAAATACTTTGGAATAAATCTAATTAGCGTAAATGAAAATTATAATGTAGGGCTTTATTTTGATGAATACAAAAAGGCTTTAGAATTTGCAAAAAATAATGAAAAAAATCTAATTATAACAGGTGGAAGTGGATTTTATCTAAAAGCAATGCTTGATGGATTAAGCCCTAAAATTAATGATATTAATCATAATTTAAGCCTTGATGAAATCTATAATCTAATGCTAAAAATTGATAAAAACTCAAACATATCAGCAAATGATACTTATAGGCTAAATAAATGGTATAGCATTTATAAAAGCACAAATGAAATTCCTAGCCTTTGGCTAAAAGCAAATACTCAAGAAGCACTTATTAAAGAGCTTAAAATATACGATATTTTATGGGATAAAGATATTTTAAACGAAAGAATTAGGCTAAGGACCAAACAAATGCTTAGCTTAAATGCTTATGATGAAGTTATAAATTTATATAAGATTTATGGCGATACAAAAGCATTAAACTCTATTGGAGCTAAAGAAATAATTGATTGTTTTAATCAAAAAATATCTAAAGATGAATTAGAAGATTTAATCACAATTCATACAAGACAACTAGCAAAAAGACAAAGAACTTTTAATAAAAAATTTAATGCAAAAGTTTTTAATATAAAAAGCGAAGAAGATTTGCAAAACGCATATGAAAGTATTTTAAGCTCACTTTAATAAAAATATTTTTAATCCAAATTCTAAAAAAGAATTTGAATTAAAATAAAAATTATTTAAACCAAGATTTAATAGTATCAAATATCCCGTGTTGTTGCTCTTTAGCATCATTTTTGATACCAAAACTCTCATTTAATTTTTCTAATAATTCTTTTTGTTCTGCATTTATATGTTTTGGATACATAATACTAAGTTGGACAAATTGATCCCCTGTTCTTCTTGTATGATGGTTTTTAACACCTTCGCCACTAATTTTTACAAGTTGTTTATCGCTTAAGCCAAATGGAATTTGAATACTAGCTTCTCCTCTAATAGTAGGCACAATGATGGTAGAACCTAATGCTGCTTGGGTAAATAAGATTGGAACATCTATATAAATATCATCACCTTTTCTAACAAACCTATCATCTCTTGCTACACGAAGTTTTATATACAAATCAGAACGCTCATTAGAGTTAATCTCATTTCCTTTATTAGAGCATTTTAAAGTTACTCCGTTATCAACTCCTTCAGGAATAGTTACTTCTAATTCTTCTTTTTTATTTTCTTTTCCACTACCTTGACAAGATGAACATTTATCTTTTACTACTTTACCTTTACCGCCACACACATCACAAGTGCTAACCATTTGGAAAAAGCCTTTTCTAATAGCTATTTTGCCCTTGCCATTACATCTTGAGCAAGTAGTTGTAGTTTTACTTGCCGAGCCTGTTCCATCACACTTAATACAATTTGCTTTATAAGAATAATTAACTTTCTTTTTACAACCAAAAATAGCTTCTTTAAAACCTAATTCAAGAGTAATAAATAAATCTTCATCAATTTCTTCATCATCACTATCGCCAAAGCCACCAAAAATATCACTAAAAATATCACTAAAATTTGAAAATCCTTCAAATCCAAAGCCACCAGCACCTGAACCACCATTAAGACCAGCTTCGCCGTATCTATCATATCTAGCTCTTTTAGTGTCATCACTTAAGGTTTCATAAGCTACATTGATTTCTTTAAACTTTTCTTCAGCATCTTTATCGCCTTGATTTCTATCAGGATGATATTTCAATGCCAATTTTCTATAAGCTTTTTTAATTTCTTCAGAACTAGCATTTTTACTAACTCCTAGAATTTCATAAAAGTCACGCATCTTTTTCCTTTTGCAATTTATCATTTATAAATTAATTATTGTTAGAATGGAAAGACTTTAATAAATAAAGGTGAAAAAATGATTAATGTAATTATGATTGAAGACGAAGTGGAATTCGCTGAGTTGATTACAGAGTTTTTAGCAAGGTTTAACATAAAAGTTACAAATTACAGCACTCCTGCTGAAGGTTTAACTGCTAACTTTAGTAATTATGATTGTCTAATTTTAGACTTAACTCTACCTGGAATGGATGGATTAGAAGTATGCAAGGAAATTCGCAAGAAGTATGATATTCCTATTATCATTTCAAGTGCTAGAGGGGATACAAGTGATAAGGTTTTAGGACTTGGATTAGGGGCTGATGATTATTTACCAAAACCTTATGAGCCAACTGAATTGCAAGCAAGGGTATCATCACTTGTTAGAAGATACAAAAAAAGCTTACTACCACCTGAAGAAGAAGTAAGCACATTATTCAAAGTTGAGCATGAAAAACATGAAATTTACTATGATAAAAAACCACTAAGCTTAACACCGGCTGAATATGATATATTAAGTTATCTAGTGAAAAGACATAGCTATTCAGTATCAAGAGATGAGCTAGCTAATAGCTGTAGGTCATTAAGAGAAAAAGATAGCAAAAGCTTAGATGTAATTATAGGAAGATTAAGAAGTAAGATAGGCGATAGTTCAAAAGACCCTAAACATATATTCTCTGTTCGTGGTATTGGTTATAAGCTTCTTGGCTAATGCTGTTACACTCTATTCTTAGTAAGCTAATAGCAGTTTTTGCTATTAGCATTATACTTACTATTACAGCTATTATACAAATAACTCAATACTCCAATAAGGCTTTAAGAGCTGAAAGTATAAGTAGGCTTTATTTTGCAATATTAGCTATTAATAAATTGTATGCTAGTGGTGCTGGTGTAGAAATTGATAAATACTTACAAGATATTGATTTTCAAGAAATCACAGACAAGCGTTTTATGCGTGAGCTTTGCACAAGCAATGATAAGCCAATAGACCATAAAACTAATTTTGGACTAATTCAAGGAATTGTTTATAAAGACAAATATTATTTAAAACTCATAAATCAAAAAAATAATTCATTAAAAGTTTATGAAAACACCCACAATAATAATATAAATGATGGTTTAATTAAATTATTAATATCATTAATTATTATGATGTTTTTCGCTTCTTTAATATATTGTTATAATTTAATTCAACCATTAAAAGGTCTTACAAGACATATTAGAGATTTATCAAACGGAAAAAATAGCAATTTTTCTTATTATAAAAATGATGAAATAGGATTATTAACTAAAGAATTTAATAAAGCTACTAAAAAAAATAATGAATTGGTATTGGCAAGAAGATTTTTTTTAAGAGCAATTATGCACGAGTTAAAAACACCTATTGCTAAAGGAATGTTTGCAGCAACTATGCCAGAAAGCGAAAAAAATAAAAAAATCTTAATAAGTGTATTTAAAGGTATGAATGCTTTAGTAAATGAATTTAAGCAAGTAGAAGAAATATTATCTAAAAACCATGAAGTAGTCTTAAAAGAATATTCGTATTCATATTTATTAGAGCAATCAATCAGTGCTTTATATTTAGATAATTTACAAATTATTGATGTAAAAATGAACGAAGATAGAACAATAATAGTAGATGGAGCTTTGTTTATAATATTAATTAAAAATCTATTAGATAATGCTATTAAATACTCAAGCAACCATAAGTGTATAATTGAATTTCAAAAAGACTATATTAATGTAAAAAACATAGGAGAAGAAAAAGACTTTAATACAGAAGAGTATTTTAAACCATTTGCAAGGGGTAATGCAGAGCAAAGTGGATTTGGATTAGGACTTTATTTAATAAAATATATTTGTGATACTCAAGGATTTGAGCTTAAATATTTTTACGATGATGGCTATCATAACTTTAGGATTATATTGTGATACATTTTGATAATTTATGCAAAAGCATAGGAAAAATTCAAGGAATTGGCAAAAAAACTTCTTTAAAAATGGCTTATTATTTGTGTTATGAAAATAAAAATTTATTAGAAGAACTAATGAATTCTTTAGAGAATGCTAAAAAAAATATAAAAGAATGTTCTATTTGTGGTTGCTTAAGTGAAAATGAACTTTGTGATTATTGCATAAATGATGAATTAGATAATACAATTTGCTTAGTAGAAAGCCCAAAAGATGTATTTTTTATAGATGAATGTAAAGTATATGAAGGTAGATATTTTATACTTTCAAAAACCAATGAATACTATTTAAAAAAATTAGAAAAAATGATTTGCAAATACAATACAATAGAACTAGTTTTAGCCTACACACCAAGCGTTAGCACGGATACGGTGTGCTTTTATTTAGAAGATTATTTTAAACACTACAATGTAAAAGTAAGCAAAATCGCTCAAGGCGTTCCAAATGGTATTAAAATTCAAGATATTGATATTCACTCTTTAAGTAGTGCAATTTTAAATAGGGTAAGTATTGATGGGTAAAAAAACTATTATATTATTTTCATTATTAGCCTGTATTAGCGTAATATTAAATAGCATAGATGTTTATATTACACTTGATAAAAACTATCAACTAAAAGACAATGAAGGCACTAAAAATATCATCGCAAAACAAGCAAAAGCAATAGTAGATAAAATAGATAATTATGCAAAAAATCTTCCAAATTCTTTAAATTATAAAGAAAAAATTAATCTAATCAAAAAAGAAATTAATACGATTAATTTTGATAATTATCAAGAAAAAGCCTATGCTTTTAATGAGTTAGGATTTTATATAGCTCATTATTCTAAGGACTATGAGCATCAAAATATTTTTTTAGAAAAAGACACAAATAATAAATTTTATATAAAAGAACTGCTAGCAAAAATAAAAGATGAAGGATATACAAAAGCTAATATTTTTTGGACTAACTACTCAATAAGACATATAATAACTTATATCAAAAAAGATAAAAATTTAAATGTATATTATGGTTGCACTATTGATTTAGATAAAATTAAAAACTTTAAAAAAATAAAGGCAAGTTATAACGATAAAGAAAAAATACTAATTATTTTTAGCACATTATTTATTATTTTTACAATCATATGTTTTACTCTTATACAATATAAAAAAACAAGGAAAAAACAATGAAATTTATTATAAATATTTTAATATTTTGCGTATTAGCAATTGCAAATCCACTACCACCAAATGAAGCATTTAAATTCCAACTTGAAAATAACTCTCAAGCAAATTTTATAAAACTTAATCTAAATCCTGATATTTATTTATATAAAAACGAAATAAAAGTCTTATTAAACAACGAAAATATCACAAATAAATTTGACTTAAGCAATGCGGTATTAAAGGATAATGTTGAAGTCTTTTACAATACTTTAGAATTTGATTTCCCAAATTTTACATTAAAAAATAATGACAATATTAAAATTTTTTATTTAGGTTGTTCTACTGAAGGATTATGTTATCAACCACTTGTAGCGTCTTTTAATTATCAAAATGATAAATTGGTTTTAGAATACGATAACAAAGAAGCTTTAAAACTAAAAAAAGAAAAACAATCTACACAAAACGAATATGAAAGCAAGCTTTTAAATTCTTCATTTTTAATAAATATTTTAACTTTTTTTGTATCAGGAATACTATTATCTTTAACACCTTGCACCCTACCAATGATACCTATAATATCTAGTATTTTGGCAAAAAGTAGTGGTAAAAATCCAATAATTTCAAGCATTATTTATGTATTAGGAATGGCTATTAGCTATACAATAGCAGGAATAATAGCAGCTTTAGTAGGAAGTGGGGTTCAAGTATTTTTTCAAAATCCAATTGTAATCATTCTATTTTCTTTAATTTTTGTAATTTTATCATTATCAATGTTTGGCTTATTTGAACTAAAAATGCCTAACTTCATTGTAAATAGCGTAAATAAAAAAAGCTCAAAATATAGTGGAATTATCGGGGTATTTTTAATGGGGGTCTTAAGTGCTTTAATAGTAGGACCTTGTGTAGCTGCACCACTTGCTGGAATTTTAATTTATGTAGCAAATAGCAATGATGTATTGCTTGGAGCTTTTTCATTATTTTTTATGAGTATAGGTATGGGAATTCCACTAATAGCAATTGGTTTTGGTTTTAAATTTATAACTGGTTCTTGGATGCAATATGTTAATAAATTTTTTGGATTTATTTTATTAGGAATAGCAATATTTTTCTTAGAAAGAATAATAAATGAGAATATTACAAATGTCTTATATGCCTTACTTGGTATTAGTTTTGTAGTATTTTTTGGCTTATTTGAAAATACTAAAAATAAATTCTTTTTATTTTTTAAAATTATTTTAGTTTTAATATTAGCTTATAGTTTTATATTATTAAACAAAACTTTTAATCCAAGTAATAATATTTCTCAACAGAATTTAGAATTCACACAAGCAAAAGAAAAATTAAATCTAAGTTCAAAAAATATTGTATATTTTACAGCTAGCTGGTGTGAGAACTGCAAAGTTATGCAAAATACTACTTTTAAAGATAAAGAAGTTATAAATGAGTTGAAAAATTACAATTTAATCAAAATAGATTTAACTAACCCAAACCAATTTGAACAAGAAATGGCAGAGACTTATAAGGTTTTTGGACCACCAGTTTTACTTGTTTTAAACGATAAAGGCGAAGTGCTAAAACAAATAATAGGATTAGTAGATGCAAAAACTTTATTAAAAGAACTTAATTTTTAAAGCTTAAATTAATTTATTTTTGTATAATATGAGCTTTTATTTTAAGGAGATTTAATGCAAAGAACTTTATCAATCATTAAACCTGACGCTGTTAAGAAAGGTGTTATAGGTCAAATTTTAAGTCGTTTTGAAGCAAATGGCTTAAGAATTGCAGCTATTAAAAAGCTTTATTTAACAAAAGAACAAGCAGGAGAATTTTACGCAGTTCATAAAGAAAGACCATTTTATAAAGATTTAGTTGAATTTATGACTAGTGGTCCTGTTGTAGTATCTGTGTTAGAAGGCGAAAATGCAGTTGCTAAAAATCGTGAATTAATGGGAGCAACTAATCCAAAAGAAGCAGCTAAGGGAACAATAAGAGCTGATTTTGCTGAAAGTATTGACGCAAACGCAGTGCATGGTAGTGATAGTTTAGAAAATGCTAAAATAGAAATAGAGTTTTTCTTTAATAAACTTGAAATAAATTAAAATGAAAATTGCTTTTAGTAAAATTAATTCGGTAAAATACCCTTTTAAGTTAGATTTTGATAATTTAATATTAGAAGGCTTTTTAAAGAGAAAAGATAATAAAATAGTTACGCTAGACGCAATTTTAGTAGGCAATGTAATTCATTATTGTGATAGTTGTGCTGCTGAAATTGAGATTGAAATTAATGAAAAAATTAATTTAGATTTGAGCGATGGTGTATTTAAAGATGAAGAAAACGAATTAAGCGACACTATGGAATTTTATGATGGTGAAATAGACTTAATTGAAGTATTAAAAAGCGAATTAGCTTTATATTTAAGCGATTATTTTTATTGTCAAAAATGTAAATAAGGAGAATAACATGGCAGTTCCAAAGAGAAGAGTTAGTAAAACAAGAGCAGCAAAAAGACGCACTCATTACAAAATTGAGCTAGTAAGACCAATTAAAGATAAAGATGGTAGTTGGAAATTACCTCATAGAATTAATCCAACAACTGGCGAATATTAATACCTATGATAAAAGTTGCTGTTGATGCTATGGGTGGAGATTTTTCTTTCCCCCCAATAATTAGTGGAGTTATAAAAGCGTTAAAAGAAAAAGATAATTTTAGCGTTATTCTAGTTGGGGATGAAGAAAAAATAAAAAGTCAAATTCCATCAGAATTATCAAATAGAGTTGAATTTGTTCATACCACCGATGTTTTTGATATGGATGAAAATTCTACAGATGTTTTAAAACGCAAAGACAGCAGTATTTATAAAGCAGTTGAATTAGTAAGAAACCACGAAGCAAATGCAGTTGTTTCGGCTGGGCATAGTGGTGCTACAATGAGCCTTGCAACCCTTAGAATAGGTAGAGTAAAAGGTGTTTTAAGACCTGCTATCGCAACTTTAATGCCTACTTTTAACGGCAGGGTTTTGGTATTAGATGTAGGTGCTAATGTTGATTGCGAAGAAGAAAATTTATTACAATTTGCAATAATGGGCGAAGCTTATGCAAAAGAAGTAATGAATATAAAAAATCCTAAAATTGCACTACTTTCAAACGGAGAAGAAGATTGCAAAGGAAACAAACTTACAAAAGACACACATAAATTATTAAGAGAACATTTAAGCAATTTTATAGGCAATGTTGAAGGCGGACATATATTTGCTGGAGAATGTGATGTGGTAGTTTGCGATGGATTTACTGGAAATATATTATTAAAAACTGCAGAAGGTGCTGTAGGCATTTTTGCTAAGTTGTTAAAAAATGAGATTAAAAAATCATCATTGTCAAAACTTGGTTATATGCTTAGCAAAGGTGCATTTAATGCTTTAAAACAGCATTTAGACTACGACCAATATGGTGGAGCTCCATTATTAGGAATTGATGGATGTGCTATCATTAGCCACGGAAAAAGCAATGAAGAAGCTATAAAAAATGCAATTTTTCAAGCTTTAAAATTTGCTAATTCAAATGTAAATAAAGTGATTGAAGATGAAATTAAAAGCTTGCATTAAAAGTATTGCTTCGTATTTACCAGAAAAAACACTAACAAATAAAGATTTTGAAAGTTTTTTAGATACAAGTGATGAATGGATATTAAAAAGAACAGGAATTAAGCAAAGATATATTGCTAGTGAAACTGAAAATACTAGCGATTTAGCATATAAAGCAGCTATAAAAGCTATACAAAGAGCTAAAATTCAAACTAATGAGATAGATTTAATAATAGTAGCTACATTAAGTCCTGATTATTTTACTATGCCATCAACTGCAGTAGTTGTAGCAAATAAACTTGGATTAAAAGGTGTAAGTGCATTTGATATAAGTGCTGCTTGTTCGGGATTTATTTATATGCTTGAGCTTGCTCGTTCTATGGTTGAAAGTGGTGCTAAAAAAAATGTATTAATAATAGGAGCTGAAAAAATATCTTCTGTTCTTGATTATACAGATAGAACTACTTGTGTTTTATTTGGAGATGGCGCTGGAGCTTGCGTTGTAAGTGCAAGTGAAGGTAAAGGAATTATAGATATTCATACAGGAAGCGATGGAGAATTTAAAGATTTATTATGCACTAAGCGTTCAAATCAAACAAAACAATTAGAGCCTATTAAACTTGAAATGAAAGGCAATGAAGTATTTAAGGTAGCTGTTAAAACATTATCAGATGATGTGTCGTATTTATTAGATAAAAACAAACTTAAAACAAGTGATATAGATTTATTTATACCACATCAAGCAAATCTTAGAATTATCTCTTATGTTCAAGAAAAACTTGGCTTAAGCGATGAGCAATGTGTTGTATGTGTTGATAAATTTGGTAATACTTCAGCTGCGTCAATTCCAATAGCTATCAATGAAGCTTACGAACAAGGTCGTTTAACAAATGGCAAATTAATGCTTTTAGACGCATTTGGCGGCGGATTTACTTGGGGTAGTGCTTTAGCTTATTTTGATGGAATTGATTATAAGAATTTATAAAATTCAAATCATATTACTATTTATAAAAGAATTTAATTAAGTATATTTTTGTTATAAAATCTTGAAAGTATATTTATTTAACTTATTAATTAAAATTTTTGCAATATTTTTATGAACTTTATTATTCAAATCTTCTTTATTTTCAAGAGATTTAGTATAAATATTATAAATTGTTTTAATATTAATTTTAATTTAAGTTTTAAAATGTATAATCCAAACTTATTTTTATTTTAAGTCTTGTTAGCTCAGCAGGTAGAGCATCTCACTTTTAATGAGGGGGCCGCTGGTTCGAATCCAGCACAGGACACCATTTTTTTGATCCAGGTTTGAGACCCTTTCGTCTAGTGGCTCAGGACGCCATTCTCTCCGTTTGGAAACGAGAGTTCAAATCTTTCAAGGGTCGCCATGGTCGCTTAGCTCAGTTGGTAGAGCGCCACCCTTACAAGGTGGATGTCATAAGTTCGAGTCTTATAGCGACCACCATTCATTAAATTCGGTTGCGGCGGTAGTTCAGCTGGTTAGAATATCGGCCTGTCACGCCGGAGGTCGCGGGTTCGAGCCCCGTCCGCCGCGCCATTTAATTTCGCTTAAGATAAATCAATTTTCCCAAGTTTTTTAATAAGTCAAATTAATTTTTGTATAAATATTTTCTAACTCAATAATAACTACAAATATTTTAAAAACACATTACTAAAAGCAACAATAAAATATACTTATAAAAACCTAAATTCAAGTTATTATAAAACTTTTAAAAATATTAAAATTATTAATTCAAATTCTTTATAAATTTAAACGCAAAATATATTTATCATTTAAGCTAGAATTAAAAATGGGGGGGGGTATAATACTTTTTTTAATTTTTTAAAAGGAGTTTTTATGTCTTATGTAGAACAAGTTTTAGGTGCAGATGAAAGCGTTGTTTTAAAAGCCAAAGTTAGTATTTTTGCTTTTATAGGTGATTTATTTGCTATTTTAATTTTAGCAATTTTAAGTATTGCTATTCATCCTTTTATTGCTATATTTATCATCTTTCTTTTACTTCGTATGTTCGTTATCATTACAACAACAGAACTTGCTTTAACAAATAGAAAAGTTATAGCTAAATTTGGCTTTATTAGAAGAGATACAATAGAGCTAAGATTAGAAAAAATAGAAAGTATCAGAGTTGGTCAAGGAATTCTTGGTAGGATTTTTAATTTTGGCACAATATTTATAAATGGTGCTGGTTCTTCTGCACCTGTTCCTTTTATTGGTGAACCAATAAAATTCAAAAAAAGTGTAGATGAATATATAGAAAATAAATTATCAAAATAAGCCCTATTTCTAGGGCTATTTTTTAAAACGAATATCTTAAAGTTCCGTTTATATTGTAGTTTGTATTATATTTTCCACTAAATGATTTTTCAGCGTCTAAACTAAACTTAGTATTTTTACCTAAGTTAAAATTAGCTCCTACACTTGCAAATCCACGACTATCTTTAAAGCCTTTTTCAACTCTTATAGTTGTGCCATCGCTTAAAGTTATAGTAGGAGTATTATTTAAATCAAACGCCCCGCCAACACTAGCTCTTAAACCAAAAGTATCATTAATATTTGCACCAGCACTTAAAGCAACTTTTGCTGCTCCCATAAATTTACCTTCGCTTTTTAAAGTAACTTTATCATTACCCTTTAAACTAGCCATAGGAACATAGCCAAGGATTAATTCAGCACTAGGCTCAAGATAAAAATCACTTCCCATTCTATATCCAGCCTCAACGCTACCTAAAAATCCACTTCCACTATCTTTTAAATCGCCTAACCAAACATTATCTTTAAATGTTGATTTATGATGAGTATATCTTGCAGTTGCATCAATAAATAAGCCATCATTACCAACTAAGCTAACATAAGCACCAATGCCGTGATTTTTCACCTTAGAATTACTTGAATTACTTGTGCTTTGACCTATATTTGCCATTACACCTGAATATAATTCGCCATAATTTGTGCTAGTTTGCTTATCTGCACCAAATTGCACTTCATAGTATTTTATTTTAGCACTATCAATCTTGACTTCACCACCAAAACTTCTAATCCAAATTCCAGCATTTTTGCCATCATTATTTCTTAGTTCACCCATTCTTTTGTTTAGATTGTTCCATTCACTAACATAAGAATAATAAGTCTGATTTAGCATATTTTTTGCATCTGTTAAAGCCTTAGTATTAGCACCTTTTAAAGTAAGTTCAATCTCATTACCATTAATGTTAGACCCTACTTTAATAGCTTCTTCAATTGCAGCGTTTTTAATATCTTTTTGTGCTTCTTCAATTGCTTTATCAAGGCTAGTTTCACTTGCTACAATCTTGCTTGTATCATTTGCAACTTTATTAGCATTTGCCATTACCTCATCACTTGCAGTTCCTTTTGCAACTTCATTTGCTTTTTGAGCAATTGCACCTACGCTTGAGCTTGCATTATCTAAGATACTCTTATCAGCACCACTTTTGCTATCAGCACTAAAATTATCACTTGTCTTACTAGCATCAGCCCTACTTGCAGCCGCATTAACAGGATTTGCTACAACTGAATAATAAATATAATCCTCATCTCCTTGCTTTAATGTCCCGCTTAATATATTTTTCTTATCTAATGAATATACACTTAGACCATCATAAACTCCGATTTTTGTAACGAAGTCTTCTGCTGTTGCATTTCCATTTCCAATCTTTAATAAAGCTAGTGGAAGATTTGCTAGATTAGTTGCATCAGCTTTGCCATTATTTACACTTAAACCAAGTAATCCTATTTCATTTGCCTTACCACTTGTGCTATTTCTTGCAATCATTGTGCCTAAGAATGTATTGTTTGTGCCACCCATAATAAATGTATTATTACTTGCATTTAAATCATTTGCTAAAATTCTACCTGTAATCTTAGAATTATTCACATTTAATTTATCAGCTTTCATATCGCCAAATACAATAGCGTTATTTAAATTAATGCTTGAACCTTTTGAGATAGGGTCTTTATAAAAATTCGCAGCACTAACTTGATTTGCCAATACACCAGTAGTTAAATCATCACTAATATCAGCATTACCTATAACTTGAGCTTTGATAGCTGAACTATTGATATTTATATCTTTTGCTTGTAAAAGAGTTGTATTAGCACTCTTATCTAATTTATAAGCACTCTCTATACCTGTTAAGCTTAGATTATTTGAAGCTGCGATATTAGCGTCATAGCTAATCTCTCCGTGATACACTCTAGCTTCTTTATCTAGCCTTTCTACATCTTCAACGATACCACTTAAGCTTAGATTTCTAGCCTTAACATCTTTATCAAATGATGAACTAACAGCATTGATTGAGCCGTAGTTTGTAACGCTTTCTCTAAATAAAGCTTTATTAGCATTTACATTAAACTCTGCGTCTTTTAGATTTGTTCCGTGTGTAAGCTTATTTATAACTGCATTTTTAAGAGTAATTGTTTTAGAACTTGTAGCTTTATCGTTTGCTATGATATTTTCTGCATAAGTATTTGTTAGGCTTATATTTCCATCATTTACATTGATATTTGCAAATCTTGACATTGTATTAATTGCATCATCATTGTCAATATAAGAAAATGCAGGATTATACTCTTGATTGCCGTTTTTATCTTTTACTCTTTCGCCACTTTCATCTCTTTTTTCTTCTAACAAATTCCCTAAAGCTTTTAAATCGCCCTTAGCAATATTTACATTACTTGTAAAACTTGAGTTATTAGCATTTAAATTACCTTCTGTAATATAAACACCGCCTGTATTTTCAAAACTACTAACAATAGTATTTATATCGCCTTTAGTAACTTTTACAACCCCATCTCCACTAATTTCAAAACCAGTTGTATCAATACCACCATTAGCTATCAAATCTCCAGTTTCCATCTCTTCACTATCTACATATTTTAAAGCATCTTTATAAAATGTAGTGCTATCAATATCATGAGAATTTGAAGTTGCTGCTTTAATCAGTGGTAAGAACTTTTCTTCATTATTCATTATCTCATCAAGTCTCTTCATATCTTCAGCACTTGCTATTTTTTCGCTATTTAAAAGAGTTGAGAAATGCTTATTCGCTAATTCTTTTTGATGAGCTCCACTTATGAATTTTCCATCAGTTTCTACATTACCATTTATTTTTGTTCCATAAATTTCTATATCGCCTTTACTCTTAACTCCCTTTTTAATGTCCGAAAGGATAAATCTAGCTTTGCCGTTTTGATTATCAATAGCACCTTGAAAAGTTGTGTTAAAGCCATAGAATGAATTATTTGCACTTGCTTTAGTATTTGCTGTAACTTTACCACCGATTACAGCTGTTTCAAATTTAACTAAATTAGAGCTTGTTATATCTCCACCATATAAATCACTTGTTTGTTCGCCATGTTGGATACTAGGCTCTCTTGCTATGTATGGTTTATCATTTCCAACTGGTGTTCCCATTACATATAAATCTTTAGCACTTACGCTACCATTTACATCAGCTTCAAGTAAAATTACATCTCCATTGCCACTAATAGCTACACCACTGCTACTTTCAATAGCACCTTCATCTAAAACAAATAAATCATTATTCTCAATTGTAGTTCCTACAGATTTAATTTCTATATTTGATACATGCAAACCACTATTGTTTGTAATTTTTTTACCTTCTGCAAGATCTATTTGAATTCCATCAATCAAACCATTGATTTTGTAGTTTTTATTGGTATTTAAAAGTTTTTTAAAAAAACCTACTTTCTCTTCTGTAAATTCTGGGTCAATTAAAGCACGATTAAAATCAACTAGGCTTTTATTATTTGTAAAACTACCTTTTAAAATGTGTTCTTTATGAACGCCACCACCTTCATGGTCTAATAAAAACGCTCCATTATTTACAATATCACCTGTAATTGTTTTAAGACCTATATCTTCTTGAAAAGTTGCTTTTCCGTAGTTTTTAATAGTAATATTTTCAGCAATATCACTTGTAATTTTGTAGTAGTCTTTCTCAGCTTCTGCGTGAGTAGCTTTGTTTAACTCTAAAGCGTTTAAGCTAGTGCTAAGAATTAATGCACTCGCAACTAATGAGAGCTTAAATACCCCCCCCCGTAATGTGTCTAGCCATGACATCTCCTTAAAAAAATAATTTTGCCTAAGCAAGTCGTGATGATAATTTATATAAATTAAATATAACTTAAATTATGTTTGATTATAAAAAATAATCAAACATAGAATTTCAATTTGCATTATTATGTAATTTATGCGGCATATTTAATCTAACTTCAGCAGCTTTATTATTAGAATCTATATCAAAAGCAGCACCAAAGCCTTTTACAAATCTACCTGATTTTATACTTAATTGTATAAAATGAAAATCTAGCATTTTGCTAAAAATATTTACCTCATTTCCATATTTTTCTTTTAAAACTTCAAATAATTCTTCTCTTCTATCATCAACTATTTTTGCATTTACTTGATATTTGAGCCTTTTTCTTGCAAATATTGTTTTAGCTTTACTCTCGTCTTCTAAAAACATTATTTCTATATTGTTAGAGTTGTTTTTAATACTTGAAAAATGTTCAGCAACTTCGCTTATGAAAATAAACATTTCATCATTTTTAAAAATTATTGGAGCATAAGAGCAAATAACTTGATTATTTTTGCTAACACTAGCAATATTTACACTTTTAAAAGAATGTTTAAAATTTTTTATTTCTTCATCTAAATTATTAGAATTTATTTTTGTTTCGCTAACTAGTTCTATTACACTATAATGAAGTGTATCTTCACTAGCCTTAGTTTTATAATCTAAATGTAAAATTTCTCCATCATACAAAATATCCATTCCGCTATAAGTTATATCTATTAACTCCACATTTTGAGCATCTTTATTTGTATGATGCTTTACTAGTCTAAATAAAGAATCTTTATGGTCTTTATTCATATGTTCTTTTGCTTGTTGTAATTTCATGATTTTTTCCTTAATATAAATTGTAAAGTTTTTTGTTATTTTTAAATCGTTTTCATCGGGATGTTTTTTGCTATTTTTCCATAATTTCTCCTTTTCTTTTGTAATAATATAATTAGGGTTTTCTTTAGCTAATTTTTTTGCATTATTTATATATTCATCACTAATAGCTCCATTTACTGCTTGTATGCCTAGCACTTGATTATTTTTATTAAAAATATTAAAAAACATTTCTTTTTTATTTTTTATATATTCGCTGTTTTTATCTGCTCCACAAGTAAAAATTATGCCTAAAATCTTATTTTGTATTTTTGGCATATTGCTTGTGATATTGCCTTTTTCTAACCAAAATACTAAGAAAATATACCTATGCTTATCAATGCCTTTATAATGCTCTAAATTAAAGCAATCAATATTTAAAAGTTTAGCGATTTCTAAGGCTATTTTTTTACTGCTATTATTTTTGCTAAGATATAAAACAACCATTAATTCATCCTATATTCTATATTTTTTAAAAATACACAACCTAAAGCTTGCTTATCTAGTATTTTGTATTTCATATCTAAAATTAGTTTTTTTGTATGATTTGCAAAGAAGCCATTTCCAGTAATGCTTAAAATATTTATCCCGTTGTTTGAAATGCTAAATCTAACGCTAACTTTACTTATCCTTTCAAGTTTTAACATTTTTGCTTTTTTAGGATAAGAATTATCAAGTTCATTAAAAATTATATTACTTTTGCAAAATTGTGAATTTGTATTTTTAGGATATTCTTTAACCATATTAATCTGATTGTTAGTAATAAGATTTTCTTTAGTTTCTTCTTTGTTTTCATTTGCTGTATTGCTTGTGCTTTTAGTATCTTGTTTTGCTTCTTTTTTAATTTTTACTTTTTTATTTGCTTTTAAATTTGTATTTTTTATATTTATTTCTTTTTTTATAACTTGCTCTGATAAATTATTTTGTTGGTTGAAAATCTCTTCTTGAATGATTTTTTGATTATTTAAAAAATCTTCTTTTTTTGTTTCAATTATTTCAATATTAATTTTTTTATTATCAATTATAATTTCTTCAGTGCTAAGTGGTATCGTTAGTGCGACAATATTTATTATCAAAGAAATTATAAAAAATCTCATTATAATTCCTTTGACAATTCTTTCATATTTATAATAATTCTCGGACTTGCCCTAAGCATTGATGAAGAATTTGTTTTTATTAGATTATTGTTTTTGAATGCTTTAGTATGTTTTAAAAAATTGCTTATAATTTTTAAATCTCCGTCATTAAAATAAAAAATATAATCAGGATTTTTGCTTATTATATATTCTTTATTTACTATTGGCGTTTGTTCTTTTAAATCACATATATTTTTCATACCAAAAGCTTTAATAACATCATTTGCTAAATTGTTATCACAAAATAACATTATAGGGTTTGATGAGAAAATAAACATAGCTGTTTTATCTTTTGCAAGATTATGAAATTCTTTAATTCCTAATTCAAATTCTTTGATGATTTCTTGTGCTTTATCTTTTTTGTTTGTAATTTCTCCTAATTTAGCAATATTGTTTTTTAGCTCTTTGAAAGAATTAGCTTTAAAATCTAAAATTTTTATATTAAATTCTTTTAATTTTTCTAATCCTAATGAATGTTGACTTGTTATTACAATATCAGGTTTTAATTCTATTATTTTTTCAATGTTTGGTCTTGTGTATGTTCCTACGCTTGGTAATTGTTTTGTTTTATCTTCTGGATAAATGGTAGAAGTGGTGGTGTTAGCTATAGCTAAAATATTATTAAAACTATCTAGCTCATATAATATTTCTACAGCACTAGGTTCTAAGACAACTAATTTATTTGCATTTAAATTAACTAAAATTAATAAACTTAATAAAATTTTTTTCATTTTTTCTCCTAAAATATAACATTTAAATTATTTTTATTTTCATAAATATCACAATCAAATTCAAAAATATTTTTAATGTTTTCTTTATTAAAAACTATTCTTGTTTTGTCGTAAAATAAAATATTTTTATCTTTAACAAAAGCTATCTCATCACAAAATCTAATACTTGTGAATAAATCATGTATTACCATTAATATAAGCAAACCATCCTTTGCTAAATCTTTTAATAATTGCATTAAAAATATAGAGTAATTAATATCAAGTGGAGCACAAATTTCATCTAATAATAAAATTTTTGGTTTTTTTATTAAAGCTCTTGCTAACATTACTTTTGCAAATTCTCCACCACTTAAATTATTAGTAAGATTATTTTTATAGTTTTGTATATTTAAAAATTCCATTATTTCATCAAGTTTTTTGTAATCATTTTGTATATAAAATGAATTGTTTTTACTAAATAAGCCCATCATTATAAAATCACTCACGCTAATAGGCATAAATTGATTTGATTTTTGTGGAACATAAGAGATTAAATTACTTAAATCTTTATGATTTAATAGTTTTAGATTTTTATTTTTAAAACTAATTTCGCCTTTATACGAAAGCAAATTGATTATACATTTAATTAAAGTGCTTTTACCACAACCATTTTTACCCATTAAACCTATAAAATTTGATGAACTAAAATTTATATTTAAATTACTAAAAATTATTTTGTCTTGATATGAGAATGAAAAATTTTTAATTTCAAGCATAGTTTTTCCTTAAAGCTAAATATATAAATAAAGGAACTCCAAAAAATGAAGTAATAATGCCTACAGGAATTTCTATGGGATATAATATATTAAATGCTAAGTTATCACAAAATAATAAAAAAATTCCCCCTATAAATATTGAATATGGAATTATTATTTTATTAGATGAAGTTTTAAAATACATTCTTAATGTGTGAGGGATAATTAAACCAATAAATGCTATAAGCCCACAAAAAGCTACAGAAAAAGCAACTGCAATACATGAAATTATTAAAAATAGTTTTTTGCTTTTACTTGCATTAAGCCCTAAAGAATTAGCTTCTTCATCTCCACATAATAACAAATCAAGTTCATATCTTTTAATATAAAAATACAAAATACATATTATGCTTGCAATATATACAATTATTACTATATTCCAATTTGCATTACCTAAGTATCCCATTAGCCAAGCACTTATTTTAAAACTATCTTCTCCTATTAAATATATAAAAAAAGATGTTATAGATGCTAATAGTGTTGAAGTGGCTATTCCTAAAATTAATAAAGTTGCCATATTTTGATTTTTTTTATAAATAGAAAATATAAAAAATGTAAAAAGTATGCAAGATAAAAATGCAAAAAGTCCAAAATAAATCTCACTTAAATTAAACATAAATGCAATTAAACTACCAAATGTAGCAGCCGATGCTATTCCTATTATATAAGGATCAGCTAGTGGATTTAAAAAACATCCTTGAATAACTGCTCCACTACTAGATAATAAAGCACCAACTATAAATGCTAATAGTATTCTAGGTGCTTTTAATTCTATAAATATTTGATACAAAATATCTAAATCATTTAAATCATTATTTAAGCTTATTAGTCTATATAATGCTTGAAAGCCGAAATTAGATTGAGGTGAACTAATTCCAAGCGATAATAACATACATACAATACTAATTAAAGCTAGAAATAATGATTTTTTCATTGTTTAAAATCTCGCTTTTACTTGCATATAATAAGTGCTTGTAGGTGCAACTTGGCAAGTTTGGCCACTGCAGTTTAGATTGTATTTTGTATTAAAGATATTTTTTGCTTCTAAACTTAAACTTATATTTTTGGTAAAGTCATAATTTAGTCCAACATCAACTAAAGAATAAGCTTTCTTTTCTAATTGTTTATTGTTGTTTAAATAATCCCAATTTGTTTTAGAATAAAACCTATAATCAGCATTTACGCTTAACTTGTCAGTTATTTTATAATTTGCTCCTAGGCTGATTTTGTAAGGTGATACATTTGGTATTTTTTGCCCTTCTTTGTATTTGTTTAAATTGTCTTTAACTACTTTAGCATCAATATATGAAAAGGTTTCAAACAGGTTTAATCTATCATCAAGTAAGCTTTGATTTAAGCTTATTTCAACTCCATATCTTTTTGTTTTAGCAATATTTTCATAAGTCCATTTAACAACAGGATAATGGCTCATATTTACATTTATTTCATTGTTTGTTAGGGTATAAAATAAACTTATACTTGCATATTGGTCAAATACTAAACCTTTTAATCCTAATTCATAATTTAAATAATCTTCTGATTTTAAATTATTAATAGAATAGTTTTTTCCATCAGCTTTATCGGTTAATTCATAAGGAGATGGGGAATTAAACCCGCGTTCAAATTTAAAATACACACTATTTGTATCCATAAATTTATGAGATAAAACAATATTTGCACCATAGTTGTTTGTGTTTTTTGAATCGTTTATTGTAGCTATTCCACCACTTCTATTTATATTATATTTAGAATTTTCAAGTCTTGCACCAATATCAATTCCAAACGGATTAAAATCTAATTGTTCTATTGCATAAATAGAATGAGTATCTTTTTTAACTATATTTGTTGTTGTAGAAGCTCTTTTGCCTTTTGCATATAAATATTCATATCCTAATATTGTATTTGAAAAATCATAGTTTAGTTTTGCTTTAGCATTAGCCCCTATTTTTCTATCAAAAAATTGTTTATCTTCATAGTTATTATCTTGCAAATAAGCCATAAATTCTGTTAAAATATTTTCATTAATTTCATTGCTATATTTTAGATTATAGTTCTTTCTACTGCTAGTTTTCGTTGAATCTTGACTTGCTAGAATTTGATTTTTGCAAATAAAGCCAAATCTTGAAATTTCATATTGAGTACAAATTATTCCTTCATATCTTCTATCTTGTTCAATTTCTTGCTCGGTTAAAGCTTGACTATTTCTATATTCATTATGCATATAATTTGCATTGATATCTAAATTTTGATAGTCTGTTAGTTTAAATTTAAACCCAATATCAGTATTTAAAAGTTTATTTAAATCTGCTCTTTGATATCCTTTTTCATCTACATAATTAATTCCAAAATGAGAATATATTTTATCATTTATATTTGCACCAGCACTTGCTCCTATACTTTTATGAGAAAAAGAACCAAACCCAAGAGTAAGATTTGCATAATCTTTTTTTAAGCTTGATTTTGTAATTACATTGACAACACCACCACTAGTGCCATTTCCATAAACTACACTTCCTCCTCCAGAAATAACTTCAATTTGCTCAATATCATTTACGCTTATTGTATTAAAAGGAATTCCAAGATGTGATGTATCTAATGCGTTTTGACTAACTCCATCAAACAAGATTTTTACCCTTGCATTAGCTCTACTTCCTTGACCTCTAATATCAATTGCACTGCCTATACCTACAGGATTTAAAGAAACACTAGGAAGATAAGATAAAATTTCTCCTAAATCGTGATAATTCTTTTTATTTAACTCTTCTTTATTTATGACAAATAAATTTGAGCTAACATCAGCTAAGCTATCGCTAAATCCACTATCGCTAATTACTTGAGTATCAAGCAAAGTATCAGCATATAATGCACCAATTAATGAAAATGCTAAAATAGTTTTTTTCATTTTTTTTACCTTTCTATATTTAATTTGATTTTATTAATGTTTGAATTTTTAATAATAGATATTGTTTTAATTAAGTTGTCGTAGCTTATTTCTTTATCAGCACTTAATAAGACAATATCTGAAGATTTTATATATTTGTTTATATCATCTATAAAAATTAAATCTTTATTGTTTTTTATGTATAAGTTTAAATCTTTATTTAAGATCACTTCTTTTATATTATTTTCTTTAGTTGTATTTTCGCTATTATTTGTTTTTGGTAGACTTATTTCATAATGCCAGTATTTAGAAAATGTGGTGCTTAGCATAAAAAATATAAGTAATATAAAAATAACATCTATCAAATTCAACATAGAAATTTCTATAAATTCAGGTTTTTTTCTATTTATTCTTCTCATTAAAAGCCTTATTAAAATAATTTAAATTAAGGTAGATTTCGTTATTTAAATAATCAATTCTTTTATTGAAAATGATATGAAATACAAGAGCAAAAATAGCTACAATTAATCCGAATGCAGTTGTATATAAAGCTTCACTAATTCCAGCCGCTACTAATTCTTCATTTGCTTCTTTACTAAGAGCTGCAAATGAAGAAATCATACCAGTAACGGTTCCTAAAAGACCAAGTTGAGGACATATACTTATGCTTATACCTAGGATAAAACCATTCTTCTCAAGTTTTTTTATTTCATTAAAGTGAATATTTTCTAATTCAAATTCATTTAAATTATTTTTTTCGTATATATTTATAGCTTTTTGTATGCTATTTGATATAGAATTTTTATTTGAACATATATTTTTTAATTCAATTAAATTTTTATCATATATTGCTTTTTTTATTTTGATTTTAAAATTATTATTAAAAGAAAATTGACATAAATATATATTTGTTATTTTTTCTAATATCACAGCAAAACTAAGCACTAAAAGAACAAAAATAGGCCACATAAATAAACCACCAATTTGCATTAAGTTTAACATTAAATACCTTTTTTTAATTTATAATGAAAAGAATTTTCATAATCATTATATAAAATTATTTCTTAATTTTTTTTTAAATTGAAACTAATTTGTTAATTAGCAATTGTGATTTTTAAATTAGCTATTACTTTAATTAATATGTTTAATACTTTTAATTTAGGGTTTTTATTGGTTAAAAATTAAATAAAATTTAAAGAATTTAAAATATGAATCAGTGCTAAAAAAGGGGCTAAAGTTTAAATAAACATATTGCTTAGATTTATATTTGCATTTTTAGTTAAAACACGCTTTCTATATACATTAAAATTCGCTCTCATCTCCAACTAAAAGTGTATTTATAATACATACAACAGCATACTTTGTATATTTACCCATTTCACCTTTAATTCCAAATGCTCTATATCTTGGAAGATAATTTCTATAAATTAAATATAACTTAAATTATGTTTGATTATAAAAAATAATCAAACATAGAATTTCAATTTGCATTATTATGTAATTTATGCGGCATTTATGGTTTAAGTTATGTAATATTATTGTTTGTGGTTGTATTTTATAAATTAAAAAATATTATTGAAAGTTATAAAAATTAATCTTGTTTAATTTTTACTTTGTTATTATGGATTTTTTCAATTTTTACAATTTCACCTTCTTTTAAGGTTAAATTATCAGTTGTTTGCCAAAATGAGCCTTTATAATAAATCATACCATTTTTAACAACGCCTTCGCCTTGAGTATTTAAAAAATCATCGTCATAATTCTCTACTTTTTTAGTTTTAACAAAAAATTTAAAAATTATAAGTAAAACAAGAGATATAACAGCAATTAATATTATTTGTAATTCTAAATCTAATGGCTTTATTAAATTAATTGCACCGACAATAATAAATCCTATAGCAAAAAATATTATATAAAAACTACCGACTAATAATTCTAAAATTCCTAAAAATATTCCTATACAAAGTAAATATAGGCTACTCATTTTTTGCCTACAAATTCTTTTAATACACTTAAAGCTCCTATTAATTCAGTGCTTTCATAAGGAACTAATATTTTATCTTTATTTTCACTTTTTGCTAAAGCTAAAAATGCTTCTACTCTGCCTTTAGCTAATAAAAACTCAGCTGCATTAATGTTTTGTGCCATTGCTTCATTTATGTTATTCATAGCTTCTTTTTGACCTTGAGCTAATGCAATTTGTTCGTATTTTTTAGCATCAGCCATTCTTTCTATTGCTTCAGCGTTTAAAACTTGCTCTTGCTTTAATGCTTCAGCGTTTTTTATAAGTGCTACTTTTTGTGCTTCAGCATTTAATTCTATAGCTCTTTTTTCTCTTTCAGCTTTCATTTGTAAATTCATTGCTTCTTCTATGCCACTAGGAACTGAAATTTCAGAAATTTCCACTCTCATAATTTTTACACCCCAGTTATCAGCAGCATCTCCAAGTGCAATTTGTAAAGCACTATTTAAACTATCACGGCTACTTAAAGTATCATCAAGATACATACCGCCAATCTCACCCCTAAGAGTTGTCATAGCTAAATTTGATATAGCTTTTTTATAATTTTCAACATTATAAAATGCCATTTTTCCATTTGTTACTTTTAGAAAAACTATCCCATCAACTAAAATATTTACATTATCTTTTGTAATAACTTGTTGTTTTTCTATATCTATTAGTTGCTCTTTAATAGTAATTATTGATTTAACCATATCAATAAAAGGAAAGATTAAATGAAATCCTCCGCTTAATTCTTTGTGAAATTTACCTAATCGCTCAACTATTACAATATCGCTTTGCGATACTATAATTATAGACTTTATTAAAATGACTATTATTAAAGCTAGTAAAACTCCAACAAAAATTAAAAATTCCATCATCTCTCCTAATTTCAATTAAATAAACATATTACTTAAATTAACATTTGCATTTTTAGTTAAAACACGCTTTCTATATACATTAGAAACTTCGCTCTCATCTCCAACTAAAAGTGCATTTGTAGCACATACAGCAGCACAAATAGGCACTCTTCCTTCGCTTATGCGGTTTTGTCCGTAAAGCTCTCTTTCTTCATCACTATTTGTCTCTTCAGGGCCTCCTGCACACATTGTACATTTATCCATTTCGCCTTTAATTCCAAATGCTCCATCTCTTGGAAATTGTGGAGCACCAAATGGACAAGCATATAAGCAATAACCACAACCAATACATTCTTTTTTATCGTGTAATACGATACCATCTTCACGAATATAAAAGCATTTAACAGGGCAAACTTGAGCACAAGGTGCGTCAGTGCAATGCTGGCATGCTATTGTCATTGACACTTCTTTGCCTTCAATACCATCATTTAAAGTAATTACTTTTCTTCTTTTAATACCAACAGGAACTTCATGTCCGCTTGAACACGCAACTTGACAAGCAAAACAACCAATACAACGATTTTTATCAACAAAAAACTTCATTCTAGCCATTTTTATGCCCTTTCTATCTTGCAAAGTCCAGCGTTAAATTCGCTAATTTGTGTATTTGGATCAAAACCATAGTTTGTAACCGTATTTGACATTTCGCCTATTGTATAAGGTTTAGTGCCTTCTGGATAGTTATGACTTAAATCAACTCCTTGTAAAACACCAGCGAAGTTGTAAGGTAAGCAAATTCTATCTGGAGTTACACTTCTATTGTGAATACATTTTACTTTAATCTTAGTTCCTTGCGGGCTATGTATCCACATCATTTCTCCATCGCCAATATTGTGTTGCATTGCAAGCTCTGGATGAACATTAGCAAACATTTCAGGTGTAATATCAGCTAAATATTTACTAGTTCTCTCAAGCATACCAGCACCACTTAGATTTACTAAACGCATTGAGCTAATGATAATAGGAAAATCCTTGCTCCAGTCTTGTTTTTGTTGCTCGCTCTTAAACATTGTAGTAACACGGAAATTTGGAGTTGTTTGGTCGTCAAATGTTGGATATTTTTGCACCAAATCCCATCTTGGTGAATGCACTGGCTCTCTATGTTTTGGAATTTGGTCGCTAAATTCCCAAACTATAGTTCTAGCTCTTGCATTTCCTAAGCAACAAGCACTTTTTTCACGGCATTTTTCTAATATAATTCCTGAAATATCTGTGCTCCAAGAATTACCCATTAATTCTTTTTCTTCATCACTTAATGTAATACCAAATACTTGCTCAATATTATCTTTTTTAATTTCAGGATAACCACCTTTAACCTTAGAACCAACAGGAGTGAATGAATTATCAGCTAACTGACTAACTCCATTATGCTCAAGTCCAAATCTATTTCTAAAGCCCATTCCACCTTTTTCATAAGGCACATTTGGGTTCCATAAAATAGCAGTTCCAGGGTGTTTTGCATCCCATACAGGCCAAGGTAAGCCATAATATTCGCCTTTTACATCTCCACCAATACCCATTAAAGTATCAGGGTCAAAATTAGCCCAATTTGCTTGATGTTTTCTTAAACGCTCTGCACTAATACCACGAAGACCAATTGATAATAAACCATTACTCATTTCTCTTGTAGCATCATCAGGCCATTTCGCATCAACATCATCAGGAATTACCTGAACTAATTTATGATTTTGAAGTTCAAGTTTCATACCACGAGTATATTCTGTATAAAAGCCAAATTTCTTAGCAAACATAAACATAATCTCTTGGTCTTCTTTACTTTCATAAATTGGTTTTACTACTTGGCTTCTCCATTGCATAGAACGATTTGTAGCTGTTACATATCCTTCTGTTTCAAATTGAGTTGAAGCAGGAAGTATATAAATTCCATCAGGGCGATCTGCTAAAACTGCAACTTCATTTACAAATGGTTCAGCAACTACTATTAAATCAAGTTTTTTAAGTGCTTCTTGAATTTTAACAGTGTGAGCCATAGAAGTAATTCCAGTTCCTTGAACCCAAAGAACTCTAACAGGAGCATTTGAATGAGTTGTATCCGTGCCATAAGGAACTACGCCTTTAACACCTTGCCACCAGCGAGATAAACTAAAGCCTTTTTCGTGCATCCATTTTTTGCCACCATTTGCACTATCATCTACGAAGCGTTTTTGCATATCTTCATAGCTAACTCCCCAGAAATTGCAAAAATGTTTCCAAGCACCTTCAGCTAAGCCATAATAAGCAGGAAGTGTGTCTGCTAAACATCCCATATCTGTTGCACCTTGAACATTATCGTGACCACGAATAATATTAGTTCCGCCACCAGGTTTTCCAATATTTCCTAACACTAATTGTAAAATAGCTAAAATACGAGTATTTGAACTACCAACTGAATGTTGAGTAATACCTAATGACCAAAATAGTGTAGCAGGTTTTGTAGTCGCAAATAATTTTGTAACTTGAATTAGAATTTCTTCACTACATCCACAAATATCAGCAACTTCGCTAGGAGTATATTTTTTAGCTTCTTCACGAATTAAATCAACTCCATAAGACCTATTTTTGATTATTTCTTTGTCTTCCCAACCATTTTCAAAAATAAGATTTAACATTCCATATACAAATGCAATGTCAGTTCCTGGACGAATTCTTACATAAATATCAGCATGAGCTGCACTTCTTGTAAAAATAGGGTCAACTACGATTAAAGGAGCATTATTTCTATCTTTAGCTTGTAAAATATGCTTAAATCCAATAGGGTTTGCAACTGCTGAGTTTGCACCAAACATAATCATACATTTTGTATTACCTACAACATCACCAAAGTGATTTGTCATAGCGCCATATCCCCAAGTATTAGCCACACCGGCTACTGTTGCGCTGTGTCAAATTCTAGCTACGTGATCTATTGAGTTTGTTCCCCAAAATGCAGCAAATTTTCTAAAATAATATGCTTGTTGATTGTTAAACTTAGCTGAACCTAAAAACATTACGCTATCAGGACCGCTTTCTTTTCTAATATCTAGCATTTTATCGCCGATTTCATTTACAGCTTGTTCCCAGCTAATTCTTTCCCATTTACCATTAACTCTTTTTAATGGGTATTTAACACGACATTTTGATTTGGTTAAATCAATTTGGTCAATTCCCTTACAGCAATGACTTCCAAGTGAAATTGGATGGTCTATTGCGTTATTTTGTCTAACCCAAACACCATTTACTACTTCAGCTTCTATACCACAACCAGCACTACAAATAGAGCAAACTGTGCGAACACTTTTACTACCTTCATAAGGCATTTTAACTTTTTCATCTGCCTTTAAGGTTGCGTTTGTCGCACCAAATGCGGTAGTGCTTGCACCTGCAACTGCTGCAAGTTTTAAAAAGCTTCTTCTACCTAAATTACGCATTTAAATCCTTTCTATAAATTAATATGCAATTTTATAAAATTTTTCCCAGTGAAGGGTCTTTTTATATAACACTTCTTTTTTCTTTGCACGACCAGATACTACACCAGAGCTATTATTTTCGCTACTTGTTGCTGCATTTAAACCTACGCTAGCAACAGCACAGGTAGCTCCAGCACTTAATGCTTTTTTAAGAAAAGCTCTTCTTTTGTTCTCCATGGCTGCCTCCTTACTAAAATTTTAAAAAGTAACCTAAATAATACATTATTGCCTTAAAATTAGGCTTAAGAAAATAAACAAAATTATCTAAAAAATAATATTATGATAATGATAAAAAGAGTCGGTTTTGATAAGAAAAATTAAGATAAAAAAACACCTATTTTTTAAAAATATTTATGTAATAACATCTAGCATTGCTTGTGGTAAATCTACATTTTTAAATATTGCTAAAGAAAATGAAATATTTTGCATTAGTGCTGATGAAATTTCTTCAAAAGTTTTTTGCTACAAATGGAAACAAATTCGTAAAAAATTAAATATTTCAAATTCCTATTTCAAATTCTTAAAAGAAAAAAAACAAGCAGTGGCAAATGTGATTTTTAATGATAAAACAGCTAAGAAAAAATTAGAAAAAATAATGCACTCAAAAATCAAAAAAGAAATTCTCAAAAAAATCAAACAAAATAAAAATAAAATAATTTTTGTAGAAATTCCCTTGTTTTTTGAAAATAGCAATTATAATTTTTTGCTTAATAAAATTGTGATTTATTGCCCTTATGAATTATCTTTAACAAGACTTATGAATAGAAATAATTTAACAGAATTTGAAGCAAAACTAAGATTAAATTCTCAATTACACATAGACAAAAAAATAAAATTTGCAAGTTATTTAATCAAAAACGATGGTAATTTAGAAGATTTTAAAGATAACTCGCTAAAACTTATCCAAAAACTAAAGGAAAAACATGGAATTTCATAAATACTACGCAAATGGAAATGATTTTATTATTTTTCAAACTAATAATTTAGATGAAAATTATTTAAGTAAATTAGCCATAAAATTATGTAATAGACATAGTGGAATAGGTGCTGATGGGCTTATTGCAATCAAAAAAAATGATAAAGATTATGATTTTACTTGGGGATTTTACAATCAAGATGGCTCAAAAGCTAATATGTGTGGTAATGGTGCAAGAGCTGCGGCACATTTTGCTTATACTCAAGATTTGGCAAATAAAAATATGAGTTTTTTAACTGGTGCAGGGATTATTAAGGCGACAATTTTTGATGATGATTTTGTAGAAATTAGACTAACGAAAGCTAAGGTTATACACGAAAATTTAGTGGAATTTCAAAATGTATTTTGCCTAATTGATACAGGTGTGCCACACCTAGTAACTCTTGATGGAGTGCAAAACTACAACGAAGAAAATGCTAAATATTTAAGAGAAAAATATGATGCAAATGTAAATTACGCAACTTTTAAAGATGGGGTTTTATATGTTAGAACTTATGAGCGTGGAGTTGGAGAAACTTTAGCTTGTGGAACTGGAATGAACGCTTGTTTTTATTATGCTAGAATGCTTAAATTAGTTGATGAAAAGGCTACTATTTATCCAAAAAGCAATGATATTTGCGAAGTGAGTTTTAAAGATGATTATTTATATTTTAAAGCACAAGTTAAAAAAATTTTTAGCACTACGCTTGATTGTTAAATAATTTTGCTAGTATTTTGATATTTTTTGATGTAGAAGGGATGATGAAATTACAATATACTAATGATATGTTAAGCTTACAACAAGCTTTAAATAACGCAACTTGCGGAATTGGTTGGGAAAAAGGTTATACAAAGGAAAATCGCTTAATTGATTTTGCTCGTTGTATTTATATGGAATGTGCTGAACTCGTTGATTCTATGCCTTGGAAACATTGGAAAAGCATAGATGCTAGTTGGGATTTAGAAAATATTCAAATTGAATTAGTTGATATTTGGCATTTTATTTTAAGCCTTGCAATTATGCAAAATCAACAAAAAGAACTTATAAACACGATTTCAGAATTTAAATTCAATAAAACAAATAAAAATTTAAATGATATTTTAGAACTTTCAAGAGAATTAATTCACACAAGTAGTGCAAAAGAGCTAAACATAACGCAAATTACAGAAATATTTTTAAAGCTAATGTGTAGTTGTGAGTTAGAATTTACAAGACTTTATAAAATCTACATTGGTAAAAATGTCTTAAATAAATTCCGCCAAGATAACGGCTATAAAAATGGAACTTATAAAAAACTTTGGAATGGTAAAGAAGACAATGTAATCTTATATGAACTACTAGAGCAAAATGATATAAACTATGATAGTTTGTATAAAAATCTTAATGAAATTTATAAAAATTTAAAGGATTAATAATGGAAATAATAGGATATTACGATAAAGATAAAAATATTTATGATACTTTAAGCACTGATGGAGCAGGACTTGAGCCAATTTTCTATGATGATAGTCCTATGGCACTTGAAATCATTCGCCATAGCTGTGCTCACCTTTTAGCTGAAGCTATTACACAATTATATAAAAATGCTAAATTTTTCGTAGGACCTTGCGTTGATGAAGGTTTTTATTATGATTTTAAAGTAGATGAAAAAATCAGCGAAGAAGATTTAAAAGTAATTGAAGATAAAATGAAAGAGCTTGCAAAAAAAGGCTCTCCTATGGTAAAAAATACAATGAGCTATGAAGCTGCTTGTGAAAAGTTTAAAAATGATGAATTAAAACAAGCAGTTTTAAGTCGTTTAAGTGGAGAAATTAGCACATATTCTCAAGGTGAATTTACCGACTTATGTCGTGGGCCACATTTACCACACACCAAAATGCTTAAGAATTTTAAATTAACAAAATTAGCAGGTGCTTATTTAGGCGGCGATGAAAAAAATGAAATGCTAGTTAGAATTTATGGTATCGCATTTGCAACAAAAGAAGCTTTAAAAGACTATCTAACAATGATAGAAGAAGCTAAGAAAAGAGATCATAGAAAACTAGGAAATGATTTAAAATTATTCACATTTAGCGAGCAAATTGGTGGTGGCTTACCATTATGGCTTAAAAATGGTGCAAGAGTTAGAAATAAATTAGAGCATATTTTATATAAAGCTCATAGAGTTAGATTTTATGAGCCTGTTCGTGGCCCTGAATTGCTAAATTCTAGCGTTTGGAAAACAAGCGGACATTATGCAAACTATAAAGAAAATATGTATTTTACTAGAATTGATGAGCAAGAATACGGAATAAAACCAATGAACTGCGTAGGACATGTATTCTGCTATAAAAGTGAAGGTAGAAGTTATAAAGATTTGCCTATTAAATTCTTTGAATACGGAATGGTTCATCGCCATGAAATGAGTGGGGCTTTACACGGGCTTTTAAGAGTTCGTGAATTTACTCAAGATGATAGCCATATTTTCTGTATGCCAAGTCAAATAAAAACCTTAGTAAAAGAGATTTTAGATTTTGCTAAAAAAATTATGGTAACTTTTGGATTTGAATGGGAACTAGAAATCTCAACAAAACCTGAAAAATCAATAGGAAGTGATGAGATTTGGGAAGTTGCTACAAAAGCTTTAATGGAAGCTTTAGATGAAGAAGGTATTAAATACGGAGTTGATGAAGGTGGTGGAGCTTTCTATGGTCCAAAAATTGATATTAAAATCCTAGACGCACTTAAACGCAAATGGCAATGTGGAACTATTCAAGTAGATTTTAACCTACCTGAAAGATTTGAGCTTGAATATACAGATGAAAACAATGAGAAAAAACGCCCTGTAATGCTTCATCGTGCTTTACTTGGAAGTTTTGAAAGATTTTTAGGCATATTGCTTGAACATACAGCAGGAGAATTACCATTCTTTATAGCTCCAATTCAAGTTATGATTTTACCAGTAGGTGAAAAGCATATTGAGTATTCAAAAGCATTACAAAAGGAATTATTAGAGCTTGGAGTTGATGCTGATATTAATGAGAAAAACGATACTTTAGGTAAAAAAATAAGAAATGCAGAAATGTTAAAAGTGCCTTATATAGCAGTAATCGGAGATGAAGAAATAAATAATAATCAAGTAGCTTTAAGAGATAGAAGAGCTAAACAACAATCAACACTTACAATGGAGGAATTTTTGAAACTAATTAAAGAAAAACAAAACGAGGTAGTATTTTGAGTAAAGAAAAAGATGTATTGTTAAATGAAGAAATAGATTTAGCAGAGGTTAGATGTATAGGTGATGATGGAGCACAATATGGCATAATTAGTAGCGATGAGGCTAATGCACTTGCTAATCGTTTAGGGCTTGATTTGGTATTAATCGCAAAAGATGCTAAGCCACCTGTTTGTAAGATTATGGACTATGGCAAGTTTTGTTATCAGCAAGAAAAAAAGCTAAAAGATGCTAAGAAAAAGCAAAAGGTAGTAGAAGTTAAAGAAATCAAACTTTCTGTAAAAATTGCTCAAAATGATATTAACTATAAAGTTAAACACGCTATTGAGTTTTTAAAATCAGGAAAGCATGTTAGATTTAGAGTATTTTTAAAAGGTCGTGAATTAAGCAATCCACAATCAGGCGAAGAACTGCTTTTAAAAATTTATGAAGAAATTAGCGATATTGCAAATATGGATAAAGCACCTTTATTTGAAGGTCGCTACATTAATATGCTTTGCACCCCAAAAAGCACTAAAAAATAAAAACTTATCATTAAGGCAATTAATTTGCCTTAATCTTTATAATAATTATTGAAATTTATTGATATTTTTTAAAAAAAAATCATTTATATTTATTAATCTTTAAGTTAGATTTTAAGATAATAGCATTTCAATTTTTTTTAAAGGAATATCATGAAACAAAATTTTACTTACACGGGGGGGGTATTTAAACTCTCATTAATTGCAAGTCTATGTATCTCTTCAAACTTATTTGGTGCAACAATAAATGTTGTAGATAAAGCTAAGGTGGAAAGCTTTGATTTTAAAACTTTTCCAGATATTCATAAACCATTTAATGATAATTTTGGTCCTTTTGATAATAAAAAACCAGATTATTACAAGACAAATCTTAAAAATATCACAGATATTACAGAAGAAAGTGCTGATAATGTAAATGTATATTTTTCAGAAGGATTAAGTAATAAAAATTTTCCTATAAGTTTTGATAATTCTTTTTGGGACTCAAGAAGTAAAACTATTAGTAATAGTAATAATATTACTATAAAAAATTCTTTAATTAAAAGTTATCCCGAAACTGCAAAATTTAATAATGGAAATAATTTTATAGCTGAAAACAGTTTTGTTGATTCATATATCATAAATTTTAAAAATATAAAAGCTGCAAATTCTTATTTAGACTACATAGAAAATGGGCAAGGAATAAAAATTGATTTAACAAATTCTGCCGTTAATTCTATTTATAAAACTACCGGAACAATTGATGCAAATGGAGGACGCATTAATGGAATATCATATTCTAATGTTAATCTAAATGGGACAAAAGATAATTTGGTAAAAGTAGATAATTTTTATGAAACAACAGGATCAATCAATCACGCTGATGTAACAAATATAGAGTTTGGCAAGGATTTAACAATTAAAAACTCTAATATAGGATTAATAAGTGTTAGTAAAAATTTAACAATTGACAAATCTACAATAAAAGAGATAAAATCTACTGGACTTCTAGGAATTACAAATTCAAATATAACTACTTCAATAAATTCTTATGATAAGGTAACATTGACTGATAGTATTGTTGGTGGTAAAGTAAGTGGTATAGATTCTACTGGTACTGGCAAATATAAAGGTAGTCTTGATTCTAAAGGCTCTACATTCAATGATGATATTTATGTTACAAAACTAACCCTAAACACTAGTGAGAGCGGAAAGCAAAGCAAGGTAAAGGCTATTAAGACTATAAGAGCAGGTGCTTATGATATAGATAGGCTTGATACTGGTGATAAATATTATATTGGTGGTAGCATTATAGGTGAAGGAACGATTAAAAATAGCACTATAAATATGCAATTATCAGGTTCTAAAGGCTATACAGCTTCAGCATTAATTAACCAAGATAATTTTTACAATGAATTTGCTGATGAAAAAAATGAGAATAGCCTAACTATAGCAAACACAAGTAGTATAAACTTAGATAATGTAATAGCTACAAATAGTGTTAGAGCACATACTTTAGATATAAAAAATTCAAAAGTAGCAAAAAGAGTTCTAGCAAATAGCCTTACTTCAAATAACACAGCTTATTATCTAGGAGCAAACAAAGAAAGCTACACAGGTGCAATAATCTCAAGAGAAAATACAAGTGGAGCAAACAATGAATTAGTATTACTTAATGTTATGAGTGATAATAAGCTTGATACAAGCAAAATCAATGCAAATCTACCTTTAGCAATACTTAAAAAAGGAACAGGAACAGCAGAGCTAAACACTTTCTTTAAAGATTATAAGATTAGCGATGGAATAAGTGATTATGTGATAAATAATGATTATATTGCTAGTGCAATGCTAGGGGATTATCTAACCTATGCGATAACTACTAATAAGAATGGTAAAGTAAGCGATACAGGACTTAATGCAGATAATATTGTTAGCATTGCAAACGGCGATAAGACAAGTGAGCTAGGTAAATTAGTAAATCAAAGCGCAGGCGATTATAATGGTAATGAAGGCTTAAAAGCTGCATTAGATAATCTAGCTAAACAAACAATTAGTATAAGCCCTGAAACTCCAGATAATTCTAAACCGGATACAGGTGTAACAAATCCTGAAAATAAACCAGACAATTCTAAACCTGATACAGGTGTAACAAATCCTGATAATAAACCAGACAATTCTAAACCTGATACAGGTGTAACAAATCCAGACACAGGTGTAACAAATCCTGAAAATAAACCAGATAACAAACCTGATACTAGTGTAACAAATCCAATTGATAAAAACCAAATAGCAGATGATTTTATAAAAGATATTAAAATCAACAAAAACGCTAAAGCTCAAGCTCAAGTTATTTCAAAGGGAATAAATCTAATCAATACTTTTGCTTGGAATAATATGAATAAAAGATTAGGTGAAGTTAGAGGTTTAGATAAAGAATTAGGCGTTTGGGCTAGAGCTTATTATACAAACGCAAGTATAGATGATGTAAAACTTAATTCATTTGAAGTTCAATTTGGAGCTGATAAAGCTAATGATTTTGCAGATGGCAATGTAATTACAGGAATTATGGCTAATATTTCTAATTCTAAATCTAGTGATGTTTTAAAAGGAAATAATTACGGGTTTGGTCTATATACAAGCTATATTTCAAACAATGATTTATATGCTGATTTAGTAATTAAAGCAAATCATTATAAGGTTAAATACAATTCAGAGCTTTTAAAAGGTTTAAAAGATAGCAAGACAGGATTTATTGCAAGTTTTGAACTTGGTAAAAGATTTGATTTAAATAGATTTTATGTTGAGCCTAGCATAGAAGCTATATTTGATTATACACCTAAAACTAACTTAGAAAATAATGCTATAAGCATTACAAGTAAGGCTAATTCTAATTTACATATAAAACCTGCAGTATTCTCAGGATTTAAAGTAAATGATAATGCTAATATAAGACTAGGTGCTGGTTATATTATAGATGTTAATAAGCCAAGTGATTCTATAATAATCGCAAAATCAAGCAAAGCAAGTGAAACAATAAAAGGTAAAAGAGATAATAAATTTTACTTAAATCTAACAGGTGATTATAAGTTTAATGATAATTTAAGATTAAACTTAGGTTACGAAAGAACTTTCGGAGCTGATTTTAATATTGACAATCAAATTAACGCTGTTGTAAGATATACATTCTAATTACAAAATCTTTAGCCTTAGTGCTAAAGATTTCTTTAAATATTTTTATCAAAAATTACATTGACTTTATATTCTAATTTAATAATAAAAATATGCTATCTTTTAAGTGCTTAATAAAAAGCATAAAATGTTTAAATATTACAATTATGTAAATATTTTTAAAAGGTCATAAATTAAACAATCCACAATCAGGCGAAGAACTGCTTTTAAAAATTTATGAAGAAATTAGCGATATTGCAAATATGGATAAAGCACCTTTATTTGAAGGTCGCTACATTAATATGCTTTGCACCCCAAAAAGCACTAAAAAATAATAAAGTGGCTATTAAAAGCCACTTTTAAATTCTTATTTTTTCATCTTAGAGCGTGAATATAAAATCAAATCATTACTTGTTTTAATTTGTGAACCTTTTAAAGAATTAATACAATAATTCAAAATATCAGCACAAGCTTTCGCATCACTTAAAGCCCTATGATGAGTGCTAATGATACCTAATTCATTTTTTAAACTATCAAGACCATATTTATCACATTCAATACAACGCCTTGCTAACATAATCGTGCAAAGCTTTCTATTAATCAATGGAGCATTTAAGTATTCAAGACTTTCTTTTGCGATAAAACCATAATCAAAAGATACATTATGAGCTACAAAAATAGCATTACCTAAAAACAATCTAAAATCAGCTAAAACCCTAGCACTTCTAGGAGCATTTTTTAGCATTTGCGTTGTAATTCCTGTAAGCTCAACTATATTTTCAGGCACTTCGTTTGCATAAATAAAGCTTTCAAATTCATCTAAAATCTCGCCATTTTTTATCTTAACAGCACCAATTTCTATGATTTGCCCGTTACTAATTGAGCCTGTGCTTTCAATATCAACAACACAAAAAATCTCATCTTGAATTAATTTATTTCTTGAGTTTAAAAATACTTCTTGATTTTGTTTTAGCGTAATATCAAGCCCTAGCATTAAAAGAGTTTCATAGGTTATCTCAAAATTTAAGGCATTTTCGTATTGGTTTTTTAAATCTTTATAATTAATACTACTTGTAAGTAGCCTTTCTAAAATCTTATCACAATTAGCAATTTGTTTTTTATAAAGCTCGTTATAATCCATCAAAATTCCATTTTTAAAGAATTAATTGCGACCTTGTAATCATTACTACTAAACACATAATTTCCAGCCACAACTATATCAGCCCCTGCTCTTTCAATATCTGCAATATTTAAGCCATTTACTCCACCATCAACTTCAATGAAGCATTTATAATTATTCTTATCAATCATTTCTCTTAAGGCACTGATTTTTCTAAGAGTGCTTGGTATGAAGCTTTGACCACCAAAACCAGGATTTACACTCATTAAAAGCACCATAGAAACTTCACTTAAAATATATTCAATCTCATTTAAATTCTGGTGTGGATTTAATACTATTGAAGGATTTACACCATGTTTTTTAATATAATCAATCAATCTTAAAGGATGAGTAGTAGCATCTATATGAAAGCTTAAGAATTTAGGTTTTATATCTAAAAACAAATCAACAAATTTATCAACTTCTCTTACCATCAAATGCACATCTAAAGGAATAGTAGCAACTTTAGCAATAGCTTTTGTAGTGCAAGTTCCAATGCTTAGATTTGGAACATAATGTCCGTCCATTACATCAATATGCAATAAATCAGCACCAGCAGCCTCAACTTTTTTAATATCTTCAGCTAAATTTAAAAAATCAGCAGACAATAAACTAGGAGCAACATACATTTTTTAATCCTTAAAATTATTTTTTATAGAATATCATTAAAACTTAAAAAAAAAATTAAGCTTAAGATGCTATGATTAATACTTTTATTTTTACAAGAACACAAAAAAGGATTTACGATGTCAAAATTTTGTCAATTAACAGGTAAAGGTCCTATGGTAGGAAATAATGTTAGCCACGCTAACAATAAAACAAAAAGAAGATTTTTACCTAATTTACGCACTATTCGCATTGATTTAGGCGATGGCACAACTAAAAAAATTAGAGTTGCAGCTTCAACATTACGCACACTAAAAAAAAGAAGAGCTAACTAATTTTTATAAAGAATTTTTATGAGCTTTTTTAAAAAGCTAGGCAAATTGCTCGGTTGGGCTGAAAGTGGAAAACCTGAAGTTGATATAAATACCGAGTTTTACGAACAATTAAAACCTTTTCGTCTCCCATTAATAGCAGTTGTTGTAATGATGCTATTTGGGGCGATTGGTTATATGCTTACTAGTAATTTTTCATTACTTGATGGGATTTATCAAGCAGGTATGACTTTTACAACTTTAGGTTATACTGAAGTAGCTACAATCACTCCTGCTGGTAGATTTTTTACGATTTGCTATGTATTATTAGGCTTTGTTACTTTTACTTTTTCAATAGGTATTGTGATTGAAGTTCTAAAAAAAGGCGAATTAACAAGAATTATTAAGGAAAAACGAATGCTATACAAAATAGCAAGATTAAAAAATCATTATGTTATATGTTATCACAACGAATTTACCCAAGAATTAGCAAAACAATTTAAACAAACATATACACCTTTTGTAGTAGTAGATGATATACCAGATTTTGAAAAAATTGCTGAAGCAAATAAATATCCATTCTATATTAAATGCCCACCACATAGTGATTTGGCATTTTTAAAAACACATTTATCAAGTGCGAAAGGAATTATTTCTCTTAGCCCAAATTCTGCTGATAATATAGCAATAATTGCTAGTGCTAGACTATATGAAAAAGATATAAAAAGAATTAGTCCTTATTCTATAATAACGATTTCAAATTCCGAACACGACGCAGCAAGACTTAAAAAGCTAGGAGCAAACACGGTTGTATTAGCTACGAAATTAGCAGCTCAAAGACTTAGCGTTGTAAGTGTAAGACCTGAAATGGAAAATCTATTAGAGCAATATTTATACACAAGAGACCAAAGTATTGATATTGAAGAAGTTAAAGTTCCTGATGAAAGTTGGGTTAGATTTAGAAGATTAAAAGATGTAGCTTTTAGACAATTAGCAAATGTTAGCGTAATCGGAATAAAAGATGCAAATAATAATTTTTTACCTATGCCAAAAGGTGATGCAATGATTGGAACGGGGACTAAATTATTGTTAATAGGAACTCCAGAAAGTATTAAAGAAGTTAAAAAAATTATTAAAAATAAGCAAACTCCTGAAAGTTTAAAATAAAATATAAATGTTATCTGTTTGTAATTTATTTTAGTTACCATATTAATACACATTACTAAAAATTAAGGAGAAGTTATGTTACACGAACATAGAGAGTTAATCACGAATTTAAAAGGTAAAGACGCACATTTTGATAAGCTTTTTGAAGCTCATAATGATTTAGACCATAAGATAAAAGATGCTGAAGAAGGTAGAATTCATTTAGATGATTTAGAAATAGCTAGAATGAAAAAGGAAAAATTAAAATTAAAAGATGATTTAAATAATTATTTAAATTCTATTAAAAATAAAGCTTGATGGGGGGGGGTATTTATGTTTTTTAACAAAGATAACACCCTCCAAAATGAATTGCAGGAAAAACTAAATAGAGCAATAGCAGAAAAAGAAAAGTTAGAAGCTGAAATTGCGAAATTAAAAAATGAAATTACTGCAAAGGCAAATAACGAAGAAGAAGATAAAATCAAATTCTCACTATTTGACATTATGGTAAAAGGTATGAAAGAAAGCGTTTCTTTTGTTCAAAAAGATATTGAGGGTGATTTATCAAGAGCTCAAGAAATAGAAACTCTTTCAGCAGATTGTGTAGATATGATAGTAAATCTTAAAAAAGTATCTGAAAGTATCATAACATCACTTGAAAAAATCACTGAATCATCAAGTAAATCTCGTGATACTGCACAAAATCTCCATAGAAGTGTTGATGAAATTACAAATGTAATTAATTTAATCAAAGATGTATCAGACCAAACCAATTTGCTAGCTTTAAATGCAGCTATTGAAGCAGCTCGTGCTGGTGAGCATGGTCGTGGTTTTGCTGTGGTTGCTGATGAAGTTAGAAAACTAGCAGAAAAAACCCAAAAAGCAACAGCTGAAGTAGAAATGAATATCAATTTATTAAAACAAAACGCTAATGAAATGTTTACGCAAAGCGAATCGGTAGAGCAAATATCACAAGATTCAAACGCACACATTGGAACATTTTCGGAGCAATTTGATAGATTATCGCATATATCAAAAGATATTAAATTTAATGCGAGTGCTATCAAATACGAAGTATTTACATCTTTAGTAAAACTTGACCATATCTTATTTAAAGCAAATGGATATGCAAATGCACTAAGTGAAAATCCAACAAAATTAAGCGACCATTTTAGTTGCCGTCTTGGTAAGTGGTATCAAAATGAAGGTAAAGAAATGTTCGGACATCTTCCTTTATATTCTAAAATTGATACTCCGCATAAAAATGTTCATGAAAGCATTAATCAAGCACTTGGATATATTGCAAGCAAGCAGTCTAATAGCAAAGAAATTGTTGAGCTTTATAAAGAAGCAGAAAAATCAAGTCTTGAATTATTTATGATTTTTAGACATTTATTAGGCGAATTTATTAAAAAATAATTCACTAATCTTATTAGGGTTTTAACCCTAATAAGCTTGTATATTTAAAAAATTTATACTTAATCTAATACTAAAATCAACTTTTATTTTTATTTAACAACCCTTTAAAATACCAATATAAAGCTAAAAATAACTTTTATAGTTATATCTACTCCTAGAAATTATCGGCAAAATATCTTAGTTTAAAATATACATTTTGACATAATTAGCAGAATTTAAAAATTGCTTACATAAAAAAATATCCAACCAACAAACTCAAAAATATATTAATTGAAAATATTTTAAAGCAATAAAATCTTTATTAGTTATATCAAATAAAAAAGAAAATAATTGTGATAGTAAAAATAAATTCTAATTCGTAATTGTTATTACGAATTAGAATTCTTCATTAGAATTTATAGCTAAAGCCTAAGCTACCTTTTAATTCTTTATCAGAATTTGTGTAAAGATTGCTTCCTAAATTGATATTAAAACTAGCATTAGGGTTGATTTTATAATCTACACCAAAATTTAAATTCACACTTGTATCGCCCTTTTTACCTTCAATGATATTTTCTTTAACTTCATCTATTAACAACATATCAGGCTTTTTAGTTAGTTCTTTGCTAAGTGCAACAGATAAAAATCCATCAAGGCTATCTAGCATAGAAACTCCACCTTCTAATTTAGCTGATAAAGTATGCTTTAATTGGCTATCCCCACTTATACTAAGACCATTTGTGCTAATTGCAGTCGGCTTATAAGAAGTCAAATCATATCTTAAACTTGGCTCAAAATAATATTTATCCCCAAATCTAACCCCACTTTCAAAACTAGCTGTATAAACATTGTGATTTTTATCAGCTTTAATTCCTAATTTATCTGCCTCATAAGAGCTTGATATATTGTGGTAAAAAGCATTAGCACCTATAAACACTCCATTATTAAATACATTCATAGCATATAAACCAATGCCTTTTGAATCGCTATTAGCATTTACATTTCCTTTAGTTTCAGCCGTTCCAAAACTAGCAGCCACACCTAAAGTTAAATTAGAATTGCTAAGTTCATTTGTCTTATCAGCACCAACATTAAAATTCTTATAACGAATTGAACTATATTCGTATTTGTTATATCCCATTTGATTATCTAGCCAAAATCCATTACCTACTTTTTGATTTTTTACCAATCTTAATCTATTGTTTAATGTATTGTTTTTAGTATTTGCTATGTAATCAGGGCTTGTTAGAATGAAATTAGCCGTCCCAACAGCGTCTTTATCAAAATCTATTAAATCAAACATATCGCCTAAAACAACTTCTAAACTAGAAGTATTAACATTATTGCTATTAGCACCATTTGCTATATTGCCTAAATCTTGACCCGAAATAACACTATCAACATTACTCTCATCTATTAAATCATCGCCTTTAATACCAATGCTCCAAATAGCATTTCCTTTAGCATTAGGATTAAAATGCGTAAATCTATCGGCTAATTCATAATTTGCCACTTTTGTTTGATAAGTTACTTTAAAAAAGTCCTTGCTAATTCCTGATTGAGAATTTGCATCACTTCTTTGTGAATTAGTAGTGTTATTAACTATTGCTATAGGGATAAAACCTTCTTTATCTTTTAGCATAGTAAGGTTTGTATTCGCAAGTTGTATTGTATTGTTAGCACCACTTATAGCTTCTCTTACTATTATAGCTCCACTATAAATATCGTGGAATGAAGTATCAATTCCACCACCATAAATATAAAACTTAGAATTATTAGCTACTAAAGTATTTACTGCTACTTGACCTTTTATATGAGTATTTGTTGTATCTAGCTTATCAACCCTTACGCCGCCATTTAATTCTGATTGTTTCGTAGTGTAAGTTCCGCTATCTTTTTGTATATTAGCATCATATACATTACTTGAGCTATCATCTTTGCCTAAAAGCTTAGAATTAATAGTAGAGTTTGCAATATTTACTAAATTAGAATTGATATTTGATGAGTTGATAGTAGAGTTTGTAATGCGTGCGGAATTTGATTTGATATTTTCTGCTGTAACATTTAAATCTTTTATATTTAAATCCTTAGTAATATCAACTTGATTTGCCGTAATTACATTACCTTTTTCCATAGATTTACTTGTATCAAGGCTAAAGATTGCATCAGTAGCACTAACTTTACCACTGAACTGATTTCCTTGATTAGCATATAAAGTTTTACCTACATTTAAATCTTTTTCAAATGTTGTATTATCTACGCTTACATCATTTGTAGTAGTTGTTATTCCACCAAATTTACCCCCACTACCTTTAATATCACTCAATTCAACATCGTTTGTATAAACAACTTTATTACTGATTAAGTCCCCATTACCTGTTATTTTTGATGAAATCGTCCCATCAACTATCTCAATAATACCTTCATTTTTAATATCGCCTGTGATTTGAGATTTGCCATTAAGTGCTAGGTAAGTAGTATCATCAAGTAATGTTAAATTATTTGCCGAACTTCCCTCATCAAGAGTAATTTTTGCATTATTTTTTAAAGTCAAATCATTAAAATAACTAGCTTTAATATCTGACTTACAATTTGTATTATCCTTACAATCAATTGTAGTAGCTCCATTAAATTTTGTATTAAGTGCGTTAAGATTGCTTACTACAACTTCGCCATCAAATATAGATTTACTCGTATTAATAGTGCTAGCATTAACTTTTGAATCTTTAGAGAATGTAGTATCTAAAACTGCTTCAATTGTATTGGCATTAACTATAGAATTAAATCTAGAATTATTAGACTTTAAAGTATCTTTTACATTAACTTCTTTATTAAATACTGATTTTTCTGAAGTTATATTATTTGCCGATACAAAACCATTAAAAGTTGAGCCGCCATTTGCAATTATGCTATCAGTTGCAGTGGTTGTGCCGTTAAATACTGAACCGCTATTTGCCGTGATAAAATCTGATTTTATATCTTTTTCAAATGTAGCTTTATCATTTGCTGTTAGTTTGTGTGCTGTAAATGTATCGCTTATGGTTACATTTGTAACGCTTAATTCATTAAACTTACTATTATTAAGACTTGAAGTGCAGTCAGTATTTTTACAATTAATATCCACTAAACCTTGAAAATTAGTGCTATTAGCCGTTAATTTCTCTACATTTACTTTAGATGTAGCACTAAAAACACTATTAGCATCAGTAGTTAAACTAGAAGTATTTACTAAAGCTTTAAAGGTTGAGCCTGTAGAGTTTATAGAATTACTTGCATTTACACTACCGCTAAAAATTGAATTAGTAGAAGTGATTGTATTTGCTGTAACATTTGCAAAGCTTGAATTATTTTTAGCTGTTAGAGTAGCTGTATCAATTGCATTAGCAAATGTTGAACTATCAGCTGTAATTGAATTATTCTTAACTATGCTTCCATTAAATGTAGAACCTACTGCATTAATATCTGTTGCATTTATTGTACTCGTGGTATCAAATATAGAATTTGAATTAGCATTTAATGTAGCTGTATTTACTATAGCTTTAAATGTTGTATCACTTGAAGTGATTGAATTACTTGCTGTTATAGTGTTATTAAATATAGAATTTTTAGAACTTTCTAAATCTTTTGTATTTACCAACCCATCAAATGTAGCACCATTTGAAGTAATTTTGTTAGTTGCATTTACATTCCCTACAAATTTTGAGCCACTATTAGCAGTTATACTATCAGTTGCAGTGGTTGTGCCGTTAAACACTGAATTAGTAGAAGTGATTGTATTTGCACTTACATTTTTTGCAAAGCTTGAATTGTTTGTAGCTGTTAGAGTAGCTGTATCAATTGCATTAGCAAAAATTGAGCTATCAGCTGTGATTGAATTGTTTTTAACTATGCTTCCATTAAATGTAGCACCTGTTGCTTTAATATCTGTTGCTGTTACATTACTATTTGCACCAAATGTAGAGCCTTTTTGAGCGTCTAAGAAGGCTGTTTTTACTTCTTTTTCAAATGTAGCACCATTTGAAGTAATTTTATTAGTTGCATTTACATTCCCTACAAATTTTGAGCCACTATTAGCAGTTATACTATCAGTTGCAGTGGTTGTGCCGTTAAACACTGAATTAGTAGAAGTGATTGTATTTGCACTTACATTTTTTGCGAATGTTGTATCACTTGAAGTTATAGAATTTGAAATAATTATATTGTTATTAAATTTAGAGTTATTAGAACTTTCTAAATCTTTTGCTGTAACTTCTCCATCAAATGTAGCACCATTTGAAGTAATTTTATTAGTTGCTGTAGTAGTTCCTACAAATTTTGAGCCACTATTAGCAGTTATGCTGTCATTAGCCTTTGTATTCCCATTAAATATAGAACCATTTTCAGCAATAATAGTGCCTGAAGTTATACTGCCGTTTAAATTCGCACCATTTGTTGCCTTTAACTCATTAGTTACATTAATATCTGCACCTATTGTAGAAGTTCCTATTTCTGCATTAGTTGCTGTAAGTTTGTTTGTATTATCTATTTTAGAATTTTTTATATCCAATTTTGTTTTTGCATTAATATTTGCATTATTTGAAGTTGTAATATTATTAAGAGTAACATTTTGAGCTATTATATTGTTATCTTTATTTAATCCGCTATTTTCAATATTTACTTTATCTAAAGTAACATTTGCAAGATTGGTAGCTCCCGTTGCCCCACCTATACTAACATCTTTGAATATTCCACCAATAATTGTTAAAGAACCATTTTTATCGCTTTTACTATTAGCATTTATAGATTGATTAGTAAGATTTGTATCGGTAATTATAACATTTGCACCATCTTTTATAACAATCTTATGTGAAGTTGGAGTGGAAGTCGTTTTTGATAAATCCATATTATTAATATTAATTTTATTATCCAAAACTATATTACCACTAACATTTATATTATTAGTATTATCTAACACTAAATTACTAAATATAACAGTTGTTCCCTCTATATTAACTTTTGATATATTACCTTGCAAATTACTAGAAGAATCTCCTATAGTAATACCACTACCCTCAGATTTTAATGTAACATTTGAACCATTCGTGCTATTATTTGTAACTTTTTTTATAGTAGAACCACCTTGCCAATTATGAAAAGTTGAAGTTTCATCTATTTTTAATTCACCAACAATAGCATTGCGAAAAGTATTTGTAAAACTAGATTTATTAGATAACTCAAAAACATCAATATCCATTATTCCATTTTTTCTAATAATTGAATTATCTAATGATAAATTACCTATTTTAATCGCTTGTGTCCCATCAACAACATCTATTGTAGAATTATTTTTTAAAATCATATTATTTACTTTAAAAGAGTTGCTGTTAGCTGAACTTAAATTAAATTTTAACTTATCTCCTATAATAGTATCTACATCAGTTTTACTATTTGCACTGCTGCTTTTAAAAGTACTATTAACTAAATCAACTTTTCCAGTAGAAGTTAGACTTCCAGTAATATCAAGAGTTGCTCCATTACCAATAATATCTTGAGTTGTATTGTATGGAGTTTTAACTTCTATAGTTTTACCATCAATATTACAAGGGTTCTTGTCGTTACATACAGTGTTTAATTCTTCAGCGTGTAAATACCCCCCCCCGCTGATTGCTAAACAAGTTAATAAAGATAAACTTAGTTTATTTCTCATAATTATTCCTTGAATTAAAATCTTTTAATATTATCAAAATTTAACTTTAAATCTATGAAAATAATAAAAATTTGTAAATATTTGTTAATTAGTAATTTCTTTTTAAGTTTAGTTTTAGAATTTAAAATATAATCTTTAAATTCCAATTATTTATATTAGCATTTAAAAGGAGCTAGGTTGAAAGAGTATTTAACAAAATTTATTGATAACAATTATAAAGAATTTCATAAAAAATTAGTTTTTAGCAAATATGAAATTTTAGGAGTTCGCTCAAATATATTAAAAGACTACGCAAAAAAACTTCAAAAAGAAAATACCTTTGATGAATTTTTTAATAAGTTTTTAAAAGATGAGAAATTTTATGAATATCTACAAATAATTGCCTATGGGATTAATTATGAAAAAGACTTCTCAAAAGCACTAAAATACACTAAGCTTTATTTAGATTTCGTTGATAATTGGGCTAATTGTGATACTTTAGTGCCTAAAAGCTTTAAAAATCAAGATATAAAAGATTTTGCAAATGAATTAATTTGCGAAAACCACATATACAAAATTCGTTTTGGGATAATTTGTTATATGAAATTTATCGCTTATAAAGATGGGTTAAAAGCTATATTTAGTATAAAAAGTGATGAATATTATATAAATATGGCTAGAGCTTGGTATTTTCAAGTAGTTTTAGCTAAAGAATTTGAATTAGGCATTTCGTTTTTAAGCTCGCACAAATTAGACGCTAAAACACTTAAAATGACTTTACAAAAATGTAAAGATAGTTACCAAATTAGCCAAGAGAATAAAGCAAAACTAATGCAGATTTTAGTCTAATCAAGCCTTAGTTTTGTCTAAAAACTTAGCCACTTCGGTATTAGTTTTTAGCAATTCATCAATGCCTAAATGCTTAATCTCATCAGCCATTTTTAATAAATCTTTATGCTTTTTAATATCTTTATTTATATTATTGTAATCATCTTGCATAGCTAAAGCATATTTTAAAGCATCTTTGCTTAGCCTTGTTGTCCCACTATCACTTGCAAATGGATTTATGCTTTGTAAAAATCCTATGAATTTCTTTTCTTTTTCATTATACATAGAAAAATCAGGGCTAAAAGCAAGTTCTTTATCAACGCTAATATTTTTTGGCTCGAAACTAAGCTCTATTACGCTAAAGCCATCTGCTTTTATGCTTTTAGCATATTCTAATTCTTCGTTATTTTTATAAATATTCGTGATTTTGTATTTGCTAATATCATTTATATAATCAAAGCTAACCTTGCTATAACCAAAATCTATGCTAATGCCACTTGGATAATCTTGATTGTTGTGAGTAATTTGCGTAAATAAATCATAATAATGCTTAATAGTATCGGCTAAATCAATATTGCTAAATGTCTTGCCCGAATCTTTCATCACCGAATATACATTCATTTTTTCATTAAATCTAACTATTTCTTTTAGTGTGCTTGAGTGGATTTTAAAATCATCTGGTAACCCTGAAGCCTTGTTAAAATCAGCACCCATAAAGCCATCATTATCTACGCTATAGCCAAACTGAATGCTAGATTTTGCTTTATTTAATTCGTTTTTATAATCAAGCTCATTTTTTATACTATTATTTAAAGTGCTTAGTAAAGTTGGCGTATTATTTGATATAGTTTTTGTCGTAACTTTGGCTAATTCATTTGTAAAAAACTCAGATGATATTTGTTTGCTTTTTTTGATTTTAGTATCATTAAATAATGCAATATTTTCTACTTTCATTAAAACTCCTTTAATTATTTGTTTAATAGCAAATAATATTCCTAAAGTTTAGTTTAATGCTCTCGTTTTAAATTCCAAAAACTGCTTTAACTCATCATCTAAAAATACACTTATGGTATCAAAAACCCTTTTATGATAATCATTTAACCAATTAATCTCATCTTGATTTAATAATTTTTTATCAATCAAATCAAGCTCAAAAGGATAAAGCGTAACTATATCAAAGCTCAAAAAATCTCCGTATTCACTGCTAAAACAATGCTTACTAATTGCTAAATTCTCAAGTCTAATTCCGTATTTGTTATTATGATACAAACCTGGCTCAATTGATGTTAGCATACCCCTTTTTAATTTAGTATGTTCGCTAATATTAGCATTTAACGATAAAACTTGTGGCCCTTCATGAACATTTAAAAAATACCCTACCCCATGCCCTGTGCCGTGCAAATAATCAAATCCGTATTGCCATAATTCTTTTCTTGCAATACTATCTAATAAAGGCATTTTTATATTTTCAGGTGCTATGGTTTTTGATATTGCGATATGTGCTTTTAAAACCAAAGTATAATCTCTAATTTGCTCTAAACTTGCGTTTTTTATCTTAAAAACTCTCGTAATATCAGTAGTGCCGCACTCATATTGAGCTCCACTATCAAGTAATAATAAGCCTGATTTATTAAGTAATTTTGAAGTTTTTGCGTTTGCTTTATAATGAATTATTGCGGCGTTTTCATTAAATGCTGCGATAGTATCAAAAGAATTGCTGATAAAATACTCATTTTCTTGTCTAAATTGCGTTAGAACTTCATCAATTTTTAGCTCATCAACCAAGTCTAAATTAGTATTTTCTAAGTAATAATTAAACTTAGTTAATGCAATAGCATCAATTATATGAGCTTGTTTTATGTGCTTTATTTCTATATCATTTTTACAAGCTTTATGTATGGTGCTAGGCAAGATTTCATTTATTAAATTTGCATTTATTAAGCTAATAATTTTTGCATTTGTATTGGCAAAATCACACAATACATTACCACTTAAACTAGATAAATCCGAATAAAACTCATCATAATTTTTATAAATTATATTTAAATCTTTTTGAATATTTTTAAGCTTTGTTGGCTCTATATAACAAATCGCATTAGTTTGTGAAATTATCATATAGCTTAAAAATACTGGGTTAAATTCCACATCTTTTCCACGATAATTTGTAAGATAAGCTATATCGCTAAGGCTTGAGATTACGCAATAATCAATGTTTTTACTTTTTAATTCATCTTGGACTTTTTTTATTTTATTAGCACTTAAATCACTTATGAATTTTTCGTTTTGTTTATAGATTGGCTCTTGTTGGAGTTGTTTATCGTAAAAATCTTTATAAAAATTATCATAATCTATTATATTAACAAGGTTTTTTAGCTTTTCATAATTATTTTGAGATATGGTTTTTAAATCAATTAAAGCCTTTTTAGTGCTTAGATTGTTTTTAATATAGTCTATATAATCAGGACTTTTGATTAATCTAATGCTATCTTTTAACTCATTTTCAGCTTGTAAAAAATATCTACCATCAGTAAATAAAATTGCATCATCAAGGCTAATTAAAAGCGAACCAGCAGAACCGCTAAATCCACTTATAAATTCTCTAAGTTTAAAATACTCAGGAATATACTCACTCAAGTGATAATCAGCCGTTAGTATTAAAGCAAAATCAGCATTATTGATTTTTAAAATATCTCTTATTTTCGTAAGCATTTTATCTCCTTAGTAATATCCTAAACATAAAGTATTTGTGAGTTTGATTTTTTTCTCAAAAGGCTCGGGTGCAAAATAACAACATTTTTCTATATAAATATGAGAATTTAAAGGTATTTTTAACTTTGTAAAAAAATCATTTAAATCAATAAATTTTATTCCTGCAATCTCTACTAATTTTATTACATTTAAAAGATTTGAATTATTATTTGGATTTAAATGTGATGGCGCTAGATTACTCATAGAACAAAATGCACTAGCTAATACTAATCCACTTAAATTAGAGCATTTAGGGATTAAATTCTCATATTTTTTAGCTATTGTATTTTTATCTAAAAATACAATTCTAGAATTTGGATATTGTGCGTATTTTATATTTTTCCAAAATTTATAAGCATTTTGAGAAATATCAGCTAGGGTAAAAAGTTCTTTGTTTAATATATAGTTTTCTAAAGTTTGATTATTTGGGAGTGTTATTTTATTCATAATATTTTGAGTGCCGAAGCACTCAATTATTATACTAGCTCAATATAAGCTAAAGTAGCCGCATCACCACGGCGAGTTCTTGTTTTAATAATTCTTGTATAGCCACCATTTCTTTCTTTGTAATTTGGAGCTATTTCATTTACTAATTTATTTGTGCATTCTTTGTCTTGTAAAGCTGCAAATACTGCTCTATGAGCGTTAAAATCTCCAACTCTTGCACGAGTGATTAGTTTTTCAATGTATGATCTTAATTCTTTAGCTTTTTCTAAAGTTGTTTCAATCTTACCATTTTTGATAATTGCAATGCTTAAATTCTTTAGTAAAGCTGCACGATGAGTGCTAGTACGACCTAGCTTTCTATATCCATGTCCGTGTCTCATTTATTATCCTTTAATTTCTTTTATTTTTTCAATAAGTTTATCTTTATAAGCATCTACAGAATTTGAACCTATCGGATAGCCTATTTCTTTCATAGCAGTAGTAATTTCATCCACTGATTTTTTACCAACATTTTTTAAATTATTTACATCGCTTTCACTCATTAAAGCTAATTCGCCTATAAATTCAATGCCAGCTTTTTCTAAACCATTATTACTTCTTACGCTTAAACCAAGTTCCTTAACGCTTTTTAATAAAGGAGATAAATCAATTTCTTCAGTTGTTTCTTCCCCTATTAATCTAGGACTTGTAGTTGCAATTTTATTAAATACCATCATTTGTTGATACATAGCATCTAAAGCATTTTTAAACGCATCTTCAGGTGTAATTTGACCATCAGTTGTTATTTCAAATACAATTTTTTCATAATCAGGATTATCTTCGTGTAATACCTTTTCTATTGAATAATTTGCATTTCTAACTGGTGTAAAAAACGCATCAAGAGCTATAAAACTACTATCAGTTTTTTCTCTTAAATCTTCGCTTGCTACATAGCCAATACCTTTTTCAATAATTAATGTGAAGTCTAATTCAGTGTCTTCATTTATAGTAGCAATGTAGTTATCAGGATTTACAACTTCAATTACATTATTAGCTAAATCACTACCTTTAATTTCTCTTGGCCCTTTAAAGCTAAAGCTTACTTCTTCTCTTTTACTATCTTCGTTTTTAATTTTAAAACGCATATTTTTAATATTAATAATAAATAAAGAAATATCTTCTACCATACCTCTTTTGCTATCAAATTCATGGCTTACTCCATCAATTTTAATAGCAGTTGCTGCATAGCCAATTGCACTAAGGCGTAAAAGCCTGTGCAGTGGATGTGCTAATGTAATGCCAAAACCAATTTCAAAAGGCCAAGCACTAATGCGTGCTTTATTTTCGCCGATATTTTCAATAGTAAAATCATTTGGCATATGAGCTGTTGTAACTACTTTTCTCATTTGCTACTCCTTATTACTTAGAGTATAGCTCTACTATGAATCTTTCCTCAACAGGAATGACAACTTCTTCTCTCTCAGGTTTTCTTGTGAAAATTCCATATTTTTTATCTTTTTCAACATCAACCCACTCAACAATACCTGTTTGATTTGTAAGCTCAACTGCTCTTACTATTTGAGGATTGTTTTTGCTTTTTTCTACAACTTCAATTTTAGCGCCTGGTAATACTCTATAACTTGGAACATCTACTCTTTTACCATTTACTAAAATATGTCCGTGAGTTACAAGTTGTCTTGCAAAACGGCGAGTTGTAGCAAAACCCATTCTATAAACAACATTATCAAGTCTTTGTTCTAAGAATTGAATTAAAATAGAACCTGTATTTCCATCTTTTCTAGCAGCTTCTTGGAATAATTTTCTAAATTGCTTTTCACTTACACCATACATAAATTTAGCTTTTTGCTTTTCTCTTAATTGTAAGCCGTATTCGCTAATTTTACCTCTTCTTTGACCATGCTGACCTGGTGCATAAGGTCTTTTATCTAAAGCACTCTTACCAGCTAGTCTTCTTTCACCCTTCATTGCAAGGCTAACGCCTAATCTTCTTTCAATTTTCTCTACTGGTCCAGTATATCTTGCCATACTATTTCTCCTATATTCCTATACTTATATTATACACGACGGCGTTTTGGTGGTCTGCAACCATTATGTGCTAATGGTGTAATATCTTTTAAGAAAGTAACTTTAATACCTTCAACTGCACCAACACTCTTAACAGCAGTTTCTCTACCGCTACCAGGACCTTGAACACGAATACCAACTTCTTTAATTCCGTGTTCTTTAGCTTTATTTAAAGCATCTTCAACCGCTTGTTGAGCAGCAAATGGAGTTGATTTTTTAGAACCTTTAAATCCTAAACCACCTGCACTACTCCATGCAATTGCATTTCCCATTTCATCTGTAACTGTTACCATTGTATTGTTAAAAGTTGCACTAATATATACTACACCTTTAGCAATATTCTTTTTAACTACTTTTTTCTTAACTACTTTTCTCTTAGCCATTATCTATCCTTACGCTTTTGCACCAACGGTTTTTCTCTTACCTTTGCGAGTTCTAGCATTTGTTTTAGTTTTTTGACCACGCACTGGTAAACCTTTTCTATGTCTTAAACCACGATATGAACCTAAATCCATTAAAGCTTTAATGTCCATAGCAACTTGTTTTCTTAAATCACCCTCAACTAAATAATGTTCTTGGATTTCTTTACGAATATTTGCTGCTTCATCTTCGCTTAATTCATATACACGCTTGTTTGGATCTATTCCAACTGCTGCTAAAATTTTGCGTGAAGTAAATAAACCTATACCATAGATATAAGTTAAGCCATATTCAATTCTTTTTTTCTTTGGTAAATCAACACCTGCAATACGAGCCATACCTTATCCTTGTCTTTGTTTGTGTTTTGGATTTTCGCAAATAATACGAACAACGCCTTTTCTCATAACGACTTTACATTTGTCGCACATTTTCTTAACAGATGGTCTTACTTTCATCTTGTCTCCTAAAAAATAATTTGCTTTCCACTTTTTTACAATCTGCATTTTTAGGTATCACGAATTACCAACTAATATTTAAATGGTGGAAAATTCACTCAAATATTACTTCTTCACACAGATAAATTGCAAAAGTGCTAATATTATCAAAACAAAATTAATATAGGTTTAAATATTAAATTTATTTGTCTTTGATAATTCTAAAAATTTCTTAGCAATCTAATCTCAAACTATTATTTAAGAATTAATTTATAGATTTTACTTTTTTAATTCATAAAGTTTTAGATAACTTTTAAAGTATGTGAAATATCCCAATATAAATGAAGTTTAAAAATCCTAGATAAAAATAAAATAGAACATATAATAAAAATTATTTAGCACCATTTAAAGTGCTAAATTATTTAAAAAATTGTAGTTTTAACTAAAAGAAAAAATAGCCAATAGCATATAAAACTGGATATAGTATGAATGCTCCAATAGTCATAGTTATCGCCATTTTAAAGCAACTTACTGGTCTAGCCATGTTTATTAATACATTTTTATCGGTTGCATTTGCATTATTTTCAAAAATCATTTTATGAAACGCTAGGCAAAACTCACCTTCTTTAAATTCTGAAACATTATTTATAACTTCTAAACTATTCATTTTAATCTCCTATATGTTTAATTCTTGCGTACGGAATAGAATTGTAAACAGCTGCTAATTCACTACCATAATTACTTGCAATGTTTTTGAAATTTTCTTCATATTCTGCTAAAGCATTTTTATAAGTATCTCTTGTTTTGTCTGCTGATTTGCACCAAAGGAAAAAAAGTAGCCACACAGGAATACTTATAAATTTTACAAATGATAAAAACCCAACTACGAATGATAAAAAAGTAGCAAGTCCTGCCCCTCCTAAGGTTTTATTAACCAATTCATTTTGTTTTTTTATAACTTCTTCTAACTCGCAATTAATATCATAAACCGGATAAGCCGCATAAACACACTTTAAAATTATTTCATCCTTTTTTGATAGCTCATCTAAATCTATGCTCTCACCATTAGGGTTTGGCTTACCGATAATCGCAAGGGTGCCTTTTATATTAAAGCAATTATTTATTTTAGTTTCTGAATTAACTATGGTTTCTGATTTGATTTTAGAATTAGTATTATAATGAGAGCCAAACCAACTTTTTTTAATCTTGCCATTTGCTTCACCTTCTGTATGCATAACTCCTATAGTTTCTGTGCTTTCGGTATAGTTATCCCTTACTATGTTTAAAACACAGTTATAGCCCAAATAGCTAGTTACATCTTTAAGTGATTGTTCTGCATCTTTGTAACTCACACCAGAAGTAACCGTAATTTCAAGTTCGCTTATATGAATTAAGCTATATTGCGTTACGGCACCAACATCTACTAATAAAACCCCATTAAACAAATCATATTTGTTTTCATTTTGATTTTCATTTGTTGTTAAATCACTCATTTAATCTCCTTTCAAAAGAGTGATTATACCCCCCCCCAAGATAAATGAATGGTAAAAAATAATTTAGAAGTTTAGCACCATAAAAAGTGCTAAATTATTTGTGTCTATAAGTAATGCGTCCTTTATCAAGACTATAAGGAGTTAGCTCAACTCTTACTCTATCTCCTGGCATAATTTTAATATAGTGCATTCTCATTTTACCCGCAATGTGGCATAAAATTACGTGTTTGTTATCAAGCTCAACTTTAAAAGTTGCATTTGGTAAAGCTTCAATAACTTCGCCGTCAATTTCTATTACATCATCTTTAGCCATAATTTTCCTTTGTAAAAATGTAAAGGTCAATAATAACATAAAAACTATTAAAAAACTAAATTTATTATTAAATAAAATAATTTAAAATAAAAGTTTATTTCACACAAGGATAAAGTTATGAAAAGAAGAACATTTTTAACTTTGTCGTCTGCAGTTGCAGCAAACACTTTACTAAGTGCGAATGAAACACCTTTAGTAAATAATACTCAAGCAACAAAAGACGATAGTAAAGAATACATTGTAAGCTTAAAACATAATTTAAGCGAATTAGGCGAAGTTAGCAAAATATGGCTTCCATTACCAAAATCACGCTCATATCAATACCTTACAAGTGATATTGTAAATAGTGGAAATTACAATGAAATTTATTTAAGTGATTTTGAAACTAATAGTTTATATGCAAGTTTTTCTAATGTAAAAGCTGAATTAATAACACAATTTAGCATTAAAACTCACGATAGAATTACTGATTTTTCTAAAGTTAATTTTAATGAAAACGAGAAATTAGACGAAAGTATCGCACAATATTTAAAACCAAGCGAACATATTTTTACTAGTGGAATAGTAAAAGAATATGCACTAAAAATTACAAAAGGTATAAAAGGCGATTTAGAAAAAGCAAAAGCTATTTATGATTGGGTAGTACTTAATTTTACTCGTGATGAGAGTGTAATTGGGTGTGGAATTGGTGATGCTAAGGCTATTTTAGAAAGTAAAAAACTTTATGGCAAATGCACTGATATTAGCTCTGTTTTTGTAGCACTTTTAAGAAGTATTAATATTCCTGCTAGAGAGTGCTTTGGAATTCGTTTAGGTGCGAGTAGATTTTATGCTGCAATGGGTAGTAAAGAAAATATAACAAAAGCTCAACATTGTAGGGCGGAGTTTTATCTAAAAGGCTATGGGTGGATTCCTTGCGATCCTGCTGATGTAGCTAAAGTTAAATTATCTTTAAACCTAGATAATAATGATAGTGGTATACAAAAATTAAGAGAATTTCAATTCGGTAATTGGGAAATGTGTTGGTGCGAGTTTAATACCAAAAGAGATTTCGTGCTAATTCCACGCCCAGCTCAAGCACCGCTTAATAATTTTGGCTATGTATATGCTGAAGTTGATTCAAATACTATTGATTATTATTCACCTAATGAATTTGTATATGAATACACTTCAAAACAAATATGAAAAAATATTTAATATCAATGTTTATCTTAGCTATTAGCTCTAGCCTTTGTTGTGTTGGAGCTATTAGCTTTTTAATATTTGGAGTAAGTCTTGTTAATTTTGATTTTTTAGCACCTTTTAGAGTATATTTAGGGATTGCAACCTGTATTTTATATTGCATATTCGTCTATAAAAAACTAAATCAAAAAAATAAAATCAGATTATTTTTAATAGGACTTGCATTATTATTTATCGTATTTTATCCTGAAATTATAGGAGCAATGATTTGAAAAAAGTATTATTGTTAAGCTTATTTTTAAGTGTTTTAAATGCTTATGAATACACTTTAGAAATTCCTAAAATACATTGCCCATTATGCACGGCAATTGTTAGAAAGGCACTACTAAAAATTGATGGAGTAAATAAAGTAAATGTTAGTTTAGAAAATAAAACAGCGATAATTAAAAGCGATAAAGAACTTAACGAAAGCATAATAAATCAAGCACTTTTTAATACAGGCTATCAAGGAATACTTAAATAAATCCTATTTTAAAAAGAATTTAAAATAGGATTAAAAATTAATTTTGATATGGAACTAATTTAATATCTGTCTTTAATAATTCGTTCATTCCACCATCAAGATTTATTATATTAGTAAAGCCGTTTTGCTCAAGCATTTTAGTTACCATTGCACTTCTTTTACCACTTCTACACATAATTGCTATTTTGCTATCTTTTGAATAATTTTTACTAATTTCATTCAAAAAATCAGGATTAATACTTCCATTTTCGTTTAGAAATGTTATCAATTTTGCTTTATTTACAACGCCTGTTGCAGCGTATTCACTAGGCATTCTAACATCAATTACAGCATAATCACTATTAGTAAAATCAAATTCCTTGATATTTTGTGTGATTACCTCAGCATTTAAACAAACAAATAAACTTAAACCCAATAATATTTTTTTCATTTTTAAGCCTTTAAAGTATTAAATATCCTATCTCCAGCATCTCCAAGACCTGGGATAATATAACCTTTTTCATTCAATCCTTTATCCAAACAAGCAGTAATTAATGCTACATCAGGATGAGCTTTTTTCATTCTATCTCTTGCTTCAGGAGTTGCAATGATACTTGCAAAAATTATTTTTTTAACACCAATTGATTTTAATCTATCAACAGCTGCAATAGCACTTCCGCCCGTTGCAAACATAGGGTCAATTATAATTGCAGTTTTATTTTGCATATCTTGTGGGTATTTTTCAAAGAAAAATTCAGGCTCAAGCGTTTCTTCATTGCGTTGAATACCTAAAAATCCCACACTAGCTTTACCCAATAAATCAAGTGCAATATCACTCATACCAAGAGCTGCTCTTAAAATAGGCACTATTACAATATCATCGCTAATAACTTCGCACTCACAAGGCATAAGTGGAGTTTGAATATTAACTTTTTCTGTGCTTAAAAATTCACAAGCTTCATAAATAACAAATCCACTAAGCTTTTTTATATGCTCACGAAAATCCCTACAAGATGTATTCTTATCTCTAATTTTCGCTAAATAAGTTGAAACTAGTGTATTTTTAATTACTTTCATTCAATAACCTTTCAAAATATGCTTTATCATCAAAATTTTTAACTAAAGCTATGCCTTCATCAACAGCAGCCTTAGCAACTGCAGTGCTAACATAAGCTTTTACCCTATCATCAAATGGTTTTGGAATTATTAAATCTTTTCCATATTTTAAGTCTTTACCATATAATTTTTTAGTTTTTTCGCTAACTTCAAGGCGTCCTAATTCACTTAAAGCCTTAACAGCTGCTATTTTCATACCCATAGAAATCTTTCTAGCTCTAACATCTAAAGCCCCACGGAAAATATATGGAAAGCCTAAAACATTGTTGATTTGATTGTCATAATCGCTTCTTCCTGTTGCAATAATTACATCAGGGCGAACTTTTTTCGCAAGTTCAGGTAAAATCTCTGGGTCAGGATTAGCTAAAGCAAATACTATTGGATTTTCTGCCATAGTTTTTAACATTTCTTCGCTTAAAGCTCCAGCTTTGCTAAGCCCTAAGAAAACATCAGCTCCTTTTAAAACATCAGCTAAAGTATCCTCATCACATTCTCTTACAAATTCTAATTTATGCTCATTTAAATCTGTTCTTTTAGTATTGCAAACACCTTTAGAATCTACTAAATAAATCTTTTTAACCCCTAAAGTCTTATATATCTTAGCACTTGCAATCCCTGCTGCTCCTGCTCCACAAACAACTACTTTTAAATCTTCTAATTTTTTGCCAATTATTTCGCAAGCATTAATTAACCCAGCCGCACTAATAATAGCTGTTCCGTGTTGGTCATCATGCATTACAGGAATACCTAAGTCTTGAAGTCTTGCTTCAATCTCAAAACATTTTGGAGCTGCTATATCTTCAAGGTTAATACCGCCAAAACTAGGGGCAATAGCTTTTACTGCTGCTATTATTTCTTCGGTATCTTGAGTGCTTAATTCAATATCATAAGAATCAACATTTGCAAATTTTTTAAATAAGCAAGCCTTACCTTCCATAACAGGTTTTCCTGCAATTCCACCGATATTGCCAAGACCTAAAACAGCTGAACCATCACTAATAACTGCTACTAAATTACCTTTGCTTGTGTATTTATAAGCTAAATCACTATCACGAGCAATCTCTTCGCAAGGATATGCAACTCCAGGAGAATATGCTAAACTTAAACTCTCATATTCTTTCATAGGCGTTTTAATAAAAGTGCCTAATTTACCGCCTAAATGATACTCTAATGCTCTTTCTTTTAAATTATTCATAAAATCTCCTTTAAAAAATTATTAAATCTTTTTTTAATCTCATCATTGCCTAAAAACTCCATAATAGCATAAATACTAGGACTAATTGTTGTTCCTGTTAGGCTTAATCTAATTAATTGCGCTATGTCTTTTAGCTTAGCATTATTGCTATCTAAAAATTGTTTAACGGCTAATTCAAATTCTGCTTCAGTATTTGCACCTTTAAAATCATTTACAAACTTAGAAAATAAAGCTTTACTATTATCATTTACAAACTTAGCAACTCCACTTTCTTCATAAGAATTTGGCTCGTTTATAATAATTTTTGCACTATTTATCAAATCTATTAAAGTCTTAGCTCTTTCTCTTAACATTGTTAATAAGAATGAATAATTCTTAACACTTGAAAAATCAAATCCTAAATCCTTACAAGCATTTACTAATCTTTCATCGCTAACGCTTTTTATATAATGAGCATTAATCCATTCTAATTTTTGTGCGTTATATGTGCTCGCACCTTTGCTAACATTATCAAATGTAAAGCATTCTTTCATTTCTTGCATTGAAAATATTTCTTGGTCTTTGTTTGAAAATCCTAATCTTAATAAGAAATTTAGTAAAGCTTCAGGCAAATATCCTAAAGCCTTATATTCCATAACATCGGTTGCTCCGTGTCTTTTGCTAAGTTTTTTGCCATCTTCTCCATTTATCATAGCTAGATGATAAAAATTAGGAACCTTAAAGCCTAAAGCTTCGTAAATTATTATTTGTTTTGGAGTATTTGAAAGATGGTCATCTCCACGAACAACATCAGTTACGCCCATTAAAGCATCATCAACAACCACTACGAAATTATAAGTAGGAGTGCCATCAGCACGAGCTATTACAAAATCATCTAAAATATCAGCAGCGTTAAATCTGATTTCACCCTTTACTCCATCATTTACTATTATTTCTCCATCAAGCGGTGCTTTAATCCTTACAACAGGCTTAATTCCTTCTGGTGGAGTGCCTTTAAAATCTCTGTATCTTCCATCATATTTAGGGCGTTCTTTTCTAGCTTCTTGCTCTGCTCTTAATGAGTTTAACTCATCTTCGCTCATATAACAATAATAAGCATTGCCACTATCAAGTAATTTTTGAATATATTCTTTATAAATATCTAATCTTTTACTTTGGTAAGTAATTTCCCCATCTACTTCCAAATCAACCCATTTAAAAGCTTCTAAAATAGCTTTGGTTGCTTCTTCGCTATTTCTTGCCATATCTGTATCTTCAATACGAAGAATAAATTTACCATTATTTCTTTTAGCGTAAAGATAAGAAAAAAGTGCTGTTCTTAATCCACCAATATGTAAAAACCCTGTCGGAGAGGGTGCAAATCTTGTAACTATCATTATTATTAGCCTTTTGTGAATTTTTTATAGTTATAATCATTTAAAATCACTTAAAGGTAAATAATGAGAAAAATTTTGCTTGCACTTGTATTTGGTGCATTTATGAACGCAAGTCCTATAACTTCAATCATAGCTAGTGTTAATAACGAGCCTATTACAAATATTGATATTATAGAAATTTCACAATATATGAATATAAGCCAAAACGACGCATTAAGATTGCTAATTCAAAATAAAATATGCACATCTTTAGCTAAAAAATTCAAATTAGCTGCAAATGAACTAGAAATCAATCAAGAATTATCAAAAATAGCTGCTGCTAATAATATTAGCTTATCTACTTTCATAGAACATAACCAAGATAAAATCAAAATGCTAACAGAAAATATAAAAGATGAAATTCTAAAAAAGAAATTATTTGATTTAATCGCTCAAAATTATATGAAAGATGTAAGCGATGATGAAGTAATTAGATTTTATAATTTAAATAAAGATAAAATGAATGGGGCAAGTTATGAAGTAGCAAAAGAACAAATTAAAAGCTATTTAATGAATAAAAATGCTCAAGAATCAGTTCGTAATTATATGGAAAAAGAAGAAGCAAAGGCATCAATTAAAATGTTTAGGTGAGTACTATGAAAACAAAATCAATTCTATCTAACTCGTTTAAGAATTTTATTATTACAACTTTTTTACTAATTGAAATTGCTGGTGGAATTTTTGGAACTTATAGATATATTAGCGAGGCAAAAAGAATTGAAGAGCATCATAGAATTCACAATATAGGAAATGATAGCTTAGTAATTAGGCTACAACAAAATAAAGACCATACTATTTTTCAATTTTTAGTATTTTCTTTCGCTGTATTAGTAGCTGCAGTTATTAGTAATGCAATTTATATAAAAAGATTAAAAAGAGTAAAATCAAATTTTAATGATTTTGCAGAACTTCTCGCAAATTCAGTAAAAAAACATAAGCCTTTAATGCTAAACGATACGCTAAATTACAGCGAATTTCAAAAAATAGCAAATTCTTTAAATGAAGTCTTAAATGATATATACTATCAAGAAAATTATAATTCTTTAACCAAATTACCTAAAAAACAAAAATTCTTATTAGACATACAAGAACTCTATGAAAAAAGCGATTGTCCTATAATAGTTAGCTATATATATCTTAAAGACTATCAAAATCTATTAAAAAGTAGAAGTTTTGATTTAGCTGATAAAATAATATTAGAATTAGCAAGTAGATTTTCAAGTTTTTCTACAACTATTTTAAATTCTAAAATAGCTAAAATAAGTGGCAATGGAGATTTTTTATTAGCATTTCCTTGTATTGATGAAATACAAACAACTTTTAATAATATGGCTATTAAGTTGCACGAATGCTTTAGTGAAAGTATTAATTTTGGAAGTGATGGAATTTATGAACAAAGTATAGGGGTTGGCTTTAGTGTATTAACAAATGAAAATTACAATCAAATAATAAACGATACTTACAAAGCAGCCTTACTTTCAAGCGTTCAAAAAGATACATTGTATTGCGATTATTCTGATGAAGTTAAAACACAAATAGATAATGAAGCAAAATTAGAAAATGATTTAAAAAGGGCTTTAGAAAAAGGTGAACTTGATGTATATTATCAAGCAAAAATCGGAGCAAATGATAATTTAGTAAAAGGCGCAGAAGCATTAATTCGCTGGAAACGAAATGATAAATTTGAAAATACAGAAAAATTTATAAGAATTGCAGAAAAAACTGATTTAATAATAAAACTTGAAAAATTTGTAATTGCAAAAGTATTTCAAGAAATACAAGTTTTAAAAAATAAAGGAATAAACATTCCAATAAGTATTAATATATCAGCAAAACACTTGCACCATAAAGATATGATAAATTATTTGCTAGCAAATGTTAAAAAATACGATATAAATCCAAATTTAATAGATATAGAAATAACAGAAAGATATAGACTTAATAGCAGTAGTGAAACTATATTAGAAAAATTAAAAGCTATTGGATTTTTAATAAGTATTGATGATTTTGGGAAAGATTATAGTTCTCTTTCTTATATAAATCATTTACCTATTGATACAATTAAAATTGATAAAAGCTTTATAGATGGATTAAATAGTAAAGATTGTGATTTAATTAATGAAAACTCAAAAGCAATTATAATTGGTATTATAAAAATAGCAAAAACTATGAATAAAAGAGTAGTAGCAGAAGGCGTTGAAACGCTAGAGCAAGTAAATATTTTAAAACAATTAGGTTGTGATGAATTGCAAGGATTTTATTATCATAAAGGTGCTACACCTATTAATGAATTTATAAATATTTATAAAAACAAATTCTAATGAAACTTCATATAGATTTTGATAGCTATTTTGTAAATGCCCAACGACTATTAAATAAAGAACTCTGCAATACACCTTGTGTGATTTATGCTGGAAGCGATGAAGATTTTTTCAATCAAGATGCAAAATATATAGATAATAAAATCGCTTTTATGAGCTCAATTGAAGTTATAAGAAGTGAAAATAAAGTAATTGATTATAGGCATTTTACTGCAATTGCCGTATCTTATGAAGCTAAAAAATATGGCGTAAAAGTAGGAGATAAATTAAATATAGCTTATCAAAAATGTCCGAATTTAAAAATAGCTAGAAGTAATATTAGATTTTATAAAGAACTAAGCTTTAAAGTAAGGCAATTTTTAGAAAGCAAAATACCCGTGATTGAACAATTTAGCATTGATGAGTTTTTTGGAGATTTAGAAGGGTTTAAAAAAGACACAGAAGTGCTAGATTATGCAAAATATCTTCAAAAAGAACTATTAGATAAATTTGGCTTACCAGCTAGTATAGGCATTAATAATAGCAAATGGGGAGCTAAATTTTTAACCGATTTAGCAAAACCTTTTGGCATTAGAATGGAATATGATTTAAGCAATGCCATTAAAGGAATAGATATAAAAAATTTCGCAGGCATAGGAAGAGAAATACAAAAATATTTAAGAGCTTATGGGGTAAATACTTTAGATGAATTATTGCAAAAAGAATATTTGCTAGATAAATATGGTAAAAATGGCAAAAAAATCATAGCAAGAATTAAAGGCGTTGATAATGAAAAAGTAGAAGAAACAAAAGATATTAAAAGCCACGCAATATCAAAAAGCTTTAAGCCAATTAGTGATTATGATGAGTTAAGGCGAAGGGTTAAAATACTTGCTAGATATTTATGTGTTTGGATTTCAAAGCACAAATATCATCCTAAAAAAATAGAAATAAGTATTAAATACGGCAATAAATTAGAGCATATTGGAATTGAAATTATGCAACCATTTGATGAAAAAAATCTAATTGATAATGCCGTAAAAGGATTTGAAATTCTTATGAAAAATACTAAAAATGTAAGTGTTTATTATATAGGAATTGCTGCTAATAATCTTGATAAAACATATTGCGAAAATATTTTTCAAAACACCACAAAAAATCAAAAATTAAATGAAACCCTAAGTGCTATAAGAGATAAATTTGGCATTAGCTGTATAAAATATGGGGGATAAATATAAATTATTTATCTTTTAATAAATTAATTCTTTCTTTATAATCAGGCATAAATCCTAAAAGCGTGGCATAAAAAGCCTTTGAGTGATTAGCGTGATAAAGGTGTGTTAATTCGTGCATAATCACTGCTTCTATTGCTAATATATCTTTTTTAATTAATTCGGTATTTAAATTTATATAAGATTTTTTCGTATTGCAAGAACCCCAACGAGTTTTCATTTTTCGCACTTTCAAAGCTTTTATATCTTTACCAACAATCACACAAAATCTTTTTAAAATTTCGCTAAAGATTTCTTTTGATTGAATTTTATAAAAATCATTAAGTAATTTTTCTTTATTTTCATCATTTTCAAGACATTTTAAAATAATTTTATCATTGTGAATTTCTACATTTTTTGAAATTCCTAAATCAAATTCTAAAATATATTTTCGTCCTAAAAACAATACAAAATTACCACTCAAAAGCTCTGCTTTTTTAGTAGTTTTAAGCTCGTTTAATCTTTGTTCTATCCAATCTTTTTTAAGTCTTAAAATCTCATCAATTTTTGCTCTACTTATAAAATAAGGCGATACTACTTCAACAAGCCCAATCTCACGAACTTTTATAATAATATTTTTCACCCGCTTTTTAGTGATTTTTATTTCCATAAACTTTCTCACATTAAAAACAAAACTAATTTTAACTTAAAATATCTTAGACAATCTGCGATATTCCAAATAAAATTAATCATATTTTGGTGTTTTTCTATATTCATAAAATTCCTTTGAAGTAAATGTGATTATTATGACAAAACAATAATAAAAATATTAAATTATTTTAAATAGTTGTAATTTATATGCTTTTATAACTACTCGTTTTTAAAAATATATCAAATAATAAAAAGTTCTTAAAATAAGAACTTTTTAAAATTATTTTATATTATCTAACTTTTCACAAGCGTATTTAAATTCTAATTCGCAAGATTTTCTTAAATACTCAAGAGATTTATTTTCATAAAGTTGAGATACTTCATAGCAGCTTTTGTTATCATTGTTATTGCAAGCGTATTTGTATAATTCTAAAGCTTTTTCTTCATCAATATCAGTACTAACTCCATTTAAATACATATTTGCTAAAAAATAGCAAGATGAATAATCATTATTATTACATTGTTTTTCGTATAAATTAAATGCTCTTTCATATAATTTTTCAAAATCATCACATTGAGTATATTTTACTTCACAAAAATTTGCAAAATCATAGCAAGCGTTTGCATTATCATCATCTTTGCAAGATTGTTTAACCAATTTTATTGCTAAATTTTTGTATTTTTTATTTAATTTTTTATTTTCCAATTTATCAGAATATTTATAAATATCACTTAAAGCCTTGCAAGATAAATAATCTTCATATTCTTCGCAAGAAACTTTATAATATAAAGCTGCGTTTGCTTCATCATTTTTATCAAACTGATAATAATTAGCATTTTTTAAGCATTCTTCTAAACTCACACACTCAACGGCATAAATACAAACACTAAATAATAAAATTAATAATTTTTTCATACTAACTCCTTTTTTAAGGTAGTAATTTTAGCGAAATATTTTTAAATAGTAATATTTATTTTTAAGCTATAGAAAATCTATAGCTTAAAAAGAATAAGTAAAATCACCTTCATTGGTTTTAATTTCTGCTTGTTTTAAATTCTCGCAAAAATGTATAGGTGAAAATGATTGTCCGTATTTTAATTTTTTAGGATTTGATTTTGATAAAACATAATGAAGTTTGCAATTTCCTTTATTTAGTTTAATCTCATATATTTCTAATTCATCTATTTTAGATGTGATTTTGAGTTTTTTAGAAGCTCCTATTCCTAGAATATTAACTTCAGGAGAATTAAAATCAGTTATCGATTCAACTTCCATAGGATCATCAATAAATAATCCTATAACAAACAATACAACAAATACTATCAACACACCTTTTAAAATTTTCTTAAACATTTCTTCTCCTTAATAATCTCTAATAGCTAAATCTTTTTTATTAAATGGTTCTAAATTCACAACATTGTCAAATTGCATTTCACTTTGCCTACCTAAAGAAACATAATCTGATACATAAAATATTCCTTGTAGTTTTTCGTGAAATAATTCTGGAATTTCATACTCATTTTTATACCCTTTAATACCACTAGGAATACATTTTTGCTCCACTTCACTATCTTTAAAATAAGCTCCTAAATTATCCCAACTATATTTTTTATCACTTTTAAATGGGATATTTACTGCTAAATTAGCACCATTTAAACCTTGTAAAATCAATGTTCCCCCGTGTGTTCTAACAGGAATTGTCCCTTCTGCTTCTAAAGTAGCCATACCACTAACTACCATACCTTGAGTTATGTTTTCTTCTTCATCAAGCTGCAAACCTTCTTTAGTTTGAATAGTTCCATAAAAAATTCTTGTTATGTCATATTCATCTTTATCTACATAATCATCGTTATTAACTTTTGCCTTTTCATATTCAGCTGTTAAAAAATAATCCTTAGAATTTGAAATATCATTTTGATAAAAAATTGTAGGGTAATAACAATACTCTAAATCAAGATTAATAAGTTTTCCTTGATTATCCAATATTACTTTTTTAAACTTTTGAATATCAGCTTCACTTTTAATAAATATCTTTATTTCTTCCATATTTTTCTTTTCAAAATTAAGCAAACTAGGAAAAAACACCGCAATAATTCCAATGATAGTAGTTAAAAATCCACCTAAAGAGCCGATAATAACTTTTTTCTCAAATTTCATAAAAATCCTTTAAAGTAAAATTAAGAAAAAAGATTATACCCCCCCCCATTCTTAAAATAATATTAAAAAAATAAAAATTACTAGGGAAAATATTTAAATGTTAAAGAAAGAAATTCCTAGCTAATCTTAGCTAGGAAAGAAATCATAATGCTTTTTTAGCTGCTGCTGCAACTTTAGCAAAAGCTGCTGCGTCATTCATAGCCATATCAGCTAGAACTTTTCTATCTAGTTCAATACCAGCTTTTTTAAGACCATTCATAAATCTTGAATAGCTTAAATCATTTAAGCGGCAAGCTGCATTAATTCTAATAATCCATAAACGACGGAAATCTCTTTTTTTGCGGCGTCTATCGCGATAAGCATATACCAAGCTTCTTTCTAATTGTTCTTTAGCCTTTCTAAAGTGTTTTCTACGACCGCTATAAAAACCTTTAGCTAACTTTAATAATCTTTTATGTCTTCTGCGTCTTACTACGCCTGTTTTTACTCTTGCCATAATTTCTCCTTTTAATGGCGTTTGCTTAAAGCAAATCTTTCCCTAAACGGGGGTAACGAATGATTAAAAATCAAAAACTCTTATTTCATACAAAGCATTTTAAGAACACGGCTTTCATTTGTAGCATGAACAAATTTTGCTGTTCTTAAATCACGCATTCTTTTTGCAGGCTTTTTAGTTAAAATGTGGCTTCTATAAGCTGAACCACGCTTAATTTTATTTTTGCCTACTTTAAAGCGCTTAGAAGCACTTTTTACGCTCTTCATTTTTGGCATAAGCTTTCCTTTTTGTTGAATTTTCTAAAAAAGAAGAGCCGATTTTATCACAATAAAGTTTATATATAGCTTATTTTATTTGAAAGTAAAGAAAAAATTAGCAACAAAAAACTAATAATTATCATAAAAATAATTGAAGTATTAAAACTATTTGTAATATCTTTAAAATATCCAAAAATTATTGGCCCAATAGTAGCTATTAAATACCCTACACTTTGAGACATTGAACTTAAGTATATTGTAGTTTTTGTATCTTTTGATTTAATAGCAATCATTATCAATGCAACGCCAAAAATTCCACCAACAGGAATAGAAAATAATAAAGCTGAAATTATTAAAATATAAATATTTGAACTTAATAAACATATAAAAAAAGCAAGAATATTGCTAATACAAACTAAAGTTAAAAGCATTGCTTTATTTTCAATCTGAGCCATTTTATTAGGTATAAAATAAGCTGAAAACATAGAACAAAATTGAAATAATATAACAATATTAGTCGCATAATCTTTATTCATACTAATAGCTAATATGCTAGGATACCAAGTAATTATCGTATAAAAAACACAACTTTGAAGCCCCATAAAAGCAGTGATTATCCAAGCGTTTTTGTTTTTAAAAATACTTAAAAAATCACTGAAATTTTGAGTTTTAGAATATCTATTAAGCCTATGATTTTTAATAAATGGCAGATAGCAAAAAAACGCAATAATAGCAAATATAATCCAACAAAATAAAGCTCCACTAAGTCCAATATAATCAATCAAATAATGCCCAAAAACTCCTATTAAGCTAGAAATGCTTAAAAACATTCCATAAAGTGCCATAATTTTTCCAATATTTTTAAAGTGATTTTTAACAAAACTAGGCATTAAAACATTCAAAATCGCAATACCTAAACCTATTAAAATCGTCCCAAAAAATAAGAAAAAGGTATTAAAAAACGCTCTAGCAAATAGTCCAAACATTATTAAAATAATCGCATAAAGCATAGCTTTTGTATTTGGTAAAATCGGAGCTATTAAAGAAAAAATAAAAAAACAAAAAAGCGGCAAAGCACTTAAAATCCCAATTTGCGTAGAATTTAAATCATAATAACTCATAATATTATCAACTATAGGACCTATTGCAGTAATTGGTGCTCTAAGGTTTAAAGATATAAAAACCACACACAAAATACTTATTAAAAAATAATTCTTTTTCATTTTTTTCCTTTATTAAGACTTTAATATATCTAAAAAATTCAATTTATGCCTAAATATTAGGCATAAATTTTAATCTAAATTATATTTTTGTAACAATTTTAAATAAGTTCCATCGTTTTTAAATTTGTTAATTACTTTATTAAAATCATCTCTTAATTTAGTATTGCCTTTTTGAAAAGCTATGCAAGTTCCAGCTATTGGAGTTTTTGCGAATACTTCAAAATCATCATAATTTTTAGTATAGCTCTTAGCAACAGCAGCTTCTAATACAAAACCATCAATTTTGCCATTTAAAGTAGATAATACAAGTGGAATGTATTCAGAATTTAAAAATGGAACTACGCCTTTAATATTAGATATTTCATCAGCTTGTAAAGTGCCAATTTGAGCTCCTAAAATAGCTCCTTTTTCAAGGTCTTTTAAAGAATTTAGCTTTTTATTACTTTTTAATTTGATATAGTGGTTTTCACTTTCTATTATTGGATTTGAAAACTCAACATTTTTAGCTCTTTTAGGTGTGTAACTCATACCTGATGCAATAATATCAATCTTTTTTGATTTTAAAGCTAGTATTAAACCATCAAAAGACATTGGAATAATCTCAATTTTTATATTTAACTCCTTAGCAATTTCTCTTACTAAATCAATCTCAAACCCCACAATTTCATCATTTTCCATATACTCAAATGGTGGGAAATCAGGCGATAAACCAACTTTATAAATCTCTTGTGCGAAAAGCCCTAAAGCTAGCAATGTAGCTATAAAAATTTGTTTCATAATAATCTCCTAAAAATTAATAAAAATAAAAAATGTAAAAAATAAAAAAATAGAATAAAAGAAGTGATAAGTTTTAACGCAGATTTGATTTATTTATTTGTAATTTTTCCATTTGTCCTCCTTAAAAATATGACTTATAATAATCAAAAAAGTAAAATATGTTAATTATAATATGTGTAATTTTAAATTAAATATAAAAAATGTAACATTATGTAACATAAAGGAATAGATTATGAAAATAGGTTTTGTTAATGCTAAAGTTTTTACAGGTAAAAACGAAAATGATTTTATAAGCGAATTTAGTATAAAAAACTCCAAATTTTGTGAAATCAATAATGTAAATAGAAATGATTGCAATAAAATCATAGATTTAAAAAATGCCTGCGTTATTCCTGCATTAAGCGATACTCACACGCATCCAACATATGTATCACAAATAATAGATAGTCTAGCTTGCACTAAACCTTATGTGACAAATATTCCACAATTAATAGAATTTTTAAAAACTTCACCAAATTATGGTAAGGAAAATAAATGGATTAAAGGTTGGTGTTATGATGAATCAAAACTAGATGAAAAAAGAGCTCCTACTATAAAAGATTTAGATTTGATAAGCTCAACACAACCAATTTTTATATTAAGAAGTTGCTGTCATTCTTGCGTTTGCAATTCTAAAGCATTAGAACTAGCAAATATTACAAAAGACACAAAAGAGCCTAAAGGTGGAAAAATAGGCAGATTTGAAGACGGCACTCCTAATGGTATTATGTATGATTTAGGTGCATCTATGTTAATTCGCAATGCAATGGAAAAAGAAAGCTTAGAAGATGAAGCAAAAAAATTAGTAAAATTAGGCGAAATTTATGCAAGTTTAGGAATAGTAAATATTAGTGATATGATGTGTTATTCTAAACCTTTAAAAGCTTATGAATTATATAAATTAGCAAAAAATATGGGTTTAAAACAAAGAGTTAGTTTATATCAAGTTTATAAAGACGCTAAAGAATTTGGCTTATTTAAAAGCGTAGAAGATATTAAAACTAATGGAATTAAATTCTTTGTAGATGGCACTATTTCATCACAAACTGCATTTACTCATAAACCTTATAAAAATAGCGACAATTATGGGGATTTAGTATGTAATATTAATGAAATTAAAGAAGCCATTGATTTTGCCAAAAATAATAATTGCCAAATAAGTTTTCATCTAATGGGAGATAAAGCTATAGATATAGTAATTGATAATCTTACAAGCTATGAAAATTGGTTAAAAGATTATCCTAGCGTTAGATTTGAGCATGCTTCTATGCTAAATTTAAAACATATTGAAAAAATAAAAAAGTTAAAAGTAAAAATTGCTATAAGCACACAACCAATATTTCAATACGCTGAATATACAAGCTATGAAGATGCGTTAGAAGATGATAGATTTAATTCAATTTGTGCTTTAAACACATTAAAAGAACATTTAGATTTAAGCATTTCAAGTGATGCACCAGCTACAATTCATCACGAGCCTTTTAATTTATTTGTAAGTATTAATGCAGCTGTTGTAAGAACTAATCCTAACGGCAAAAACTATAATAAAAATGAAGAAATATCAGTTGAAGATGCAATTTTAATGCTAACTAAAAACTCACAAAATATCCTAATGCTAAAAAATTGCACAACTATTGAAGATGGTAAAAGCGCTGATTTTATTGTCTTAGATAATGATATTTTTAGTGTTGATAAAACAAAAATAAAAGATATAAAAGTTCATCAAACTTGGCTAAAAGGCGAAAGAATTTACTAATCCTTTTTCAAGGATTAGTTTAAATTATATTTTTCTAATAATTTTAAATAAGTTCCATCTTGCTTAAATTTCTCAATAGTTTTATCAAAATCATCTCTTAATTTTGTATTACCCTTTTTAAAAGCTAGGCTCATTCCTTCAATACTAGAAGTAGCAAAAACTTCTAAATTTGGATACTTTTTCATATAACTTTTAGCGACTGGTTCTTCCATTACAAAACCATCAATTTTACCATTTAAAGTAGAATTAATAAGCACTATATATTCTTCGTTTAAATACGGCTTAACACCTTTTAAATTAGTTATTTCGTCAGCTTGAAGAGTGCCTATTTTTGCCCCAATTATTGCACCATTTGATAAATCATCTAAAGAATTTATTTTATCATTTCCTTTTAACTTCAAATAATAATTTTTGCTATCAAATATGCTTTTTGTAAATTCAGCATTTTTAGCTCTTTGTGAAGTATAACTCATACCTGCTGAAATAATATCAATTTTACCCACTTTTAAAGCCGCAATAAGCCCATCAAATGGCATTGTAACAGGCTCAACCTGAATACCTAACTCCTTTGCTACTGCTCTTACTAAATCAATCTCAAATCCTACAATTTCACCATTTTCTATATAATCAAATGGTGGATAATCATATCCTGTGCCAACCTTATAAATCTCTTGTGCGAAAAGCCCTAAAGCTAGCAATGTAGCTATAAAAATTTGTTTCATAATAATCTCCTAAAAATTAATAAAAATAAAAAATGTAAAAAATAAAAAAAATAGAATAAAAGAAGTGATAAGTTTTAACGCAGATTTGATTTATTTATTTGTAATTTTTCCATTTGTCCTCCTTAAAAAAATTGCTTTATAATAACTTTTTTTACAATAAATTAAAATAAATTCTTCAAAAATATTTTAAAATTGTATAAATTAGTAACAAAAGGAGAAAAAATGAAACTAACAAACAAAGATTTTCTAACTTTAAAAGATTTTAGTAAAGATGAAATCCTAGCACTTATTAAATTTGCAAAAGAGCTAAAAGAAAAGAAAAAGCAAGGTATAACAGGCAATCATTTGCAAGGAAAAAACATAGCTTTAATATTTGAAAAACCATCAACTAGAACAAGATGTGCATTTGTGGTAGCTTGTAACGATGAAAAAGCTTATCCTGAATATTTAGGTGCTAACGATATACAATTAGGCAAAAAAGAAAGCATACAAGATACCGCTAGGGTATTAAGTAGAATGTTTGATGGCATTGAGTTTCGCGGCTTTAATCAAAGTGATTTAGAAACCTTAGCAAAATATAGTGATGTTCCTGTTTGGAATGGTTTGACAAACGAATTTCATCCAACTCAAATTCTAGCCGATATGCTAACTATTTACGAGCATTTTAACAAACTAGAAGGGCTTAATTTTGCATATATTGGAGATGGTAGAAACAATATGGCAAATTCTCTTATGATAGGCTGTGCTAAATTAGGATTAAATTATATAAATATTAGCCCTAAAGAACTTCATCCTGATAATGAATTAATAAATCTTTGCAAAAGTTTTGCGAATAACTCAAGTATAAAAATCAGCGATAATATTGAAGATATTAAGGGTGCTGATATTATATATACTGATGTTTGGTGCTCTATGGGAGAAGAAGAAAAAGCAAAAGATAGAATAAATATTTTAAAACCTTATCAAGTAAATGATGAATTGCTTTTAAAAACTGGAAAAAATACAATAATAATGCACTGCTTACCTGCAGTAAAAGGTAATGAAATTACAGAAAATGTATTTGAAAATAATGCTGATATAATTTTTAATCAAGCAGAAAATAGAATGCACACTATAAAAGCTGTTATGATTGCTACTATTTGTAATATAGATATATAATTTATTAAACAAATATAAAGCATTTAGGGTTATAATTACCCCTTTTTTAAAATTTAAATTAAAGGATATTTTTAATGTTTGAGTTGATTAGTGATTCTTTTAAGCAAGCGGTAAATAAATTAAAAACAATAGATGATGAAAAAGCGTTAAAAAACGCTATGGAAACTCTTAAAAAGTCTTTGTTAAAGGCTGATGTTCATTTTAAGGTAACGAAAGAATTATTAGTTAATGTAGAAAATGAAGTAAAAGCAAAAGGAATCGGTCAAAAGCATTTTTTAGATGCAATTAAAAATAACCTTACAAACATACTAACACCAGAAAATAAAATAAGCGAATTTAGATTTTCTCCAAGTGGTTTAACATCTGTAATGATGATAGGCTTACAAGGTGGTGGAAAGACAACTAGCACGATAAAATTAGCAAATTATTTAAAACTTAGAAAGAAAAAAGTTCTAGTAGCAGCGTGTGATTTACAAAGACTTGCTGCGGTAGAGCAATTAAGACAATTATGTGAAGCTAATGAAATTGATTTATTTTCAATGGATAGCAAAGACCCTTGCGAAGTAGCAAAAAATGCTCTTAATAAAGCTAAAGATGGCTTATATGATGTATTATTAGTGGATACTGCAGGTCGTTTAGCGATTGATGAGCCTTTAATGAACGAATTAGCTCGTGTAAAAGATATAATAAATCCTTATGAGAGTTTTTATGTAGCTGATGCTATGAGTGGTCAAGAAGGTGTAAAAACTGCAGAAACATTTAATGAAAAAATAGGCATTAGTGGTGTTATTTTAAGTAAATTTGATGCAGATACTAAAGGCGGGGTTGCTTTAGGTATAGCAAAATTATTAAATCTACCTTTAAAATTCGTAGGTATTGGTGAGAAGGTAGGAGATTTTGAGAGTTTTGTTCCAGAAAGAATTGTTGGTCGTATTATGGGAGAAGGCGATTTAGCAACTTTAATGGAAAAAACTTCAGCAGTTTTTGATGAAAAAGAAGCAAAAATCTTAAGCAAAAAAATCAAAAAAGGTGAATTTAATTTCAATGATTTTATAAACCAACTTGAAAGTGTAAAAAAATTAGGGAATTTAGGTTCATTAGTTGGAATGATACCAGGTCTTGGTGGCATTGCTAATAAAGTAAAAGATATAGATTTAGAAAGTTCTAAAGAAATGATACATATAAAGGCAATGATTAGCTCAATGACACCAAAAGAAAGAGAAACTCCAAGCCTATTAAACAATGCTAGAAAAGCAAGAATTGCAAAAGGTGCAGGTCTATCTCAAATGGAAGTTAATAGATTTTTAAAACAATTTGAAAATGCGTCAAAAATCGCTAAAAAACTTTCAAAAGGTGGTATGAAAGGGCTAGGTTCTATGCTAAATCAAGGAAATTTTCCAAAATAATTAAAAATTTTTAAAGCTTTAAACTTATTTAAAGCTTTTTTATAGACAATTTTTGTTTATAAAAAATCTTTAAATCAATCAAGGAGAAAATAATGACAGTTGTAAGACTAACAAGAATGGGTAGAAAAAAGCGTCCTTTTTATCGTATCGTAGTAACAGATAGCAGAAAAAGAAGAGATGGCGGTTGGATTGAGAGTATAGGATATTACAATCCTATGAGCGAGCCTGAAACAATCAAATTTGATGCTGAAAGACTAGCTTACTGGAAAAGCGTAGGCGCTAAATTAAGCGATCGTGTAGCAAGAATTACAAAATAATGGTAAAAGAATTTATTTTTACATATGCAAAAACAATAGCCGCAAATCCTGAGCGGCTAGAAATTTTTGTAGAAGAAAAAGAAAATAACCTAATAGATATTGTTATTATGGCTACTAAAATAGATGCCGGAAGACTTATTGGAAAATCAGGAAAAATCATAACCGCAATTAAAACAATAGCAGTTAATCACAAAAATACTCAAAAATTAAATTATAAAATCACGGTAAAAACTTTTGATGAATAATCTAGTTTATGTTGCTAAAATTGGTAAAACTCACGGATTACTTGGTTTTTTAAAATTTCATAATAAAAGTGATTTTTACGAACAATTTAAACCTAAAGCTGAATTTTTTGATAAAAATGGTAAAAAATTCATAATTAAATCTTTTGATTTTTCAAATTCTTTAGTGCAATTTGTAGGATATGAAGATATAAATAAGGCTAAAGAACTTGTAAATATGGAGCTTTACTCTAATATTGAAAATACTAGAAAAAATATTAAGCTTAAAAAAGATGAATATTTTTATTTTGATATTATTGGGTTAAAAGTATATCAAGATGATGAGTTTTTAGGTAGCGTTGTTGATATTTTAGAAACAGGAGCTAATGATTTATTAGAGATAAAAACTAGCGATGAATTAGTAAATTTAGGCTTAGCTAAGAGTTTTTATATACCTTTTCACAATAATTTTATAATTTCAGTAAGTGATATTATCAAGGTAAATAATTCTAAAAGTATTTTAGAAAATTCGTAATGAAATTTAATTTTATAAGTTTATTTCCAAATCTAATTGAAAACTATTTTAATGAAAGCATTTTAAAAATTGCAAGAGAAAAAGAGCTTATAAAACTACATTTTGACAATCCTAGAAATTATTCTACAAACAAACATAATAAAGTAGATGATACGAAAATCAGCGGCGGAGCAGGTATGCTTATGGCTTGTCAGCCTTTATTTGATTGTTTAGAAAATTATAAAAATTCTCATATTATATTTTTAAGCCCTACAGGAAAACCTTTTAAACAAATTGATGCTAAAAGACTTGCCTTAAAAAATGAAATTACTTTTGTATGTGGAAGATATGAAGGTATTGATGAAAGAGTGTATGAAAATTATGCTAATGAAGTTTTTAGCATAGGTGATTTTGTCCTAACGGGCGGGGAATTAGGAGCTCTTTGTATGTGCGATGCAATTGCTAGAAATATAAATGGAGTAATAAAACAAGAAAGCTTAGTAGAAGAAAGTTTTGAAAATTATTTATTAGAAGCTCCATCTTTTACTAAACCTTTTATATTTGAATATAAAAAAAATAATATTTTTAAGAAATTTTATTCAATTTCAAGTTTTGTTAAGGGTAATCACGCTAATATTAGCCTTTTAAAAAATCATCTATCGTTTTGCAAGACCAAATTCCACCGCCCGGATTTACTTGCTAAGCACAATAATTTAAGGAAAAACTATGAGAAATAAATATATTGAGCAGTTTGAAGCTAAACAAATTGAAGGAAAAAATATTCCTGATTTTAGAGCTGGCGATACATTAAAACTTGCTATTCATATTAAAGAAGGTGATAAGTCAAGGGTTCAAAATTTTGAAGGTATTTGTATAGCTCGTCGTGGTCAAGGCACAGGTGAAACTTTTATGGTTCGCAAAATTGGTGCAAATGGTGTTGGAGTAGAAAGAATATTCCCAATTTATTCTGATAGTCTAGAAAGTATTACGGTAGTTCGCCATGGTAAAGTAAGACGCTCAAGACTATTCTATCTACGCAGATTACGCGGTAAAGCTGCAAGAATTAAAGAACTTAAACGCTAATATTACGGAGATTTTTCTCCGTTTGTAGAATTTCGTTTATAGAATGATTACAATACAAAAAGCTTCAGAAAAAGATTTAGATTTAATCTTAGGATTTATTAAAAAATTAGCTGATTATGAAAACTTATCAAGTAGCGTTGTGGCTACTAAAGAACTTTTAAAAGAAAACTTATTTATAAAACAAAAAGCTTATGTTTTAATAGCTTATTATGATTTAAAGCCTGTTGGATTTGCTTTGTATTTTAATAATTTCTCTACATTTTTAGGAAAATGTGGAATTTATTTAGAAGATTTATTCGTTGATGTTGAATACAGAAATAAAGGAATAGGAAAAGCACTCATAAAAGAGCTAGCTAAAATAGCTAATCAAAGTGATTATGAAAGAATTGATTGGGTTTGTCTTAAAGACAACTATCCAAGTCTTGAAGTTTATAAAAAAATAGGAGCTAATACAAAAGATGAATGGCTACTACATAGACTTGAAAAATCAGATATAAACAACCTTTTAAATAATAAATAAGTTATCTTAACTATGTATAAAAATCACTTAAAATATAAATAATCATACATTTAAAATTCTTAAATTAATACCTTAGCTAAATCAATAATTTAATAACTTTTAAAATCACTAATTATTGTTTAGTTTTAGATTTTTAAATAATTCTAGCTAAATTACTTTTAGCATTATAAGCTTTTATTACCTATAAATACTATAAGCGTTTAATAAAACTAAAAATACTCATAAATACATTTATTTTTCAAATTCCAAAACAATTAATAATCAAACCAACCATATTTATAACCACCTTATAAAGCGTTATAACTAATTTACAATAAAATAAAAAATAATTAAATAAATTATTTCTTAGGGGTTATAAATGAGAAACGATTTTTTAAAAATCAATGGAATAATCGCATTTTTATTAGTTGGATTTTTGAATGCTTTTGTTGATTTAGGACATAAAATCATTATTCAAAACACGGTTTATAAGATTTATGATGGAAGCACGCAATTATTTTTAACTGCAATTATTAATGCTTTAATTTTATTACCTTATATTTTTAGCTTTTCAATATCTGGATTTTTAGCTGATAAATATCCTAAAAATAAAGTTATGAAAATAACTGCTTTAGCAAATATATTTTTAGTATCAATCATTTGTTTTAGTTATTACAATGGTTATTTTTATCTAGCCTTTATAATGACGCTTATTATGGGTATTCAATCAGCCTTATATTCTCCTGCTAAATATGGTTATATTAAAGAGCTAGTCGGCATCAAGCAACTTGCTATGGGAAATGGTGCTATAAATGCTGTTAGTATTGTGGCTATTTTGTGCGGAATGCTTGTATTTTCTTTAGGTTTTGAATTATTATTAAACGAGTTTAGCACGAGTAAGGATATATTAACTCAAGTAGCTCCACTAGGCTTATTACTAGTAGCTTTTAGTGTTTTAGAATTTATTTTAGCGTCTAAATTACCACAGGTTAAAAGTGAAAATTCTAATTTGGCATTCAATAAAAACGATTATTTAAAAGGAGTTTTGCTTAAAAACAACCTTAGCTTAATATTTCAAAATAAAGTAATTTGGCTATGTATAATAGGAATTGCCTTCTTTTGGGCTATTTCTCAATTATATTTAGTATCTTTTCCTGTATTTGCTAAGTTTCATCTAAATGAATTAAACACCTTTTATGTGCAAGGCGTAATGGCAGCTAGTGCAATAGGCGTTATTATAGGTTCAATAATTGCAGGTAGATTTTCTAAAAACTACATTGAATTAGGGCTTATCCCGCTTGGTGCTTTAGGATTATTTTTAAGCTCATTATTAATAAGCTTTCTTAATAATTTATTTGCCTTTGCACTTGTATTTTTTATATTTGGCATATCTGGGGCAATATTTACAATCGCTCTTAATTCTTTAATACAATTTAATGCTAAAGAAAATGAATTAGGTATAGTCTTAGCAGGAAATAATTTTATTCAAAATATTTTTATGCTAAGTTTTGTAATACTTGCTACTTTTTTTGCTTATTTAGAAATTGATGTTTTATATTTGTTTTATTTCATTGTAGTTGTGAGTTTTTTAGGCTCTTTTTATGTATTAATAAAACTGCCTTTTTCTTTAGTAAGAATAATAGTAAGCCTTGCTTTTTATCAAAAATATAGATTATTAGTAGCAGGGTTTGAAAATATCCCACAAAATAAAGGAGTGCTATTATTAGGCAATCATATTTCCTTTATTGACTGGGCTATTATACAAATGGCAATCCCTAAAAAAGTGCATTTTGTAATGGAGAGAAAATACTATCAAAAATGGTATATTAGAATGTTTATAAAGCATTTTGGAGTAATCCCTGTAAGCTCTGCTGCAAGTAAAGAGGCCTTAGAATTAATTGCAACTTATATCAAAAAAGGCGAAATTGTTTGTATTTTCCCTGAAGGAACTCTCTCAAGACACGGACATTTAAATGAATTTAAAAGTGGATTTGAATTAGCGTGCAAGGATTTAAGCGAAGATGATGGGATTATAATTCCTTTTTATATCCACGGGCTTTGGGGTAGTTCGTTTTCAAGAAGTGATGAAGAATACAATTTAAGAAATAAAAAAATCGGTAAAAGAGAAATAGCAATAGCATTCGGAACAGCCCTTAGCATACATTCAAGTAAAGAATTAGTAAAAGCTAAAGTGTTTGAACTATCATTCTTAGCTACAAAAACTCAAAGCGATAATCTAAAAACAATAGAAAAAGCCTTTATCCTAAGTGCTAAAAAATACTCACAAAATATAGCGATAAACGACCCTTTAGCAGGAGATATAAGCTACAAAAAACTCCTAGCATTAAGCCTAGTGCTTAGTAAAAAAATCCCTAACGATGAAAATATAGGCATATTATTACCTGCTTCATTTGCTTCAACGCTTGTAAATCTAGCTAGTTTATTTGCTGGAAAAACCATAGTAAATCTAAATTACACCGCAGGAATAAAAGCAATAAATCAAGCAAAAGAAAGTGCAAATATAAAGCATATTTATACATCATCTAAATTCTTAGAAAAGCTAGAAAATAAAGGCTTTAAATTAGAATTAGAAAATGTAAATATCATTTATTTAGAAGATTTAATAAAAGCAATAAAAAAAGAAAAGCTAGATATTATCTTTAAACTCTTTTTAATAAGTATCTTACCTAGCTTTATGTTACAAGCCTTATTTACTAAGAATTTAAGCAATGAAAAAACAGCTGCGATTTTATTTAGTAGTGGTAGCGAAGGAATGCCTAAAGGAGTTATGCTAAGCCATAAAAATATCTTAAGCAATATTGCTTCAATTTCTAGCATAATTTGTGCAAAAGATGATGATGTAATACTCTCATCTTTACCGCCATTTCACGCATTTGGACTAACCGTTACTACATTTATGCCTTTAATAGAAGGGATAAAAAGTGCAACTTGTGCTGACCCTACCGATGCTTTAGGCGTTGCAAAAACTATAGTAAAAAATAATGTTAGCATTATGTGTGCAACTTCTACATTTTTAGGAATTTATGCAAGAAATAAAAAAATAGATGAAATTATGTTTGATAGCCTTAGAATTGTAGTTGCAGGTGCTGAAAAATTAAAGCCCGAGATTAAATCAGCTTTTGAGCTAAAGTTCAAAAAAAATATTTACGAAGGTTACGGAGCTACCGAGACAACACCTGTTGCAAGTGTGAATCTACCTAATAAATTTGATAGCACATATTGGCAACTACATAGAGCAAATAAAGATAAAAGCGTAGGTATGCCTTTACCTGGCACTGCTATTAGAATAGTTGATCCACTAAGCTATGAAGAATTAAAAGCAAACGAAGATGGACTTATTTTAATAGGCGGACACCAAGTAATGCAAGGATATTTAAATAATCCTGAAAAAACTGCCGAAGTTATAAAAGAAATAGACGGCATTAGATGGTATAACACAGGGGATAAGGGACATTTAGATGAAGATGGATTTTTATACATTGTAGATAGATATTCAAGGTTTGCAAAAATTGGTGGAGAGATGATTTCTTTAGGACTTGTTGAAAGCGAAGTTGCTAAAGTGATTAATAATGATGAAGTAAAACTCTGCTCTACTTCTTTAGAAGATGATAAAAAAGGCGAGATGGTAGTTTTATTAATTGAATGTAGTGAAGAAAAATTTGATTATTTTGTAGATTTAATAAAACAAAGCGAAATACTAGCAATTTATAAACCTAGTAAATATATTTTGATAAAAGAAATTCCATTATTAGGCAGTGGAAAGGTAGATTATAAAGAAGCAAAAGCCCTAGCTAAAAGTATTTTAGAAAACAATTAATAAAATTTATACTAAAAGGAAGAGTAACTTAAACTCTAAACCTTTTAGTTTTGCAATACTAATTAAAGTTTTGCTAATTTTTGAATATTAAAGTATCAAATGAAATTCTTAATTATTTTTAGATGAAAAATATTTTAGGTTTTATTTATGCGTTTTTAATATTAAATCAACATATTTAATTCATTTTCTAAGACAGATTTTGGAGTAAGCGATATAAATTTTTTAACCATTTTTCCATCTTTATCGTAAATAAACATAGCAGGCACACCCCAAACACCACCTACTACATTGCTTAAATACTCAACATCTAAACTCTCATAAATAGTAGCAAATGTAACACCTTTTAAGCTTTCTTTTGCCATATCATAATCTCTCATACCACCTAATACAGCAATAATTTTATAATCCTTACTAAGCTCATTTAAGATAGGAATTTGTTTAGCACATACACCGCAATCCTTTGTGTAAAAAAATAACATAAAAGGCTCATTTAATCCCTTTAATGCTTGTTCTTTCGCACTATAACTTAAATGTATTGGCTCTTTTGAATTTAAAGCTAACATTGCTTCATCTTTACAAGCACAAAGTAAAAATATGAAAATTGCTAGAAAAAATCTCATAAATATTCCTTAATCTTATTAGTTAAAAATTCCAAACTTCTATCACCTAATACTTTATCCACATAAATTCCATCTTTTAAAATAAATAAAGTCGGAACAGCAAAAATATCATACCTACTCCAGCTAATGTCTTCTTCATCTTTTAAAAAAATCATATTTGAATATTGGTGTTCTAATTCATGTTTTTTAATAGTATTTAAATCATCAATAGAATTAATTGCATAGATACTAATATTATTTTCATTCGCAAATTCATTTAATCCAGCCATTACTTTAAGACAAGCAGCACAACCATTTTGCCAAAATTCTATCAATTCTATACCTTGTCTTTTTAACTCTATTTTATTTAAAGCTGTAGTTTTTGCAAGAATATTAGGAGCTTGTTTATTTAATACTAGCTTATTATCTTCGCAAGATACAAAAAACAAAAGTATTAAAACTATTAGAATTTTATTCATTCACTATAAGTCCATCTTTAATAGTAATTATCTCATCTCCATTTTTAGCCAAGTCAGGATTGTGAGTAATTAATATAATTGTCTTGCCTTCGCTTCTTAATTTTTTGAATATATCTAAAACTATTTCTCCATTTTCTTCATCAAGATTGCCAGTAGGCTCATCAGCTAATAAAATATTTGGATTATTAATAAGACTTCTAGCTATACAAAGGCGTTGTTGCTGACCACCACTTAATTCGCTAGGTAAATGCTCTAATCTATCTAACAATCCTACTTTATCTAAGATTTTCTTAGCATCATTTTCTTCAATACTTGAATGATAATATTGAGCTAGCATAACATTTTCTAATACGCTTAAATAAGGTATTAAATGAAATTGTTGAAAAATAAGCCCTATTTTTTCTCTTCTTATTCTTTGTTTATCAGCTTCACTTAAATGAGTTACATTAATACCATCTAAAAAGTATTCGCCTTCACTTGCATTATCAAGCAATGATAAAATATTTAAAAGCGTAGTTTTTCCACTACCACTCTTACCTACAATACTAAGCCAACGACCTTGATTTAATTCAAAATTAAGACCTTTTAAAACATGGGCTTTATCAAATCTTTTATGTAAATTACTAACCTTAATAATACTCATTTATTCTCCTCTTAAATTACCTACTATATCTATTTGCAATGCTTTTTTTATCGGAAAATACGCAGCAAATGATGCAAAAAATAATGATATAAAAATTGAAAGCACAAAAGCACTTAATCTAAAATCTATACTAGCATTAAAAATAATATTGCCTAAAATCTGTGCTAAAAAATACCCACCAATAGTGCCTAATAAAGATGAAACAACAGCTAAAATAAATACTTCATAAGCAAATAATTTTGCTATATCTTTAAAACTAGCCCCAAGAGCTAAATGCAAGGCTATTTCTTTTTTTCTTGAAAAAATAATTGAACTAAGAGTTGTATTAACACTTGTTGAGCTAATTATTAAAATAACAATAGAAATCAAAAACATAAGACCTTTTATTTTTTCTAAAATTGCTCCTTCTTTTAAACTAACACTTAAAATTGGTTTTAATTCTGCATTATTGCTTACTGCTATTTTGCTAAGCTCTGATAGATTTTCAAAATCATCATCAACTATTAAAGATACATAAGAATATTTATCATTAATACCCGATAAATCTTTAGCGGAATTTAAATTGATAAAAGCCATAGCATCAATCTCATCTCCAGTAGAAAAAATCCCTTTTATAATATAAGTTTTTTCATAAGGAATACCATTTTTTACTATTGTTAAAGGTAGTTTTTGATTTATGTCTTTTTTTAGAGTATTTGCTAAGTCTATACCTAAATAAATACTATTATCTTTTGAATATTCGCTTTGACTTAGGCTACCTTTTTTAACTAATAAAAACTTATTGATTTTTTTAAATTCATCAAAATCAACCCCAGCCACTATTAATTGCCTTGTAGAAAAAACAGGGCTAAAGTATAAATAAGGAGAATAAGCTAATAATTTGTCTTTACTAATTTTTGATTTAATTAAATTAGCTTCTTTAATATCTAAATAATCATCACTTTTAGAACTAATTAGCATATTAGCTCCGTAACTTTTAAGCTCTTTGCTCATTTTATTGTCAATATCAAAATATATATTTAAAAAAGCATTAGTAACGCAAGTTCCTATAAAAATTGATATTAAAACTATTATTAATCTTTGCTTTGAAAAAACTATACTCTTTTTAACTTGTGTGAAAAAAAAGTTATTTACGCTCATATAACACCTCAACTATTTCAAGATTTACAAAATTCTTAGTAGCTATTAATGAGCCAAGTAAAGCCACCAAACTAGCAAAAAACATACAAATAAATATAATTATGAAGTTATATTCAATACTATGAGAAAAAATACTATAAGATATAATATCACTTACAAAAAATCCAAACACAGCACCAAAAATACTAGCAATTAAACTAACAAATAAATAATCAATTGCAAAAACCAAATAAACTTGTAAATTACTAGCGCCTAATGCTTTAAACAAACCTATTTCTTTTTTTCTTCTATAAACATCACTATTTATTAAAGACGCTTCTGCAATACTTGCAACGATTAAAGATATGATAAAAATAATTCCCATTAGACCTTGAATTTTTTTAACGATAGAGCTTTCAGCATCTGCTACTTTACTAACAGCTTTTGCACTTGCTCCTTTATAATTTTCTTCAATTTGATATGCAATAGAGCTTACAAAAGCCGTGCAATACCAATTATCAAATTCTACTTGATTTAAACTCTTTATATCATATCTTGCCCTATGAGCTATGTCATTTTCTGGAATTGTTAGAGCTGATACTTCTGCTCTTTCATAAGTATTTGGCTCATTTAAAATATCATTTAATCTATCTATATTAATTAAAATTTTATCTTCATAATCACCCAAATTACTCACAATGCCAACTACTTTTAACTCTACTTCTTTATCATTTATAAGCACTTTAAAAGTATCGTTAGCTTTAAGATTTAAAGAATTTGCTAATTTTTCACTTATATTTACTTCATTTTCTAAACTATTATCATTTACAAAATTTAAATCAGTCTTTAAAAAAGGTAAAAGAGATAAAAATCCAGTATCAAATACCACGGTTTTATTACCAAATTTATCTTGTTCTATGACTAATTCTTTATTAAAATATGTGCCTAAGATACTGATTTTTTTGCCTTGAAATTCTACTTGGCGTTGTTTAAATGGAGCTATTGCTGTTATATTATTTGACCAGAAAATATCTTTAATTTTTCTCAAATCATCAAGATTTAGGAATTTACTTTCGCTTTGTAATTTAAAGCTTTTATTACCAACTTCAATACTATAAGATGAGCCTTGTGGTAAAACACTAATATTTGCTCCATAATTTCTTAGCTCTTTTCCTAGCTGATTGCCAACTCCAAGAGTTATATTAAGCATACAAGCAAGGAGCAAACAAGCTAAAAAAATAGTCGCAAAACTTAATAATTTTTGAATAGGATTGCCTAAAATTGATTTTTTTACTATTCTTAAAAACATTTTTACTCCTAACTTCTTCTTTCAATCAAAAATAAAGCTTTATCACTTGAGCTTACAAATTTTGATGGGTCTTTTTTAAATTCTTGATAACTTTCATCAGAATTAAAATAATAGCTAATACCATTATAAATATAGGTTTTCTTAGCTTTTGTGTTTAGAAATTTTTCTTTATTTACTGGGTCTTGAACTTGCATTTCAACTACTTTACTAAAATAGTTTTCCCCACCTAATACATCTTTTACTTTTACAATTATCTTATCATTGATAACTTCAAATTTTAAAGGAATTGGATTACAACCACCTTCTTTACCTACGCTAGGTAAAAATATCCTAACATTACAAGCTACACATAATAATTCATTATTTTTCATAACATAGCCATTATCCCCACAAATACTACAAGCATCAAATACTACTACAGGAGTTTGCTTACCTGCGTGGCGATTAATTATAAAAAATCTAATTTCCTTACCAGAACTAGAAATATAAGCATAGCGATATAATTTACCATCTTGAATATCTTTAGCATCAAATTCAAAATAATCTTTATTTTTAGGAGTAATGATTTTTGGCTCATCAACTTGAATAGGTTTAGAATCTACTAAATCATAAAATAACATAACTAAAGCAGCACTAATACTTAATATAAAATGAATAGTAAAATGAGAATTTATACTAAAAGTTTTTGCGATATTTTTTCTATATTCTATGTCAAAATCACAAGCTTTTTCTCTATATTTTGGTCTATTTTTTAAGCAAGTGCCAACATAAACAATACCTAAAATCAAGCAAATATAATAATAAAACTCGGCATAATATCTACTCTTAGTAATATAACTAAGCAAAATAGAGCTATCACTAACTCCAATTCTAATTAGATAATACATAATCTCAGCAAAAGCAGTATTTAAAAACATAATTGCAAAAATTACATAAATACAAATTCTTGATTTTGAAAATGAATTTGAATTAGCAAAAAGAAAATTAATATAAAAAATAATACAAATAAAAATAGCTAATAAAATAAAGCCAAAATTTAAAATCCCTTGAGTATCTAATAAGCTTGATGAAAATATAGGATAAGCAACTGATAATAAAAAGTATTTTAAAGAAGCTGCTAAAGATATAAAAAAGCTTAATATATAAGCAAATAAAGAATTATTTTTAAAAATTACTAATTTAATTAAGCTAAAAAATAAAGTAACTAATAAAATTATATTAGCTGTTAATACCCCTATTCTATCTACTTTTTCATAGTGGAATATATAAAATAAAATATATCCAAAAATAAAACCAACTAAAGTAAAAATAATATTTAATTTTAATGATGAATTTTTAGCATAAAAAGCTGTAAAAAAACTAACTAAAAAGCACTCTAAAAATATATGCACAAAATATATACTCATTATTGTCCTTATTTTTGTATATTTTTTATAGAAAGCCTAAGCTTTCTATATTTTAAGTTTTATTTATCAGGTGTTCCTGTGTATTTGAATTTGTATTTAACATTAAATGTATCAAACCACTCGCCAACACCTGTTTCTTTATCTACGTGGCGACCAAAACCTTGTTTTTCAGGATTATCAATTACAAATTCTAATTCATAATTACCAATTCCTGTATCCATTTTAATATTTGCACCATAGTGAGGACCATCATCAGCTACCATTGGCATAAGTTTTCCAACTTTTGTTTTACCATTATCAAGGTTAGTTAATTTATAGCCAATTGTAAGATATGGCATCCAAAAACCTTCAGGAAAACCATTTGGATTTTCTTTAAGAGCGTGAATGTCAGCTTCTAAGTGAATATCAGCTAAAGACGCTGCTAAATCAATACCTCTTGGTTCCATTTCAATTGGTTGAAGATACACAGCTGCTATTTCCATTCCGTGTAATTTATAGCTTTCTGCACCATCAATTGTAGGAATTTCAACTTCTCCTGCAAACACTGAAGACGCTAAAAAAGCACCTGCTACTAAACTAAGCAATGATTTTTTCATTGTTTCTCCTTTGATTTGATTTGCATATAAACAACTCCTCCTACTAATAGGACGAGGATTATTGCCTGTAAAATTAAGCTCTCATAATAAGGATATAATCCTAACCAAGTAATGCTTTCAAATTGCATTGGTATGAGATGTGGAGTTAAGACCTTGCCCTCAACAAGTTCCATAATCCCTTTGCCTGTAAAAGCAAAACACATATAAAAAATAATAATTGAGGTTATTAAGAAAAATTGTTTTATAGGAATTCTAATTGCACCAGCTTTAAGTAAGAAATATAAAACTACTAATATAACAATACCAAGAGCTAAACCACCTAAAACAGCACTAAGTCCAGCACTAGAACCAGAATCAATCAATAATGCTTGATAAAACAATATTGTTTCAGCACCTTCTCTAAATACTGCTAAAAACACGGTCCACCATAATGTTTTAGCACTGCCATTTGTAATAGCTAATCTTGCTTGCTCTTTTAAATTACTTGCATATTTTTTATTTCTTGCATTACTAAGTAGCCAAAAGCCAACATAAAATAATAAAACAACAGCAATTAGCATTGTTACACCTTCTATTAGCTCTCTACTTTGTCCTGAATTTTTAATAAAATATGAAACTATAAAAGCAGTGATAAACGATAAAACAACACCACTACCAAGTGCTGAATAAGCTATATTTAATCTGTCTTTATTACCACTTTGAATAATATATGAAATTATTGCAACTACTATTATTAAAGCTTCTAAACCTTCTCTTAAAATAATAGTAAGTGATGATATAAATAAAAACCAAACACTTGTATCATTGATTTTATCTAACTGACTTTCAATTAATTTGTTTAACTCATCAAAATTAGCAATTAACTCATCTTTAGAAGCCTTACTTTTAATTAGTGCTGTTCCTTTAGTAAATTTTGCTTCTATTTCAAGCTTTATATTTGAATTAACAGCACCAATTTTACTCTCCATTCCTTTTGCTTCAAAAATGTCTAAATATATATTTTGAAGAGCATCAATACTTGCTTTTTCTCCCATTGTTTCATAGTCTTGAACTATTTTATTTAAAGCTATTTTAATATCAGTTGCAACTTGAGTATAATCTACATTCTTAGTCTCATCAACATATCCAACTAATTTTAATTTATCTAAATTACTAGCATCTATTTTAGTCATTACATCAAATATAGAATCTAATATCTCTTCACTTCTAGCTCTCATATCGCTTTCAGTTACTTTTCCTTCGCGAATATCACTGCCAAAACTTCTTAACTTGCTTCTCATATTAAGATTTTTTGTTGCATTTATTAGAATTTCAATATTTGTATTTATATATATTTCTTCTCTTGCAACGCCAATTGTATCAGCTGCTTTTGTAAATTCTCCTTGCTTATTGTATTGAATAGCTTCGTCAAATTTCTCACTTAATAAATCATATACATATTGTAATTTCGGATCAATCGCAGCTGCTGCTTGAAGGTCTTCTAAACTATCATAAACTTCTTTTTGCATAGTTGGTTTTGTGATTTCTCCACTTGCTTCTTTGCTAAGATGGGCTAATTCTGCTGCTTTTTGTTCTTCACATTTAGTTTTTGCACTATTTTCATCTGCTCCAAACATCATCTCACCTTCAATGCAAGTTTTTAATAAATTCTCTCTTGCATTCATTTCAGCTTTTGCTTTATCATAATTTGGATCAGACGCTACTGCAACTATTTTAAAGCCATTTTGTATAACTGGCGTTACTTCTTCTAAATCAAATATCAAACCATCTATTAAAGCTTCAATTTTGCCTATATTTTCTCCACGCCCATAATAACCACGAAGATTGGTAAATTTTCTCTCCATCAAATAGCCTTTTCTACCAATATTTCTTCCAATAGGACCTTCCATATTTTCAAAATGTTGAAAATAAGCTTCACTTGCAAGTTGTCTTGCAGTTTTTGCATCACCTTTTTTATAGGCTTCTAAACCTTTATTTAGCTTTTCTATAATTAAATCTTTTTCCTTGAAATAATCAACATCATCTCTAGCTATTAAAGATATACAAATAGCAAAAATAAGCAAAAATATTTTTTTCACAAGATAACCTTTATAATAATTTTACTCATTATTGTATGAGTTATAAATAAATAAAATCTAAATGATACTTATTATTTTTTTCATTATTATCAATTAGAATTAATGTTGATAAAAATAATTTATTCTTATTAACCATTTTTAATAATTCGCTCCTACAATTTCGCGACTTTTTTAAAAGGAGATAAAAATGAAAAAAGTATGTTTGTCATTAGTTGCCTTTATAGGCCTTAATTTATGTGCTGCTGAAATTCCTGCAGTTGATGTTTTAGATTGCAAAAGTGCTGAATGTATCAATGATGCAAAAGCTGAAAAAATACTAGAAAAAAGTGAGCAAAAGGTAGTAGAAGAAGTAAAAGCTAAAGAAGAAGTGGTAAAACAAGTTAGCGATAAAGTAGAAGAAAAAAAAGAAGTAGTTAAAGAAGAAGTAAAACAAACAAAAGAAGAAATTAAAAAGGCAAAAAAAGAAGCTAAGAAAAATAAAAAAAGTAAAGAAGCTAAAAAATCAAAACACAACAAAAAAGAAAAAGTAGAAAACAAAAAATAATTTATACTTACGATTTAGCTAATGCTAAATCGTAAAATATTTAATTAAAAAATCCCAAAATATATGATTTTAAATTCTCAAAACCACTTATAAAAATTACAATAATTACAATAGGAATAAAATATTTTATATAATAAAACCAAGCTTTATAAAGTGGATTTTTAAGTTCATAATTATTGCTAATTTCTCTTAAAGCTTCATCTTTACCTAAAACAAAAGCAACATAAATTACACAAAGTAAAGCTGTAATTACAAATAAAATATTTCCACTAATAAAATCAAATGTATCAAAAATATTTCTTCCATAAATTAAAACATTATCAAGCACTCCATAACTTAATAAAGCAGGAATATTTCCTAATATAAAAATTCCACCTAAAACTAAATTAATCGCTGTATTTTTTGAGATTTTAAATTTTTCTTCTAATACAGAAATAATTACTTGATAAATAGGCAAACTCGTAGTAAGTGCAGCTGTTAATAATAAAACAAAAAACACTATAGCAAAGAAATCCCCAAAATGCATATGAGAAAACACTATTGGTAAGGTTTTAAATACTAATGATGGACCAGCATCAGGATTTAATCCAAAAGAAAATAAAGAAGGAAATATCATAAATCCTGCTAAAACCGCTACAAGAGTATTTACAATACCTGTAATAATTGCTGTTTTTAATAAATCCTCGCCTTTATCAAGGTAACTTGATAATGTAATCATAACCCCAAATCCAAGCGATAAAGCAAAAAATACTTGTCCTATAACATATAAAAATATATTAGGTGTAATCTTGCTAAAATCAGGATATAAATAAAACTTAATCCCTTCAATTGCCCCATCTAAAGTAACATTTCTAATAACCATAGCAATAAGACATAAAAACAAAAGCGGCATTAGATACTTAACAGAACGCTCAATTCCATCAATAACTCCACGCCTTAAAATAATCCAATTAATAAATACAAAAATAAATGTATAAATTCCTATCATTAAAGGGTCATTTTCTATATTTTTTTGATAATGTAAGCTAGTTTGCTCTGCTGTAATTACTGAAGTTAAATCAAGCCCGCCTAAATTAAACATAGACATAATAATATTTACAATATAGCTAATTACCCAAGCACCTAAAACCATATAATAAGCCATAATCGCATAGCTTCCAAATAGCCCTAAATACCCCACAAATTGCCATTTTTTACTAAAACAATCAACGCTATTTTTATGCATTCTTCTGCCTATTATATTTTCTACTAAGATAATAGGAACACCGACTAAAAACATAGCTATTATAAATAATAAAACATAAGCACCACCACCATTTTCTCCTACCATATAAGGAAATCTCCAAGTAGCTCCAAATCCAATAGTAGCACCTGCAACGGTTAAAATATATGTAAGTCTATTACTCCAAGTAAGTCGTTTCATAATGTATCCTTTTTTGAAAAAGGATACATTTTATACAAAAAATAATGATAATTTCAAGTTTTTTTAAATAAATTTTACAAATAAAAATCCTAAAGCAACGCTTAAAGCAATCATTAAAACGCCTGGAATAAAGAAAGAATGGTTAAATACATACTTTCCTATCCTAGTAGTTTTTGTATCATCCATTCCAACCGCACCAAGTAATGTTGGGTAAGTTGGTAACACAAAGAGTGCTGAAACTGCTGCAAAAGAAGCGATGATTATTTTTGCGTTTTCTGGGTTTTCATTTAATGCAAGTGCAACAATTACTGATGGAACTATTGCTTTAGCAGTTGCTGCTTGAGAATATAAAAGCATACTAGCAAAGAAAAAGGCAAAAGCTAATAAGAATTGATATTGTTCTACTAAGCCTTTAGCAAATTCTTTTATTTCATTACTATGAGCGCTTACATAAGTATCTCCTAGCCACGCAACACCTAAAACACAAACACAAGCATTCATACCGCTTTTAAATACACTTGTTTCAATGATTTTTGAAGTATTGATTTTAGTGCTTAATACAATAAAAGTAGCAATGCTAAGCATTACACACATAATAGCACTATCTCTTGGAATAATTATCTTATCAGCTTTTAAGCCTGAAATATAAGTCGCATAACAAACAACAGCTAAAACGCCAATAACAAAAATCGCAACGCTAGTCTTAGCACCTTTAATAATCTCTTTTTGAGTGCTTTGTTTTTTTGCTATTTCACCTTTTTTAAGTAATTCTTGATAATACTCATCAGAACTTAAATCAAGATTTGAAAACTTAGTTACTAAAAAAGCACTAAGCATACAAGCTAAATAGGTGCTACCTATCCAAATGCTTAATAATGTTAAATAAGAATACCCAAAAGGCTCAAGCACACCACTAAGATAAACAACAGCTGCACTAACAGGACTTGCAGTAATTGCTATTTGACTTGATACAACTGCAAGGCTAAGTGGAGCTTTTGGCTTAATATTTTGCTCTTTTGCAACCTCAACAATTACTGGTATCATAGAAAACGCAGTATGCCCTGTCCCTGCTAAAATAGTTAAAAAATAAGTAATACTAGGAGCTAAATAATTGATTTTTTTAGGGTTTTTCCTAAGTATTTTTTCAGCAATATGCACCAAATAATCAAGCCCACCTGCTAATTGCATAGCCGAAATTGCTGCAATTACTGACATAATTATTAAAATTACCGAAGTTGGAATTTCGCCTGGTTTTATACCACACAAAATACCTAATAAAATAACTCCAATCCCACCAGTATAACCAATGGCAATTCCACCAAGTCTAACACCTAAAAATATAGCCGCTAAAACTATGGCTAAATCCAAAAATCCAACAACATTTGCAAAAAGCAAAAAGCAAATCGCTACAACAATCCAAACATATTTGTTTTTCATTTTAACTCCTTTAAAATGCCAATTTTACACATAATTATTTTAATGTTTTATAAAAATTAAAAGATTTAAATTTTAAAGAATAATTAAAAAGAAAAATTAGGAATTTAAAATCAAATTCCTAATATAATTTAAAATAATTGCTTATGTTTTATAGCATTAGCCAATAAGCCAATAGTTGTGCCATTATGAGCAAATGCAGTAGCTGCTGGGCTTAATAAACCAAGTGTTGCAGCACCTAATATGAATGAATTAACCCATACCGTTGTGCTAAAGTTTTTATCAATTTTTTTCATAGTTTCATTAGCTATAACTTTTGCTTCTAAAATACAAGCAAAATCATCTCTTAGTAATCCAATATCAGCACTAGCTTTTGCTAAATCAGCACCTTTTTGCATAGAAATTCCAACATCAGCCTGAACTAACGACGGAGCGTCGTTTATACCATCGCCTATAAAGGCTACTTTTTTGCCTTGAGCTTTTAAACTAGCTAAAATATTTGCTTTATCTTGTGGTAAAAGCTCTGCATAAACCTTATCAATTCCAAGTTCTTTTGCAACTTCTAAAGCCCTACTTTCAATATCGCCTGTTAGCATTACTAATTCTTTTACGCCGTTTTGCTTAAGCTTTGCTAAGACTTCTTTAGCATTGCTTCTAATTTCATCTTTCATAGCAATTACGCCTAATAATTCTTTAGATTTTGCTACATATAAAAGAGTTAAGCCTTTATCTAAAAGCTCTTTAATATTTGCATTAGCCCTAGAAAAATCAACACCTTCATCATCTTCTAAAAAGTGCCTTGAGCCAATTATTACTTCTTCATTATCAATGCTAGTTTTAACGCCGTGTGCCACTATAAACTCCACTTCTCCGTGATTAATATGAGAAAATCCACGCTCTTTAGCAGCCTTTACTATAGCTTCTGCAACAGGGTGAAAATAATGCTCTTCAGCACTTGCACTAAGATTTAGTAAGGTTTTTTCATCATATTTTGGACTAAATACATGAACGCTTTCAACTTTTAAATCCCCATAAGTTAATGTGCCTGTTTTATCAAATACAAAAGTATCAACCGAGCTTAAATTCTCTAAAGCAGTGCTACCTTTAAGCAATATCTGTCTTCTTCCTGCATAAGAAATAGCACTTTTAAATGCCACAGGAGTTGCTAATTTTAAAGCACAAGAATAATCAGCCTGAAGCACACTAGCCATCGCTGCACTTCCTTTATATAAATATGCAAGTCCAGCAAGTCCTAAAGTAACAGGCACTAAACTATCTGCTAATTTATAAGCTTTTTGCCCTATTTTTGATTTTTCTTCTAAGCAATCTTTCATATAATGTAAAATCTTAGCTGTTGATGTATTTTCTCCAACGCTTTCAGCCCATATTTTAATACGACCTTCAACTACCACGGTTCCACTTAAAACCCTATCTCCACGACTTTTAGTAACTGCTTGGGCTTCTCCTGTCATAGAAACTTGATTAATACTAGCAATCCCATCAACAATATAACCATCAACTGCTATATTATCTCCTTGAGATACCACTACAATATCCCCTACTACCAAATCTTTTGCACTTTTTTTAATAAGCTCTTGATTAACTTCTACCCAAGCGTGAGTTATTTGTGGTTTTGCTAGTTCTTTTATCAAATCATCACTTTTTGCCACTACGCTTTCTTCAATATATTCGCCAATATTTAGCATTAAATTAGTGCTATTTGCTGCTTTATAATCTTTTCTATATAAAGAAACTCCTACCGCTGCTGCTTCTAATACTTTTGAAGTTAAACCATTTTCAATAAGTTCTAAAGTTCCTTCTTTTAATAAAGGCAATGCAGTTGCACTAGAAACAAAACCATCATAAATAGGGCTTGTTTTATAGCTATTTGCTAAAGCTAAAATAGATGAATAAATCATAGCCTTACTTGGAGTTTCTTTTGCTTTTTTTAATTGCTTAATTTCATAAGTGCTAAAAAAATCTAATATTTTTTGAGCTAAATTATTATCAATTTCTTTTGAACTTGTAAAAACTAAGCTTTTTGAAGCATTATTAACACTTACAAAAACACCAGAAAAATTAAGATTAAACTCACTTACTAATAAATGATTATCGCTTAGATTATTAAGCGTATTTAGCCTAATTCTAAGACGATTTTTAGAGTGATGAATAACCTTACAATTATTCTTGCATTGAAGCTTTTGCATCTTCTACTTGCTCTTTAAATTCTTCAATAGCAGCACTAGCAAAACTTTGAATTTTTGCAACACCTTTTGCTAAAGTATCTTTTGCATCTTTATTGCTTAATAAATAAGTAACCGCAGCACCAATTAAAATTCCTTTTACTAAAGGAGAGCCAAAAAGCCCTGTTCCTTGAGTTGTTAGCGAACTTAAAAAGCCTGTATTTTGATTATTGTTTGCTGTATTATTTAAATTATTGTTTGAAACATTATTTAAATATGGATTATAAGAATAATTTTGATTATTATATCCTTGATTAACATTGTAATTTTGATTGTTGTTTAAATATGGATTATTATTATTTGTCATTTTATTTTCTCCTAAAAATTGATTAATTAAAATTCCACTAATTCCAGAAACTATTGCGTTTTTATAATCTTTCCTAGCTATATCATTGCTTGTTTTAATTGCAAAATAGCTAGTAACTCCTACCTTTAAACTTGCTTTTAAATCTTGAGTTGTAAAAAAATTATTAAGACTAGAGCTTAATAAATGATCACTCGGAACTCTATTTGATGTAAGCATAATTTTTACTTCTTAGAGCTTTTTTTAGCTACTTCTTTCTCGCATTTGCAACAAGGTTTAAGTTTTGAGATTTTTAAAATTGCATTTTCTGTCATTTTTCCTGCACTTTTTGCAAAATCTTGAGAATTAAACTCACTTATACTTTTTTTAATACTATCTTTTTTATTATAAATTGTTACTGCAGCTACGCCTAATGCTGCACCTAATATGAATGGAATTGGCATGATAATCTTCCTTTATTTTAAAATATCTTTTAAAAAATTACTAACTAAAGAATCTACATTAAATTCATTAGTCGCAAGGCTTTTTCTTAAAGCCACCTGATACTCATTAACCGAACTAGCCCAAAGTCTAAAAATAAGGTCTTTTAGCTTTTCATCTTTGCAAACATTAGCCGCTATTTTATAAGCTTGAACGATTTCAAATTCTTTTGCTAAAAGTAGCAAATAAGCATCATTTAAACTGCACTCAACCAATAAAGCATTATTATCGCTAATTAACAATTGATTTAATTGCTTTTTCGCATTTAAAATATCTTTTAAAATACCATCATTAAAGCAATTAGCATAATACTCATATAATTTTATGCTAGTTAAATCTAGCTCAAAAGCTCTTCTTATATCGCTATTTTCTAGTTCTTGCAAAAACTCTTGGTTTTCAAATCTTAGCTCAAGCAATGTTAAGCTCCTTTAAAGCTAGGTTAATCTCATCAATGTTTTTTGCATTGATTAAATTATCAAGGCTTTGTTTTGATATGATTTTATCATCATATAAAATAGTAACCTTGCCTAAGATTTTATTAACTTTAACTTCATTAATCCCTTTTAGATTAAAAACTTCATCAATGTTGTAGCTTTCTAAGTCTTTTAATTCTCTTATCTTGCTAGATATATCAAGTCTTAATCTACCACTTGTGTGATGAGTGATTGTAATGTATTCTAAAACTTCACTTAAAACCTTAGCTTTATCCATTAAAAATCCTTTCGTTTTCAAAAATGATTGTAGTCCCTAAAACTTAAAATAAAATAAAATATATAAGATAATGATAATCAAAAAGTGGCAAAAACTCAATATTTATGCTATTTTGCTAATCTTTTCTATATTAAATTACTAAGGAATTTTATGAAAAAATTATTTTTTATCTCATTTTTTACAACATTTTTATTATCAAATAATCTAATAAATGGCAAAGTTGATATTAGCATTCAAAATCCAATAATTAGTAAAAGTGAAATCACTTACACAAAATATCCGATAAATAATAAAACCTTATTAATTTTAGCCCCAAATTATCGCTCAAGTGGTAAAACTTTAAATATTACTTTAGATAATCAAGAATATAGCCTTAAAGTGCTTGAAGGAGAATATAAAAAAGAGCAAATTAAACTTGCGAAACCATCAATTATTAAACCAAACAAAAAGCTGCAAGAAAGAATTGCTAAAGAATACGATGAAGCAGTGAAAATCTATGCAAAAAGCACCGAAAAAGTATATATTAATAAGCCTTTCATAATCCCTTTAGATAGCGTTATTACAAGCCCTTTTGGAAGTGCTAGGGTGTTTGAAAACACTCTTAAGAGTTATCATTCAGGCACTGATTTTAGAGCAGCAATTGGAGTTAGCATTCCAGCTAGTAATGATGGAGTAGTAGTTATTGCAAAAGATAGATATTATTCAGGTGGTAGCGTTGTGATTGATCATGGATACGGCGTTTATTCGCAATATTATCATTTAAGCAAGATTAATGTAAAAGTGGGTGATTTTGTAAAACAATCAGATATTATAGGACTTAGTGGAGATACGGGCAGGGTTAGTGGACCTCATCTTCATTTTGGAATTGCTATAAAAGGCGTTAGTGTTGATCCACTTGATTTTGTAAATAAATTCAACGCAAAGGCTTTTAATTGATTTTTAGCAAATATTTTGATACTTGGAGTAAAGAGTATTATAAAAAAGGTGTAAAAGTTGGTAAAGATGGGGATTTTTATACAGCTGTTAGCGTTGGAGAGCTTTTTGGCTTTTTGTGTGCTAAAAGATTTATTTTTTTAGTTGATGAAAAGATTTTAAAACTACCTATTGATATAGTAGAAATCGGTGCAAATGAAGGGTATTTATTAAAAGATTTTTTAACATATTTAAAAGATAAACGCCCTGAAATTTATAAGCAAATTAATGTAAAAATCATAGAGCCACACGACAATCTAAGGGCTTTACAAAAAAAGAATTTGAATGTGGAATTTAAACATTATTATTTTGATGATTTTAGTAGTGATAATGCCTTTTTTATCGCAAATGAATTATTTGACGCTTTTGCTTGTGAGCTTTATGATAATCATAAATTTGGCTTCGTTGAAAATGGCAAAATAATCTTTAAAGAGCATAAAAATAGTTATGAATATTTACAAGATAAACTTGAAAAACGCTTGGAATTTTCTCCTATGATATATGATTTTTTAAGTGCTTTAGATAAGAAGTGTAAGGAATTTTATTTTTTAACATTTGATTATTTTTCTACATATTTAAATGATGAGTTTAGTTTAAGAATATTTAAAAATCATCAATTAATTGACCCATTTAACGCTAATTTAGAAGAATTATTTGCAAATTGTGATATTACTTGGAATGTAAATTATGATGAATTGTGCTTTTATTTTGATAAACTTAATCTAAAACATAGCTTTAAAAAACAATCAAGAGCTTTGATGGAATTTGGAGTAGATGAATTTAGCGATATTAAATACGCAAATGCCATTAAATATCTATTTTTTGGCTTTAGCGATAATTTTCATTGTTTAGAATTTAATAAAAACATTAAAGGAGATTAAAATGGATAAAACAAGTAAAGAATTAATAAAAGTTGATGCAAATACTATCAACGAATTAGAAAACGAGCTTTCAAGTTTGCTTAAAACTAGAAATCAAGAGTTAAAAGAACAAATTAAAAAATTAAGCGAAGAGCAAAATAAATTTGAATATCAATTAAATGATAAATTAAAGAAAATTGAAAAAGCTAAAAGCGAGATAAAACCCAAGTCTAACGCAGCATTAATTACTTTATTAAGTATATTAATAATACTTGTAGTAATTGATGTCGGGATTAGAATTTTTACTAATTAATCTAGGAAATTCCTAGATTAAATATAATAATCATCGCAGTCTTTAAAATCGCAAAAAAGCACCACATCAACACCTATTAAAGCAGCTTTTTCAATATCGCTAGTATCTTTTATAAAAGATAAAATCTTGCTATCAAATAAATATTTTTCTGCTAAAAATACGCTGTCTTTTAAGATTTTAGCATTTGGGATAATGTATTCACAAAGTGCTGCATTTGATTGCAAAACTTCACTTAAAGTATCGCAAAATATAGCTCTTTTAATATTTGGCTTTGATAATATTTCTTCGCTAAATTTTACACAACTTACATTATTTACACTAAGTCCTAATTCAAATTCTAAAGCTGTAAATTGATTTTTTATATAATCTAATCCATAAATTAACATTATTTATCCTTAAGTGCATTTTCTAAAAACAATATTTCATTTATATAATTTTTTTGCAAATATTCTAAATTAATTGAGATTTGCTCTAATTCTTCTAAATTATAATCATTTAATTTTGCTAATAATTCATCGTAATCTAAGGCGAATTCAAAGCCTTTTGCAAAATTAATTTTAGTATTATTATAAATTAGTTCTAAGTCTTTTAAAATTGATATTTGATTTGATATTTTCTCTAGCATATTAATTAAAATTCTTTTTTATTTCATCTAATTCATCTTGGGTATATCCAGCCATAATTCTAGCGTTTTCATTCATATTTTTAATAGGTCTTATTAGGTGTTTGTATTCTAAGAGTAAATCACAAAAATTCTCATTTGTCCCACCTGCGTTTTTATACCATCTATCGCCTTTATTTACATGGCTTATTTCATCGTGCAAGATGATTTTTAAAACTTCTAATAATTTTGATTTTATTTGGTGTTTTGTGCTGCTTATTTTTTTAACCACAAAAGGATTAGCATCAAGCCCACAAGCTTCTAAATGCCTATGCACGACCCCCATTCTAACCTTAAAACTAGAATTAGTAGCTCTCATAGCGTCAAATAAATTAGTATGCACCCCAAAATCTCCGTATTTATATCCTAGCTCATTTAAAGCGTCGTTTAATAGACTAAAGTGTAAGCATTCTTCTTTAGCTATTTCTAAAAAATCACTCGCAAACAAAAGCCCGCCGGTATGATAAAATCTATAAGCAGCATCTAATGCAAGGTCAATTGCTGAATACTCAATATGAGCTATTTGGTGTAAGGTCTTTGCTAAAGCATTATCAGAACTTAGTTCTTTTGGTCTTTTAATCCTTGTTGGGTGAATAATCTCAAGGCTTTTTGCATAACTTGGCTCTTCTAAAACTAAAGGCTCGTATTCATTATAAGCTAGGTTATTGCTTAAAAAATCATCGTAAAAATCATCAAATTTAGCTAATTTTTTAGCATAATCACTCTCGCTTAAAACATCAAATAAAGTATGCGAATAATCTTTCATATTAGTCCTTAAAGCTTATAAATGCGATTTTTTATTTTATAAAATCTTTGATAAAAACATAGTTTTACCAAAGATTATTAAAAAGAATTTAAATAAATACTATTTAAATTCTTTTATTGTCTATAAATCTTGATTTTATTTTACGAAATTAATAAATATTTTTATTTATCAATATTTTAACTAAGTCTAATTTAGCTAGATTTTGCGATGGAATTTTTAATATATCTAATAGATTTTAATTTCACATTTGTGTAAATAAAGTGAAATTATTTTTTAAGGAGATAGCCATGAAAAAGGGCTTTACAATGATTGAGTTGATTTTCGTAATCGTAATTTTAGGAATTTTAGCAGCAGTTGCAATTCCAAAACTAAATGCTACAAGAGATGACGCTGAGATAGCTAAAGCAACAAGTAATATTTCTACATTAATAAGCGATGTGAGTTCATACTATACAGCAAAAGGACAATTTAGTGCTACTTGGTCTGATATGACAAATGTTCCTAATGTACTTAGTTTAGATAAATCTAATACTGGAGCAGCTTCAGAATGCTTAACATTTACAGCTAGTGGAACCAGTATAGTAGCAACAAAAGGAGCAGGCGGAACTAAATGTGATAGGCTTTTAGGAATTAGCTCTGTTTCTACAATTTTAGGTACTATTGATGGTAGTAAATATACAATTGATTTAGCATCAAATACAGTTTCTTGGTAATAAGCTAGGTAATTTACCTAGCTAAATTAAAGGATAAAAATGAGCAAACACCTAGCAAGTTCTTGGAAAGACCACCAAGTAATATATGAAGATAATAGAATGCAAGTAATAAGTGCTAATTACACTAATGAAAATTTAGAAAATGCAATAGGAATTTTTTGGAAAGAAATAGACAATGTTGCAAATGCTTATCCCGTTCAAGGAAATGCAATTTGCCCTATGCGTTTGAATGATGAACTTTCAGTAATCTTGCTTGAAGGTCTAAAATTAAATACAAAAAATAGATTAGAACTTATAGAAGATTTAATAAAATTTTATAAAAACAAGCAGAAAGAAGAAAAATGAAAAAAGCTTTTACAATGATAGAGCTAATCTTCGTAATAGTTATTCTAGGTATCTTAGCAGCAGTCGCGATACCTAAACTAAATGCTACGAGAGATGATGCTGAATTGTCAAAATCTATTATGAATTTTACTACATTAATGAGTGATTTGACATCTTATTATGTAGCAAAAAATGGTTTTGTAGGTATAAAAGTAGCAACAAACCAAGGTATAGCAAAGGCTACAAATGTTCCTTTAGGAAAACACAATTCAAACGAATTAACAAATTACCCTGCCGGCTATATAACATATAAAAACAAAAATTGTCTTTATGTAGAAGCAATGGAAAATAGAAATTATATTTATATTAGAGGTAATGGTATATCAGAGTGCGAAACATTAATAGATAAAATTAATGAAAAAAATATAATAACTGAAATATATTCAGATACTACTTTTGCTACAAAATCGCAATTTACAAATAATGTATCAGATAAAAGATATATAAAAATGTTAGCAAATAATGTTAATTGGGATTGATATAAAGGTTAAGAATTTAAATCACTTTAAATTCTTAATACACCACATTACTTCCACCAACAGGAATGTAAATAATATCACTTTTTGAAATATCTGTAAAATTATTATTTGTTTTTGAAATTCTTCCTGTTAGGTTTGATATTATTTTAGGGTCATTTAATACTATATCGCATACTTTATCTTGACCTTTTGATTTTTTTATTACTACATAATAATCATCAAGGCTTATTTCTAAACAAGGCTTATTTTTAACTTTATAAACTCCACTATCTAAAGCAACATTTGTCATTGTTTTAATATCTTTAGCAAACTCATTATGAGCTGTGTAATAACTAGCTAAATCTCCTATTAATAATGTAATATTTTGATTAGCTTTAACTATTTCAGCATCATCTCTTGTAGCATTTAGTTTAGGAATTGCAACTGCTGCTAAAGCTCCTAATATTACAATAACAAATATTAGCTCTATCATTGTGAAAGCTTGTTTTACCATAATACTCCACTTCCGCCTAGTCTAAAATATGTATCTGAATTATCTAAAGTGCTTTTTGGTATTTTAAAATCATGATATGTATAACCATTACCAAATATACCTGAATTACTTATATTATCTATAAATTTTTGACAAGTAGAGTCTTTATCACCAGCACCTTTTTTTGCTGAAAAAGAATAAAAGGCTTCGCCATTACTATTAGTCCCAAATTTTAGTAATAAGCATTCACAAGTATTATTTACTTTCATCCAAGCAGCACCACCAGCTCTTGCAGGTTCACAATTTTTATTATGATATAAAGCAACACCTGTTAAATCTTGTGGATTATTACTAGTAGGTAGCGTTCCTTTAGAAGTATAATAGCTCGTTATATCTCCAATTAAAGTTGTAAGATTTGTATTTGCTTTAGCTAATTCAGCATCATCTCTCGTAGCATTTAGTTTAGGTATCGCGACTGCTGCTAAGATACCTAGAATAACTATTACGAAGATTAGTTCTATCATTGTAAAAGCTTTTTTCATCTTTATCCTTTCAAATTTAAAAAAGCCTAGTTAGGATAAACCTAACTAGGCAACTAAAAATTATTTAGTTAAATTAATATTACCAGCTTACACCACTTGCAGCGAAGTCAAATTTAACACTATCACTAGCTTTTTTGATAGTAGAAGTTGCACCTTTTGCGTCTGTGCTAGTTAAAATACTTTGAACAGAACTCATTTCTAATGCTTTTGTACATACTGGATCAGGTGCAGCCGCTGCTGCAACAGTTAGTTGTGAAGGATTTGCTGTATCTAAAGTAAATGTTAAACAAGCTTTACCTTTAACATTTAAAGTTTTGTTATCGGTTTCTAAAGCAACATTTGTCATTCTCTTAATATCTGCTTGAGCTTCTAATTTACCTTTAGAAGTATAATAAGATGCGAAATCACCCATAATTGTTGAGATATTTGTGCTTAGTTTTGCTATCTCAGCGTCATCTCTTGTAGCATTTAGTTTTGGAATTGCAACTGCTGCTAAAATTCCTAAAATTACGATTACGAAAATCAACTCAATCATTGTAAAGCCCTTTTTCATGGCTATCTCCTTAAAAAATAATTTCACTTTATTTACACAAATGTAAATCAAAAGCGTTGGTGTATTTTATTTATATTATTCTTAAATTTTACTTAAAATATGACAAATTTTTAAGTTTGGCATACTCACTTTTAGAATAAATTTCGTGCGAATAAACCCTACTTAACATTGTTATATCGTTGTGTCCTAAATGCTTTGCGATGATTGGTAAATCAAGCTTTAAATGTATGCAGTTTGAAGCAAAAGTGTGCCTTGTAGAGTGTAGGCTACCTATTTTTAAATTCAGAGATTTTTTTAATTTATTAAACTGATAATAAATAGCAAAATAATCTAAACTAAAATGAGAAAAATTAATATTTTCTAATTCTTTTTTAAGTGCGTTTGATAGCGGGATTATCCTTGATTTTCCATTTTTTGGAGTGGTTATGCCGTATCTTGTGGCGTTTTTGGTAATGCTTATTAAGTTTTGCTTATAATTTATATCTTTTTTGGTGATTGCTAATATTTCACTAGCTCTTGCTCCTGTGTAAAAAGCAAAATATAAAAATGTTTTAAGCTCTCCTTTGGCTTTATTTAATAGCTTTTTTATGTGAAGTTGTTTGATGGTTTTGTTTGGTTTAATGGCTTTTGTAGGTTTTAGGAATTTGATATTTTTTAATGGATTTTGAGTGATTATTCCTAGTTCTAAAGCTAAATTTATACCTTCATTTGCGTATGATATGAGTTGTTTTATAGTGCTATATTTTAATGATTTTTCTTGTAAAGTTTTTATCAATTCATAAGCTTTTAATTTTGTAAATTCTTTGATTTTTATATCTTTTAATATTTCAAAAAGCATTTTATGAAGATATTTTTTGTTTTCAATTGTGCTTGGCTTTAAAGATGATTTTTTAAACTCAAATGAATAAAGGCAAAAATATTTTAGGCTTAATTCTGTTTGGTTTTTGAATAGTTTAAATAATGGCTTAAAAGCAATTTTGCATAGAAATCTTAATAATTTTAACATTTTTTATCCTTTTTATATAATATGTATTATATTGTATTGATAATATAATATTTATTACATATAATTACTTAAAAAAGGAGTGAAAATGAAAAATATTTCAATAAGAATAAGTGAAGAAGACAAAATCGCAGTTGAAAATATATTTAATGAATTAGGACTTACTTTAAGTAGTGCTACACTTGCATTTTACAAACAAGTAATTATTAATAATGGCTTACCATTTGAGCTAAAAGTCGATCCATTTTATTCTAAAAAAAATATTGATAGATTAAAAAAATCTATCGCTGAATTGGAAAAAGGTGAATACATTACAAAAGATGTTTTAAATGATTAAATGCTGGTCTAATGATGCTTGGGAAGATTTTTTGTATTGGCAAGAAAACGATAAACAAGTGCTAAAAAGGATTATAGAATTAATAAAAGACATTGATAGAAATGGCTATTTAGGGATAGGAAAACCAGAGAGATTAAGCGGTGATTTAGCTGGTTATTATAGTAGAAGAATTGATAAAAAAAATAGGATTGTATATAAAATCGCAGATGGAAAAATCCTAATCGCTCAATGCGGCTCTCATTATAAAGACAAATAAGCTTATAAATCTTCAAAATATTAAAAATTGTCAAAATATTAGCTAGTTTAACTAGCTAAATTCGATATGAAATTTTAATTAGAAAATCAACTTTTGTGTAAATAAAGTGAAATTATTTTTTAAGGAGATAGCCATGAAAAAGGGCTTTACAATGATTGAGTTGATTTTCGTAATCGTAATTTTAGGAATTTTAGCAGCAGTTGCAATTCCTAAACTAAATGCTACAAGAGATGACGCTGAAATAGCTAAAGCAGCTAGCAATTTCTCAACAGCAATAAGCGATATTACATCTTATTATACAGCTAAAGGAAATTTTGATGACCTAAGCAAAATGACGAATGTTGCCTTGGGAACTAATGGTGAATTTAAAATAAAAAATAAAACTTGTGCAACAATTACTGCTCCTAAAACAGGTAGTGAGGTTGTAATTAAAGCTGGTAGTGATATAAGTGAAGCTATTTGTGATTCGTTTGATAAAGTTAGTAGTATAGCTGCTATTCTAGGTAATGCCAAATTATCAACCTATGTATCTACTGGTGATGGGTATAAAATTAAGTTAGGTGGCGGAAATATTTCTTTCTAATTTCACTTTATTTGATGAATATTACAAAGCTAAGTTTGGTAAAATCCAAGCTTAGCTTTTTTTAAATTTTAAAGGACAAAGATGAAAAAAGCTTTTACAATGATAGAACTAATCTTCGTAATAGTTATTCTAGGTATCTTAGCAGCAGTCGCGATACCTAAACTAAATGCTACGAGAGATGATGCTGAAATTACAAAAGGTGTTAGTAATTTCTCAACACTTCTTAGTGATATAGCTTCTTATTACACAGCTAAAGGAAGTTTTGCTACCAATATACAAGATATGACAAATGTAGTAATGCAACCACACACATCAAACACTTCAACAGCTTATTTGTATATTAAAGATTTAAATTGTGTAACAATTAATGCACAAGCTGGTGGAAGTACAATTAAAATTTTTGCTTCTCCTGATTATAACAAAGGTGTTTGCAAATCATTCTTCGCAACTAGTAGTGTAAGAGCAGCTATGGGAAATGAAGATATAGGGGCTCATTTAGGAAATGCTAGTGCCTATGAAATCAAACTCGGTGGCGGAAATGTTAATTTTTAACCTAGAAACTAATCTAGGTTAGTTACTTTAAGGAAGTTAATGAAAACAGCATTCACAATGATAGAACTTATATTTGTTATTGTAATATTAGGTGTATTAGCAGCAGTTGCAATTCCTAAACTAAATGCTACAAGAGATGATGCTGAAATAGTAAAATCATCTCAAAACCTTGCTATTTTAATTAGTGATTTAGGCTCTTATTATACAACCCAAACAAATTTTAGCAGTAATTTAAAGGATATGACTTCTCAAAGTCTAAAAGATGATAAGTATTTTACTATTAAAAATACTGATTGTTTAGAAGTTACTACTGATGATTATTTTATAGTGGTAAAAAAACTAAAAACTAGAAGTGAATTATGCAATAAATTATTAGGCTTAGAATCTTTAAAACAAATTCTAACAGGAAGAATTTCAAAAACAAATAATAATTTTACAGATATTTCAAAAAGTGATGTTATTTACATTCCTGTTGGTGGAAGTAATGTGGTGTATTAAGAATTTAAATTAGGAATTTTAAAATAAATTTCTTATTTTAAATTCCTACAATTTATTATTTATTCTTATTTAGTTTTTACAATCAAGCTATAATAAAATCCGCAAAATAGTCTTAAATTTCGTTATGCTATTTAATTCTAATATTAACTAAATTACTTTTTGATATACTACACTACGAAAAAGCATTGATTTTGACATTAAAAATTACAATAATAGGAGTAAAAATGGGCGAAAACGATATAATTGCAACCAAACAACAAGTAAGAAAAGCTGGAGATAATATAAGAATAGGTATTGCCACTGAAAACGACTATGAGATAGTATCTTTTTGGAGAAGTGTTCACGCTCAAATAATGTCAAGCTTTGCAACATCAATTAATAGAAAACTAAAAACAAATAAAATTACCCCTATAGTAGTAGCAAGAAGATTAAAAAGGCTAAATTCTGTTGAATACAAGTTAAAAAGATTTCCAGATATGAAGCTTGATAGAATGCAAGATATTGCAGGACTTAGGATAGTATTTACCAATCTTGACAATACTAAAACTTTTCAGCAAATTATGGAACAAACCTATCTTAAGGGTATAAAAAAATTTAAACTTTTACGAACTAGTGATTATATCAATAAACCAAAAGATGATGGATACCGCTCAATCCATCAGATTTATGAATATCAAGATACGACAAAAAGAGCCTTAGAATTACAACTTAGAACACAATTGCAGCATTTTTGGGCTACAGCAGTGGAAGTTTTAGGAATAACTAGTAAATCAAAAATCAAGCAAGGTGAAGGGGAAGAACAATATAAAGAATTTTTTAGATTATCAAGTGCTTTGTTTTGTATGATAGAACAAACAAAAATTCACGAAAATTATAATAAATTTACACAACAAGAAATATGCCAAAAGATTTTAGAACTAGATAAAAAATACAACATATTAGCAATGCTTTCTGGACTTTTAGTATCTAGCAAAAACATTGAAGAATTTCAAAAAAAGATACATTATTATTTTGTAATAGACCTTGATATGAATACAAGGCGTTTAAGGATTACTGGATATAAAAAATCAGATTTTGAAAAAGCTAAAGAATATTATGATTTTTTAGAACAAAAATCAAAAAATGCAAACAATACTGATGTAGTGCTTGTATCATCAGACAAAATTAAAACCCTAAGGAAAGCCTATCCTAACTATTATTTAGATAGTAGAGAATTTGTAGAAGTTATCAAAGCAGCTATCAAAGAAAACATTAAATCTTAAATTATAATTTAGATAAAAACTAATTGAAAAATGGAATTTAAAACTATATATTTATTTTAAATTCCTAAATTAAATTCTTAATATAGTTAAAACGAGTATTTAGCTTCTAATCTAGTTTTATAAGTTTTAATATTTTTCATATCGGTTTTAGTAATCGCATAATCATAAAATGCGCTAAATTTTAATTGCTTAGAATATTTATAAACAATTTTTGGCATTAATTCTGTTTGCTTATATTTAGCTAAATCAAGCTTTACCCCGCCATCAATTATGCTAAATAAAAAATTAAAATTATCATATTTATAAGATATATTTGAATACAAATATTCTCTTTTGCCTATTCCACCATAAAATCCATCTATTATCGTTTTTCCCGAATGCAAAAGCAATCCTTTATCATGCCAAGTTACAAAACTTGCTTTATCCTTTTTACCATAATTTATATAGCCTAACTCAAAATCAAAATTCTTAAATCCGACTAGAATTTCAACGCCATAAAATACAGAATTACTTGCATTTAGAGAAGTTTTGTAATTTTGCTTTAATGATGTGCTAGTTAGTTGAGAATTAAAAGAATAATGATAACTCTTCTTATCTCCTAAATAACTTTTCAAATCCACTCCATAAAAAATAGCAAAATCATTAAGATAATCAGCACCTAAAGTAAGATTTATTAAATCATTATGATAATTAATATTTAACCCATAAAGGTTTTGATTATAGATTTGTGATTTTAAATTCTTTGGCAGATTTGTGGCTTTCAGTGGTATTTTATAAGATATTTGATTTATTGCTTTTTCGTTTATCAAACTACTTTCACTCAAATCAAAATTATCTACAAAATACGCATTTATATTTGTATTATCTAAAGAATGATTATCAATCAAAAACGAAGTAACCAAAACCCCATCATTAAACATACTAGGCACTTTTAATCTACCAAAACTAAAGCTTGTATTAAAATTAGTATAAGTTAAATTCGCTTCTTTTAAATGAAAATTATCATTAGTTTTAATATAAGCATTATTTGAATAACTTAAAGATTTTGTATCATATCTAAACACCGCATTCGCCTTGTAATTATCAGCTAAATTTAGGCTTAATTTATAATCTAATCTAATTTTGTGTGCTGGTTGAGTTAAAGCAATATCCTTAACTCTAGTAGTATCATAGCGATACCTTAAAAACCCATCTAAATCTACATTTTTTATTGATTGTTCTAAACTAAGTGCATTAGCACAAACAGCAACTAAACTTAAAGAAATTGTTGTTTTAATATTCATTTTTATCCTTTTTTATGAGAATGATAAATATTATTAAAACAAACTTATATTTAAATTAATTATCATAATAAATATTAAATAATATGATAATTTAAATTCTTTAAGAATTATTTTTTATATATCAAATTAAGTTTTAAATTCTCATAATAAAATGAATAATAAATATTATTCTTTTTAATAATTTCATAAGTTTATTAGTTTAAAATATTAAATATAAAAATTAATTTTATTTTAAGGAGTTATATGAAAAAGTTATTTTTAAGTTGTCTTATATCATCTTTTGCATTAGCAAATAGTATGTACTTAAATAAAGATGTTGAAATTAAACTTGATGGTAAAATAATAGGAACTGCTAGTTTATTAGCACCTGTAAAAGTCATTTCAAGCAATAACGATACTAGCAAAGTTGAGCTAATTGGATATGTTAATGATAATTATCAAGAAGAAATAGTTAAAAGTTTTTCTCAAATTGAAAATTATATGAGTTTTCACGATAACAATGACAATCCAACATACAAAGGCGACGCTAATCCATACATTAAAATGCTTGAAGTGTTGCAAGATGAATATGGAGAAAATTGGCATAAAGTAAGCATAACTTTTGATGTAAATTCAAATGATTTAGTAGCTAGCAAAGATGAAATCTTTAAAAATGCAAAAAGTTTTTACGAGCAAACTTGCTCGCCTTGTCATTTGTTGCACGATACTAAAGAATATTCGGTAAATCAATGGCCTTCAAATCTTGAAAGTATGATAAGTTCTGGTTATGTGGAGTTAAGCAAGGATGAAAAAAGCTTAATTATTAAATATTTACAAAATCACGCAAAAGACATTAAATAAAGGAGAAGAATATGAAAAGAAGAAGTTTTTTAAAACTAAGTGCAGTAGCAGGAGTTGGATTACAAGCTAGCAAAATTGAAGGTATCAAAGATACAATTTTTGATGATAAAAAGGCTTTAGTATCTGATAGATTTGGTAGTTTTTACGCAAATATTAATAGTTCTCAAATCGTTAGCGTTACACCTTTTGAAGGAGATAAATTCCCTAATACTATGAATAATTGTGTTCCAGATAGAACACAAAACGAAAGCCGTGTTTTATATCCTTGTGTTAGAAAAAGCTACCTAGAAGGAAAAAAGAAAAACGATTTAAGGGGTGAAGAAGAATTTGTAAGAGTTAGTTGGGAAACAGCACTTGATTTAGCAGCAAGAGCGCTTAAAGAAAATTTTGACAAATATGGCCCTGAAGCTATATATGGCGAATGCTATTGGTGGGGTGGCTGGGGTAAAATTAGCTGGGGAAGAACCACAGCTCATAGAATGCTAAAAATCCTAGGTGGATATGTTGAAGAAAGTGGAGACTATTCAACCGGTGCTGGTATGGTAATATTGCCACACATTTTTGGCTCAAACACCGTTTATGAAGCGCCTACAACTTGGAAAAGTATTTTAGAAAACGCAAAAAGTGTTGTATTTTGGGGAACTGACCCACTAGTAACAAATCAAATTGCAGTTGGCACACCAACTCACACTAATTATGAATATTTCACAAAATTAAAAGAACTAAGTAAAGCAGGAAAAATCAAAACTTATAGCATAGATGTATATGCTAATAATACAAATCGTTATATTGAAAGTGAATTAATATCAGTTCGCCCTAATACAGACACTGCAATGATGATAGGAATGTGTTGTTATTTATATGAAAGTGGAAAATATGCAAAAGATTTCATTAAAAAATATACGGTTGGCTTTAATAAATTTAAAGAATACTTTATGGGCGAAAATGATGGAATAAAAAAAGATTTAACTTGGGCTAGCAATATTTGTGGAGTAGATACAACAACATTAAAAAAATTAGCAGATGATTTATGCGATAATAAATCAATAATTATTGCAGGTCGTGCAATACAAAGACAAGACCACGGCGAGCAAGCACATTGGATGATAACAATACTAGCAACAATGTTAGGGCATATAGGAAGCAAGGGTTGTGGATTTGAGTTTAGTTTAGGATATTATTCTCAAGGTGCTGATAAATTTATAGCACCTACTTTAAAAGGACTTTCATCTATTCCAAGCGATGATTTAGGAGACGAAAATAGTCCTTGGAAAAAATTTGAAAACATAACAATTCCAAGTTCAAGAAGTATTGACGCTATGCTAAACCCAGGTAAAATAATTGACCAAAATGGTAAAAAAATAAAACTTCCACATATTAAAGTAGCATTTAATGCTAGTGGGTCATTTTTTACTCGCCATCAAGATGTAAATCGTGCTATTGAAGGATTTAAAAAGGTTGATACGATTATTACAGCTGAACCATTTTGGACTTCACAAGCAAAATTAAGTGATATTGTTTTACCTGTTGCTATTGAGCCTGAGCGTTATGATATAGAAGCTAGTACAAATTCTGAATATATTTTCTTAAATAAGCCTGTAATTGAACCTATGGGAGAGAGTAAAAGCGATTTTTGGATTTGTAAAGAAATTTGTAAAAGATGGGGAGTAGAAGAAATATTTACAGAAGGAAAAGCAACCGAGCTTGATTGGATGAAATATATTTATAACGACGCTTTACAACAAGGAAAATCATTAGGATATGATATGCCAACTTTTGATGAAGCACTTAATAAAGGATTTGTTAGATTTGATAAAGTAAATAAAGATACAGAATATTACACAAGACTTAGTGATTTTGTAAGCAATCCGCATAAATATAGATTAGGAACACCAAGTGGAAAGATTGAGATTTTCTCTCCAACAATTGCAAAAATGGGTTATGATGATTGTTTAGGTCATCCTGCTTGGTTTGAACCATTTGAGTGGGTTGGTAACAAAGAACAAATTAAAAAATATCCAATCGCTGTTGTAAGTCCTCATTCTAGATTTAGACTACACTCTCAGCTAAATAACTCACTTATTAGAAATTATGCTGAAGTAAATGGCAGAGAGCCTATGATAATTCATCCTGATACTGCAAAAGCAAGAGGTATTAAAACAGGCGATATTGTAAGAGTATATAATGATAGGGGCGAAATTTTAGCAGGTGCATTAGTAAGTGATATTGTAAGGGCTGATACTATTATAATTTGTGAAGGTGCTTGGTATGACCCTGAAGTTTATGGGAAAAAATCACTTTGTCAGCACGGATGCGTAAATGTGCTAACTCGTGATAAAGGAACATCAAAACTAGCTCAATCAAACACAGCTCACACAACCTTAGTAGAGATTGAAAAATTCAAAGGTGTTATTAGACCTTTAAGAGCATTTTCTAAGCCAAAAATCATTCAAGGTTAAATAAAAAGCGAGATTTATTCTCGCTTTTAAATTCCAACTCCAATACTTCATAAAATAATGCAGCCATATATTAAGATTACTAAAATAAAAGAAGAGCCAATAAATACAAAAAACGAATCAAACAACAATTCATCTTTTAAATACATATAAAAATAATAAGCATTTGCAAATATAATAAATATAGAATTAGTAGTTATATCTAAGGCTAAAAAAGTGGTTAAATGCTTAAATACAAAAATACAATAAGCGTAAAAAATTACACTCAATACGAAAATAAAAAAATCAACTTTATTAAAAAATCTTACCATTTTAAATTCCTTTTATTTTCATACTATCAAAAATAAAAGGAATTAGCTAGAAAAATTAATTTTGCACTTTTTATAATTTAATCTATTTTATATTCACACGCTACTTGATAGCCTAAATCACAAGCTTTTCTTACATATTCCTTAGCCAAGCTTTTATTAGTATCATAATAAAAGTTACCTAAGTTATTGCAAGCTATAGCCTCTCCTAAATTACAAGCTTTTTCATAAAGCATTTTCGCTCTTTCTTTATTGTTTTCTTTCGTATAATAAATATTTCCTAAATTAGTGCAAGCATTTAAATATCTTAAATTACAAGATTTTTCATAATAACTCTTTATTTCATTCATTAATGCAGGATTTTGGCTTTGCTCTAACATATATGCTATATTGTGGCATGATATAGGCTCATTATTATTACAAGCTAACATATAATAATTAATCCCTTTAGTAAATTCTTCCTTACTTTTAGCACTATAAATATAAGCAGTTCCTAATTCCATACAAGCTGACATATAATTAAGCTCGCAAGACTTTTCTAAATACTTAATAGATTCTGCTATTTGCATTTCTTTTGCCTTAGCAATTCCTATGTTATAACAATCATTTGCATTGTTACAAATTACTTGATTATTAGCAAAACAAGCACTAACACAAAATGCCAATACTAAAAACTTTTTCATCAACACTCCTTTTAATTTTGCGTATCTTAGCATATTTTACAAAGATTTTACATTGTAGAAATCTTAACAATTTTTTTTAGTCTATAATTAGCCCAATTTTTTAAAAAGGAAAGGTAATGGCAAGAGAAAACATTATTATAACGATACTTTTTGCTATCGTTTGTGTTGGCTTTTTGTTTTGGGGTTATAGCACCACAAATTATTATATATTCTTCACAATTGCTGCAATTTTTGGAATATTTTTAGCATTCAATATAGGTGCAAACGATGTTGCAAATGCTTTTGGAACGAGTGTTGGAGCAAAAACTCTTAGCATAAAACAAGCTTTAATAATAGCTGCGATATTTGAATTTAGCGGAGCATTTTTTGCTGGTGCTGAAGTAACTGCTACTATTAGAAGTGGTATTGTAAGCGTTAAAGAAAACATAGAACCTATGCACTTTGCTTATGTTATGATGAGTGCTTTGTGTGCTGCTAGTGTTTGGATTTTTATAGCTACTTATAAATCTTTACCTGTTAGTTCAACTCATTCAATAGTAGGCGGGATTTTAGGTGCTGCACTAGCTTTAGGTTTCATAGCCGAAAATAACGCTACTCAAGTTAGCTGGGGTGGGATAGGAACTATTGTTGCTAGTTGGTTTATCTCTCCTGTATTAGGTGGGGTTTTGAGTTATTTTGTTTATTCATTAGTTTATAAATTCATTGTAGTTCCTACTAAAGAAAAAGAAAATACTTTAAAACAAATCAAAAAAGATAAAGCAGAGTATAAAAAACAATATATAGATGAATTTATGCAAAGCGAAAAATCTAAGCAATATAGTGAGCTTTACGGCATTTTGCTTAACGAAAAAGGCGAATACGCAAATAAATTAAAAGAATTTACAAAAAAAGAAAAAGCAGTTGATGTAGCAGGATTTTTAAGCAAACGCATACCTGTTTTAGCTACTTTAATAGCTTTTGTAATTTCATCTATGTTATTTTTTAAAGCCTTAAATAATGTTGATACAGGACTTAGTCATTTTAGTATAGGATTAATCATCTTATTAATTTGTATTAGTGCTTATATAATTTGTGTAGGAATTATTAATATTATGAAAAAAGGCGAACCAAAAAAAGCAGTAAATCGTATTTTTTCATGGTTTCAAATATTTACAGCTTGCACATTTGCCTTTTCTCACGGAGCAAACGATATTTCAAACGCAGTTGGACCATTTGCTGCGATTTTAGATATTTTACACACAAATACAATAAATCCAACTTCAGCAGTGCCTACTATTGTAATGTTAGTATTTGGTATTTCACTAGTTGCTGGGCTTTGGTTTTTAGGCAAAAGCGTTATTAAAACCGTTGGCAAAAGTCTAGCAAAAATCAAGCCTACCACAGGTTTTAGTGCCGAGTTTGCTTCAGCTATTGTAATACTTCTAGCAACTCAACTAGGAATTCCAATCAGCTCAACTCATATTCTAATAGGTGCAGTATTAGGAATTGGAGTATTTAACAAAAACGCAAATTGGAAAATGATGAAGCCAATAGGCTTAGCGTGGATGATAACCTTACCTGCTAGTGCTTTAATTTCGGCATTTTTCTTAAGCTTACTTTATTATTTATTTTAGGAGATTTAATGAATCAAATTCAAGATGATATTTTAAAGACAAAAGAAGGCAAAAAATCCTTTAAAAACGCAATCATTAGCTGTTGGCTAGGAACTGCTATGGAATATGCTGATTTTGTTTTATATGGCCTTGCGGCTGCAACCGTTTTTGGTAAAGTTTTTTACCCAGAGCAAACCCCTATAATCGCTCTAATGCTTAGTTTTGCAACCTATGGAGTTGGCTTTATTGCTAGACCTATTGGAGCTTTCTTTTTTGGTAGATTAGGAGATAAATATGGTCGTAAAGAAGTTATGATGATAACTATATTTTTAATGGGTGCAGCGACTACTTTAATAGGATTTATCCCATCTTATAATAGCATAGGCATTTTAGCACCTTTATTATTAGTAATTTTAAGATTTTTACAAGGTTTTGGAGCAGGAGCTGAACTTAGCGGTGGAGCTATTATGTTGGGTGAATACGCACCTAGCAAAAATCGTGGTTTAGTATCATCAATCATTGCACTAGGCTCTAATAGTGGGACTTTAATTGCTAGTGGAATTTGGTTTTTACTTGGATTTTTAGATGATAAAGACTTTTTAGAATGGGGCTGGAGATTGCCATTTATATTTAGCTTTTTAATAGCTGCATTTGCCTTGTATCTAAGACGCTTTGTAGGAGAAACACCTGTATTTGCAAAACAAAAAGAACAAATGCAAAAACAACGAGAACAAAATTTAAAAACTCACAAAACCGAAAACAAAACTTTTTGGCAAAAGAACAAATCATTTTTTATTATGCTAGGTCTTAGAATGGGAGAAAACGCCCCATCTTATATAGCTCAAAGCTTTTTAGTAGGTTATGTTTATACTATTTTATTATTAGACAAACAAATAGCTACAACAGGGGTTTTAATAGCTTCATTTTTAGGATTTTTAGTTATTCCATTATCTGGATGGCTAAGCGATAAATTTGGTCGTCGCATTATGTATAGGATATTTTGCTTATTATTAATGATTTATGCAGTTCCTGCATTTATGTTACTTGATAGCAAAAATGAAATAATAGTAATTTGTGTAATTGTCGTAGGAATGTGTCTTGCATCTTTAGGGATTTTTGGAGTTCAAGCAGCTTACGGAGTTGAAATGTTTGGGTGCAAAAATCGTTATACAAAAATGGCACTAGCTAAAGAAATCGGTGGCATTTTATCAGGTGGAACTGCACCATTTTTAGCAACTTATTTTATAAATCTAACTCATAATTGGTATTTAATCGCTGCTTATTTTATATTTATGGCAGGAATTGGATTTGTTACTACATTTTTTGCTCCTGAAACTAGGGGTAGAGATTTAAATCTTATTGAAGATGCTATATGAAAATCGTAATTGATACTGATATAGGCAATGGTATTTGTGGGGCTAATACTGATGATGGCTTAGCCCTAGCACTTGCAATTGCTAGTAAAAAGATTGATTTAAAAGCAATAACAACTCTAAGCGGAAATGTGATAAATCACAAAGCTTATGCAGTCGCAAGGAATTTAATTTCTAAATTAGGGATTAAAATTCCTGTATTTTTAGGCTCAAGTAAGGCTTTATTAGAAGATGAAACGCCGTGGAGAAAAAGACTTGATGAGAGTGTTTATAATTTTAAATTAGAACACTTATGGCAAGATTTTAAACCTATTAAACTTTATAAAAACACTAAATTAAACGCTGTTTATAAATTATGCGAATTAGCAAGAGTTTATAAAAATGAGCTTATTGTTTGTGCTATTGGACCACTTACAAACATAGCTCAAGCTTGTATTTTAGATAATGAGTTTGCAAAAAATGTAAAAGAGATTTTAATTATGGGCGGGGTATTTGATATGAGTAAATACCCTAAAGATACTAATTTTGGTTTTGACCCAGAAGCTGCTAGGATAGTGCTAAGAAGTGGGGCAAAAATCACTCTAGCACCTTACAATATCACAATGCAAACTAGCCTAACTCATAAAGATTTAGAAGAAATAAAAGCAATTAATAATAAACTATGTGATTTTTTATATACAAGTATTAAGCCTTGGATAAGCTATGCAGAGCTTACAAGAAATAGCATTGGCACTTGGATACACGATGCTTTAATAATTGCATATTTACTAGATTCTAGCATTTGTAAAAGCGATGAATATTATGTAGATATAGAAACTTGTGGCGAAGCAAGGGGCAAAAGCTTAAGATATGATAAAAATCTTAATATGAATATAGGCATTGATTTAAGCAAGTTAAACCTAGTAAAGGTTTTAAAAGATATTGATAATGAAAAATTATTAAAGCTAATAAAGGCAACTTTAAATGAATTTAGCAATTGATATAGGCTCAAATACTCTTAAAATAGCTGTATTTGATAAGGTTTTAAAAAACTACGAAAAGGTCTTAAACTTAGGACTATTTTATGAAAACGAGTGTATAAATGATGAAGGAATTAAGGTCTTAATCAATGCACTTGATGAGCTAAATTATGATTTAAGCAAGGCAAAAGTAGTTGCTACTGCAATTTTTAGAAAAAGTAAAAATGCTGATTTAATAGCTAATATGCTTTATCAAAAATACGGCTTTAAATTAAAAATATTAAGCCAAAACGAAGAAGCAAGGCTTACTAGATTAGGGGTTGGAATTTCAATTCAAGGTGATTTTACTTTAGTAGATGTTGGTGGGTATTCAACAGAAATTACAAGTAATGATAAAAAATTATTACTTGATATAGGACTTTTATCTTTTTATAAAAGCGTAAAAGAAAAAAACTTAGATATTAAAGACTACGCATATACACTTTTAAACCCTTATAAAAACGAGCTTAAAAACTATCCAAGACCAATTGTTCTAGCATCAAAAACGGGAATATTTGCAAAAAGTATTGCAAAAAATATTGCTTATAAAGATATTGATGATTTAGAGTTTCATAATAGCATTGTAAATAAAGATGAATTATATAAGTTAATTGATTTTATTAATACAAATAATGCCGAAAAAAGAGATTTAATGCTAGGAGTTAATAGAGATTTTGCAGTGCTTTGCGGGGCTTATTTTATTGATACTTTATTTGATGATTTTGAATTTATCATTTCAGCTTATGGGCTTAAAGAAGGAATTTTATTAGGAGAATAGTATGAAAAAATTATGGGGCGGTAGATTTAGCCAAGCTACGGATAAATTAGTAGAAAATTACACAGCGACTTTGCCACTTGAAAACAGACTTGCTTTAATAGATATAAAAGGAAGCATAGCACACGCAAAAATGCTTGAGCGTCAAAAAATCATAAACTCTCAAGAATTAGCAGAGATTTTAAAAGGCTTAGAAATTATTCAAAACGAATTTATAGAACATAAATTTGAGTTTAATATAAGCGATGAAGATATTCATATGGCTATTGAAAAAAGACTTAGTATTTTAATAGGTGCAAGTGCTGGTAAGCTTCACACTGCAAGAAGTAGAAACGACCAAACCGCACTAGATGGAATATTACAAATGAAAGAATTTGTATTAGGAATTAAAGCTAATTTAAAAGAATTAATGCAAGAGATTTTAAACCAAGCTAAGATAAATTTAGACTTAATTATGCCAGGCTTTACTCATCTTCAAACCGCTCAACCGATTTTATATTCGCATTGGATAATGGCGTATTTTTGGATGTTTAAAAGAGATTATGATAGATTTTTAAATCTATACAATTCATTAAACGAATGCCCGCTAGGCTCGGCTGCACTTGCTGGGACTACTTTTAATATAGATAGATTTTTTAGCGCAAATGAACTTGGCTTTGCAAAGCCAAGTGAAAATAGTATTGATAGTGTTAGCAATAGAGATTATATGCTTGAGTTTTGTAGTGTTAGTGCAATTTGTTTTAGCCATCTTTCACGCCTTTGTGAAGAGCTAATTATTTTTAATTCAAATGATTATAAATTCATTGAGCTAAGTGATGATTTTTGCACGGGTTCAAGCATAATGCCACAGAAAAAAAACCCCGATGTATGCGAAAAAATGCGTGGCAAAACAGGTAGAATTTATGGCAATCTAATCTCAATGCTAACTATTATGAAAGGTTTGCCACTAGCTTATAATACCGATATGAGCGAAGATAAAGCAAGTGTTTATGATACGCAAGATACCATAAAAGATAGTCTAATAATAATTACAAAACTAATTGCAAAAATGAAACCAATTAAAGAAAATATGCTAAGAGCAGCTGCTAATGGATATTCAAATGCTACTGATTTGGCTGATTATTTAGCTAAAAAAGGTGTGCCATTTAGAAAAGCTCACGAAATTACGGGAAAATTAGTAAGCTATGCAATCTCAAAAAAACTTAAATTAGATGAATTAAGCTTAGATGAATTAAGGCTTGAGTGTGATTTAATTGAAGATGATATTTATAAAGCAATTGATTTAAAAACTTGCGTTGATTTAAGAAATTCTTATGGTGGGACATCAGAAAACGCAGTAAAAACCCAACTCCTAAACGCTCAAAAAACATTAGAAAATCTAGGAATTTAATTTGAAACTATGTTTAAAGATAGTAAAAGCTATCTTTAAACTTGCAATTTATTATCTTAATAATTAAGCTTTTTATTTATATCTAATCATATTTTAAATTCATAAAACCTAAGATTATAACAAATCACAATGCAACTAAAATATCAACCTAAAGGAGCAAAAAGAATTTGTAATTTTATCTTAGTATTAAAGCAATCTAAGTTATATTCTAGTGTTTTATACCCTAAACTACCATCAAAAAGTGGATATATAAGCCAAACTTCACTAACTTTAAAAGCTATTGCATAGGCAAATAATTGATATAAATCAGCTTGGCTAATATCACTTAACTTATTTATGATTTTATACTTTGTATCAGCGATGATTGTTTTATCTTTAAGCTCAATTAAAATATCAGGTCGCATTAAACAACGCTCATTTTGACCATCTTTTATTAAGTGTTTTTTTAATAATTGAGTGCTTATTTTTATATTTGGGTTGTGTTTTTTAAGCATAAAAGCTACATAATCTTCAAAAAGTCTATTCATATCAAAAAGCAAAGCATAAGCGTTATTATCCCCCGCAAATGATGTAAAACTAAAACCATTTAAAAATAACTTACACCATAAAAGTATGTTTTCATAATAACTATAATGCTTATTTTTTACACTAAATTCACATTTTTTAATATCAATTAAACTAATATCATCAAAAGTCTTTAAATATTTTAAAATCTTTTTATTTTGACTTAGTTTTTTTAAATGAAATAATGTAGTTTTTATAGTTTGATTTATCGCATTGTCTATGATATATTCATCATTTTCGGTAAAAAATCGCTCTTTATGAATTAAGTTATGTTTTAAATTCTCATTAAAAAGCAATTTGCCTTTTAAAGTTGTTCTATTTTCAGCTATTTTTATATAATCACTCATAAGCCCTTTATTTAAAAGCACGAAAAGTTCTTCTAAAAACATTTCAACAAAAACTTCAAAAAGTGGCATTTTTTCATCTTTTAGCGTTGCTTTAAGCGATTTTTTAAACGGACTTTTTTGTAAAGTTCTTAAAAGTTCTAAAAGTAGCTGCTTGGGATTTAACTCTCTTTCTTTACAATCCTTAAACATCTCATCTTTTAGCTCATAAGCCTTGCTTAAATCTATTCTTGGCATTATCTCATTACTTGGTTTTGAAACCTTAGGATAAATTTCTAAAACCCCACTTTTTGTCTTTATAAGCCCTACATAATTTCTTGCTTTTAGCTTATTTTTACCGACTATTCTTAAAAACTCTGGGTTATTTTCAGCAAAGCTCATAAGCTCATTTAAAAACTCATCGTTATCAAGTGAGCTTATTATTTCGTGTTCGTGGGCTATTTTATTTGCCATAGATTTTATTAAACCAATCTTTTGTTAATTTATCCAAAAACTTATTATTTATGCGTAAAACTTCTTGATTTAACATATTTTTACTTACTATCAATTCTTCATTATCATTAAGCACCGATTTTATCTGCGAATAATCATTATAAAAATACTCTTCTAAAAGTGGTAAAATCTTATTTCTAAACACAACTTTAAGCTCATCAATTTTGTTTATACCCATAAAATACGAATGTCCGATAAGCTTTTCATCTCCTATTAAATATTCAATTCTTTCATTCATTTTATTTAATAATTCTTGAAGATTTATCCCATCGCAATTAGAATTTAAAAGAAAACTATTAGGCATCATCTTTTTAAACTCAAACCTACGCCTTAATGCCGTATCAAGGGTAGTGATACTCTTATCAGCTGTATTCATAGTGCCTATTATATAAACATTATTTGGCACACCAAAACTCTCTTTACTATATGGCAACACTACTTCTAGCTCTTCAGTATTTCCTAGTCTTTTACTAGGTTCAATAAGTGTGATAAGCTCTCCAAAAATCTTACTAATATTCCCACGATTTATCTCATCAATGATGATTATATATGGCTTTAAATCTTCTTTTTGGTTTTTATAATCATCTTTTTTTCTCAAACTCAAAAAGCTTTTTATAAAGCATAAAATAATACCTCGCATTACCATGATAAATTTTCTTGCTCTCAAACTTTGGCTTTATATCTATATAGCTTTTTATATTTCCTATTTTAAATTCTTCGTAATCACGCTTGATTGTATCTACAATTAACCTTTGGTCACTTTGAACAACTCCACCAAGCTTAAACGAAAAACACTCGCCGTCTTTATCATAAAAAATACTATGAATATTTACACCATTTTCTAGTAAAAACTCCTTGTTTTGGTCTAAAAACTCGCTTTTTACATACTCAGCAAAATAATTTATCAGCTTGTCAAAATTTAGCTCATTTGGAGTAGAGTAATTTATATAATTTTGCTTAGCTTTTTTACACAAATCCTTAAACACACCATCAGCTATCACATATCTTAGCTCATCGTTATCAAAATCAGGTCTAATTCCTTCTACAAATTCTTCATACCCATAGCTTTGATGAAAGGTTGTAAATACTATTTGCCCGTTTTTTACATAGTCTTTAAATCTTTCTTGCATTGCTTTTCTTGTGTAAATTTCGTTTGTTTGAGTTAAAAAATCTTCGCCCAAAATCCCTAAAGCTATATTTATGGTATTGTAAGTCTTGCCAACTCCAGGTGCTCCATATAAAATCTGATTTAACGGATAATCCATATTTACCTCTATTTTATTTTCGTTTTTATTTATTGTTAAATAATCATCTTCTTGAAAATTATTCATATAGTTAATTAAAAATACAAATTTATCATAAATTTGCTCTTTTAAATTCTCGTAATTGTCACAATCTCCAATAATTTGAAATTTATCACTATTTCTATCAAAAACACCATCAAATTGCATTTTTCTTAATGCTTTAAAATCGCTACATTCATTGCTTTTTACAATATATAAAGTAAATTTGTTTCCGTTATCATAAATTCCAAACCATATATAAACATTGTTCCAATTACCTTTTTTATGGAAAGTAGCATAATTATTGCTTTTAAACTGTTTATGGAAAGCAAAACCTTTGTAATCTTGTTTTTGCAACACCTGTATATTTGTATATATTTTAAAATTAAACTTATTCAAAACTTTATTAAATCTATGCGTTAAATTTTTAAAACTAACTTGTTCTTTTTTATAATATTGATTAGCAATTTTGATGCACTCTCTAAAACATTCATAAATTTCTTTTCTATCTAGCACATATTACCCCTAATTTTCTAATTTTCTCTAATTTGATTAATTATATTATTATATGCTAAAATATAAGAAACTATTTAAAGATAAAAAAAATGAAAAAAGAAAAGCTAGAAGAAAAATATAATTTTGTAAAAAATAGTGCAAAATACAACTCATTAATATACAAAACAGAAAAAATAGTAGATAAAATAAAAATTTTATACTTACGTATTAAACACAATAATTCATTAAAAATTAAAAAAGAATTAAACTTAATAAAACAAGCTGCAAATATATCTGGAGATTTATTAAAAATAATATCATTAGCATTGGCACTGACAACATTTATTTCATTTATAATATATAATTATTTTTATTTTATGAATTTTAAAGAGATACCAAAACATGATAATGTCGAAATTTTTCATTTTGGTATTATTAATATAGTAGCATTTTTAATTCTTTTACTAATAAATTATGTTCCAATGTTTATTGTTATGATAATAAAAGGTACTCTTGCAAATATAAAAATAAACATAGAAAATAAACTAATAGATTTTATTGTATTTTTCATTTTAGAGGTAATTATAATGATAATATTTATGCTTGCTCTAGCAGGTTTAACATTTGGAATTACACTCACAGGCTTGCTCGAAACAATTGGAAACAATGCGGCAAACGATAGTTATATAAATAAAATAATTTTGCCTATAGTAATATTTCCAATTATTAGTCTATTATTTATTCATGCAAAAATTAATTATGTTTTAATTAATATTATATGGATTTGTACTATTACAATCTTTATTTTTAATTTAAATTTCAATTTTTATTCAATTTTAGGATTGGGTAAATACAAAGCTGATATTATTATTTCACAAAGCGACCTAAGTTTCAGCTATATTTTAAAAAAATATAAACAAACCCACGAAAACAATGTTATACCTAAGTGTGAAAACCAAAAGCTAGTTTGTGTTTTAGATGATGGTAGATTAAGTATCAGTAATGTAGAAATTTTATTTGATTCTGGAAGCGTAGTACATGTTGAAAATATTTATAATCCAAATAAAGTTTTAAAAATAAAATCCGAAAATATAGATATAGAAAAAATCGATAAACAAAACAATAAATCTAACGAAACAAACAACGAAAGCAAAGAACAAAATGAACAAGATTTAGAAAAATCTAAAGAGAATAAAAAAGAAGAAAGCACTACAAAAAATAACTAGAATTTAAAATCAGAATTTCGTTTGTTTATAACTCTTAAAACTTAACTAAACAAACAAAATTGAATTTTTTAAATAACTTTATCAATATTTTTGTTTAATTTAATCATGCTTAATAAAATCCCTAAATTTATAACCAAATTAAGCGTTGAATTTACTAACTCCATAATAATACTTTCTAGTCTAATTATTGGCTAATTTGCCACAACTTTTAAAAAACATTCCATCTATTTTTTTCGCACTACTCATATCAAAATCAATAATTTGATTTAAACTCTTGCACCAACTAAACATTCCTGAAAAATCTTCAACATTTTTAGTATTAAAACTAAGCTTTTTATTTAAACTATAACAATCATAAAACATAGCACTCATATCATGCACATTGCCTGTGTCCCAAGTATTAATACCTTTTCAAAAAGATAACTCATATCAGTTATAAGAGTAGTATCAATCTCATAAAACTTGATATTTTGAGTGTTCAAAATTTCTTTTAGTTTATCTTTAATATCTGGTTTCAAAAAATAAAATTCTTATTTAAATTCTTTATTATTTTTTTATTTTTATCACTTTTAAGGCTTATATTAATAATAAGTTATTGATTTAAAATAATAAGAATTGATTTGGGATTTTGTTTTTTTTCTTTTATTAACTTAAGAAGTAAAAAAGGTGCTAAGGATAGCACCTTTAATATTAAAACTATTGTAATAATCTCATTACGTTTTGTTGAACAGCGTTAGCTTGGCTCATTGCATATACACCTGATTGAGCTAGGATTTGGTGTTTACTAAATGTAGCACTCTCAGATGCAAAGTCAACATCTCTAATATTACTTTCAGCTGATTTAACATTTACTTGAGTAACTGAAATATTATTAACAGTTGAAACAAGTTGGTTTTGGACAGAACCAAGGTCACTTCTAATTGCTTCAAGAGCTTTTTGAGCTGATTCAGCAATATTCATCATTGCTTGTGCGCCTTTTAAAGTCATTACACCTGCAGCATAACCATTCTTATTATCTCCTGCATCAGTTGCTTGCCAATCATTAGCATTAAAGCCCATTGCATCTGCTGTTTCTCTATCTATAGTAGCATTAGTTTCTCTTAAGCTAACTGTTTTTTCAGAAACATTTTTATCATAGCCTATTGCACTTGTAACATCCATACTATGCAATTTACCATCAGCTCCAGTATAATCTCTAGTAGCTTCTACAACTATGTCTTTACCATTAGTTGATGAAAAACTTAATCTTCCAAAGTTAGTCTTAGTATCGTTAGTTAAGCCTATCATATCTTTAAGACCAGCTCTATCGCTTTCATTTAAGCCTTCTTTAACACCTTGTAAAAAATTAAGAGCTGCAACTGCTATGATTCCATTAGTTCCTTCAGCTTCGCCCATATTATGACCTTTTGATAAATCTATAACCTTATTTAATGCTTTCATTGCAGTATCCAAGGCAGCATTAGCATCACTTAAAGTCGCATGTTTAGAATTTGTATCTCCAACTGCTACTTTTACTGCTGCATTAGCATCTTTTAAAGCTATTTCATATTCTTCAGATATTGCAGTATGATTTGCAGGGTCTTTAAATGCTTTAGCACTTTCCAATTGTAAAGCACCAAATTTTTCTGCTTTAACACCACTTAAATCTATTTCAGTTCCATCTTTAATTGCTGTTTTAATGGCATCAGCTGAAGCTTTAGCTACTCCATCAGCTGCGTGTCTTGCTGCTTGTTCATAATAAGCATCTTTAACATCATCAAATGAATTTTTTGTTGAAAGTATAGAACCAGCAGCACCAGTAGGATCGGCTTCAGAAGCTGCATTATCACCGCCCCAAGCAGCCGCACCAGAAAAATCAACAATTTTTTCACCATTAGCACCATCTAAATCTCCAGCAGCATCAGTATAAAACACATGCTTATCTGCTACTTTAGCTGCTTCAGTTGCCGTAAAAGCTTTGCCAGTTGGATCATAACTCTTATCCACCCCATCAGTTATCTTAATACCTCTACCATCTCTATTAGCAAGTACTAATCTTCCTTTTTCATCAACACTAGCCTCAACCCCTGTTTGATCTTTAACAGAGTTAATAGCAGCTCTTAAAGCTCCATTTCCATCTTTATCTTTAACTTCAATAGAACCAATAGTAACACCATTTATACTAAAGCCTTGTAAAGTAGTTCCTGCTTTAATAGGTTGTTCAAATACACTTTGAACCGTAACAGAAGCTTTAATACCTGTTTTATCAGTAGATTTATTAATAGCTTCAACTAAAGCACCTAAACCTTGACCTGCTTTAATATTATTACCTTGAGCAATTTGCACTGGCTCAAATGTAACATCATTAATTCCATCTACGTTTTTAAATGTAAGATTAATTTTATCTCCTAAAGCAAGGTCGCTTTGTCTTACGTTATGCCCAGTCTCAAACCTAGTTAAACCAATCTTATCACTTGTAGTTGCCCCTATACTAGCCTTAACTGTCTCATTTGAATATGCACCAATTTGAAATTCTTTGTTTGAAAACGTTCCACTTAGAAGCTTTTGACCATTGAATGATGTAGTATTACCAATATTGTCTAATTCTTCCATAAGTCTTGAAATATCAGCTTGAAGTGAGCGTCTTGTTTCAGTTGTTTGACCATCTTGAGCTGATTGAATAGCTTTATTCTTAATTGTATCAAGTATTTTTATTTGCTCATCCATAGCCTTATCAGCTGTTTGAATAATACCAATAGCATCATTAGCATTCATAATAGCTTGACCAAGAGAACTTGCTTGACTTCTTAAACTATCAGCAATTGCCATACCTGAAGCATCATCAGCAGCAGAGTTAATTCTAAAACCTGAGTTTAACTTGTTTAAAGAACTGTCAATTGATCTATTGTTCATAGATGCGTTTGCATGAGCGCTTAGCTAGTGGGGGTTTGATAAAAAAGGGCTTAAAGCCCTTTTTTTAAAATGTATATCTAATGGTTGAGTTTATTTCATAATCATTTGTAAGTTTTGTGCCAAAGCTTCTTTCAACACTTAAATTCAATCTTAAATTATCGCTAAATGTATATGCTGTGCCAACGCTTACAAATCCTCTATCGCTAGCTCCTAATTTGCTTTTTACCTTAGCATTTACTCCTTTTATAATATCGCCTATTAAAAGGTCTGCTTCTTTAGTTTGAGTATCAATTACTGCCCCAACACCAGCTCTAAATGTAAAATCATTTACGCTATAACCTGCAAATATTTGTGGTTTAAATATTAATGGAGAATGAGCATCTACATTTATTTTAAACTTATTAAAGATTTTTAAGCTTGATTCATATTTGCCGATATATCCAGTGATTATCTCAAGGCTTGGTTCAAGATAAAAATTATTATTTACATTAAATCTATATCCGCCCTCTGCACTAACTAAGAATGAATTTTGAGATTTAACATCAACAAATTTACTATCATAACTACTTCTTATATATTTTAATACCAAATCAGCAAAATATCCATCATTGTGAATATAACTTAAATACGCTCCTACGCTAGTGTCTTTTGCTCTTACACCTGCATTGATTTTATCATAGCCAAATAGCACACCAGCAAGAATATCAGCATTATTTAAGCTAGTTTTTTTATCTGCACCAATTTGGGTTGAATAGTAATTGAAATTATTGTTACCATTGCTAAAACGACCACCATAAATTCTAAACCAAGTCCCAATATCCGCATTTAAACCACGCACTTCACCTAAACGCTTATTCATATTATTGATTTGAACATTTAAAGTGCTTAGAGCTTCTGCTGTTATATCGTCTTTTTTCTCATCTAAAATTGTTGTAGCTATTTGATTTGCTAAGGTTTGTGCTTGTGCTTTTACTTCAGGAGCTGCATTGCTTAAATCTCCATTGTGTGAAGCTGCTAAACTGATTAATGCGTTAGCGTGAGTTTGAGTATTAGCCGTATAAATACCACTTGACATTAACTCTTCTTTAGCTTTTTTGCCTTCTTCTGTATTGTTTGTAATATTTGCTTGAATTTCTTTTAATTGCTCTTCTAGTTCTAGTAAAGTTGTATTAGCTGTAGTTAACTCTGTTTTAGCTTTTTCAAGGTCTTCACTTGCTTTATCTAAAGCTGTTTTAGCGTTAGCATTGGTCTTTTTAGCTTCTTCAACTTTAGTTTGAGCTTCTGTATATACTTTCATTGCTTCTTCAACTTTGGTTTGGGCTTGAGCTTGTAAAGTTTTATTATCTGTTATTTTTTGTTCTTGAGCTTGGATTTCTTGTTGTTTTAAAGTTAAGCTATTTTTATAATTTTCAAGACTTTTTTCTTCTTCTCTTTTTTTAAATACCAAGCTATTATGATTATTTGAAGCTTCATTAAACTCAAATAACGCTTGTCCTTTTTGTTGTCCCAATGGAGCCATGGTATCATCACTTAGTTTTACGGCTAAATTAGCTTCTTCTTGAGTTTTTATAGCATTTTTTACATTTGTTTTTAATGCTTCATTATTTGGATCTTTTTGTAAATTTTCTCTAGCCTCAGCTAGTTTATTCTCTGCTTCATATTTTTTATTTAATAATTCTTTGTGTTGCTCTACTAATGTGCTTAATTGCTTATTTAAATCATTATAAGCTTTTTCTTTGGCAGTTAAATTAGTTTGAGAAGTAGCAATTTGACTTGTTAAATCTGAAATAGCTGTATTTTGCTTAGTTATCAAATCACTTATTCCTTGTAATTCTTGATTTAAATTATCTTTTTGAGTATTTAAAGAATTACCTTGATTTACTAAATTAGTATGTTCTCTTTCAGCTTGATTTTTCAAACCCTCTTTATCTACTGCTGTTAATGTTGCTGTATCTATAGCCTTTGCAGTTTCTTTAAATGCTTTATCTTTTTCTTTATAATTTGTATCAGCATTATTTACGCTTTCTTGTTTTTGAGTTATTAGAGTATTTTGCTCTTTAATCTTGCTTTCTAACTCTGTTTTTTGACTTAAAAAAGTTTCTAAACTATTACTTAAACTATTTTCTACTGCATATACATTTGTCCCTAGTAGTGCCACTGCACAAACCGATGAAAATAATACTTTTTTCATAATTTCTCCTTATTATAAATTCCATCTAAATATAATATTTTTTTGTAAATTTTATTAGATTATTAGGAAAAAATTATTATAGAATAATAAAATTTATTATTTATTAATTTTAATGATAATATTTTTTGAAGAAAACTCACATTTTAAATCATCAACAACATAAGTTAAATCATCAATTATTTGAGTAAAACCATTTGGAGTTTTTGAGTAATTTTTCTTAGAAAATATATTTTTACATAAAATTATATCTTTTAACAAATCATCATAATACCATTTGCCAAAAAATTTTTCATTAAAGCTTTTTTTGGTATAGCATTCGTTGTTAAAACATATTTTTTCATTGATTTTAAAAGTATTTATGTATTTTCCAAGTGTATATAAATCAAGACTTAAATCACCTTTATTATCCTTTAAAAAACCTTGTCCTTTAAACTTAATAATATCGCTTTTAATAGTTAGATTTATAGTTGTAGTTGGAATTTGCTTAGCACAAGAGCTAAAAAATAGGGCTAAAATTAGCCCTAAGTAAATCTTATTTACCATTTAAAAAATCTCTTAAATTATTCACCATCATTGCCACTAGCCTTGTAACACACTCACAAGCAGTCCAAGCTATGTGCGGGGTGATTATTAGATTTTGCTTTTTGCTTATGTTTAATAAAGGATTATCGGCACTCATTGGCTCAACTTCTACAACATCAAGCCCAACACGGATATTTTTACTATCAATTGCTTTTGCGAGTGCTACTTCATCAATTATCCCGCCACGCCCAAGATTTAGCAAATACGCATTATCTTTCATCATTGTTAGTTCTTTTTCGCTGATTAATTTATATGATTTGTCGTTAAGTGGAGCGTGAATGCTTATAATATCGCTATTTTTTAGCAATTCTTCTAAGCTAACTTTTTTAAAATCAGCATTGTTATTATTGCCACTAAGACTTGTATAAATCACATTAGCACCAAACATTTGTGCTATTTTTGCAACTTCTTTTCCAATAGCTCCAAGTCCTATAATTCCCCAAGTTTTGCCTTCTATTGTGTAAATTCTTCTTGAATAATCGCAAAATAATTCGCTCTTAGCCCAATTGCCTTTTTTTGTGTAGTCATTATAATAAAGAGTTTCGTTCATTAATGATAAAAGTAGAGCATAAGTATGTTGAGCCACACTTTTTGTGCTATAACCTGCTACATTTTTAACTACGATATTAAATTCTTTTGCCGCAACCAAATCAACCGTATTCATACCCGTTGCACTAATTAAAATTAGTTTTAAATCAGGGCAAGCTTGCATAACTTCACGGCTCATTTTGATTTTATTAATCACTGCTACTTCGCATTTTTCTAATCTTTTTACTACTTCATTAGGCGATGATTTTTCATATAATACAACTTCGCCAAATTCTTTAAATGCGTCAATGTTTTCTCCACCTAAGGTGTTTGCGTCTAAAAATACAATTTTCATTCTTTCTCCTTTTTATAAATTAAAGCATTTTTTATCTCATCAAGATTTGTTATAAAACCACGATTAATTAGATTAATAACATCGCTAGATGCAAGGACTAAACTAGCTATTTTGTCAATATGTTTTAAAAACTCATCTTCTTTTATAAAATCACTTATTTTAGTAGGTAAATTGATTTCTTTGTAAAACTTAAGCAATTTTTCATATTCATCATATTTTTTCTCAATTAGTAATTGGACTAAAATACCAAATGCTACTAATTCTCCGTGCAAGAAGTTTTTTTCTATTTCTTTAATATAACTTATCGCATAGCAAGTTGCGTGAGCAAAAGCTCCATTATATTCAATATTAATTGAGCGTGAAACATAGCCAGTATTTACTATTATTGACATTACGACATTTTTAAAACTCAAATCATCATTTAAAGATTTTGCATATTCATAGTTTAAATCTACGCACAAATTACTACAAATTTTGCCAAAAGAATTTGAGTAATTTACGCCTATATTATTAGCTTTTGCATATTTTAATTGCAAATCAAATTCGTAAAATTTCGCCATCGTATCGCCAATACCTGCTATTAAATACCTTTTAGGAGCGTTTTTAATAGTTTCTAAATCTATAAAACATTTAAAAGGCGGTTCTTTAAAAAGCGCTAATTCTTTAAACTTTTCATCTTCATAAATAACAGATAGAGCAGATACAGCAGCACAAGTTGCAGCGATTGTTGGTATAGTAATTATTTTTAGATTAAAAGCATTTGCTATGTATTTTGAAGTATCTAAAACCTTACCACCACCAATTGCTAAGACTAAATCAAATTCTAAGCCTTTGCATTCATTTATAATTTTATTAATATCATTAAACGAGCATTCTTTAGTATGTGTTAGATGATAATTGCCACTAATTGAGTATTCTAATTTATCTTTAAATTTCGCAAATGCCGTAACTCCAGCAATAACTAAAATATTTTTATAATTTTGTAATTCTTGTTTTAAATTCTTTTTAATATCAAAATCAACTACAAATGAAGTAAGACTTAGAATTTCTTGCATATTTTTCCTTTATTTAATAATGTGTCCTACGAATTGTGCGTAATTATCTATAATAGTTCCACCTTTTCTAAATCCAAGTCCGCACGCTTCGTAGGCAAAAAATACCCCAGCTTGATAGAACTCGCCATTATATTCGTTAAGTTCTGCAAATTCTTGATAAATAAATCCGTTATTTTCATAATCTCCATTATTTTTTGTAATTATTTCGCCATTTTTGTCCAAAATCGTAACATTTGCACCTTCACGACCAAAAAACGGCTTTTTAACTTGTTTAGCGTTTTCAAGTGGTAAAAAGCTAGTTTTTAATAAATATTTATGATTTGGATAAAGCTGCCATAAAATCTCTAAAATAGCCTTGCTTTGAAATAATAATGTATAAGCAGGATTTAGGATAATTGCTTTTTGGTTTTTGATTATTTTTGTTAGTAAATGTGCTAATTCGCTTTCTTCAATAGCTATTATTTCCCAAGGAATTAGCATAAAGCAAAACTCATAATTCTCATCAGCTAAAAACACTCCATCTTCGCTAAATTCAATATCTTCAACATAAGCAAACTCGCATTCATATCCAGCGTCTTTTGCCATTTGCATAAGTAATCTTGTAGTTAGCTCTTCTTCAGTATTTTTTACACTTGTAAAAAGTATTTTCCAGCCTTCATATACTTCATCAAAATTACTTACATCTTCATCTAAAGTTGATAAGCGTTTAAAATTATCAACGATTGCTTCGTAAGTGTGATTGAATTGATTGCTTTCATCTAAGTTATTTAGTCTTAATTGCTCAAATTGTAAAATCGCCGTTTCAAAAAGTGCCGTTGGAGTATTTGCATTAAACTCAAGCAATTTAATAGGTAAATTATCAAGCCCACCAGCTAAATCAAAACGCCCATATAAATGCCAATGAACTTCATTTTCCCAAGATAATTTCACAACTTCGTGTAAATTAAAAGGAATGCCAAGTTTATCTAAAAGATTATTATCAATTACATAAGAACCTGCGTTTATAAACATATCATATAGCTCATTACAAGCGTTATAATAATTATTTGCTTCATCTTCGCTAATTATTATTAATTTATCATCTACATATGATTTTTTATCTTCATTTGTATGCCAAGTAAAACCCATATTTTCTAGCTTTTCAGTGCTTAGTTTTTGAATATTTAAAAATTTCATTTTTCTCCTTTTAATAAAAGCTGATTTTAACAAACATTGATAAAGCTTTTATGATTAATTTTTTTTTGATATCATGAAATGTATTTCGTGAGTGGTCTTGACACTCTTAAAAGCAGAGTTTTACTCTGCTTATCAAATCTTCATTAAAATCACTTATCAAATCATCTAAAAATCTTTCTAAATTTCTTGGATTTATACTGATATAGCAATTTTCATATAATTTATAACTAATATTAGAATATTTGTTATTTCTCATTTTTAATAAATTCTCAAAATGACTTGCACGATTTCTAAGACTTAAAAATAGTTTTAATAATGCTTTATTTTTATTATCTAAAAAAATATTAGTCTTTTGCCCGTTTATTATTATGTAGTTTTTATTATTCTTATCAAATCTTTTTAAGTCTAAATCTGAAAATATATACTTCTCAATTTTTTCATCTTCAATAATCTTAATTATCGTTCCTAGCGTAAGATTGCTTAATAATTCATCTTTTGTAGGTGTTCTTTTTTTGCTTTTATATAATTTATTTATTTGTTCTTTTATACTTTCATTTTCGTAATCTAAAAGCCAATCATCATTATTAAACTTTTTTGCCAAAATATCATTTAAATAATTTCTTAAAGTTATTTCTAAAATGCCTATTTTTGGGGATAATTTTGAAATTAATTTAAGATTTTTAAAATGCTCGTCTAAGTCTTTATAACTTTGTAATCTTGTATTTGATAAGCACTTTATTAAATCTAATCTAAAATTATTTTTTATACTATCCACAAAATCCCCTTATTTTCGGTATTAAATAAACATTTTAATATAAAAAAATAAAATTGGAACACCTTTTGCTAAAACTTGCTTAGAGAATTTAATTACAAGGATATAAAAATGATGAGATCACTTTGGTCTGGAGTATCAGGTCTTCAGGCACACCAAATAGCAATGGACGTAGAAGGTAATAACATAGCAAACGTTAATACAACAGGCTTTAAGCACTCTCGTGCAAATTTTAGCGACTTGATGAACCAAACAAGCAAAGTTGCAACAGCTCCACAAGGAGAGCTAGGTGGTAAAAACCCTATGCAAGTTGGACTTGGAACTCAAATTAACTCAATTACTAAGATTTTTGCTCAAGGAAGTATCCAAACAACTAAGAAAAACACAGACTTAGCTATCCAAGGCGATGGATTTTTCGTAGTAAGCCCTGATGGTGGTAAAACTTATAAATATACAAGAAACGGGGACTTCGTTCGTGATGCTTATGGTAACTTCGTTGATAATAATGGTTATATAGCACAAGGTTGGTTAAGAGATGAAGTTACAGGCGAAGTTGATACGACATCTCCAATTAGAAATATAGTAATAAAACCAGGTCTTACAACCCCTGCAAATCCTACAACATTAGTTAGCTTAAAAGCAAACCTAAATTCAGGTAATAGCATAGGTGATAAAAAAACTCCAATCTATCAGCTAGATAGCAATCACGAATGGACTAATATAAACGGCGATGGTATTAAAGTTGATGCGGGTGTGCATAAAGAAAACGATGTTTCACAAAATAGCTTTATTACAAATAAAAATGGTGAATTACGCTTAAATGAGCGTGGCGTTGATATGGGGGTATTATTCAATGCTAGTGGAGAAAGTCTTGGACTTAGAAAAGGTCAAGGAATTTGGGTTAGTTATGCAGAAGCTAGAACTCAACAACTTAATTTAAATGGGGTTGATAACAATGGTAAATTTAATGCTCCAGCAAATTTAAATATAGAAATTAATGGCACTCAAATTAGTGGCAGTGTATCAAATGTAGCTGATATAGCAACTGCTATTAATGGAGTAAGTGGTAAAACAGGCGTAAGAGCTGATATAGTAAATGGAAATAGACTTATTTTAGTAAATGATAATAAGCAAGGCACAACAGCAGCTATGAAAAACATAGTTTTAAGAGCTGGAAATGGTGCAACTCAAGATAACACAGGTCTTTTAAATGCAGCAATAGACCATCAAGATGGCAATGGTGCTAGTATTAAAGTAATTACTGCTTATCAATATACTTATGATCCAAACCCAACTAATACAGCACACGCATTAAATGCTAATATGGAAAGAACATTTAATACCACAGAAGATTTAAGAGAAGCTATGCAAAAAGATGCAAGGCTTTATGTAAATTACGATGGAAGACAAGTAACTGATGCTGATTGGGGCACAACTGGGACTAAAAATGATGGAGTTGAAATCATAGTAGATGCTAAAGGACAATTCGTTATCAAAAATCCTAAAGGAGACGCATTTAATGCTGATGATGGCGATGTATTTGATATGAGCACAGAAGCAATCAACGAAAGAGCTAGATTATTATTTAATGGTAATGGTCAAGGGGTAAATTTTCCTAATGGTATGCAAAGACCACCTTTAATAGCGTGGGATCAAGCAACTCCAGCAGAACAAGCTCAATTTATTGAACTTAACCCTGTTGTTAAAACTCCGGCAAATGCTAATCAAAACGAAGATGATTTCAATATGTTCTTAAGCATTAGCAATCTAACAAATCCGGCAAATAATGTTAATGAAAACGATAAGTTTATGAAAACAATGCAAGGTATGCAAGGAGCACTCACAAGTGGAGATGGAATTCGTCAAACTCAAGGGCTTTATATGAGCGCACATAGTTCAAGTATTGATATATTTGACTCACTTGGGACAAAACACTCAATCAAATATGACTTTACAAAAATCGGCTACACAGATGATGGTGGCACAGAGTGGGGAATAGTAATTCAAGTTCCAGAGCCTTGTGAAATCAACATTAGTGGCGAAGGTCCAAAAAATGTCCTAACAGGAACAATTAGATTTAATAGCGATGGTTCATTACAAGGATTTAGCCCAAGTTCAGTAAGCTTTACAGCAAACAACGGCTCAACTCCTAATCAAAACATAGATTTTTATTTCGGTAATCCAAATGATTTTGATGGAATTACAAGTTATGATAGAGAGAGCAATACAAGTGGTATTTCTCAAGATGGCTTTAGTGGTGGGGACTTAAATGGAATTAGAATTGATGAAAGCGGAACGATAATAGGAAGCTTTACGAATGGTAGAAGCTTTGGTCTAGCACAAATTGCGATGGCGACATTTACAAATAACGAAGGTTTAGAAGCTGAAGGCGGCAATGTTTTCACTCAAACATCAAACTCAGGTGAGCCAGTAATCGGAGCTGCTACAACAGGTGGTCGTGGTAAAATCCAAGCATCTAGCCTTGAAATGTCTAACGTTGATTTAAGCACATCTTTAACAAACTTAATCGTAATTCAAAGGGGTTATCAAGCAAACTCTAAGACAATTACTACAAGTGATCAAATGCTTAACACACTTTTACAATTAAAACAATAATTCTTAGGATTTAAGCTTAGCCTTAAATCCTATTTAAAATTTCAAAATTTTCATTATAATAATTAAAATTTATAAAGGATTTTTATGCTTTTTATTTATTATAAAGACAATTTAAATGTATTAAAACGCACTATTAATATCAATGAAGAAATACCTGAAAATACTTTATGGGTAGATTTGTTTAATTTCAACCTAGATGAGATTGCTTATATAGAAAATAATTTTAATATTAAAATTCCAAACGATGATGAAAAATACAACATAGAAGAAAGTGCGAGATATTGGGAAGAGCAAGATACTATTACTATTAATAATGTGTTTTTAAATAAAGACGCTCTAAATCAAACAACCACTACAAAAGATACGATTACATTTTTACTAAATAAAAAAGTATTATTTACAATCCGTGCTAGAGAAATTCCGACCTTTGCTTCTGTAGAAAACATAATTCTAGCAAATCCAACTCATTATAAAAGTGGCTATGAGATATTAAGCGAGATTTTTGATATGAGAGTGGATAAAGATGGAGATGTGCTAGAGTGGATTGATAAAGTTTCAAGATTGCTAAAAACCGAGATTTTAGAGCAAAAAAATGCTCTTGATTATGATTTTTACCTTGCTAAGATTTCAAATCTTCAAGATTTAAATATGCAGATTAGGTATTCGTTATTTGAGAAGAAAAAGACCTTATCATCACTTATTAAAAGCGATAAAATAGGCGTTCATATTAAAGAGAATTTAGACATAATTTTAAAAGATTTAAATTCTTTAATAGATTTTAGCCTTTCGCAACTTGGGATTTTAGATAATATACAGACGATTTTAACTAGCAAAATTGACATAGAACAAAACAAAATCATAAAGCTTTTTACCGTTGTTACCGTTGCTATGATGCCGCCTACTTTAATAGGGACAATTTATGGAATGAACTTTGAGAATATGCCTGAATTAAAATTCCAATATGGGTATTTTATAACCTTGAGCCTAATGATAATCTCTACAATAATACCTATTATATTTTTTAAGAAAAAACGCTGGTTGTAAGGGTGGATTTAAAACAATCATAAATATTTTTTATGCTAGTTTTTTGATTTTGCTTAGTTTTTATAAAAAAGGTGCTAAGAATAGCACCTTAAAATAATTACAATAAAAATATATCGCTAAAATCTAATTTATGTTAAATTATTTATTTTGCTATTATTTACAATGCTAATGCAAGTTGGAATTAATATATTTTTATCTTTTATACACTAGCACTAAATCATTTTTGATATGATAATCTCTACAATATTTTAAATCACTTGCAATGCGTAGTTTTTATAAATCAGCTCTTAGACTTTTGTTAGATTTTATCAGCTTTGCTTAGCTTGTTGTATTGTTTTTTTGTATTGCTTTGATAGATGGATTTCATATATTCTTACTATCCATAGCTTTTTTATACTCATCGTAATTTTTACACTTAATTACATTGCCACTTTCAACTTCTTTTAACGCTTTGTAACACTCATCGCTATTATAGTAATGATTGGCTGGGTATTCAAGAAATCTTACTTTTTGTTTTTTTAATCTTTATCGGCTCATTAAATGCCTTTACTAATTCTTTTAAAGCCTTTAAAAATACGGATTATTATTTGTTGTAATTGTTACATTTATATTTGTTACTTTTGTAATCGTTAGTATTATTAAGCGTTAAGTGAAATTCTAATTTTAAATTCTTAAAAGTGTAAAATGTTTTTTGATTATGTTTTTTAAAAAGTTAAAGAAGTAAAAAAGGTGCTAAGAGTAGCACCTTTTTTGTTATTACAAATAATCTTTAAAACTATTGTAATAATCCTAGTTGTTTTTAAGGCGACAAGCACCTTAAAAACTCCATTCATTAACGCAATAATCTTTATTGCGTTTTTAAAGATAGCCGAAGCTATCTTTAAAACTATTGTAATAATCTCATTACGTTTTGTTGAACAGCGTTAGCTTGGCTCATTGCATATACACCTGATTGAGCTAGGATTTGGTGCTTACTAAATGTAGCACTCTCAGATGCAAAGTCAACATCTCTAATATTACTTTCAGCTGATTTAACATTTACTTGAGTAACTGAAATATTATTAACAGTTGAAACAAGTTGGTTTTGCACAGAACCAAGGTCACTTCTAATTGCTTCAAGAGCTTTTTGAGCTGATTCAGCAATATTCATCATTGCTTGTGCACCTTTTAAAGTCATTACACCTGCTGCGTAGCCGTTAGTATTGTCCCCATTATCTCCAGCTTGCCATTCTTCATTGTTAAATCCCATAGCGTCAGCTTGAGCTCTACTAATTGTTGCATTAGTTTCTCTTAAACTCACTGTTGCTTCGCTAACATTTTTATCAAATCCTAAAGCTGAATTACTTGTAAAGCCATTAGCGTCTTTAACTTCTACTTGAATATCTCTTCCGTTATTTGAAACAAGGCTTAATCTTCCCATATTAGTTGAGTTAGTTGTATTTAAGCCTATAATTGAGCTAAGACCTTCGTTATTAGGCTCATTTAGACCTGCTTTAACACCAGCGAAGAATTGTAAATATGAGTGAGCTACCATACCTTGTTGAGCTTCTGCTGTATTCATTGATTTATCAGCAGCTGCATTTACTACTTCTTCTAATTTTTTAGTTAATTTATCTATAGTAGCGTTAGCATCAGCTTTAGTTGTTTGATTTTTTAAACTAGCAAATAAATCAGTAATTTCTTTAGCTGTAGTTGGATTAGCACCATTAGTGAATGCCGTATTTGCTAGATTTGCAGCACCTATAGCAGCCACATCAAGATTTTTAAAGTCTACTTCTTTTGCACCAATAGGCTTAGCAGTTGTTTCAAAAGTTTTTAAATCAGTTCCTAAAGTTTTTACTGCAGTCATATCTGCAGGTGCTGCTTTAGCTGCTGCATCCAATTTACCTTGTAATGTATTTAAAGCATCATTAACTGTTTTAACATCATCTTTTTGATCGTATGCTGCAAGGTTACCTAACTCTTTATTAGCAGCTGCAGTCGTTGCTGTTGCATAAGTTTGAGCTGCTGCAGTAATAGCTGTTTGTAAATCATCTTGTTTACCTGCAGCTAATGCGCCTTTATTTGCTGTATTAAATGCATCTAGTTTATCAGTGATATCAGCAAAATCAGTTGAATTTTTAATTATATCTTTTAATTTTTCAGCAGCAGCATTACCTTTAACTTTATCTAAATCTTTACCTGCATCAGCAGCTTCTCCAATATATCCATTTAGTGCTTGAATAGCTGCATCTTTAAACTTATCTAAAGCTTTTTGTTCTTCTGTATGGAAAGCATTATAAGCATTACTTGCTGCTGTAGCTTGTTTAGTCTTAGTTAAACCATCGTTATAAATAGCTGCATCTTGCACTCCGTGAGCGTTTTTAACATCTCCGAAACTATTTTCCCCAACTAAAATACCACCATTATTTGCAGTCCAAGTATCAACTAAACTTAAATCCACACCTTTTTTATTGTTGCCATTTACTGCATCTCTTACTACTAAAGAATGAACATCATTAGCTCCATTAGGAACTTTCACATTATCCTCAACCTTAATTCCCCTACCATCTCTATTTGATAATACAAGTCTACCTTTAGTATCTACAGAAGCTTCTACCCCTGTTTGATCTTTAACAGCATTAATAGCAGCTCTTAAAGCACCATTAGCGTCTTTTTCTTGAACGCTTACTGTTCCGATTTTTACACCATTGATTGAGAAATTTGAAGTAGTTTCACCAGCTTTAATAGGTTGCTCAAATGTTGAAATAGCAGTTACACTGGCTTTAATACCTGTCTTATCACTAGCTTTATTAATTGCTTCTGCTAACGCTCCAAGACCTGTGCTAGCACTTACATCGCCTTTACCATTTGTAAGTTTTACAGGTTCTATTGTCACATCATTAATACCATCAACATTTTTAAATGTTACACTAGCAGTTCCTGTCAAATCCGCCGCTCTCACATTATGCCCAGTCTCAAACCTAGTTAAACCAATCTTATCACTTGTAGTTGCCCCTATACTAGCCTTAACTGTCTCATTTGAATATGCACCAATTTGAAATTCTTTGTTTGAAAACGTTCCACTTAGAAGCTTTTGACCATTGAATGATGTAGTATTACCAATATTGTCTAATTCTTCCATAAGTCTTGAAATATCAGCTTGAAGTGAGCGTCTTGTTTCAGTTGTTTGACCATCTTGAGCTGATTGAATAGCTTTATTCTTAATTGTATCAAGTATTTTTATTTGCTCATCCATAGCCTTATCAGCTGTTTGAATAATACCAATAGCATCATTAGCATTCATAATAGCTTGACCAAGAGAACTTGCTTGACTTCTTAAACTATCAGCAATTGCCATACCTGAAGCATCATCAGCAGCAGAGTTAATTCTAAAACCTGAGTTTAACTTGTTTAAAGAACTGTCAATTGATCTATTGTTCATAGATGCGTTTGCATGAGCGCTTAGCTAGTGGGGGTTTGGGGATTAAAGTCTATCCCACATATTCACCCCCAAAATATCGCCTAAATCATCTAAAAATATTTCTATATTGCAAGGCTCGATACCAAAGTTTAAAAGCTCCTTGCCTAAATAAATTTGCGTAAATATTCTAGGGCTTGTTTTTCCATTCTTTTCATACACCTTAAACATATCAGCCCCGTGAAAAGCTCTATTTCTAATCATTCTATAAAGGTTTAAAGCAATTTGCACTTGTATGTGTGTATAGATTTCGGCTATTGAGCCATTGTTTATCTTTATTCTATCTTTATTATTAGAGCAGTATTTTCTAAACTCAAATCCTTTACTATTAAAAACAATATTTTCTAATTTTTCATCAAATATAAGCCTAATCAAAGCCCCTAAACTAGGAGCGCTATGACCTTCGCAAATACTTATATATTCATCTAAAACTATATTTTTTACTCTTTTTCTTATTTCGTTTTCAATAGCTAAAATTTTGCCACTAATATGCTTTATAAATAGTATATTTTCAATCATTTTAACCTACCTTTAAGCAAATATTAATCAATTTTGTATAACATCTCATCACATCTTAGGGGCGAATGGGTCGCCCCCCGCTTTTGCGGGTCTTTCATCAAAACTTTTCACAAATATTTCACATTTTTTAATTTTGTTGACTTATTAGAATAAAAAATGTTAATATATTTCCGACAGTTCCCTAAGAGCCTCTTAACAATGCGCAACCCTTAAGGACTTTAAAAGCTGATTATGGATAAAAAAACATATAATAAACCCCACAGAACTTGGCAAGAACAATTAAAATTGTTAAGATCTAAAAATTTAACTATTTTAAATGAAGATTTTGCTTTAGAAAAATTAAGAAATTTAAATTATTACAGATTAAGTGCATATTTTTTACCTTTTTATGATGATAATAAGAATTTTATTAAAAATACCATTATGGGCAATTGTAGAAGTAATGTCGTTTGGCACTTTATTTAAAATAAAACACCAATATGAAAGAAAAAACAATAAATATTATTAAATAAATAAAATTGTATTAAGACTTTTTTCTCGGTAGCGTTGTTTTTAGATAATCAATATGTTCTGCTAAATCTTCTCTTATTTTCATATGCATTGGATCAAGCACAAAATGAAGCCCTTCTTTTCTAGCTAATTTAGCAGCAGGGACAAAATCACTGTCTCCAGAAATTAACACTATTGTATCCACCAATTTTTTATAGCTTAAATGAGCAACATCTAAACCTATTTTCATATCAATACCCTTTTGTTTTGCTTTATAATGTAAGTCATCAGCACCAATATCATCAAATTGTATTTTACCCTTTAATAAATCATCATATTTATCGCTATTAATTTGCCATTTTGCATTTTTTTCATCTAAATATCCAAACCTAAGTGCAAAACAAGGTAAATTTATAATTTCTTTGTGAAGGTTATTTCTTAGTTCAGCTACAGGACTATTTGATAAATCAATAGATTTTTTACTTATTGGATTATGGCATTTTTTCATAAGCGGCTTACAATCATAAAAATATATTCTATAAAGCATTTCAAAGTCCTTATCAATATGCTTCATACAATGTATTTGCAAGGCTTTTGCTAGTGTCTTGTAATCCAAATCTTGAGTTCTTACTTTAAAAAATTGACAATACATTTTGATATAAAACTCACCATCAACTAATATTGCAACTTTTCTTTTCATTATCTTCCTTTTTTAAGCCTAGGTCAAGAACGCCTAGGCTTTAATGCTAAGGGTTTGCTAGTTTATAAATGTCTTAAACAGGTACTGCCAAAGCATATTGAACCCATTCTAAAAATTAACAGTTAATGATTAGTAATTAAATATTCAATGTTCAAGCATTGATTAAGTCCTTTATAACACACAAATATTTCACATTTTCACAAGTTTTTCACAAAATCCTAATTCTAATTTCAAATTCCGTGAAATTTTGCACTCTCAAATCCTATTCATTTCGGTTAGCTCGTTTAAAAACGAGCTAACACAAGGCTTTTTACGATTTTTTCCTAACAGAAAAAATCACAAAAAGCCACCTATCCCCACATCACAATCACATTTTTAAAAATTTTTTCACATCACCCCTAAAGTTATTTTTTAGCACACCGATATAGTTGTAACTTGATAAGGAAATCAAGACAATTATTTTTTTAAGGAGAAAATTATGGGATTCAGAATTAACACAAACGTGGCGGCGCTAAGCGCTCATGCAAACGCATCTATGAACAATAGATCAATTGACAGTTCTTTAAACAAGTTAAACTCAGGTTTTAGAATTAACTCTGCTGCTGATGATGCTTCAGGTATGGCAATTGCTGATAGTTTAAGAAGTCAAGCAAGTTCTCTTGGTCAAGCTATTATGAATGCTAATGATGCTATTGGTATTATTCAAACAGCTGATAAGGCTATGGATGAGCAAATAAAAATACTTGATACAATTAAGAATAAAGCTATTCAATCAGCTCAAGATGGTCAAACAACTGAAACAAGACGCTCACTTCAAGCTGATATTTCAAGACTTATGGAAGAATTAGACAATATTGGTAATACTACATCATTCAATGGTCAAAAGCTTCTAAGTGGAACGTTTTCAAACAAAGAATTTCAAATTGGTGCATATTCAAATGAGACAGTTAAGGCTAGTATAGGGGCAACTACAAGTGATAAGATTGGTTTAACTAGGTTTGAGACTGGGCATAACGTAAGACAAAGCGACCTTGCTTTAGGAGATAAAATTAATCTTACATTTAAAAACGTAGATGGAATTAATGATGTTACATTTGAGCCAGTGCAAATTGCTCAAGGTAATAATATTAAAGCAGGTCAAGGTTTAGGTGCTTTAGTTGAAGCTATTAATAAATCTACTGATAAAACAGGTATTAAAGCTTCTGTTACGGTTCAAAGTGTATTTGAACAACCTATTAAAGCAGGAACTACTTTACAAGGCTTTAGTATAAATGGTGTTACTATTGGTTCTATTGAAGTTAAAGATAAAGATGGAAATGGGGCTTTAAGAGCTGCAATTAACTCTGTAAAAGATCAAACAGGGGTTGAGGCTAGTGTTGATGAAAAAGGAAGATTAGTACTTGCTAATAGAGATGGTAGAGGTATTAAGATAACTGATGGGGTGGATAAGAGTTTTCAGGCGAATGGAGCGGCGTATACTGAAACAACAAGTAAAACTGTAGCAGATAAACATGTATTGTATGCAAATGGACCAACTGGTCAAAATACTAAGCAAGAACAAAAAGCAATAGATTTTGCAGATGATAAAACTTGGACTACAGGTTCTGCAGTAGCTGGAACAGCACCAACTGCAGATACAGCAGGTTCTATTTATAATGCAAAAAATACATTTGAAGATATTCAAGCAGCTCATTATGAAATGGATGCGAGAATTGCAGCTGATGGTGCTACTAAAGCCAAATCGGCAATACAAACTGATGGAACTATAAACTTTAAAACAGGTGTAGCAGGTAAAGCTTTAAGTGCTGATAAGATTGGTGCTTTACATTCAACAGCAAATGCTGCTGTAACCAATCCTGGCGCAGGCAAAGATGTATCTGACGCATTAAAAGCATTACAAGAAGATGGTTTAAAATTAGAAGATGCTAATAAACTAATAGATAATGCTGTAAGTAAATTACAAGTATTTGTTGATGCAGCTAAAGGTAAAACTATGGCTACAGCTGAAGGTGAAGATGGAATGGCGGCTCACGCTATGATACAATTTTTAAAAGGTGTTAAAGAAGGTATCAATGAGCCTAATAGAGCTGGTCTTAAAGATATGATAGGCTTAACTAGTGACAATAAGACTAACTTCGGAAGATTAAGTTTTTCATCAACTAATGGTAAAGACATAGTTGTAGAAGCTACTAGGGATTATAAAGATATAGATGGTAATATAAAAACTATGGATATTACTAGCTCAATAGGCTATGATAAAAATGTTTCTGAAAAAACAGTTAGCTTAAGAGAAACTAATGCTACTATAGATAGAGAAACAGCAGATGCAATGGGCTTTAATGCTAATGATTGGCAAGCAACTGATGCAGGAGATAATAAGAATGGTTATGCTGCAGGTGTAATGACTTTAAAAGGCGCACAAGCAATGATGAATATTGCTGAATCAGCTCAAAAAGCTCTTGAAGCAATTAGAAGTGACCTTGGTTCTGTCCAAAACCAACTTGTTTCAACTGTTAATAATATTTCAGTTACTCAAGTAAATGTTAAATCAGCTGAAAGTAATATTAGAGATGTTGACTTTGCATCTGAGAGTGCTACATTTAGTAAACACCAAATCCTAGCTCAATCAGGTGTATATGCAATGAGCCAAGCTAACGCTGTTCAACAAAACGTAATGAGATTATTACAATAGTAATAATGAATGGAGTTTTTAAGGTGCTTGTCGCCTTAAAAACTACTAGGATTATTACAATAGTTTTAAAGATAGCTTCGGCTATCTTTAAAAACGACTAAATTATTACAATAGTTTTTAAGGTGCTATCCTTAGCACCTTTTTTACTTCTTTAACTTTTTAAAAAACATAATCAAAAAACATTTTAAACTTTTAAGAATTTAAAGCAAGAATTTTACTTAAAACTTTATAAATTAAACATATTTAGTATAAGATAACGATTATAAAAGGAGTAAATATGAATGTAATAGTAAAGATGAATGATAATCCGCACTTTTTAAAGGCTTTAAAAGAATTAGCAAAGGCATTTAACGAGCCGATAAAGATAAAGAAAGAAAAAAGCAAATTAGATGATTTTTATAATAGTAAAGAATTTTTAGATTCTATAAAAGAAGCAAAAGAATTAAAGGCTGCGTATTTGCGTGGGGAAGTTGAATATATGGACGCTGAAAAATTCGTAGAAGAAAGTATGAAATGGTGAAGTATCAAGTAAGGGAGACTAAAGCTTACAAAACAGCCTTTAAAAAACTAAGCAAAGCTGATAAAGAATTAACAAATAAAATTATTTTAAGATTGGCAAATGATGAAGTCTTAGAGCCGATTTATAAAGACCACGCTTTGCAAGGTAAATTTAAGGGCTATAGAGATTGCCATGTGAAAAACGATTTAGTATTAATCTATGAAAAAGATAAAAATATTCTAACGCTAACTTGCATTAATATTGCAAATCACAGCAATTGATTCAAAAAATAATCTTTTTAAAAAAAATAATAGCTTAAACATAAATTTGAATTTATCATATTATTGATTTAATACTATTTAGGCTATCTCTAAATCAAAATACAAAGCTTTGGTAATAATAAAAATATTGCTTTATATTTTTTAGTTTTTATGTGTAAATTATTGTTTTAAATTCTTTATTTTTTAATACTTAAAAAAAATCAATATCAGTGAGATTTCAAGTGATTTTATGAGTAAAAAATACAATTAAATGCGTAAAAGTAACATAAAAATAACTAAACTTTTAAGAAATTTGTGGATAAAAATTATAAATCTTAGCTATCTTTACCGCTTAGTAATTTGGCAAGATTTAAGAAGTAGTTTAATACAAACAATAACTTAGCAACTTAAGTTTTCTTACTTTTAAAGAAAATTAAAATATTTTTATTTGAATTATTATTTTAATTCTTTATTTTTTGTATTTAGTAATGCGAGTGAATGAATAAAGATTATTATTTAATGGTTATTTTTGCTTCTTTATATCAAAAATTAAGCTTTGCGTCATAATTTGAGTATATTTAGGCGATAAGATAAATGTATTTTGAAACTCTTTATTCTTAAACTCATTAAAAAACCCAATAAATAATATTTATCGGCAAGATAAAAACATATAAAGATTTTGCACCTTTAAAATAGGTGCAAAATAAATTAAAAACTCTTTCTTAAAGTCATATTAAGCGAATAATCCACATTCAAATCACCAAAAAATGTCCTTTCAAACTCGGTCATTAGCCTTAAATTATTCGTGAAATTATAATTAAATGAAGCATTAGTTAGCATTCTTGTATCTTTTTTACCTTCAATTTGTCTAATTACATTTAAATCTCTTATGGTTTTATCGCCGTTTTTAGCTAAATCAGCAGCAATTCCAACCCCAAATCTAAATCCAAATCTTGAATCTTCGCTACTTTGCTTACCAAAACTTAGCATTGTTTTTGTATTAAATGGAACGAATGATTTGCTTTCTAATTTTATATGCTCGGCTTTATTTTCAAGGCTAATCGCACTAACATAGCCACTAATTAACTCAACGCTAGGCTCTAAATAATAATTATTCATATAAAATCTATTGCCTAATTCTACGCTTGCTACTACGCTTTTAGAATGATTATTCGCGTTAATATAAATCGCTTTATTATTGCCATTATTTAGCGTTAGAGTATAGTCATTTTTATAATCAACATATTTTGCAATCATATCAATATAAAAACCATTATTAAAAATAAAGCTTGAATAAAGTCCCCCGCCTATGCCTTTTACTTTACCTTCTAGCATATTTTTTGTATCTAGTTTATAAATTGAATTAGTAAAGATAATTCCCGCATAAGCATTGAAATCATCCATTTCGCTAATCTTATCAGCACCGATTTGTAATTCATAATATTTGGTCTTATTATCTTTTAGATACGAACTTGCTCCACCGAAATTCCTAATCCAAATTCCGCCATTTGCAACCTCATCTCTTAGCTCTCCCATACGCTTTTGCATATTGTTCCACTCTAAAACATAGTTAAAAAATGCTTGATTTAGCGTGTTTTTAGCTGTATTTATTGAACTTTCTTTCTCTCTTACGAAGAAGTATTCTTGATAATGGCCTTTTGTTTCTACATTGCTTGGATTGTTGCTAGGATTTGGGTCAAGCTCAACTATAACAGGCTCTTCTGGGTTATTTGGAGTGCTTGGCTCATCTGGTATTGTAGGCTCATTTGGTGTTGTTGGGGTGTCTGGCTTAGGCTCAACTGGTTTAGTATCAGGCTCGCTTGGAGTTGTTGGAGTGCTAGGAATACTAGGTTCGCTTGGATTATTAACACTAGGCTCATTTGGATTAATAGGCTCACTTGGAGTTGTGTCTGTGTTAGTTGGCGGAGTTGGTTTAGTATCAGGCTCACTTGGTTTATTTGGAGTGCTAGGCTCATTTGGTGTTGGGCTTGGCTCTGGTGATGGAGTAGATGGTATTTTTTCAAGATACCATTTAGCTGTGCCGTTTTCATCATAGTATTTTACATTAGGTTTAAGGTCGGCAAATACTGAAGCTTCACCCTTAATATCAAAATAATTTTCAGCCACTAAAGTATCATTAGCCAAACTTGCTATTAGTATTTTATCATCTCCGTTTAAAAAGTCTTTTTGGATTAGCAAGGTATTATTAGCTCCACTTGTGCTTTTGCTTATATTTAAAGCATTAGTTTTGCTTTCGTAAATATATGTTGTATTGGTTGAGTTTAGGCTACTTGCGTTTATATTTGCATTAATCATTGCACCATTAAACTCAAGGCTAGAACTATCATCAGCTGTTATTGTGCCTTTAAAATCTGTGCCATTTAAAAGGCTTAGTTTTGAATTGGTTTTCAAATCAAAATTTGAATTAATTTTGATATTTTTAGCAATGCTTTTGCCTTTTGTTACTTCTTCTTGATATTTTAGATTATTATAATAACTTTCATTTTCTAAACTTCCTTGAAATTCTGTTGCAATAGAATTTGCCTTTATATTTTCTCCATCAAATCTATCTATATAAGCTAAATTATCGCCAATTTTAATAGTTGAAGAAATAGAATTAATGTTTTTAATATCCACATTTGAATGTTTTAAAATATCAAGACTAGCTTTATCTAAAGTTAGGCTAGCCATTTTATAATTTCTCTCTTCCCAATCTTCTTGATCTAGCCTTGTAGGGGTAGTAAACACTTCTTCTTTTAGCTTATCTTTTACATCTTGTGATACATAATTATGCACTATTGGATGACCTTGTAAAACTAAATTTCCGTTTTTAAATTCCATATTTTGAATATCTAAACCACCATCATAAACAGCGTATTTACCACTATTATTGTGATTTTGAACTATATTAATATTTCCTTTAATATTTCCGTGATAAATAGTATTTGTAGGTTCTGTTGTAGCAAATTTATTGATTTCAAGAGTGCTTAAGTTAGTGCTAGTATTTGTTATCACTGCATTATTATCACTCGCGTAAAAATTATTAAGATTAATATTGTTTCCATTTAAATCAAGCTTACCTGCATTCTCGCCAAAATATAAATAATTTGTATTTATTTGATTTGCGTTATTTATCTTTAAACTTGAATTATTAGTCATATAAATACTACCAAAAGTTGTGCCTGAAGAATTTTTAAACTCAACTTCACCCCCACCTATTCTAAAACCTGCATTAGGGCTACTTGAATTAACTATCAATTTACCCGCACCAATTTTATGTAAATAATCATTTTTTGCTGTTTTAGGGTCATAATTTACAACCGAATTAGCACCTATATCAAGACCGCCGTGTAAAAAGTCAAAATTACCTTTAATATCATAAGTTAAATTATCTTTTATAATCAATGCACTAGAACCTAAATCAGCATTAGCACTAAGAGTTAAAGAACCACCATTTATATAAATATCCTTATCGTTAGCCATTGCTAATACTCTTTTATTGTAATTTAATTTTGTTTGAGCGCCCAACAAACTATAATAGTGTTTAAACGATAAATCAGCTCCCATTGTTTTTTCAAGTTCTACCAAACCATCTTTTAAAGAATCAGCATCAAGTATTAAATTAGCCGTAGTGCTTATATTGTGAATTTTATTAAAATTATCCATAGTGTGATTATTTACTAAATGATAATTAGTATAAGTACAAGTTACACTATCTCCTTTACAATCAGTACCACTAGTAACACCTACCATATACCATTTCTTATCTTGATTATCCCAAACATATAATGCACTTCCACTATCTCCTTTAGAACCAGTACTTGAGAATTGAATTCTATCGCTACCTAATATATTTAGCATATATAAACCATATTCATTTTTAAAGCTATTAAAATCGCTTAAATTTGCAATTCCACCTGTAAAGTATTTATTATTAGTGCTTATTGTTTCAGCGTCATTTCTTTGCTCGGTAATTTTTTGAATACCTGTTCCATTTCTTACAAAAAGTGTATATCTAGAATTATCATATAAAGCAGCCTTACCGCTAGTATCCGAACAGCTCAAACCACCATTTTTACAAGCTTCATAATTTGTGTCTTTTCCATTCTCATCATAGTATTTTATTGGAGCAATATCTGCTTTAGTATTTAAATTAATCTTATTCATTCTAAGCTCAACAAAATCTTCTATATCAGTTCTTGGAGGACAAGTTGTATCAGCACAGTTTTTAAAATAATCATCAAAATTATTAGAAGCACTAACAGCAGTCGTTCTAACTCCACCAAATTCTATTACTGAACCAGCTTGAATTAATTTATCTTTTCTACTAATCATATGAGCTGCCGTTAAAACTCTGTTTGTTCCTATATTGGTAAATTCTCCCCTAAACAAATCCCCCGTTTTATTACTAGCACTAAAATCAATCATAGGCATAGAATAAAAACTATCTACTTTTAAAGTCCCATCTTTAGAACTTACGCTAAGCCCTGTTGTCCCTACTTTAAATTTGCCTTTATTAGCACCAAAATCTAAATAATCTTGATACGAAAATCTACTATCAACGGCACTTGCATTTAAACTAGAATATAAAATACTCATTAAAATTATTGATTTTTTCAACATTTTTTTGCCTTTTTTTATAAAAAATAATCGTTATTTTATAATGTTTTTCTTAAATTAAAAATCTAGAATTTAAAAACGATATTTAAATTCTTTAAATCAAATTCTAAAAACAAATTATTCCTTAACTAACTTAAGATATTTTTCCAAATTACAAAGGATTTTAATGAAAGAAAAATTAGCAAAACTATATTTAACATTTTTTTATTCAGGTCTTAGTCCGTTTGCAAGTGGCACAATGGGGACTATTGCGGCATTACCATTTGCTTATTTGTTACTAATTTACACAGATAAAAGCACTTTAATGCTATTAAGTATTGCAATTTTTATTGCAAGTATTAAAATCATTGACGATTATGAAAAAACTCACGAACACGATGCTAAAGAAATAGTAATTGATGAGGTTTGTGGGGTTTTTTTGGCGATTGGTATGAGTTTTAACAACTCTTGGTGGCATTTTGCTTTAGCTTTTATCTTATTTAGGCTTTTTGATATAACTAAGCCAAGTATTATTGGTAAAGTTGATAAAAAGCTAAAAGGTGGCTTAGGCGTTATGCTTGATGATTTACTTGCAGGATTTTTTGCAGGTCTTTTATGCCTTGTAATTCAAGGAATTTATTTAAATTATTTAAAGGATTTATTATGAAAAAAAGTTTAATTTTATTAGCTTCTAGTGCGGCTTTTGCTTTAGATATTGGTGTAGTTTTACCACTTAGCGGTAGCGTTGCAGCATATGGAAATGCGGCACTTAATGGAATAAAAGTAGCAAATGCAATGCAACCAACTTTAAAAAATGGAGAGCAAATCAATTTAAATATAGTTGATACAAAAGGCGATAAAATAGAAGCCATCACAGCAACTGAAAGAGTTTTACCAAAAGTTAGTGCAATAATTGGAGAAATGATTACTGCAAATACTATAGTGGTTATGAATACAGCTGAAGCGAAAAAAGTGCCTGTAATTGCACCAGCTGCTACAAATGATAAATTATTAAAAGGTAAAAATTACGCTGCTAGAGTGTGCTTTAATGATAGTTTTCAAGGCGAAGCTATGGCAAAATATTTATTAGCTCAAGGTAAAAAAACAGCAGTAATTGTAAAAGACCAAGCGACTGATTATTCACTAGGTTTATCAAAAGCTTACAAAAAAGAATTTATTCAAGGTGGTGGAGAAATATTAAAAGAATTAATTATTACAAGTGGAGATAAAGATTTTAACGCTATTTCAGCTCAAATTGCTAGTTTAAATCCTGATGTAGTGTATTTGCCACTTTATTATCAAGAAGCAGCACTTTTTGTAAGACAAGCAAAAATCGCAGGTGTTAAAAGTATAATCGCTAGTGCTGATGGGGTTGCTGATGAGCAATTTATCAAACTTGCAGCAGAGTATTCAAACAATCATTTATATACAGATAGCTTTGATGCAAATGTTCCACCAACAGAACTTAGCAAAAAATATTTAGCAGAATATGCAAAAGCTTATAATGGAAGTCTTCCATCAAATTTTGCTGCAATTGGTGCTGATGCTTATTTTGTATTAGTAGAAGCTGCAAATCGTTGCGAGCAAATCACTAGCGAATGTATAAATCAAGAGATTAAAAAAACTAAAGATTACGAAGGCGTTAGTGGGATTATTAGCATAGATAGTACAGGAGAGACAAAAAGGTCTTTAATTATTAAAGAAGTAGTAAATGAAAACGCAGTTTATAAAGATAGCGTAAAGTAAGGGAGCAAAATGAAAAAAATATTATTTTCTTTAGCATTATTAACAAGTATGAGTGCTGATATTTTAAGAGTAGCAACAGCACCTAATTATCCGCCTTATGAATATTTAGAAAACAACGAATTAAAGGGCTTTGATGTTGATATTATTAAAGAAATTGCTAAAAGAAATAATTTAGAAGTGGAGTTTAAATATATGGATTTTGACGGATTAATCCCAAGTCTTAAGAGCAATAAAGTGGATTTAATCGGAGCAATTATGAAAAAAACTCCAGCAAGAGCTAAGGCAGTAGAATTTACAATTAATTTTAAAGATAGTTCTAATTATTTCATAAAAAGAATAGAAAATAATGAAAATCAAGAAATTAAAAATTGTAAAGATTTAGATTTTACTAATACGCTTTTTGGGGCTGAACTTGGCTCGGTGCAATATGATATAGCAAAAAGATCTAGCCAAAAAGAAGTAAAAGGCTTTGCAAATTCTAGCATTAGCATACTTTCATTACAAAGCAAAAAAATAGATGCTATAGTATTAGATAAGGTTGCTGCTATTAATTTTTTAAATAAAAATCCTGATTTGCAAGTAGTTTGCGAGTATAAAGACGAAGATTCGCAAGGATTTGCCGTAAATAAAGGTAATACAAAATTACTTGAAATAATAAATAAAAGCCTACAAGAAATGCTAGATGATGGCACAATAAATGAAATTAGTAAAAAGTATAAAATAAATTAATGCTAGTTCATATTTGTTGTAGCGTTGATTCGCACTTTTTTTTGCAAGAATTAAGAAAATTAATGCCTGATGAAGAACTCATCGGGTATTTTTATGACCCAAATATTCATCCTTTTAGCGAATATGAATTAAGATATTTTGATGTAGCAAGGTCTTGTAAAAAGCTTGGTATTAAGCTAATTAAAGGTGAATATGATTATGCTGAATGGTTTAATTATGTAAAAGGCTATGAAAATGAGCCTGAGCGTGGGAAGAGATGTTCTAAATGTTTTGATTTTAGAATGCAAAGTTCTGTTGAAATGGCTTTAAAATTAGGGCAAAAAACATTCACAACCACACTTTTATGCTCTCCTAAAAAAGATTTAGAGCAATTAAGAGTATCTATGCAAGAAGCTTTAAAAGGGACTGATTTAGAGTTTTTTTGTGTTGATTTTAGAAAAGATGGTGGAACTCAAAGGCAATTAAAATTAGCAAAAGATGATTTATTGTATCATCAAAATTATTGTGGCTGTATTTACGGCTTAGCTCAACAAAAAAGCGAAGAGCATTTGATAAAAGAATTAAGCTCAAGTATATATAAAAATCAAATTCTACCTGGCTCAATAGAAGAAAAATTGCAATTTTTTAAAAAAGTCGTAAGATTAGAAAGCAAAAATCAACAATTTAGCATTATTAGAGAAAAGTTTTTAAATTATCGTTTGCTTTATGCAAGAATTAAAGCTAATAAAAATACCGCAAAAGCTTTTGTTTTGTTTTATTCGCATTTTAAATCACGCAAAATTAATCTAAGTCTTGACATAAGTAAAGAGCTAATAATGTGTAATAAAGATGAATTATGTGTAATATCGTTTAAAAAAGCGAATGAGTTTTTTAAATACGAAAATTATGAAGAATTTTTAAAAAATCCACCAAGTATCAAAAAGCAAATAAGCTTTAGAGCAAAATTATTTAATCACTATAACCTAAGTCCTATTATAATTATTGAAAATATCCCTGAAAAAATTGAAATAATTGCAAAAAGCATAATTTTTGAGGATACTAGATTTATACAAGGAAATTAATGGAACTTAGCTCAAATGATTTAAATATTTTATTATTTATATCTTTTGTTGTTTTTTCATCGCCTTATATAGCAAAGCTTACTAGCTTACCTATTTTAGCGGTTGAAATTATTTTAGGAAGTATTGCTGGTGCTATTGGAATAATCACAAAAACACCTGCTTTTACCCTAGCTTCTCATATTGGATTTTGCTATTTAATGTTTATAGCAGGGCTTGAAGTAAGCCTTAAAGAATTTATAAAATTAAATGCAAATGAGCTAAAAAAAATATCTTTATTTTATTTAATTCTTTACGCTTTAGCTATTAGTATTTCATTGATACTAAAACTTAGCTTAGTAGTTGCAATAATAATTCCTGTTATGAGTATAGGGCTTATTAGTATTTTATATAAAGAATACGAAATTACTCCAAAATGGCTTAGTTTTACTATGGTTTTAGCAGCACTTGGCGAAGTAATAAGCATTGTTTTAATAACTCTTTTAAATAGCTTTTCAAACTCAAGTAGCACAATGCAAGTTGTTACTTCTGTATTGTCAATACTATTCTTTTTAGGAGTTTTTGTTGTAATTTATTATATTTTTAATGCGATTTTTTGGTGGTTACCTTGGCTTAAAGAAATTTTAATGCCTGATTATGATAAGGCAGAGCGTAATGTAAGGCTTAGTCTTGCATTGTGGATGCTAGCAGTTGCTTTAATGCTTTATTTTGATTTTGAAATAGCTTTAGGAGCGTTTTTAGCTGGTATGTTTATATCTAGCTTTTTTGGGCATAAAAAGGATTTAGAGCATAAATTAAGCTCATTAGGACACCCATTTTTAATACCTATATTTTTCGTATATGTTGGGCTAAGCCTTGATTTTAGCTTGGTTAATAAAGAGCTTATATTAATGTCATTTGCTATTATTCTTACTATGTTAGTTTGTAGAATAATTAGTTCTTTTGTATTTTATAAAGACTTTAAAATATCTTGCATTTTATTAGCTTTTACATCTTGTATGCCGCTTACTTTATTAATCGCAATTGCAACTTTAGGAATGAAATTAAACTTAATTGATAATTCTTTTTATTTAGCTTTGGTTTTATCATCTTTAATTGAAGCTGTTATATTTATGTGGGCTATTCCTAAAATTTCGTTACTTATTGAAACACATAAGCAAAAATCTAAGTAAGTTTTTTACAATATTTCACAAATTCCTTTTAAAATATACATAACTATTAAAAAAGGAGTTAAAAATGGAAAAAGCAAAATTAATTTACGATGGTAAAGAATTTGAATTTGATGTATTAAGTGGAACTAGAGGTGCAAAATCAATTGATTTTTCGTCTTTATATTCAAAAACAGGTGCATTTTCTTATGATGAAGGATTAACTAGCACTGCAACTTGTAAATCAAGTATTACTTATATTGATGGAGAAGCAGGAGAATTAAGGCATCGTGGTTATTCTATTGAATGGCTAGCAGAAAATAAAACTTTTTTAGATGTAGTGCATTTATTATTACATAAAGAATTACCAAGTCCTGAAAGATTAGAAGCGTTTAGATATGAGCTTAAAAAAAGAAGCTTTATTCACGAAGGTATGCATAAATTATTTGACGCTTTCCCTGACAATGCTCATCCTATGGCAGTTATGCAAGCAGCAGTTGCAGCACTTTCAACATTTTATCCTGACCATTTAAATATGGATAAGCACGAAGATTATATGGAAATGGCAGCCAGAATCGTAGCAAAAATACCAACAATAGCCGCTAGTGCGTATCGCTATAAAAATGGCTTTCCTATGGCATATCCTAATCTTGATCGTGGATTTACCGAAAACTTTTTATATATGCTAAGAACTTATCCATACGAGCATGTAAATCTAAGACCTATTGAGGTAAAAGCACTAGATACGGTTTTAATGCTTCATGCTGATCACGAACAAAATGCAAGCACAAGTGTAGTGCGTTCAGTCGGTAGCACTCACGCTCACCCATATAGCTGTATTAGTTCAGCAATTGGTGCATTGTGGGGACATGCACACGGGGGTGCTAATGAAGGTGTGATTAGAATGCTTGAGACAATTGGCACACCTGATAGAGTTGATGAGTTTATTAAAAGAGCAAAAGATAAGAATGATCCATTTAGACTAATGGGCTTTGGGCATAGAGTTTATAAAAACTTTGACCCTAGAGCAAAAGTTCTTAAAAAATTAAGAGACCAATTAATTAGCGAAATTGGAATTGATGCAAACTTTGTAAAAGTTGCAACTAGAATTGAAGAAATCGCATTAAATGATGAGTATTTTGTAAGCCGTGGATTATATCCGAATGTTGATTTTCATAGCGGCTTAATCTTAAAAGCTCTAGGAATTCCAAATGAAATGTTTGCGGTATTATTCGTAGTAGGTAGAATTCCTGGCTGGATTTCACAACTAATTGAGCAAAAAGAAAGCCCGTTAAAAATAGTTCGCCCAAGACAAATTTATATAGGCGATTAAAAGAATTTGAATTCGGAAATTCCGAATTCAAATCAATGCTTCAAAACTCTTAAAAAGCTTAATATTAAGGCATTTTAAAAATTATCAAAAGTTAAAAATTAATTATTATTGTTATATTCATTTTTACTAATATATTTTATAATGAAGAAAAATAAAAAAGGATTAAAAATGCGTATTAGACAACCACATATTCCTTATGTTTCAAATAAAATTTCAATAGATTTATTAAACTCAAAATTTGTAAAATTAGTAAATGGTTTAGAGCCAGTTAAAGAAGTAGTTTCAAAAATTATTACAGCCTTAGTATTAAAAGAAAAATCACTTGATGAGAAGGTAAATGAGATTTTAGCAGAGCAAGAAAGCCAAATGGATTTAATGCAAGTTGATAGAAAAAATATGTTTTGGTTACTTAAGAAAAAACTAGCAGATGAATATAAAATCCAAATGAATTATGAAGATAGATATAATGCCTTATCTCACGCTATTTTGGACGCTTTGGTTGATGAAGATTTAATCAATTTTAATGTATCAGAAAATAGAGTAAAAAATGTGATTTATTCAAGTATGATTGAATACTTAAAAACTTACGAAGATATTGAAGACCTAGTATTTGATAAAATTAATAATTACAAAAGAAAAATCGTTCCTGGTAGCGAAGAATACGATTTAATTTACGAAAAGCTTTATGAAGAAGAGCTTAAAAAAAGGAAGATGTTATAAACAATCTTCTTAGCACTTTTGTGCTAGGACTAGGTCTTAGTCTTACTCATTGTTTTTTTATGTGTGGTGGGATAATTCTTTTATTCAACCACAAAAAGAGTAATTTTTTTGATATTTTTATATATCATTTTAGTAGAATTTGTGCTTATATTTTAATAGGTCTTATAGCTTATTTTTTAGGTTATTTTTTAAATTCTTTAAACTTACAAGTATTTTTATATTTTATCTTAGGTGCTTTTTGCGTTGTTTTAGGATTTGCTTTGATTGTTAAAGGACAACTACTAGCTTTTATAGAAAATCAATTCATATATAAAAAAATAATGGTATTTTTAAACAATAAAAAAACTTCAAAATATAAAGGCTTTATATTTGGCTTTTTAAATGGATTTTTTCCTTGCGGTTTAGTATATTTTTTCGTAGCAAAATCAATGATTGCAAAAAGCATTAATGAAGCTTGGCTTAATATGTTAATTTTTGGGCTTAGCACTCTTCCTGCTATGCTTTTAGGCTCTATATTTATAAATAAAATTAGAAAAATTAAAAATATTCAATATTTATTTTTTGCTTTAATTATTGTTTATGGATTTTATTTGTGCTTTTTAGCACTTAAATTAAGTAGGTAAAAATGTATAGATTAAATGAATATAAAAATGCAATTGAAAATACAAATATAGTTTCAAAGACAGATATAAATGGGATTATTACCTTTGTAAATGAAGAATTTTGCAATCTTTGTGGCTTTAGTGAAGATGAGCTACTAGGACAAAATCACAATATTATCCGCCACCCTGATACGCCTAAGAGTGCTTTTAAAAAATTATGGGATACTATTTTAGCTGGGCGTGTTCATAAAGGAGTGGTTAAGAATAAAAAGAAAAATGGGGATTTTTTCTACGCACAAACAACGATAATTCCAATTTTTGATGAAGATGGAACAATATTTGAATTTATAGCTATTAGACACGATGTTACTAAACTTTTTACCTTAAATGAAGAGCTTGTTGCAACTAAACAAAAGCTAATGCAATTAAATGAGAATTTAGAACAAGTCGTAGCTCAAAAGACAAATTCTTTAAAAATACTCAATGAGAATTTAGAAAAGAAAATAGAAGACGCAATAGCAATCAATAATGCTCAACAAAAAATAATATTTCAACAAAATCGCCAAGTTATCTTAGGACAAATGTTAGAAAATATAGCTCATCAATGGAGACAACCTTTAAATGAATTATCTTTAGCTATTTATTTATTACATAACGAAAAAAAAGATAAACATTATAAATTATGTCAAAAATTAATCCAAAATATGAGCCAAACTATTAATGATTTTAGAGATTTTATTAATCCTAATACGCCTTTAGAAAAGCATAATTTAATTAAAGTAATTAAGCATAGTTTATACATAAGCTATCAAGCATTGAAAAAAAATAATATAAAAACTACATTTGATATTCGTGCTAAAAAATGCTGCTTGTTTTGTAATTTTAATGAATTAGTGCAAGTTCTTGTAAATATTATAAACAATGCTAAAGATGCTTTTTTAGAACAAGAGCTAGATGATAAAATACTACATTTTAAAGTATTTAAAGAAAAAAAGAATTTGATTTTGCAAATTAGCGATAATGCAGGGGCAATTCCTTCTAACATAATAGAGCATATATTTGACCCATATTTTACAACTAAACATAAAAAACAAGGCGTAGGACTTGGGCTTTACATTTGTAAGCAAATTTTAAATAAAATAAATGCAGATATAAGATGTTTTAACAAGGGCAATTGTGCATATTTTGAACTTATTTTTAAAGGAGAAGAATGTTAAGTTTATTAATTGTTGAAGATGAGAAAAATATAGCTCATCTAATGGGAGATATTTTAGCACCTTTGTTTTATGAAGTGCATTATGCTCAAGATGGCTTAAGTGGATTAAATAAATTTAAAAAACTTCGTCCTGATATTGTAATTTGTGATGTATTAATGCCGCTAAAAGATGGTTTAAGCCTTGCAAAAAGCATTAAAGACCTAAGCCCAAATACGCCTATTATAGTAATTTCAGCTCATAGTGATAAAGAAAAATTACTAAAAGCTATTGATGCTAATGTGAATAAGTATTTAATCAAACCTGTAATTCCAGAAGAATTAATCGCAAGTGTAAAAAGCCTGGTTTCAAATATGAGTAAAGTTACTAAAATAGGTGATTATACGATTGATTATATGAAATCAACTTTTAAAACATTAGAATTTGAAGTTGAACTTACAAAAAAAGAATTAACTTTATTAAAAGCCCTTAGTGAACCTATAGGAAAAGTTGTAAGTCTTGATGAAATAAAAGAGATTTGCTGGGGCAAAAGCGATGTAAAAGATGGTTCTGTAAGAACATTTATAAAGCGTTTTAGAGATAAATTGGGTGTAAATATTATAAAAAATATTACTTCAACAGGTTATAAAATAGTTTTATAATATAGAATTATCGTATTTAATACCCATTCTAATAAATATAGTATTAGAATTGCTTATATTAACACTTACAGCTTCATCGCCCGGAGTGTCTTTGCCTATTAATAGCGATTTAACAGAATCATAACTTAATAATGTAGAACATAATTCCCCTGGTTTTTCAGTTTTTTTAACTATCAAAAAATCTCTAAAAGTGCTAAAGTGTAAGCATTTTTCAGATTTAACAAAAAACCACATATCCTTATCAAGCCCTACTTTAGTCATCAATGGAATATCTATAAAATTTTCATTATTAGAATAATATGTATCTACATCATTAATCAATGTAGCTAAGTTTCTGATTGATTTTGACATTTCTGCTTCATTTTTTGAATTATATACCTTAAGACCTAGTAAAATAAGTAACGCAAGTACCACAATACATACAATAATAATTTCTATTACTAATGCTTTTTTATTCATTACTTAATCTTCCTTGCTGCTTAAAAGACCTGCGTTAGGCAACTTAAAGCTTCTATCCTTTGCATAAATTCTTTGATTATTAATTAAATCGTATTTCCAAATAGGTGCATTTTGTTTAAAATCTTCAATAAACTTAGCAAATATATCTAAGCCGTTTTTTCTATGTGAGCTTGCAATCCCTGCAAAATAAGAGCATTCACCTACTAATACATCTCCTTTTGCATGTGCAAAAAATAATCTAATATTTAAATTCCTAGTTTTCTCACACCAATCATCAAACCATTTTTTTAAAATTGGCTCATATATATCAAAACTAAGACCGCTAATATTGCCTTCTGCTCTAATTATCCCGCTAAAACTTAAAAATGCTCCATAATTTAACTCTTTGCAAATTCCACAAAATTCACTATATAAAGCTTTTTCATCAAGAGCATTATTAAATATTTGAAATTCTTTCACGCTCAACCACCACAAACAGGAGGTAGTATGCTTACTACATCGTTATCTTTTAATGCAATATCTAAACTATCTATGAAATTATCATTTATAGCAATAGCACTAATCTCTAACCATTCTTTTAAATCTTCAATTTTCAATAACTCATTTTTTAATTCACGAACATTTTTTACATTTAATTCAATAGAATTTTTATTAATAGGTCCTAAAAAATTAATCTTTACCATTTTCATATACCTTTTCTAATAAAATATTTTCAGGAACAGGTCTGCTAAAATAATACCCTTGATACTCATCGCAACCTAAGTGTTTTAAGAAATTTAAAATCTCAATATTTTCTACACCTTCAGCTACAGAGCGTTTATTTAAAGATTTAATAACATTTACAATAAACTCAACCAATCTTCTATTTTTTTCATTAGTATCTATATTTTGTATAAAGCACTTATCAATCTTAACAACATCAAAATCTAAATCTTGGTCATTTAAATAAGATAAAGAACTATATCCTTTACCAAAATCGTCCATTGATAAACCTACATTAAGTTTTTTGATTTTATCAATAATAGCCTTACTTGTTGCATTTTCTATTGAAAAGCTTTCTGTGATTTCAAATTCAATTAATCTTGGCGGTATGCCTTGAATGTTTTTTTCTATTGTATGAACTATTCCTTCGCTTAAAAGCTGCTTGGTGCTTAGATTTATACTAAGTTTTAATTCAAGACCTTTTTCTAACCATCTTCTTTGAGCTTCACAAGCCATTTTAATAATTTCATTACCTAAAGTAATAATTAAATTACTTCTTTCGCAAATTCCTATAAATTGGTCTGGAAATATTAATTTATCTCCTTTTTGCCATCTAACAAGAGCTTCTGCTCCTATAATTTTGCCAGATTTTACATCTACTTTTGGCTGATAATATAATAAGAATTCTTTATTTACAATGCCATTTCTTATATCTTGTTGTAGCTTTAAATTAGCTTCATTTTGTTTGCCAATTTCTGCCGTATAACCAAATATCCAATTATCTCCACTAGCTTTATCATTTTCTATTGCTAAATCAGCATTTCCTATACATTCGTGTAAATTCTTGCTATCTTTTGGATATATGCTAAATCCAACTCTAGCATTAATTTTAAATGGCTCATATTCTATTAAATCATCATTTGAATTAATTTTAATGCTTCTTGCGGTTAGTTTTTGATGATATTTTTTAGCTAATGTAAAATAATCTTCATTTTTATCTACTTCAATTACTAATAAAAACTCATCAGCACTAACCCTAGCAAGGCATTCAAAAGTAGTTTTATTTTGTATAAATTTATATTTATCATATTTTATAAAATCTAAGCTCTCAAAATGTTCATTATCGCCTGTTGCCATACCTTTTAAGGTTGTATAAAGTCTATAAGCTACGATTTTTAAAACTTCATCACCAAAACTTCTTCCATACATTGAGTTATAAATTCTGAAATTATCTATGTTAAAAAATAAAAATAATAATACCTTATTATCTTTTTTTACATAATTATCAAGGCTTTCAGTAACACTTATCATATTCATTAGACCGGTAATATTATCAATATACGCTTGTTTTTTGATATTCCCGTCTTTGGCTTGAATTTGTCTTATAAATCTAAGTAAAGCATAACTTAAAGTTCTAAATTCCTTAAATGCAAAATCACTATTTAATTGTTTATTCTTATTAAAATTAGATATATGTTTATTTAATGCTACATCAAAATGCTTAGTAGCTAATTCTATTTGCGATCTTACTTCTTTCTTCTTTCTTATTATATATACCAAAATGCCTAAAAATCCAATTAATATAGAGCAACCTAAAAATGCACCTTGTATTAATGCCGATTCAAATCTTTTACTTTTTACTTCTTCTAAAGCTTCTTTTAATACATCGCTTTTAACGGTAAATTCTAAAGCCAACCACCAATTTTTATCATAGCAAGTGTAAGCTTCATTTTCATATACACAATACCATCTTTCATTACCTAAAAAATTAAAATTATCATCTAATCTTTTTGCATTAAAATAAGAAAGTTGAGCATTGTGAAGATTTTTAATATTATTTAATGCTACTACCCTTTGAGTTTCTTCATATTTTTTAGGATTTAAAGTAACTCTTAATATTTTTTTATTATCTAATTCAACATACCTAGCGTAGTAATAATAAGTCGGGTCAATTCCATCAAAAACATCAATATCAATAGGATAACCCATATTTGCTTTTAAAAATTCTAAAGCTTTTTGTTTATCTTCGTGAGTGTTTAAATAATTTAATGCGAAATTATAAGCACTATCTACAAATTCTTTGGCACTATCGTCTAAATATGAAAATTCTGCATCTAAATATTTTTTAATATTTTTAAGTTCTTCTTTGATATATTTATTTGATGATAAATTGATTTGTTCGTTATATTCTTGTTCTAGGCTATTTACTTCTTCCGTATAACTTGATTTAATAACAAATATTCCAACGCTAAAAATTAACGCAAAAAATATTATTGAATAAAGAGTTAAGCTCTTTATTGATTCTTCTAAAATTGACTTTCTTTCTTTCATAAAATACCTAATATATTATAAATTTAATATGATATTATAGCAAAATTATTAATACCGAAAGGAAATTGTAATGAAATATATTGAAAATAATATTAAAACACCAGCTTACATTTGCTACGAAAGCAAACTAAAAAATAACCTTGAAATCTTTAAAAAAATTCAAGAAGAAAGTGGAGTTAAAGTCTTACTAGCTTTAAAAGGATTTGCATTTAGTGCTGCTATGCCTTTAATTAAAAATTACTTAAAAGGCTGCACTTGCAGTGGGTTATGGGAAGCAAAATTTGCTAAAGAATTTGTAGATAAAGAAATCCACACTTACGCACCAGCATTTAGCAATGATGATTTAGAAGAAATATTAAATCTTAGTCATCATATAGTGATTAATTCATTGAATGAATATAAAAAAGTTATAAATCATAAAAATTATAAAAATCAATCTTTAGGAATTCGCTGTAATTTAGAGTTTTCAGTAGCTCCAAAAGAAATTTATAATCCTTGCGGCAAATTCTCAAGGCTTGGCATTAAAGCAAAGGATTTATTAGATAGCGAAATAATAGTTGATGGGCTACATTTTCACGCTTTATGCGAAGAGAGTTTTGAGAGTTTAGAAAAAGTCTTTAAAGTATTTGAAGATAATTTCTTAAAACCATATCTAGCAAAACACCCATTAAAATGGATTAATTTTGGTGGCGGTCATCATATCACAAAAAAAGGCTATAAAGTAGAAGAATTAATTCAATTCTTAAAAGCTATTAAATCAAAATATAATCTTGAAATATACCTTGAACCAGGAGAAGCTATTGGTTGGCAAACGGGGGATTTAATAGCTAGTGTTTTAGATATTGTTGAAAATGAGAAAAAAATAGCAATTTTAGATATTTGTGCTGAAGCTCATATGCCTGATACTATCATTATGCCTTACACTAGCGAAGTAAAAAATGCAAAAATCCTAGCAAGTCGTGATGAATTAGCAAAAACACAAAGCACTAAAAATAGCTATCTTTTAACAGGTAATTCTTGCCTTGCAGGAGATATTATGGGAGAATATGAATTTAATCAAGAACTAAATATAGGAGATAAGATAATATTTTGCGACCAAATTCATTACACAATAGTAAAAAATACAACTTTTAACGGAGTAAAATTACCAAGTTTAATTTATGTTGGTGAAGATGGTAGCATTAAAAGTCAAAAAGAATTTAATTTTAATGACTATTCAAGGAGAAATTAAAAATATTTTGATATAAATTAAAGAATAAAATCATTTTAGGAAGATATTATGAAAAAGTTTTTTGTATTAGCATTTTTATTTACCTGTTTAAATGCTAGTGATTTAACAACTACAGGAAGAGTTACTAATATTACTAGCTATGAATTAGGAGAAATTTGGACAATATTAGCATCAAGTTACATTGCTTCACTTGCTTTAATTGTCTTAATTGCAGTGCTTTGTGCGTTTTCATTACATTATATGGTAATAGGACCTAAAACATTTAGTCACGAAGGCAAAAAAATATATGCCTTTTCATTATTTGAGCGTGGTTTTCATTTCATTGCTGCACTTGCTTGGATTATATTAATTCCAACAGGCTTAATCATTATGAATGGTCATTATTTTGGTGGTGGAGTATTTGTTAGACTTTGCAAAAATCTTCACGGAGTTGCTACTATTTTATTTTTTATCTCAATTATTCCTATGTTTTTTTGCTGGATTAAAAGAATGTTACCTGCTAGTTATGACATAAAATGGCTTATGATAGTAGGTGGATATTTAAGCAAGGTTAAAAGACCTGTTCCGGCGGGAAAATACAATTTCGGTCAAAAAATGTGGTATTACATAGCCGTTTTTGGTGGAGCTATTATGATAATTACTGGTGCGTTTATGTTCTTTTTAGATTTTCAAAGCGAATTTTTACAAAATATGTTAGGAATTAGTCATATTAATATTTTAAGACTTAGTGCAATAGTTCATAATATCTTAGGCATTGTTTGTGCTGCTATGTTTTTCGTGCATTTATATATGGCTGTATTTGCTATCAAAGGCTCAATTCACGCAATGATAACAGGATATAAAGAAGAAGAAGAAGTATATATTTTGCATTCTTATTGGTATAAAGAACTTACAAAAAATGGAAAAATAACACCGAGTTATAGCTATGAAAAATAAAACACCTAAAATCAAATTCTGGTTAGAAGAAGACGGCGAAATTTTTGGAAAAGGTAATTATGAGATATTAAAAGCCATAGAAAAATTTGGCTCAATTAATGAGAGCTCAAAACAACTTCATATGAGTTATAAAAAGGCTTGGACTAAGAAAACTAGCACAGAAAAATTTTTAGGTGGAGATATATTTATTAGCAAAAAAGGAGCTAGTAAAGATAGCGGAACTATTCTTAGCCCTAAGGCTTTAGAATTTATGAAAAATTATGAATTATTAGAAAAAGAATTAGAAGAATTTTTAGAAAAAAGATTTAACGAACTATTTAAAAAGGAAGAATAATGAAACTAGATTTTAGCGGCAAGGCTTGTCCGATACCTGTAATTGAAACAAAAAAAACATTAATTAATTTAGCAATTAATGATGAGTTAGAAATAATAGTTGATAACGAAGCAGCAAAAGAAAATATCCAAAGATTGCTTAAGAATTTAAATCAAGAATTTGAGCTTAATGGATTTTGCTTTAAATTAAGAAAAAGCGAAATAAAAAGCTCAAAAGATGAAACAAAACAACAAGAAGGGATATTTTTAAAATCTTTAAAAGTCGGCGAAGGCGAATTAGGAGCAATGCTTTTAATTGGATTTTTAACTGCTGTAAAAGAAAGAAAAATTCAAAAAGTTGTATTAATAAACGAAGCTGTTTTTATAGCTTGTGATGATACTCATCCAGCATTTAATGCTTTAAAAGCTTTAAGTGATGATGGAGTTGATATTTTATGTTGTGCGAATTGCTTAAATTATTTTCAAGTTAGTCCAAAAATTGGTAGAAGTTCAAACGCAGTTGAGATAATAGATACTTTATTTGAAACAAAAATGGTAAATCTATGAAACTTACTCAATTTAGCAAGCACGCAGGTTGAGGAGCTAAGCTAAGTCAGGCTGACTTACACAACGCATTAGCTAATATTAAACCTAGCGAATTTATATTAAGCTCAACTACTAGTAATGAAGATGCTTGTGTTATTGATTATCCTAAGGTAATTTCTACTAATTTAGAAGATTTTGCCTTAGTTCAAACACTTGATTTTATTACCCCAATCGTAAATGATGCTTATGATTACGCTGTAATTGCTGCAGCAAATTCATTAAGCGATATTTTTGCAATGGGTGCAAAAGTTATGAGTGCTATGAATATAGTTGCATTTAGCGAATGCTTATCTCAAGATATTTTAAAACAAATGATAGCAGGGCTTAATGATACTATTAATTTAGCGGGTGGGTTTTGTGCTGGCGGGCATACTTTAAATTCTAGTGAAGTATTTTTAGGGCTTAGCGTTACTGGTTATGTTAAAAAAGATAGTTTTTTAAGCAATAACAAGTCCTTAGAAAATGATGTTTTAATAGCTACAAAACCACTAGGAACAAGTCTTAACGCTATGGCTATTAAGGCTAATTTAGACGATGATTTTAGCGAATGTATAAATGGTATGAAAAGTCTAAATAATAAAGCTTTAGAACTTTTAGATGGCATAAAAATCAATGCTTGCACTGATATTACAGGCTTTGGACTTATTGGGCATTTGAGCGAAATGCTAAATGATAAAATATCAATTGAAATCAATTCTGATGCGATAAAGTATTATAAAAACACTTTAAATTACGCTAATTTGGGGCTTTTTGGAGCAGCTAGTTATACAAACAAAAATAGTTTAAAAGGACTTGTAAAATCATTTATTGAAGATGATTTACTTTTATATTCTCCAGAAACAAGCGGTGGATTAATCCTTAGCATTAACGAAAAAGATACTCAAAAAGCTTTAGATATTTTACACAATGCAAACATAAACGCCTACGCCTTTGCTAGAGTTGTAAAGAAAAACGATAATAGAATTTGTATTTTTTAATAAATCAGTTTTCTAAAAATATTTATCATACATTAACTTAGGGGGGGGGGTATAATTATTATCTAATTACAAATAAGGAGATATAATGAAAAAAACCCTTGCTATTTTAGTTGCATTAGTTTTTAGTGCTTGTAATGATTTTAAATTAAGTAATTTAAACCCTATGGAACTTTTATCAAACCCTGATTTAATAAGCAATCAAACAAAATGTATAAAAGATAAAGATGCAAATTCTTGCATTAAAGTCGCTGATGAATTAGCTAAAAACTCAAATTCTAAAGAAAACTTAGACAAAATAAAACAACTATATAATCTTGCGTGTTCGTTCGGCTCAAAAGAGGGTTGTGTTAAATTAAATAATTATTAAAAAGGGGAAAATCCCCTTAACTATGCTTTCATAGGCTCATTAAATACTATGAGTTTTTAATATTCAAATTTAAATTATAAATTCACTTGTAATTATTAATTTTAAGGAATTTAAAACTTAGTAATATAAAAAATTTATCTCATATTTATCGCACAGACTTCTTTATAAAAAATACTAATCAACCCACTTGCTTAGCAAAACCACTAAAAATAGTGCCAAATCTTGAGTGAATTTTTTACTCTTTAATTCTTAGATTGAATACAACCATCAAGATAACAATTAAATACCAAGTGGTTAATCACTATAAAAACTTTTCAACAAGCTAATTAAATAATTTCAATCTAAATCAAGGGAAGATTATGGAATTAATAGAAATTTCTAGTGATGAGTTTTTTAATTTCGCAAAAGATATGCAAAATACTTTTCAAATAAGTCTTAGAGATAAAACCAATGAAAATGTAATCACCATCGATGAGATTTTCAAATCTTTAGAGAATAAAAATGCTAAAAATTTTTATGTATATGACAATGGTGTAAAAATAGGTGGAGTATGTCTTTTAATAGATGAAAATACCCAACAAATAATCTTGATTTATTTTATATACTTGAAGAATTTCATAATAAAGGCTATGGTTTTAAAACTTGGCAAATGGTGGGAAAAACTTTTCCTAAAACTAAAGTTTGGACTACAACCACACCTTATTTTGAAATAAGAAATATTCATTTTTATGTTAATAAATGTGGTTTTAAAATAGTTAAATTATCAAATTTATCCGATAAATTTAATGATATTGAAGAAGTAGAATGGTTTTTTGATTTTGAAAAAATAATGAATAATTAAAATTAAATTCTAGGGGCAAATGCCCCTAATATTATGCTTTTACAGGTTCAGTGAATACTACGATTTCAGGTTTTTCGCCTTCAAATTTTTTGATATTTACTAAAGCTGTATGAGAGATATTTCCGTTTGCAAGTTCGCTTGTTGGAATATCTATTGTTAGCACATTCGCACATCCGTATTTGCAATCATTATTATCATCAGGGTCATACCAGCCACCTTCTTGTAACACTACTACGCCTTTTAATACATCATTGCTTACAACTGCTCCTGCAATAACTTTACCACGAGCATTGAAAACCTCAACTAAATCTCCATTTTTAATACCTTTAGCCTTAGCATCTTCGCTATTGATTAAAATAGGCTCGTGCCCATTTACAGCATAAGTTTCTCTTAAACTTGTGTGGCATAGTTGTGAATGTAAGCGGCTCGTTGGATGCGGGCTAATCATATGAAATTCTGCGCTCTTTTCTTTCATACCAAGCCATTCAATTGGTTCAAACCACATAGGATGGGCTTTACAATCTTTATAGTTCATTTTTTCAATAGTTTCACTATAAATCTCAATCAAACCACTCGGAGTTCCTAATGGATTTAAGATAGGGTCTTCTACGAAGTCTTTAAATCTAACGAACTCATAAGCATCTTGAGAAGCTTCAAATTTCAATGCTTTATTGTTTTCCCAAAACTCTTTAAATTCAGGCATTTCTACGCTTGTGCTTTTCTTAGCAGCGTTATAGTATTTTTCTATCATTTGCTCTGGAGTTTGATTTTCTGTATAAGCATTTACTAATTTTGTAGCTAACATTGCTGCATCTTTTTCACTTGCACCCTTGCTAATCGCACAAAGAGTTCCATAAACTTTAGCAAGTTCAACAAAGATTTGCATATCATCTTTACTCTCTTCAACTGGCATAACAGCAGCTTTCATAGGAACTATATGCATATTAGAATAATCCCCACTCATAGAAATATCATTTCTTTCATATTGGCTAGTTGTAGGTAATAATATATCAGCCATTCTAGCAGTTGGAGTCCAGTAAATCTCATTTACTACAACGGTTTTTAGCTTTTGCCAAGCTTTTTTTAGAGTTTTTAAATCTTGATGATGAACGAATGGGTTACCACCTACCCAATAAACAAAATCTATATCACTATAAGTAATTTTTTTGCCATTGTGGTCTATTGTTTTACCTGGGTTTAATAGCATATCAGCAATTCTTGCTACAGGAATTTCATTATCACTTGTCTTTGATAACCACTCAGGTAGATTTTCACCTGCACCACTATTTCCAGGTATAAATTTACCATTTTTATCAAATGTTCCTTGTTTAACGCCCTTAAATACACCTTTATCCCAAAGACCATTCATACTAGCGTTAATTCCACCTACTATTGGAGCATTAGTTGTAGCAACACCACCATTTGAATAATGATAGCTTAAACCAAATCCGCCACCATCTTTACCAATATGACCTAGCATTGCACATAAAGTTACAAGCATCCAATGAGGTTGCTCTCCGTGATGAGCTCTTTGCATACCCCAACCACTCATTACTAAACTTAGATTTTCTCTTAATTCCTTAGCTAAATTCTCAATTACACTTGCTTTAATTCCGCAAATATTTTCAGCCCATTTGCTATCTTTTTTAACGCCATCAGTTTTACCCATTAAATAATCACTAAATTTATCAAATCCTATTGTGTAATTCTCCATAAATTCAGCATCATAAAGCTTATTATCAATTAAATATGTAGCCATACCCATCATCATTGCCACATCAGTATTTGGGCGTGGAGCTAACCACTCACCTTTACCTTCAAAGAATTTAACAGTTGAACTAGCTCTTGGGTCTATGCAAATTACTTTTATTTTGCTTTCTTTGATTTTTTCCATATATGCACGACCTTCGCCATCAGTTACAGTCCAAGCAATTTTTAAAGTATCAATAGGATTTGCACCCCAAATAACTATAACTTTTGTATTTTCTAATACTAAATCCAAGTTAGTTTGTTGCTCATAAACTTCAATAGAACCAACAACATGAGGCATAATAACTTGCGATGCACCAGTTGAGTAATCTCCTAATGAGCCTACAAATCCACCCGTTAAGTTCATAAATCTATGAAGTAATATTCTTGAATTATGCACATTTCCGCTTGATTTCCAGCCATAGCTACCTGCAAAAATCCCATTAGCTCCTTTTTCATCATAAGTTCTTTTTAAACTTTCTGCAACTAATTTTAAAGCTTTATCCCAGCTTACCCTAACCCACTCATCTTTACCACGAAGTTCAGGTTTATTATCTAGTGGATTTTCTAAGAAACTTTTTCTAACATAAGGATATTTAACACGATTAGCATATACTAAATCAGGTGTGTAGTGTTGTAAATCATTTTTTAAATTCTTAGTTTGATTTGCATCAAATGGCTCACTTTTTACTACCTTACCATCTTTTATAGTAAGTTTTAAAATACCCCAATGTGCACCCGTTACAACTTCGCCATTTTTTACTAAACCACTAGCAACTGCTTTACTTTCAGCTCCTAATACATTTATAGGTGCAAAACTCATAGCACCAACTGCAGCTGAACCTTTTAAAAAACTTCTTCTATTTAGCATAATGTCTCCTTTATTTCATATCTTTTGCATGTTTTTGTAGATATTGCACTACTAATTGTCTATCAGCTTTATCAATTCCTGTTCTAGTCTCCATTGCCTTAAATGTAGCTGGCCATTGATTTGCATTAAATTCACTAACAGGATGAAGTGGATGACAAATGCCACAATTTTCTTCAAACATAGCTTTACCTTTTTCAAAAAGTGGTTTTGCTGATTTTTCTAAATCTACTAGCTCATCTTTTTTAGCAAATACTTTAATACTAGCTAATTTAAAACCATTTTTTAATTCTTTTTCAACCTTAAAATCTACTTTAGCATTTTTACCAAATGCTGCTACTAAAATTCTATTTTTGTCATTAAAATATAAAATATTACCTTGATTAGGATTGTAATATCCTTTAATTTTAAGTTCAGCTAAATCGCCGTCTTTTACTATCTCAAAAGCATTAGTTGGAAGTAGTTTTCCTTCTGCTTTTTTCGCATCTACTGAAGTGTAAAGATTAATAATTTTACCGCTAAATTGCTCTGCAGCAAATACTGAAGCCGCTAAAGCACAGCTTAAAAAAATCTTTTTCATAAATCTCCTTAAAATAAAATTAATTTTTAAAACTTGTTAAAAATTATAAAATTATTGCACTAAATAGTAAATAATTTTTATTCATAAAATATTTTATTGAATATTTAATTTGCCTTAGATTAAGGTGCTTGCTAAGAATAATTTTAGAATGCAAATATTATTTGGAATAATAATAAAACTTAAGAATTTGAAAAATCACTTTCAAATTCTTAAAGATAAATTACTTTAAAACTTTTGGAAGAGTTATGCCTGTTTGATTTTGATATTTACCTTTTTTATCAGCATAAGAAGTAATGCAAGGCTCATCACCTTGTAAAAATAACACTTGAGCTATACCTTCATTTGCATATATTTTTGCAGGTAGTGGAGTGGTGTTGCTAATTTCTATTGTAATATGACCGCAAAATCCAGGCTCAAAAGGTGTAACATTTACAATAATTCCACATCTTGCATAAGTGCTTTTACCAAGACAAATTGCTAATACATCTCTTGGCATTTTAAAATATTCAACCGTTCTTGCAAGTGCAAATGAATTCGCAGGAACAATACACTCATCACCTACGAAATCAACTACATTTTTATCATTAAAATCCTTAGGGTCAATCATAGTGCTATTTACATTTGTAAATATTTTAAACTCACGCCCAACACGAATATCATACCCATAACTAGAAAGTCCATAGCTAACCACATTTTTACCTACATTCTCTTCACAAAATGGAGTTATCATTTCGTGTTTTAATGCCATTTCTTTTATCCAAGCATCACTTTTTAGTCCCATTCATATCCTTTTTATGATTTTTAACTATTATACATTTAATTTTTAATATAGGTTTTATTTTATTATTAGATGAAATTTATGAATTTAAAGGAAGATTATGTTAAGTGCAAGAAATATATTAAAAATACAAATAACTAAAGTTGAGAGTTCGCCTATTATTTCATTAGTTACTGCAAAATTAGAAAACAATAAAACAATCAAATCTTTAATAACTACAGAAAGTGTAGATGATTTAAATCTAAAAATAAATGATAATGCTATAGCAGTATTTAAAGCAAATTCTGTAATTGTTAGCAAAAACGAATGTGCTACTCGTTTAAGTAGTGCAAATGAACTAAATGGCAAAATCGTAAGTATAAAAAATGGTTCGGTATATAGCATAATAGAAATTAATTGTAATGGAATTTTAATTACAGCTAGCATAACCAACGATAGTGCAAATAAGATGGATTTAAATATAAGTGATAATGTAAATGTTTTAATAAAAGCGAGTGATATTTTAATAGGAATTAAAGAATAAAATATGAAAATATTTTTAAACTGGCTAATAAGTGAGATTAAATCAAATGAAAGATCTTTCATAGCTTTTTCTTTTTCTATTAAAAAATTAAATATTTATTATTATTTATTTTTTGCTTTATACTTGCTTATAAAACCTGATAATATCACTAAAATATTTCGTATATTTATAGATGAAAAAGCAGTATATGATGATATATTTTTATTAATTCCTTTTGCAGGACTTCAGATTATTTCTTTTGTGATATTTATCCCATCTTTTATAGTGGTTTTATTTAGCTTATTAATTGATAAAAATAAAATCAATCTTGCTTGTGAATTAGAAGATTTTTTCAAGGCTTTGTTTTATGCGTTTATATTTGTATTTTGCATATTTTGTGCCTTAAGTTTTATTAGCCAATCTAACGAGCTTTTCTTTATTTGTTTAATGGCATTTGTATTTATATCTATATTATTATTTATAATTGCTAAAGATAATTTATATTATTTTTTTAGCATTATTTTATATCTTACTTGCTCGTTACTTCTTTATGAGCTCATAGATATTTTTTATATTTTAGTTTCTTTTTTGATTTTACTTATAATTTCAATTTATATAAGGCTTAGAAGTATTTATTTATTTTTATTATCAATGCCTTTGATACTTCATTATTTTATAGAATTTGCACATAGTTATTTTGCAAGCAGTAAAGGTGTGATAAATGCTTTAAGTGAGTTGTTTATTACTTTGGCTATATTTATTTTGATTTTTGCATATGATAAAAGAATTAGGCTAGAAAATCTAGCCTAAGAATTATAGACCTTCAAACGGATTTGTAACTACGTTTTTGCGGTCGCATACATAAGGAATTAAAGCAACTGCTCTTGCTCTTTTAATAGCTAGCTCAACCATTTCTTGGTGTTTTTTGCTTGTTCCTGTTAATCTTCTTGGCATTATTTTAAAACGCTCTGATAATGCGTGTTTTAATAATGCTGTATCTTTATAATCAATAAAATCAACTTTTGCTTCTGTAAATTTGCAATATTTTCTTGAATACTTTCTTTTTTCTGCCATAATTTATCCTTTAAAATGGTATCTCTGCATCATCTGCCGAGTTATAATTATAATTATTTCTTTCTTCAGCAAAATTATTTTGTCTTTGATAATTCTGCTCTTCTCTTGCATAATTATTTTGTTGATAATTATTTTGAGTAGGTCTATTGTAGTTATTATTTGCTTGATAATTGTTTCTAGGAGCATTATTATTTTGCATTTCATCAGGTTTGTTGTCTAACATTTCCATATTTTCAACTACAAGTTGAATTTTTGAACGATTTTGATTGGTTGCTGTATCTACCCAAGTTTGTTGTTGTAAATAGCCTTCAACCATTAGTTTTGAACCTTTTCTTAAATATTGTCCTACAATTTCTGCTAATCTAGCATAAAACACTACATCTATAAATAAAGTTTCTTCTATTCTTTCGCCTGTGTTTGAGCTTCTATATCTACTAACAGCCATTGCATTATTTACTACCGCACTACCTGTTGTACTAATAGTTTTTATTTCTACATCTCTTACCAAACGACCTATTAGAATAACCTTATTCATATCTTATCCTTTATTCTGCTGGAGTTTCAGCCTTAGTTTCTTTTTTGCTTTCTTTTTTACCTAATCTTTTGCCTTGAGAAAGTATTTCCCACGCAGCGATTTCGCGTCTGTTTTCGTATTTAACGATTAAAAATCTAATTACATCTTCAGTGATTTTTAAAACACGCTCAAGTTCTTTAATTAATGAACCTGGAGCTTTAAAATATATTACATAATATACGCCACGCTCATATTTATCAATTTGGTAAGCTAATTTTCTAGTACCCATTTCAATAGTATTTGCAATTTCAGCACCATTTTTTACTAGAGTTTCTTTAACAAACTCAACTCTTGCTTTTAATTCTTCATCAGTTAGCGTTGGCTTTGCGATGAATAAAACCTCATAATGTCTCATGATTCTCCTTTTGGATATTAAGCCTAGATTTACTAAGCAAGGAATTTTGCATAAAGCAAGGCTTGATTTTAGCAGTTTAATCTTAATATTTTATGAGTTTATTAAAAAATATATTTTTAAAAGATTTGAATATGCTATTTCTTTTGAAGAATTATTGTTATTTAGTTTTAATTCATATTCAGCGTTTAATAAAATTGCGAAAATTTCTTCATAAAAATTAGATAATTTTCTAGCTTGATTTTCTAATTCTACGCAAACTTGTCTTGGTGGAGTGTAACCAAAGGCTATTTTATAATCAATTCTACCATTTGTTTTTAGATTTGCACTTATTGTAAAAAGTCTTATTAAACTTGAATAAAGTTTATTGATTAAAGCGATTTCATCTTCATTTTCTAAGATTTTATAAATATATTCATTTGGCTCTTTTGTCTTTAAAAAATTACTTAAAAAATCATCAAACCCTAAAGCATTATCGCTTTCTAAATGCTCTTTAATAGTGCTTAAATCTAGTGTTTGATTTTTATATTTTAAAAGCTCACAACCTGCTTTAAATATATCAAATTCATAATTTTTTTGAAGATATTGCAAGGCTTCTTCACTAGCATTTATTTTATAAAAATTAGTAATTTCTTTTAATAAAGCAATTTGCTCAAAGCTAGTCTTTTTCTCAAAAAATCTAACAAAATTATTATTAATACTTAATTCTAAATCTTTTAAAGCTTTTCCATCATAAATAGCTAATATTAATTGATTTTCACTATTAATATGTTTTAGAATTTCTTTTAAATCCTTACTTGAAATTCCTTTTTCAAATTCCAAAATCAATTGCTTAGAACTAGCAAATAACGAACTCTCACTTAAAAAATCAACAGCTTTATTTAATTTATAATCGCTATCTCTTAAAATCAGCCTTTCATCGTATTTTTTCAGACTTTTTATGATTTCTAAGTTTATAAATATGCTTAATCTACACGCCCCATAAAGCATAAAGGCATTAGGAAGATTGTTTTTTATTTTGTTAAATTCTGCTTCATACATCTTTAACTATCCTAGCAAAAACCTTAGCGCTTATTAAATCTACTTCATAAATCTCAACTAAAACCCTAGAAAATAAAGTTACATTAGGATTTGCAATAAATATCCTTGCACCCTTAAACTCATCATCTAAAACACCTATTGTAATATCTTCGTTTTTAGTGATTTTTACATAAAATCTTTTACCAATATTTTTATGAAAATATCTTGCATAAACCCTATCACAAAAATCCATTGCCACCTTATCAGCTTCTCTTTCAAGATTACTAACTTCAAAACATTTATTCTCAAGGTTCGTGCTAAGGTATGTAAATAGTTTATCTTGATTTTTCATAAGAGCTTTTAATAATCTATGCAAAATCAAATCCGAATATCTTCTAATAGGACTTGTAAAATGCGAATACCTTTCAAATCCTAATGCAAAATGCCCTTTATTTTCATGTCCATATTCAGCTTTTTTAAATGAACGAATGATGATTTTATCTACTTCAGCACGGATATTTAATTCATCTGCTAAGCTCTGAATATTTTTGATATTTTCATAGATATTTTCTCCACCACTAAAATCAAGTCCTAATAATTGCAATTCTTCATACATAGCAGCGATTTTATTGTAATTTGGGCTTTGATGATTTCTAAAAATAGCTAAATCAGGGCACATTTTAGCCGCTGCTTTATTAGCAAGTAGCATACAATCCTCAATCAATTGATGAGACCTTGTTGATTGCTCGTAATATGTCTTAGTAATTTGCCAGTCGCTATCAATCTCCATTCTTAGCTCTTCTGTTAAAAAATTAAAACCTTTATTTAATCTAGCGTTTCTTATCTTTTTTGTAAGCTCATTTAAAGAATATAAATAATTGCATTCTTTTAAATCAGTTTTTTTGTCTAAATACTCATCTACTTCATCGTAATTAAATCTTCTTTTTGAATTAATTATGCCTTCATAGATTTCTTCTTTTATTACTTTTGCACCTTCAAAATATATTTTAAAACCAAAGCAAAGCCTGTCTTCATTTGGGTTTAAAGAACAAATTCCCTCACTTAAAACTCTTGGCAACATAGGAATGCTTTTATGTGGAAAATATATACTAAATCCACGCTTTAAAGCTTCGTTATCTAAAGCACTAAAAGCCCTTACATATTCGCTTACATCAGCAATTGCTACATATAAAATCTGATTTTTTTCATCAAAATAAATAGCATCATCAAAATCTTTTGCGTGAATTGGGTCTATCGTGCAAAATGGCAAATGCCTTAAATCAAGTCTATCAGGATAAAAACTAGCATCAACACTGCCACTATAAGCATTTGCTTCATCTAAACACGCTTTATCAAATTCTTCAGTTTTATTAAATAAAGCCATAGAGATTTTTTCATCTACTTTTTCATCACTAATATGCCCTAGCACTTCTACTACATTTGAACTTGCATTATCAATCTTTAAAATAGTGCCAACAGGTAAGGCTTTTAATGATTTTTGAGACACACTAAGTTGTCTTAAAAGTCCTGTTTTAAAGCATTTTCCAAATACTACATTTTTTAGCATTTGAGTAATAACTAAAGAAAATTCTTCTTCTCTTTTTAAGACAAGTATTACAGCAGCACTTGGGCGACCTTTTTGCTTTTTAATCTTTTTTGCAATTACAATATCGCCGTATCTTGCTGAATGTAAGTCTTTTGATTTTATGAGTAAATCTCGCTCTAAAAACGACGCTTGTAAAAATCCATCGCCTTTAGAATTTATATCCATTTTGCCATAATAAAATCCATTATTAAAATAGATTTTATTATTGTATTCGCTTACTATTTTTTCTGTTAATAAGACTTTAATTATTTCTTTTTGTTTTGAATTAGCATTAAGCTTATTAAAACCTTGCCTAATGTTTTCTAAAAACTCAAGCATCTTGTTCTACTACTTTAATAGCGTCTATTAATTTATCTCCTAATAAGCCATTATTTTTAGCGTCTAATACACATTGAACTATCATTTCTTCATTAAAAAATCCAAAAATATTAATAAGATTTGAAACTATATTTAATGCAATTGCATTCTTTTTTATATCATTACTTGCGTTTTCTGGATTTACACTATAAAAAATAGCATCAATCATATCAACTTCAAGATTCCATTTATCAAATATCATAGAAGTTACTTCTTCGCTACTCATTCCTAAAAATTGCTTTTCATAATCACTTAATTCTTTAATATTTCTTAAATCACTTAATCCATTTTTAAATTCTTCTGCTTTATTTGTTTCAACTAATTCAGAAGATATAATTATCTTGCCAATTTCTAGCAAAAACGATGCTGGAATTACGACTTTTTTAGTATTGTCTGCACTTCTATTAAGCCAATTAATTGCTAATGAATTTTGCATAGTTGAGATTTTTGCAAACATTGCTTCATTCATATTGTAAGCACTTAAATTGATTTTAAAAGAGTTTTTAACAGCTGCATTTAAAGCAAATCCTTTAATAGTTGTCATTCCAAACAAATTAACAGCCCTATCAACACTACTAATTTCTCTTGAAAATCCGTATAAAGGCGAATTTGCTGATTTTAAAATATTTGCAGTTAGCATTGGGTCTTTTTCAACTATTTTCGCTAAATCTTTTAAAGATGAGTTTTCGTCATTACAAATTCTTTGAATTTCTAAAGTGCTTTCATTAAGCGGAGGTAGGCTTTTTATTCTTTTACTAATAAAATCTTGCATAATAAACCTTTTAAGTAAATAAAATTTGATATTTTTTTATTAGATTGTAACTAAAATAGTTATAATTTGCTTAATTAAATCAAAAGAAAAAGGAAAAATATGGCAGTAAATGTTTATTATGATCGTGATTGCGATTTAGGTTTAATTAAAAGCAAAATAGTTGCGATTATTGGTTTTGGCTCACAAGGACACGCTCACGCTGAAAACTTAAGAGATAGTGGTGTAAAAGTTATAATTGGTCTAAGAGAAGGAAGCTCGGCTAATAAAGCTCGTGCTAAAGGTTTTGAAGTTTTAAGCGTAGCTGATGCGACTAAAAAAGCTGATGTTATTATGATTTTAACTCCTGATGAGTTTCAAGCTCAAATTTTTAATAGCGAAATTAAACCAAACTTAAGCGAAGGAAAAGCTATAGCATTTGCTCACGGATTTAATGTTCATTACGGACAAATTGTAGCTCCAAAAGGAGTAGATATTATAATGATAGCACCTAAAGCACCAGGTCATACGGTAAGAAATGAATTTGTAATTGGTGGTGGTGTTCCTGATTTAATAGCAGTTGCTCAAGATGAAAGCGGTAATGCAAAAGCTCTAGCACTAAGCTATGCAAGTGCAATTGGTGGCGGACGCACAGCTATAATTGAAACTACATTTAAAGACGAAACAGAAACAGACCTTTTCGGCGAACAAGCAGTGCTTTGTGGAGGTTTAACTGCACTTATTGAAGCAGGATTTAATACACTTGTAGAAGCTGGATATGAGCCTGAAATGGCATATTTTGAGTGCTTACACGAAATGAAATTAATCGTTGATTTAATGTATCAAGGCGGAATTGCTGATATGAGATATTCTATTTCAAATACGGCTGAATACGGCGATTATATTACAGGCGAAAAAGTTATAAACGAAGATAGCAAAAAAGCTATGAAAAAAGTATTAAAAGATATTCAAGATGGCACATTTGCAAAAGATTTCATCTTAGAAAGCCGTGCAAATTATCCAAAAATGAATGCAAGACGCAATATTACTAAAAACAGCCTTTTAGAACAAACTGGCGTTAAATTACGCAAAATGATGCCTTGGATTGAAAAAAGCAAATTAGTTCAACAAGATAAAAATTAATGGCTAAAAAAAAGCAAAAAAGCAAAGCTAATTCTAGCTTTGCTAAAACTCTTAAAATAATTTTTTTATTTTTATTATTATTTGGCATAGGGCTTTTAGTATATTTAAATATATACGAAAGCAAAGAGCAAATTAGCGAAACTAAAGAGATAAAAACTCAAAAAGAAATTCAAAAACCAAAACCGCAAACAATAGTAAATGCTATAAATAATTATAAAAATGAAAAAAGCATTGATAAAGAAAAGAATTTAAATCAAAATTTTAGTGATATATTTGCTAATATGGATTTAGAAAAAAATGATGATAATTGTAAGGTAACTAGCGTAACTTGTTTTGATACTAAAGAAACTTCAGCCTTTGGTTCTTTAGCAAGTGCTACTAATATTAAGGCAAAGTTAGCAATTATTATTGATGATGTTGCGACAAAAGAACAAAGCGAAGAAATCAAAAAAATTATTAAAAATGGTAAAAAAATCACTCCGAGCTTTTTTCCTAACACAAACAATCACCCAGACACTAATAAATATTCAAAAGAATTTAAATCTTTTATGATACACCTTCCTTTAAGGGCTTTAAAGTTTAATAAAGAAGAGCCGCTAACCCTTACTCCAAGTGATAGTTATCAAGTGATTGAAAATAGGATTAAAAATATCAAAATCGCTTTTCCAAATCTAAAATATCTAAACAATCATACAGGCTCATTATTTAGCGAAGATGAAAACGCTATGAGAAATTTATTTAAAGCATTGAAAAAATATGATTTGATTTTCGTTGATTCAAGGACTAGTGCTAACACAAAAGCACCTACAATTGCAAAAGAATTTAATCAATTTTATATACACAGAAATGTATTTTTAGATAATTCACAAGATTTAAATGATATTCGCAAAAAGCTAGATGAAGCAGTAGAATTTGCCCTAAAACACAAAAGAGCAATAGCCATAGCACACCCACACAAAAATAGCCTAAAAGCAATTAGCGAATATGACTTTTCTAAAGTTGAGCTAGTTTATATAGATGATATATACAACGATTATAAATGAGTTTAATACTCTTAAAAACCCGCCTAATAAGATTTATTATAAAGGCAATTTAGAACTTTTAAAAATGCCTAAAATAAGTATAGTAGGCTCTAGAAAAATGAGCGTTTATACAAAAAATCTAACCTTTAAACTAGCACAAAAACTAAGCCAAATAGGTATTTGCGTAGTAAGTGGTGGAGCAATTGGAGTAGATATTGAAAGTGCAAAAGCAAGCCTGCCTTATCATATAGGAATTTTTGCAAATGGGCTTAATAAAATCTATCCAAAAAGCAATGAATTAATCATCAAACAAATATATGAAAACGCCCTAGCGCTAAGCGAAAACGAGCCAAATCATATCCCATTAAAACACGATTTTTTAGCTAGAAATCGCCTTGTAGTAGCTCTTGGAGATATTTTAATCATCACCCAAGCAGACCTTAAAAGCGGTTCATTAAATTCAGCAAAACACGCCCTAGAATATGGAAAAGATATTTATGTGTTAGCCCAAAGAATAGGAGAAAGTGATGGCACAAACGAGCTAATCGCAAACTATAAGGCAAAAATAATTTATGATATTGATATTTTCGTAGCACAAATGCAAGAATACTTCAGCGTTCAAAAATGCTACACTCAAAACTACGATGAGTTTTTAGAATTTTGCAAAAACGGAGCAAATCTTGATGAAGCCTTAGAGCGATACGGCGAATTAGTATATGATTATGAACTTGATGGAAAAATAATAATTGATGGAGTTTTAGTTAGGAGTGTTTAATGGAAAATATACTTGCACTTGATTTAGGACTTAAACGAATTGGCGTTGCAATTAGCATAATGAAAATTCCTATGCCACAACCTGCAATAATTAGAATAAATCGCAATCAAGCAGCCACAGAAGTAAAAGAACTAATCAAAAAGCACAAAATCACTAAAATTGTAATAGGAATTCCAATGGGTGGTAGTGCTGAAGATGAGATGAGAAGAAGAGTGGAGCATTTTTCAAAACTAATTGAATTTAGCAATATAGTCTATCACGATGAGAGTTTTACAAGCAAACAAGCAGCAAAAATTATTAGTAGCAAAAAAAAAGATGGCAAACAAGATAGCATTGCAGCATTTTTATTGCTTAAGGATTATTTAGGAATTTAAATTGAAAAAGCTCGTTTGTTTGCTTATATTTAAAGTTTTGTTAGCAAATGATTATGACTTAGGATTTGAGATTTTTAAAAATATTGATTTTACAAAAGAGCCAATTGAATACGAAAATGATTTAAAACAAGTTTATAATTTATGGTCTAAAGCTTGTAAGAATAAAAATATGCAAGCTTGTTATGATTTAGGGTTTTTATATGAGAGCGGAATAGGAACTAAGCAAAATTATACTAAAGCCATAAATCTTTATACTAAAGCTTGTGAAAATAACTTATATGAAGCTTGTTATGCAGTAGGTTTTATGAATGCTTATGGGATTGGAACGCAACAAAACAAGAAAAAAGCTATTAAATTCTATACCAAATCTTGTAATCATAATTATGCTGTTGGGTGTTATTTTTTATCATTTTTATATAAGAATAAAAAAGCTAAAGAATATTTAAAAAAAGCTTGTGATTTAGGCGATGAAAGAGCTTGTAAAAGTATTGAGAATTTGAAAGATTAAATTAGAAATTTAAAGGAAGTAAGGTGAAAAAATTATTATGTTTAGCACTTTTAGGTGCAAGTGTTTTAGGTGCAGTTGATATTAGTGGATTAGAAAAAGCTTGCAATAAAAACGATTATAAAGCTTGTGATGCTCTTGGATATTTATATGCAAGTGGCGAAGATGTGGAGCAGGATTTTAAAAAAGCGAATAAATTATGGATTAAGGCTTGTAAAGGTAAAGATGCTTCTTCTTGTTTTAATATAGGATTATCTTACGAACAAGGAAACGGAGTAAAACAAGATTTAAAAAAAGCAAGTGAGTTTTATATTAAAGCTTGTGATGGTGGACATACTTTTGCTTGCACGAATTTAGGTTCTATGTATTTTAAAGGAGATGGCATAAAACAAGATTTAAATAAGGCGAGAGAATTTTATACTAAAAGTTGCGAACTACAAGATTTTGGTGCTTGTGGATTTTTAGGCTTTATGTATTATTCTGGAATTGGCGTTGCAAAAGATATTGAAAAAACAAAAGAATTATGGACTAAAGCTTGCGATAATAAAGACGGGGAAAGCTGTTTAGCTTTATCAAGTTTATATGAAAATGATATTAAAAAGTCTATTGAATTAATTAAAAAAGCTTGTGATTATGGAGAACATACTAGTTGTTTGCTGTATAAAAAAATAAACAAGCAATGACATTAAAGGAGATAAAATGAAAAACTTATTATGTTTAGCACTTTTAGGTGCTGGTATTTTAAGTGCAAATGAGCTTGAAAGTCAGTGTAATAAGGGCGATTTGGAAGCTTGTTCAGATTTAGGAGTAGAATATGCTAAAAATCAAGATTATGCTAAAGCAAAAGAATATTTTACTAAGGCTTGTGATAACGGAAATGCTACAGGTTGCAATAATTTAGGGGTTGTTTATGCGAATGAATTTGGAGTAAAACAAAATTATACAAAAGCAAGAGAGTTTTATACTAAAGCTTGTGATAATGGGGATACTATGGGTTGCTCTAATTTAGGGTTTTTATACGAAAAAGGACTTGGAATAAAGCAAGATTATTTTAAAGCAAGAGAGTTTTATGCCAAAGCTTGCAATAACGGAAATGCTACGGGTTGCTTTAATTTAGGAATTTTATATGCAAATGGATTTGGAGTAAAAAAAGATTACATAAAAGCAAAAGAATATTTTACTAAAGCTTGCGATGGTGAAAACGCTAGTGGTTGCTCTAATTTAGGGGTTGTGTATGCAAATGGATTTGGAGCAAAACAAGATTATGCAAAAGCAATAGAACTTTATGCTAAAGGTTGTGATGGTAACGATGCTATGGGTTGTTATAATTTGGGGGCTTTATATAATAACGGGCAAGGCGTTAGAGAAGATAAAAGAAAAGCTAAAGAATACTTAAGAAAAGCTTGTGATTTAGGCGAACACAACAGCTGTAGTCATTATGAAATATTAGATGAGCAAGGGTTTTGATAAATAACAATGATAAATTTAAAGGAAGTAAAGTGAAAAAATTATTATGTTTAGCACTTTTAAGTGCTGGTATTTTAAGTGCAAATGAACTTGAAAGTCAGTGCAATCAAGGGGATTTTGAAGCTTGTTTTAATTTAGGAGTAGAATATGCTAAAAATCAAGATTATACTAAATCAAAAGAATATTTTACTAAGGCTTGTGATGGCGGACAAATTCTTAGTTGCCTTAGCTTGGGTGAATTTTACTTTTTTATAAATCAAGATTATGCTAAAGCAAAAGAATATTTTATTAAGGCTTGTGATGAAGATGCTACGACTTGCTCTGATCTAGGGTTGTTATATAGTGAAGGGTTTGGAATAAGACAAGATTATATAAAAGCAAAAGAGTTATTTACTAAAGCTTGTGATGCAGGAAGTGTTGTTGGCTGTGTTAATTTAGGAAATTTATATGCTAACGGAAATGGTGTAAAGCAAGATAATGATAAAGCAAAAGAGCTTTATACTAAAGCTTGTAATGATGAATTTACTGAAGGTTGTTACGGTTTAGGATTATTATATAGCAAAGGGGTAATTAGAACAAGCGAAGATTATTTAAAGGCAAGCGAATTTTATACTAAATCTTGTGATGGTGGAGAAAGTGTTGGTTGTTATAATTTAGGTGTTTTATATAGCAGTGGGTATGGAGTAAAACAAGATCCTATTAAGGCAAAAGAGCTTTTTACTAAAGCCTGTGAAGATGGGTTACCTAATGGTTGTTTTAATTTAGGCAGTTTGTATTATAAAGGCAAAGGTGTAAAACAAGATAAAACAAAGGCTAAGGAATATTTTGGCAAAGCTTGTGATTTAGGCGGTCAGAATAGTTGTTATTGGTATAGAAAATTAAACGAGCAAGGATATTAATAATAAGAAATTTTAAGGAAATAAAATGAAAAAATTATTATTTTTGATGCTTGTAGGTATGAGTTTATTTGCAAATAAAACCAATAAAGAATGTTTAAATATGAATTATAAAACTTGCTACGAGATAAATGATAAGAATTTAGAAAGTAAATGTGACAATAAAGATTATCATGCTTGTTTTTTATTAACACTAATTGAGTTAGATAACAATTGCAACAAAAACGATTATGAATCTTGTCATAAACTAGCTAACGAATATGAGAGTGATTGGAAATTTAAAAAAGCTATAGAATTGCATACAAAGGCGTGTAATGGTGGATATTTTCAAAGTTGTGATTTTTTAGGCTTTTTTTATGAACATGCTCGTGGGGTAAAGCGAGATATTGCTAAGGCGATACATTTTTATAAAATAGCTTGTGATAACAAGGAATATTTAGCATGTGAAAGCATAGGTTATATATATTCTGAAGGTTTTTGGCTTATGCAAAATCATAAAAAAGCGATTGAATATTATAAAAAAGCTTGCGAGTATAATAAAGGAAGATGTGAAAAATTAGCTTGGCAATATGAAAAAATAGATGATTTCAAAAATGCTATTAAGGCTTATGAAATTTCTTGTGATGCTAAAAATAATAATGCCTGCTTACGCTTAGGAATAATGTATGAAAACGGCGAAAATATAGAGCAGGATATAAATATGGCAAAAAAATATTATAGTCTTACATGCCGATATAAAGGCGGCATAACTTGTGATAAACTAGAAATGTTAAACCAACAAGAAATTATAAAATAAATATGTAGGATAAAATATGAAAAAATTATTATCTTTGGTATTTTTTAGTATAAGTATTTTAGTTGCAAATGAAAACAATAACGAATGCTTAAATATAGATTATAAAACCTGCTTTAAACTTAATGAAGCCGAACTAAAAAGCAAATGTGATAAAAAAGATCACCCATCTTGCTATCTTTTAAATACGCTAAAATATGAAAAATTATGCGCTCAAAATGATTTAGAAAGTTGCTACGAACTAGCTGGGCAGTATGAAGATCATAAAAAATATAAAAAAGCCTTTAAACTACACACAAAAGCATGCGATGGTGGGTATTTTTCAAGCTGTGATTATTTAGGTTTTTTTTATGAACAAGCTCGTGGTATAAAGCGAGATATTAAAAAAGCTATGCAGTTTTATGAAATAGCTTGTGACAATAGAGTAGCGAATGCTTGCAAAAGTTTAGGCAATAAGTATTCTACAGGTTTTTGGGTTAAGCAAGATCATAAAAAAGCGATTGAATATTATAAAAAAGCTTGTGAATATGACCGACCATATCAATGTGAGGAATTAATATACGAATATGAAAAAATAAAAGATTATAAAGAAGCGATTAAGATTTATAAAAAAACCTGTGATAACGGATATTTCCCAAGCTGTGAGCGTTTGTTTTTGATGTATAAAAATGGCGATAGGGTAAAGCAAGATTTAAATTTAGCAAAAAAATATTTAGCCGATGTTTGTCGTTATAGTCCTGAGTACTGCGAAGAATTAGAAATAAATGAAGAAGAAATCTTTAATCAGGAAGTAAAATGAAAAAATTATTATTTTTAGTGTTTTTAGGCGCTGGTATTTTAGGTGCGAATGAGCTTGAGAGTAAATGTAATAAAGGCGATTTGGTAGCTTGTGTAAAATTAGGTGAAATATATTTTAACGAACAAAACTATCAAAAATCTATTGAATTTTTTAAAAAAGCTTGTGATGGTGGTTATGCTTTGGGATGTACCGGTCTAGGAAAATTTTATGCAGATGGAAGAGGTGTTAAACAAGACTTGGTAAAAGCAAGCGAACTTTACACTAAAGCTTGTGATGGTGGAGATGCCTTAGGCTGCTTTGTTTTAGGATTTTTATATGAACAAGGATTTGGAGTTACGCAAAATTATACAAAAGCTATCAATCTATATATCAAATCTTGTAATAATAGATTCGGTGTAAGCTGTTCTATGGTAGGGGCTTTATATAGTAATGGCAAAGGTGTGAAAAAAGACAAAATAAAAGCTCAAGAATACTTTAACAAAGCTTGTGATTTAGGTTATCAGGGCGGTTGCGATGAGTATAGAAAACTAAATGAACAAGGATATTAATGATATTTAATCATACCGAGCATTTTAGCGAGATTTATGGCTTTAAAAAGCCAATTGATTTGGAGTATTTCGGAGTATTTATAAACTCTATCAAATGCGATGAAGAAAAGTTTTTAAGCGCATTTAGCACTTACGAACCTACAAAAATAGATAATAATTTTTATATTTTTAATCAAGAATTTAAAATAAGAATTTCAACTCACGATTTAGCAATAAATGGCGGTATTTATATACAAGATTATTCAAGCTATTTATGCGCTAAGGCTTTAAATGTTAGCTCAAGCGATATTATTTTGGATATGTGTGCTGCTCCAGGGGGTAAAAGTATAAATCTAGCTAATTTTAGCGACAATTGTGAAAATCTAAGCTCAAATGAGCTAAATAGCAAAAGATTTCATAAGCTTAAAACAATCCTAGCAAACTACGGCGTAAAGGCAAAAACCTATAATCACGATGGCGTTTTGATAGGTCGTAAAACGCCCGAGCGATTTAGCAAAATATTGCTTGATGCTCCGTGTAGCACATTTATGCACGATTTTTCTATCACAAAAAGTCAAAAAGAAATAAAGCAAATCGCCACTACTCAAAAAAAGCTTTTAAACTCTGCCCTAACAGCTTTACAAATAGGTGGGGAGCTAGTTTATAGCACTTGCACGCATAATTTTTATGAAAACGAAGCAGTGATTTTTAATGCGCTTAATTCTAAATTTAATATAGAACTTTTAGAAATTGATTTGCCTTGCGAGTATTTACAAGGACTAAGTAATTACGATGAAAAATATAGCGATATTAGACTTGCTAAAACTTATCGCATAAAGCCAACCAATACTCATTCAGGCTTTTTCATAGCAAAATTAAGGAAATTAGGTTAAATCATTTTGCTAATAAATTTGTAATATTCTAAGAAATATTGAGCTAATTAGTGAGTTTAAATTATAAAAACTACATAGATAGATTTAATAGTATTAAAAAGACTTAAAAGTAAGAAAACGATAAGATATTTAATCAATACATAGCAAAATCTTATAAAAAAATAAATTATTTTAATAATCTGCCTTGCCTAATCAACTGCAAAATATTCTAATTAGCTATTTTAATTGTTTGGCTTGGCAATTAGTGTTTTTACAATAATTAGTTAAAACCTAAATACTTAATAGTATTTAGGGAGAGTTTTAATTATTTGTTTGTTCTTTTAGTTTTTCTTCAAGTTTTTTAAGCTTTTTTTCTGATTTTTTATGTTCTTTTTCAACTTTTTCCACTTTATCATCAACTTTATTTTCTAATTCTTTAGCTTCTTTTTTAGCTTTATTTTTTAATTCTTTTTCTTCTTTATCAGCTAATTTTTTAGCTTCTTTATCTTTTTTAGCTTTGATTTTTTCTAAATCATCTTTGTATTTATCTTCAACTTTTTCTTTTTTAGCATTTAGTTTTGCTTGGCTTTTTTCTAATTTTTTACTCTCGTAATCATATTTAGTTTCAGCTTTGATGGTTTTTAATTTTTCATTATCTATTTTACCATCTACACAATTTTTGCTGATTTCTTGTTTTTGTGTTTTTAAATATTCTAACCTTTCTGGATTTGCCTTTTTTTGATTTTGAACTTTTGTGATTTGCTCATCAAGTTTATTTAAAACCTTATCACACGATGTAGCAGCAAAAAGCGATGAAGCTAAAGCAACACTTAAAATTAACTTATTCATAAATTCTCCTTAAAAAATATTCAGCAAATAGTATAAAAACACTCATTAAACAATTAGCTTAGCTAAATAAATTATATGTAGCCAATACAAATTAAGTAAAACTTAAGAATGGGGGGGGGTATTATACTGATTTTTAAAATATTTAAGGAGAAAATATGAAAAAATTATTAACAGCTAGTTTGTTTTGTGGCGTGGCATTATTTATGAGTGCTTGTTCTGATGAAAAAAAGAATTAAGTCAAGATGCGTTTAAGTTTGATATTGAAACTGAAACAAGAGGATTCGGTCAATATATAAGACACATTTTAAGTCTAACAGCTAAAGATGATATTGAAATTAAAAAAATTACAGCAAATCGTGGTGCTTGTGAAGTAAGAGATTGGAATAAAGAACATGATGAATACAATTTAAGCGATAACTTAATATCTGATGAAACTCCACCAAAAGTATGTAATGCTGGAATATTAAATAAAAATTGGATTAATTATTGCGAAACATTAATTAAATGGGCAGAACTAAGTAAAGAAGATTGTAGTTATGAGTACAAATACGATTTAGAGGATACAAGCGAAGGTTTTAAACACATAAATGAAAGAGTAGAAAAAACGAAATATTCACACTATATTGAAAGTTGTGAAAAAGCAAAACAAATTGCTAAAGAAAAATACAATGGGAAATATTATTATGATTATAAAGTGCCAATGAAATTTGGTGAAACTAAACAATTTGGCATATTTAATTGTTCTAATGTTGTGGAATTTAGCGTATATACAAATAAAGGCTTTGTAACTTATAGCGTTAAATAATAGCTTAGCTAAAGGAAAACCTTTAGCTAATGCAAACTTGTCCTGCATAAACGATAAAAAATCTTAACATTACTACTCCAACTAGCACAGCAAGAGAGTTTATTATTATGAATGCAGGTTTATAGGCGTGGTTTTTAAGTGCGGTTAGGGCTATTAAAATAGGTAAAATAAGCCCCGTTCCTAACACTCCAAACCAAAATAATTTTGAATAAAACTCATGAGAAAAAATAGCCTTAAGCGATATTAAACTCTCGCCCCCACTATAATACATCCCTACAAAAAGTAAAAGCAAGATAGGGATTTCAAGCATTATTGCTCTTAAATCTAAAACTAATAAATACTTTATGTTTTCTTTATTTAAATGAGCTTTAAAAAATAAAATTCCCACAAGTATATTTGCAGCTATTCCACAAGAAAACGCAGAAACCACAAAAAGTAATGGTAAAATAGGGGTATTCCATAAAGGGATTTTAGAAATCGCACTTAATAAAAATCCCGTATAAGCACCAACACATAAAGCTAAGAAAAACAATACATATTCAATCATCTTTGCAAAATTAGCCATTTTTCTTATGGAATTTGTAATAGGAATTAAGAACCTAAAATAAAGCCCTATTTCACGCTCAAAAATGATTAATGCGTATAAAAATGCTAAAGGTGTATAAACTAATAAAAACAAAACACCTAAAGTCATAACCGAAGTAAAATTGTATTTTATTAGCAATAAATAAAACGTAAGTGGTTTGCCTAAATCAATTATCAAAAGCAAAAGCCCCAAGCTAATAGCAAGTGGAGAAATTAACGCTCCTGCTTTAATCGTAGCGTCCCAAATACTATTAGTATTATGTGTAAATCTATTAAATTTTACTATTAATGAAACCATCAAACACCCAGCACTAAGCCCTGCTAAAAACAAATATAGTGCAATAGGCCAAGGCCAATAAATCTCATTATATTGCATTAAGCTTCCTGCCATATTATTCATAGCGTCCTCCTTTTGTGTTTTTTATAAAACCTAGTTTTGGTTTAGTGCCTAAATGAGCTTTAGGATATTCAACGCTTTTACTTGCTAAGACTTTATTAACTTCTGAATTGTTATCATTTATATCCCCAAAAATTAGTGCATCAGTAGGACATACGCTAACACAAGCAGGGGTTAAACCATCGCTTACTCTATTTGGATAACAAAAAGTGCATTTATCAATTGCTTTTGTGATAGGATTAAGAAATCTTGCATTATAAGGACAGGCTAATATGCAGTATTTGCAAGATACGCATAAATTTTCATCAATTAATGTTATTCCATTTGCTAGTTTAAAACTAGCTCCCGTAGGACATACGCTTACACACGGGCTATCTTCGCACATTACACAACTTGCCCTTGTAAAATCTGTTTGAAGATTTGGAAAAACTCCCTTCATTTTCGCATGAACTTGCACTCTAAAAACCCCACTTGGAATTTGATTTTCGTTTTTACAAGCTACGCTACAAGCCTCGCAACCTATACATAAATTTTCATCGTGAATCATTACAAACTTTTTCATCTTTAAGCCCTTTTAATATCTACGCCTATATTTGTAACCATTGTGCTACAAACATAACCACTTCTTGAACCTAGCACTATGCTATCATTTGCACCTATTTCGTGAATATTTTTAAGTGCTGGAGTGTTACGACCAAATCCGTGATAAATAAACAATGTATCAGGACGAATGCCTTGAGTTAGCATAAGTTTTACTTGGATTTTGCCAAATTCATTTTCTAAATATACTAAATCGCCATCTTTAAAGCCTAATTCTTTAGCCTTAGTTTCATTTATCCACACAGGACTTTCACTCATTAATTCATTTAAAATTGGGATATTTTGAGTATGAGCATTTGTATGAATTGGAGTTTTGCCACTTGTTAGACAAAATTCATGATTTTTAAACACATCATAATCAGTTGTATTTAAACAGCCGTGAGTTGGGAATAAGTTTTCAACTTTTTCTATGAAAAGCTCTATTTTTTTACTAGGTGTCTTAAAGTTAATTAGTGAACTAAGTTCGCCGTTACTATCAATTTTATCTTTAATTTGTGGATAAGTTTTAGCAAATTCTTTTATGGTTTTTGGCTCTCTTAAATAAAGACTAGGGACTTTATAAGTTACTATGCCATCTTTTTTAAGATTTGCTAGTAAATCTACATTACCTTTAGCTTGCTGCATTCTATACTCATCTATTGTCGTATAAGTATAAAGCTCATCAATTTTCATCATACTTGCTAGTTTTCTAAAAATATCAAAACCACTTTTTGTATCGCCTATAACTTCTACGGCTTTATTTCTCATATAATAGCCATTTCCTATAGTTGCAATGCTCTCATCTCGCTCTAAATATGAGCTTTCTGGTAATACCACATCAGCTAAATTGCTAAAATCATTTAAATATATATCAATACTTACTATAAAATCTAGCTCATTTATAGCCTTTAAACTCTCATTTACATTTGCTACATTTACTAAGTGATTAAACCTAGTATTTACCCAAGCTTTAATAGGATATGGCTTTTTGCTAAGTATTGCAGGGGCAATATCCATTAAAACTCCGTGTTTTCTGGATACAAAATAATTTTTATTTCCAACTTCACCTGCACCATCAATTCTAGGAGTGTTAGGAACCTTAAAAACATTGCTAGGATTATCAAGAGTAGGGAAAATATCTTCGCCTATGATTTTGTTTAAAGTATTTGTATTTTTGCTAGTGTGAATGCCACCTTTTTTCTCGTAATTTCCCATTAAAGCGTTTGCTATTGCAATAGCTCTTGTGCGTTGATATTCTGCATAAGTAGTAGTGGTTTTATGTCCCCAATCAATTACTACTTTAGGAGCAGCTTTATAGATTTCATCGGCAATTCGCTCAATAGTATCAGCACTAATTCCAGTGATACTTTCTTGCCATTTAGGGCTTGTATCTTTTACACTAGCTTTAAGTTCATCAAGTCCTATGCAATATTCATTTACAAATTCTTTATCGTATTTTTCATCTCTTAGCCAAATATGAATTAATGCCATTAAAAATGCCACATCAGTTCCTGGCTTAATAGGTAGCCACTCATCAGCCTTAGCAGCAACTACGCTAAATCTAGGCTCAAGGACAAGTAGTTTTGTATCACTTGCAGCTGCAAATTTAGCTAGTTTTTTAGCATCACTTATTACTATACCTTCAAATAAATTATGTCCGAAATTTACAATATATTTTGCATTAGCAAAATCTCTTGATAAGCCGCCGCCATAAGTATGCTCTAAAACCATATTATAAGTAATCGGACAGCTTGAATAATGTGAAAATATATTAGGACTGCCGTAAGCACAGGCAAAATTACTCATATGAGTGTGAGATTCTCCGGCTTTGCTTGTAAATATTACGCTACTAGCTCCGTGCTTTTCTTTTATTTCATTTAACTTTGTTGCAACTAAATTTAAAGCTTCGTCCCAACTAGCTTCACGCCATTTGTTTTCCCCACGCTTACCTACACGAATTAAAGGCTTAATAAGGCGGTTTTTATCATATAATTGATTAATTCCTGCTCCACCCCTTGCACATACGCTAGTTTTATTTGTGCTAAATTTTGGATTACCATTAATAAATACGCCTTTATTATCTTTAACGCTTATTTCAATAGGACAGCGAGTAGAACACATCTCGCAAACCGAAAAAACACTTTTTTTATCCCCTTTTGTAAAGGCATTAGCACTCAAAACTGGATTAATACAGGCTAATGAACCTAAAAATGCAGAGCCTTTTAAAAATTCCCTTCTTTGCATTAATACTCCTTAAATTTCAATACTTTCAAAGTATTTAATTAAATTATACTTAAAAATTTTAATTAAATTATAAAATTATAATATTTTTTATTTTACATTATCGGAATTTAAATTCTTTTTATTTTTTATGCCAAATTCTTGAATTAAAATATAATTTTTTAGATTTTTCTTGACAATTAAAAATTTTTTTTGTATTATTCAACCTTTCACAAATATTTTAATGTCTTGTTAGCTCAGCAGGTAGAGCATCTCACTTTTAATGAGGGGGCCGCTGGTTCGAATCCAGCACAGGACACCATCAATCTTGGTCGCTTAGCTCAGTTGGTAGAGCGCCACCCTTACAAGGTGGATGTCATAAGTTCGAGTCTTATAGCGACCACCATTTCTTAAACTAGGTTGCGGCGGTAGTTCAGCTGGTTAGAATATCGGCCTGTCACGCCGGAGGTCGCGGGTTCGAGCCCCGTCCGCCGCGCCATTTCCCTTTCTTTTAAAAATTTAAACAATAGTTCTCTCTTTTAATATTTTTATTTCTTAATTTATTTAGGATAAAATCTATCTCTTAAAAAAATATTAAAGGAGAATTATGAAAGATTTTTTCATTAACTTTTTTACACTTTCAGAGCCTTTATCAATTACTTTTGTATTAGTTTATTTAATATTATGCTTTTGGCTAAATCGTTTAGCATATACTATAAGTTTTGCAAAAAGAATGACATTGGCACTATTTTTAGGCGTTATTTTGGGTGTATTAGCTCAATATTTGGCAAATTATCCTGCAAATTCTAAAGAAATTTTATGGCTTGAGCAAACTAGAATTTGGTATTCTTTCGTTGTAAGTATTTTTATTAGCTTATTAAAACTTATGATAGTTCCTATTGTGTTTTTTGGAATTTCATCATCTTTATTAAAGCTTGAAGGTGGAGTAAAAATTTCATCAATTCTTAGTAGAAGTATTTTTTGGCTTTTAATAACTACTGCAATTGCAAGTGCTATAGGTCTTAGTTTAGGTGTAATATTTAATCTAGGAAGTGATGTTGTAGTGCAAACTTCAAAAACTATAAAAGAAGCTAGAACCCTAAGCTCAATTTTATTAGGTTTAATGCCAAATAATATTATAGATTCTTTTGCAAATAATAATATTTTAGGAGTAATTTTAGTAGCATTTTTATTCACTCTTGGTGCAAGAAAAATAGGCACAAAAGAAGAAAATAAAGAAATATTTAGCACCTATAAAAACCTAGTAATTTTTATAAACAAAATTATTATGAATGTAATTACAAATATAATCCAACTAATGCCTTATGCTGTTGTCGCGATGATTGCAAATGTGCTAATAGCAAATGGAGTTGCAGCTATGAAAGAAGCTGGGTTATTTATAATACTAACTTATGCAAGTGGAATTTTAATGATTATTGTATTTTCTATCATTTTAGCATTTCACGGCTTATCTCCTATGGTGTATTATAAAAAAGCGTTTGAAGTGCTATTATTAGCTTTTACTTCAAGAAGTTCAGCGGGTGTTTTACCGATTACCATTCGCACACTTCATACTAAATTAGGCGTTAGTGAAAACAATGCAAACTTCGTAGCAGGGCTGGGTGCTACTATAGGAATGAGTGGCTGTGCTGGGTATTATGTAGGGCTTGTGGCTGCATTTATTATGCATAGTGCAGGGCTTAGCATTGATTTATCTAGCGCCGTTTTAATTATTATAATTACTCTTGTTGGGTCTTTAAGCATCGCAGGAATTCCTGGAATTTCAATTGTAGCAGCTTCTATTATGATTACAGGGCTTGGACTTGGGGATAAGTTTTATTTACTAGGTGTGATTTTTGCAATTGACCCTATTATAGATATGGTAAGAACTATGAGCAATGTAAATGGTGCTATGATTGCAGCAATTGCGACTGATAGCGAGTTAAAAACATTAAATAAAGATGAATATAAGGATTTAAACAATGAAAGAGATTAATTATCAAGAATATTTAGATATTAAAGACAATGCAACTTGTGTTATAGCTTTTGGAGCACCTTGGTGTAGGGATTGTAAGATTGCTGAGCCGTTTTTGGTAGAGCTTAGTCAAAAATATACTAATATAAATTTTTACCATGTAAATGTTGATAAAGATGAAAATATAAGAGCTGATTTGGGTATTCGCCATATTCCTACGATACTTTTTTTAAAAAATGGAGAAGAAGTGCATACAAGAGTGGTTGAGCCGCACTCAATTTCTTTAATTGAAGAAGGCGTTTTAAAGCTTTAAAATGTTTAAAAATCCATCACTTAACAATGTGTTTTCACAGAATTTTGATGGATTTTATATATATTCTAAAAATAGCGAAATTGAAATTCTTTTAAAAGAATTAGCAAATAATCTAAGCAAAAATAATCTAGTTTTATATATTTGTAATACTGATACAAAAGGCTTAAATAAAAATATTTATCACATAGATATTTTTAATGATTTAGCGATTTTGCAAGTTAAAAAATTGAAATATTTTGATTATATTTTCATTGAAAATTTATCATTTTTAAAAAATATAAATTTTCCAAAAAATACAACAATTATTGCAAACGGATTTTTAAAATCAGATTTAAGACATTTCAAGGGTAAAAAAACTAGATTTTTAAGATTTATATACACTCAAGATTTTATAAAAATATTTAATCAAAATTGTGAGTTTTTATATAATTTTAAACCCAAAAATCATAGTATTTTTAGCCCAAATGAGTTAGATTTTGATATAGATAAAGAAGTGGAATTTTATTTAAACTGCATTAAGCAAGGCTTTAGGTTTTATGATTTTAGAAAAAGTAGAAAAGATGAGATTTTTAAAGCACTTGGAAATGGCAATGTATCTTTTAATGAAATTCCGTTCGCAAATAATATTAGCAAAAAATATTTTTATATAAATAATCACAAAATTAACAAAGACTTTATACCAAATAATATAAATAATATAAAAGTAAATTTTATAAGTAAGAAAACAGAAGTGAAAAAATCAATATTTAAAAAATTATTTAATTTTAAGTGGGCTAGGAAAATCCTAGCCTTTAAATTATAGTTTTTCGCTATTGTTAGCTAGGTAATCAGCAACACCTTTTGGATCAGCTTTCATACCTTTTTCGCCTTTATGCCAGCCAGCTGGACATACTTCACCATGCTCATTTGTAAATAGCATTGTATCTACCATTCTAATCATTTCATCAATATTTCTTCCTAATGGTAGGTCATTAATTACTGCGTGGCGAACTGTTCCATCAGCGTCTAATAAGAATGAACCTCTTAAAGCTACTGCTTCATCAAATAATACATCAAAACCACGAGCGATTTCTTTTGTAAGGTCTGCTACTAATGGAAATTGAACATTGCCAATACCGCCTTGATTTACTGGAGTATTTTTCCAAGCAAAATGGCAGAATTCATTATCGCCACTAATTCCGATTACATTAATTCCTCTATCTTGGAAATCTTTAAATCTTTTATCAAATGCGATAATTTCACTTGGACATACGAATGTAAAATCTTTTGGATAAAAGAATACTACTGTTCCTTTTTTACCCATATTTTTGTATAGATTAAAATTGTTATCTATTGTATTGTTTCCTAATACAGCTGGAGCTGTAAAATCTGGTGCTTTTTTTGTAACTAACATAATTTGTCTCCTTATTAATAATTTTTATTTGTTAAAAAATTATAAATGTTAAAAGTTAATAGAGATGTTAATCATACAAAAATTATCCTAAAATAATTTAAATCAAGATTTTAAGTAATTTTATAAAAATTATAAATTAGTATTAGTTTTAAAATTATTTAATTTAAATAACTATTTAAAATATTTTTAATAAAAATTAATTTATAATATAATTTGCTTTTTCATCTATTAAACTTTTAAACTCTTTATCTTCATTATATAATTTTTGAAATTCTTCATAAGTCATCAAAACTCCTTTTAATTAAATTAAAAAGAGTTTAGCGTTTTGTAAAATCTCATTTTAGTGCTATAATTTTTACAAAAGGAGTTATTATGGCAACGATAATCATAGAAAACACCAATATTTCAAATGAAGTTTATAGTGCGTTAGAAACCTTTATCAAAAACCTTGATAAAAGTGCTAATATCAAAAGAATTAATCTATTAGATGAAGCAATAAGCGGAGAATTTTATAAAGCTAGTGATATTTTAAAAGAGCTAGAGAATGAATAAAAATCAATTAATATATTTTTACAAAACACTAACTGCTAATTTTGATGATTTGGTCGTTTTTTCATCGGTTTTTAAAAAACAACTTAAAAAACTAGAGCTTAAAAACGATGAGCTAGAAGTGTTATTAGAAGTTATAAGCACTTTAGCAAATCATAAAAGCCTAGATGAAAAATACAAAAATCATAAACTTAGTGGCAAATATTCTAAATATTATGAATGTCATATAAAGCCTGATATTTTACTCGTTTATAACTACGAAAACGGCAAATTGATTTTATATCTTTATGCGATAGGTTCGCACTCTGAATTATTCTAAAGCTTCTTTGATACTTAATGCGATTTCTTTTATGAGTGGCACTACGACACTATTACCGGCCGCTATATAAAGTTGTGTTTTAGATATATTTTGTGGATAAATAAAATCATCAGGATAGCCTTGCAGCTTAAAACACTCGTTAGGAGTTAATGCTCTAATCTTATCATCACTTGTCTTTATAAAAGGTGTTCTACCACCACCTTTACCCATACTTGCAAGTAAGCAAGGGCATACATTATCTTTATTTGTTCTAGCTTGTTTGAATGCAATAGTATATATTTTATATTTTTCTATATCTTTTACCAATTCATATCTAGTAAAACTCTCTTTTATATAGTATTTCTCATCTACTAAAGCATTAAAATCTACAAACTCATTTATACTTTTAGTTAAAGGCACTTTTCCTAAAGGCTTGTATCTTTCATAAGCTCTTTTATCTTGAAATCCGATTATAAATATTCTTTCTCTATTTTGTGGGATATTTGCATATTCCTTTGCATTATAAATATTTATATGTAAGTAATATCCTAGCTCTTCTAAAGTATTTTTAATAATATTTAGCGTTTTACCCTTATCGTGATTTACAAGTCCTTTTACATTTTCAAGCATAAATGCTTTTGGGTTTTTAAGTTTTATCATTCTTGCAAGTTCAAAAAAGCAATTACCATTTATTTTATCACTAAATCCAAGCTTAAGACCAGCAAGGCTAAAGCTTTGACAAGGAAAACCACCCACTATTACATCACAATTAGGCACATTATCTACATCTTTTATATCTTTAATATCTACTTTGTGTTTGAAGTTTGCTTCGTATATTTTAGCTGCTAGTAGATTTATCTCGTTTGCATAAATTATATTAAATCCAGCTTGGCTAAATCCAAGTTCAATCCCACCACTACCTGCAAAAAATCCTGCAACTTTTAGCATTCGTCTATCCTTTTTATTTTCAAGATAGCGTAAAGCAAAAAGTCGTTTTAGTGCCGTAATTTTTAAGCTTTTTTTGATTTTTAAACTTTCGCAAGTTGCTTGCAAAAGTTTAACAAAAAATCAAAATCAAATTTAGTGCCATAAAATTTTTAATCATTAATTAAAGTTTTTTTGATTTAATTACAAAAATGTAAAGTTTATTGAGGGAGTAGTGATATCGCATTAAGCGATATTTTTTAGAAGGTGTTTTGTTACCTTATAATGTAATGTGTAGTAGAATTAAATTATGAAAGTAGATATAATATTAAAATCATTAGCCCTTTCGCTTCTATTATGTAGTAGTTCTTTAGATGCTGAAAAGATACACGAAGTAACTAAGGTTAATGTTTGTAAAAGTGATGATGAATGTTTTGTTTTGTTAAATCAATACAAAGAAGCTTGTAATCGTTTGGAGCAGTGTTTTTTTGATTTGTTAAAAATAGGATATATTGAAAGCGATTTAAAAGATGATGCACAAGCTTGTATAGAGCAAATAAACAAAACTTTAAAATTATTTGCAGAAGATATTGTGGTAAATGATGAGTTTTCAAAAATAGATTTAAAAGCTAAATCTTTATTAATAGCTACAAAAAATTCATTAGAAACAAGATTAGATAAAGATTTGTTTGATTTTGTAGGCGATATTAGTTACAAAATGGCTAAAAGTAAAGATTTTGATATTATAGAATATGCAAAAGGCTTAGCTAATGCCTAATTCTATATCAGTTGGTCGTGGAAAAATAGCCTTAACAGAATTATTTAAAAAATATTTTAAAGAAAAGAATAAAAGCAATTTAGATTTTATAAAGAACGCTTTATGTAGTGGTGCTTTAGTAAGCTATGATGATATAAACAATTATTGTGGTTCTAGCGAATGTAAGCACAAAGATATCAATGAGGCTTTTGCTGTTTTATTTAATTATGACTTAATAGGTATTACAAATCTTATTAGTAAAGTTAAAAAATATCATAATTCTAGTGTAGAAGATTTAGAAACTTGCTTAGCTTATTTTAATTAAAGTGGTTATTTCCAAAACGGAAAATACCATAAAAATATTATTTAAAATGTTTTTAATAAAAATTAATTTATAATATGATTTGCTTTTTGCCTTAGGCTTGTTAGGGTGGAAAGGTGGTAATATGGGGGAAACAATTATTTTAATCGTTTTAATCATAGCTTTACTTAGAACCTTAAAAAAGTTCTAGTAAAGCAACTACTTTGAAAATACCTTAATCAAATTATAGTGAAGCACGGCTTAGCCTAAGCTTAAAGCAATTCACCTAACCCTAGCAAATTAGCCGTGTTTTGCTAGGGTTTACACATATTTAAGTAATTTTATTCCGATTACAAAATAATCAATCGTTAAACCTATGATAAATAATAAAACAGGACTTATATATACTAATGCCTTATGTTTATATTTTACACACAGAACTACGCCTACAATTAGCCCTAAAAAACTTACTAGATAGTTTAAAACAAATGCCTTTAAGGTGTAATAATTAAAGCTTTCTATATCGCCTACATTTACACTAAGTCCTAAGGCTTTGTCCGTTGCTATTATTTCATTTTTTGCATTTTTATTTAATTCATATTCGTTAAAATGAGATTTTATAAAGATATTAAATACTATTTCATCATAGCTTGAGTTCATCTTTAAAGCCTTATTATAATCCCTTGCATATTCATTTAGCCAAGAGTTTTTTATATTACTAGCATTTAATACTGCATAATAGCTTTGTAATTCCGATTTTAAATCACTTTCTAATCTACTAATTTTGTTAAATACAAAAGCGTTAAAATCTAGGGCGTTTTCTTTTTTTAGTGTTTTATCTCTTAAGTAATCTATGTAAGCATTAATTACTTTATGCTTATCATTTAACTCATAATGAGCGTAAAGATTATCATCGTTAATTAAGTATTCTGATTGTTCGTAAAGTTTTGAAAAATCATTTCCTGTATCGTCAGCATACTCGTTTATATTCTTGTATTTTTTACCATATTTTTTATAGTATTTGATTATTTTGTGTTTTTGTTCTTCACTCCAACCTACATCTAATTGATTAAATAATTCATCATCGCTAAAAGCAAATAAGCTACTACATATTAATAATAAATAAACTATATATTTCATTAAAACTCCTTTTATTTATATTAACATAAAAGGAGTTAAAACTTATATAGTTGCACCTGCATAAGGATTGTTATAACCAAGTCCTTTATTAGAATAATTAGTTTTTATACCTTGATAATTTGCTTTTTTAGGTTTGTTTTTGAAATAATATTCTACAGGCTTAAGGTCGTATTTTACCCCTTGTTTTATCATATTTTTTTGTCTATCATTAAACGCTGTTAATACACTATCTACTTGAGTAGTTAAGAAATTATCAAATATCTTAGCATTTTGCATAAGTCTTTCATCGTTTTGTCCGAATAAGCTATTATCATCAACTAAAGAAGCAAATATTTCATATTGTTGTTTTAGCTTCATACTTTTTGTCTGTGCTAATACTTTTATTTGTTTTGCTACTTCTCTTAAGTTGTCTTTAACTGTTCCATATCCTAAAATATTAAGCGTTTTATTTAATACATTTCCATCCCATCCGTGTAGGTTAGACTCTTCAATTAATCCTGCATAAGTATTCAATAGTTTCTTTTGTGCCGCTAGATTTTCTAGTTCGTTTTGTCTATTAAGTCCTTCTTCTTTACCATAAATTTGTTGCAATGCTCCTAAAGTATGTATTACTCCTACATTAGGGATATTAATATTTTCATATTGTTTTAAATTGTTTTTTAATTCATCTTTTCTTTGCTCTAATTTTGCTACATCTTCTAAACGCTCTTCATTATCTGCTAATTGTATTTTACTATCAATATCTTTTAATTCTTTTTCTAGGTTTTCTTTTGTATCGCTTACTTGTGAAACTTTGTCTAAAACTCCAAAATAATCATTCATACTATTTGCACCATTACCACCTTTAGGAATAGGGTTAAAGTTATCTTCGTTTGCACGATAGTTTTGTCCTGTATATCCTAAATGTTTTTCAAATAAACGCTGTTTATCTAAGTATTTTTGAGCGCTTGCTATTTGAGTAGGGGTATCTGTTGCTAATGGGTCATTAAAAGCAGCCATTTGCATATAGTTTAAATGCTTATAATAACCATTCTTTAAATCATCTCCTTTTAAGTTAGGATTTTTAAGTGAAAACTCATTAAAATCACTCATTACTTTTTTAGCTTCTTCTTGTTCTTTATAAACTTGGTCTTTAAAGAACATATTTTGCTTACGCTCACTTATAATTGAATAGGTATTGCTTAAGTTTACTTTGTGATTTTCCTTTTGCATTTTAAATATTTCAGGTTGTGTTTTTGTAGCGAATTGATTTTGCTTTAGAGTTTCCATATCGTTTGCAGTTTTTATTTGCTCTTGTGCGATTTTTTTATCTTTAGTTTGCTTAGCTATATCTAAATCAATAGCACCTTTTTGCACTTGATTTTCTAGGTTCTTTGTTCCTAGCTTAATAAAACAAGAGATTTTTATTAATTTATTTAAAGTAAAAAAGCAATTTCAAATTCTATAAAAATTTCACATACAAAACTAGGAATTTCCTTAAGAAATCCCTAAAATTATTTCATTTCATTCAAACCATCAAGGTCTAAAACACCGCCGCTACTAGCATTACTAACTAGCTTTTGATACATTCTAAGCCATCTTGAATTAAGCTCTTTTTTAATAGGCTTAAATTCTGCTCTTCTTCTAGCCATTTCTTCATCATCAATTAATAGATTTATAGTGCATTTAATAGTGTCAATTTCTATTAAATCTCCATCTTTAATAAGCCCTATTTCGCCACCTTCAGCAGCTTCAGGTGAGCAATGCCCTACACTAAAACCACGAGTCGCCCCACTAAATCTACCATCAGTAAGTAATGCAACCGACGCACCTAAGCCCCTACCCATAATAAGACTTGTTGGGCTTAACATTTCTTGCATTCCAGGACCACCTTTTGGACCTTCATAGCGAATTACTACACAATCTCCAGCAACCACTTTTCCACTGCTAATCCCTGCTATTGCTTCATCTTGAGAATTAAAGCAAACACATTTACCACGGAAAACCTTATCACCAACGATACCGGCTACCTTTATTACCGCACCTTCTCTTGCGATATTGCCAAATAATACGCATAATCCACCACGCTCAGAGTATGGATTTTCAAGCGTTTTAATAGCCTTTCCATTAGGATTACTATCCTTAATAAGTTCTCCTATGCTATCTCCACTAATAGTAAGTGCATCTTTGCTAAAGAATTTACTTTTTTTACTAACTTCATTCATTATTGCATATATTCCACCACTACTTCCTACATCTTGCATATGAGTTCCTGGCAGACTTGGGCTAACCTTAGCTATATGTGGTGTATCTTGAGCGATTTCGTGCATTAATTTTAAATCAATCTCATCAGCATAAGCTTCTTTTGCAATTGCTAAAGTGTGTAAAATTGTATTCGTGCTACCGCCCATTGCCATATCACAAACAAGAGCGTTTTTTAAACTCTTATTATTTAAAATATTTCTAATTTTGTATTTTTCGCTTAGCTCTTCGCTCTTTGCAATCTCACAAATTCTTCTTGCAGCACTTCTTAATAATTCTTCTCTTTCAGAAGTTAAAGCTAAAATAGTTCCATTTCCTTTAAGTGCAATACCAAGGCTTTCCATTAAAGAATTCATTGAATTTGCAGTAAACATTCCACTGCAACTTCCAGCTCCAGGACATGCAGCGCATTCAATTTCTTTTAATTTCGCTTCATCAATTTTACCAACTTCGTATTCGCCAACTGCTTCAAACGCTGTATTTAAATCAATTTGAGAACCATCTTTAAGCTTACCTGCAGCCATCGCTCCACCACTTACAAAAATAGTAGGCACATTCACTCTTAAAGCCCCCATAATCATACCTGGAGTAATTTTATCGCAGTTTGGAATAGCTATCATTGCATCTAGGCTATGTGCGTTCATAACCGTCTCAACACTACTTGCTATTAATTCGCGACTTGGCAACGAATAAAGCATTCCACTATGTCCCATAGCAATACCATCATCAACACCAATGCAGTTAAACTCAAATGGCACACAGCCGTTTTTGCGTATTTCATCTTTGATAATTTCAGCATATTTGTTTAGATAAAAATGCCCTGGAATAATCTCTATAAAACTATTACAAACCCCAATAAATGGCTTTGCAAAATCTTCATCTTTTAGCCCAACGGCTCTTAATAATGACCTACTTGGTGCTTTTGTATAACCTTTTTTAATAGTATCACTTCTCATTATTGCTCCTTTTAATAGATTTTCAAATTCCTATTTTAAATTCTAAATAAAAATATTATGTGGTTCTTCAGGTTTGCTTAGCTCATACCCTTGAGATTTTTCTATTCCGTAATCTTGAACTATTTTTAAAATTTCTTGATTTTTTACAAACTCAGCTACAACTTCATAACCTTGCTTATGAGCAAATCCTACTAGAGTTTCAAGAACGGTTCTAGCATTATTATCAATTACTAAACTTTCAATAATTGAGCCATCAATTTTTAAGTAATCAAACTTAATTTTTAATAATCTATAAAAGTTTGAATATCCACTACCAAAATCATCTATTGCTATCTTGCAACCCCTAAATGAAATTGATTTTAAGAAATTTGATAAATCATCGTATTTATCAATACTTTCGCTTTCTAATATCTCAACGCATAAAGCTTCTGGGCGAGAGCATTTTTCTAATCTATTTTCAAATACATCTCTAGTTTCTTTATTGATAATATCAGAGTTAGCTAGGTTTATACTAAAATTCGCATTAGGATATTGCTCTATCAAATCAAAAACCTTATTAATTACTACTTCTTGAATATCTTTATAAAGACCCACTTTTCTTGCTACATCTAAGAAAAGTCCCGGTGATACTATATTATTATGCTCATCTCTTAACCTTACTAACACTTCATAATAAGAAACTTCTTTTGTAATAGAATTATGCACACCTTGACAAACCACAAATATTTTATCATTTTCTAAAGCATATCTTATCTGACCTACTACTCTTTGTTGCTCTGCGTGTTGTTTTTCTATACTTAAACCTTCTTTATAAACACAATAAGGCTCTTTTGTTTTAATAGTCTCATAACTTGCTAAGATTGCTTGTGCAAGTCTATTAATAATCTCTTGATTTGACTTTCTAATATCACGCTCACTTGAAATTCCGATATTTAATTCTAAGTCTTTAAGTTCCATACCAGAATTTATTTTTAACTCAAATTTATTTTTTTTGCCCCGTGTAGAGTTCATTGTTTGGGTTTTAAAATGATTTTGTATCAAATCAGCTGCTGCCATAGCTTCTTCGTGGTTTTTATAAACTATACAAAACTCATCTAGTTGCAAATGATAAATACTAGTGCTTTTTAATACCTCATCGTTATTTTTCACATTTAAAGCATTTTTTAAAGAATTTGCAAAAACTTTTATAATCTCATCAATCATAATAGTTGAATAATTCAGCCTTAAATCATTGAAATTATCAATTTTTAAATATAAGAAAATATTATTTTTATTAGCTTTATCGTCTTTTAATTCCCTATCTTGTAAAGCTTGTAAAGATAATAAACCTGTTAAGCTATCTGTATCTAATTTCTTTTGCATATTATCAAGCTTGGTTTTATAATCTTTAATTTGTAAGATTTTTTTAGTTACATCAACTTTATTAATCAGCTCAATATTATCACCTAAATTTTTTCTAAATACAGAGAAAAATCTAGTTTCTTTTCTACTTGTAATATCATTTTCATTATAAGCTTGGATTTTGCTATGACTTTCTTGAATTAGCGTTCCATAATCAAACCCTTTAGCACTATCAGTCAAATCAATAATTCCATCTAATGAATCATAAAAATTCACCGCTTGTGCTTTTCTTATACTTTCACTTTGTTCGGTTGGTGCATGAACATTGAATGTAAAAGTATCATTTACATATTCAGCATATAAATTCTTTTTATTTTTTGTATTTATTAAAACTTGTTGAATTGGAGAATTTAAAAATGCTTTATATAAAATATTTAATGCACTTGTTAAATCTAGGCTATATTTAAAAATAATAAAAGTAGTAAATATTAATAAAACTGCAAAAATTGCACCAACTAAAACTAATTGGTCATTTGTCTTTTCTAAATGCTCAATTTTACTTAAAACTTGCAATTTTAATTGAGTTAAAATATTTTCAAAATCTGTGAAATTTTTAATTTCATTTTTTTCTTCGTGAAGTTTTTTCACTCCATCTAATAATTTTCTACTTAATATTAAATATGTTTTTTCATCATCAATAGTTGATATTTTATCTTCTAAAAGCTCTATGTATTCTTTATCTTTATCTAATTTGGTTTTTGCATAATTTTGTTTTAATTCAATTAATTGTGTTTTATAATCAATAATTTGTTTTGTATTATTTTCTATTAATGAGTCTAAAAACTCAATATATCCTTTTATTGAACTCACGCTAATTTTAGTAGCAAATATATACTCTAAAACATTTTGTTTTACATCAACCAATTTTGATTGAGAATAAAGCACATTAAAGCTTTTAAAATCACTTCCGCTAGTCCCTAATAAACTATTAAAATCTTTTATATATTGTTTTAATTTTTCTATACTACTTTTAATTTTTTCTTCTTCATTAGCATTTAATTGTTTATTGTTTTTAAGAATTTGAATTAGCTCATTAGTTTTAACATCAATCTCACTTAACTTCTTGCCACTATTTTCAAAATTTGCATAAATACTTGGTCTTTCTATATTTAGCATTAATTCTTGATTATCTAACATAATTTCGTGTATATGATTATTTATATCGTAATTAATATCTATTTGATGAAGTTTGGTAAAAAATATTCCAGTGCATACAAAAATGCCAACCATCATTGCAGCAATGAAAATCTGTAAAATCTTTTGAACAAATGTTTTTATTTCTATATTTTTATATTCTCTATTCATTTCTCTTCCAAAATCTTAGGTCTTTTTCCTTCAAGTGTTTTTAAAAATTCTATTATATCATCAACATCTTTATCTGGCATAACTATGCCTAATTGACAAGCAGACATAACTCTAACAATATCTTCTAAATTATTAAATGCTCCTTGATATGTATATGGTTGGGTAATTGTAATATTTCTTAAAGTAGGCACTTTTACTTTTTTATCTTCTAATTTACAGCCTTCTGAAAAGCTAGTATTTATATCAGCAATTATATTACTTCCAAAATTACTACCATTATGACACGACGAGCAGCCATAAAAATTAAATAATTTAAGTCCTCTTTTAGCATTATCACTTATAGCATTTTTATCTCCTTTTAAATACAAATCAAAAGGAGAATCAAGGGTAACTAATGCTTTTTCAAATTCCACTAGCACATTAACTAAATTATCATAATTAGCGGCTAATCCTATTTCATTAAACCATCTTTGATATGTTACATTTAACTTAACCCAACTATTAAATTCATCAGGCGTAATATTCATATCGTCTTTTAATGTTTGTTTAATTTGTTCTCTTAAATCAGTAATATTTGCGTCTTTAAAAAATAAATTAGAATATACAATATTTAAAATTGTTGGTGGATTTGTTAAATTATCAGAATTTATACCAGAATTATTCGTCCCACTACCAGTAAGATTTAAATTATGACAGGTATTGCAAGATACTTTATTAGGACTTAAATTTACATCAAAATATAATCTTTTACCAACGGCAGCTAATTTTTTATCATAAGGTATGCTAGTTAAAGGTTTATATATATTCTCATCTGCAAAAGCAAAAACAATAAATACAATTAAAAATATAATCTTATTCATCATTGTCCTTGCATTCCTCACAAACTCCTTTTACCAAGACAGAATTAACTTTTAAATTATTAATTGTTGGAAACTCCAAATCTTTAGTATGATGACAAATATCACACACAAAAAGTGCATTATTACCTTTATTTATTTGATAATAACCCTTGCCATCTAAATCAATTTTATTTACCAATTTAGACTTTTGAAACTGCTCCATCGTCCTATAAAATGTAGTTTTATTTGCCTTAGTTTTAAATTCATCAAAACTCATAGGCTCTTTAGCAGCTAAAAGCTCATCTAATAATAAAATTCTAAGTTCTGTAATACCGATATCGTGCTTTTTTAATAATTTTACTGAATTCATCTCGTAAATAATAGCAAAAAAAATTAAAATTTAAACCTAATTTATTTTTTGCAACTAAGTTGCATTTAAGCAACAATTTACTACACTTGCAACTTTAAAACATTTATGAAAAGGAATTGCAATGAAAAAGATATTATTAAGTTCATTAGCTAGCGTGTATTTATTAGCTAATAATGTAGGAGTTAGCATATTACCACAAGTTGAAATTGTTAAAAAACTATTACCAAATGCAAATATTACAACTCTTATGCCAGCAGGAGCTGACCCGCATACTTACGAGCCAAAACCAAAGCAAATGATGGAGCTTAGTAAGGCTAAAGTATTTTTAGGTATCGGGGTTGAAATTGAAGATATATGGCTTAAAAGACTTGCCGAAAATACCAATATAAAAATAATTCACACTGATGAAAATATTCAAAAAAATAATTATTCTCATAAAGAATTAAACGAGCACCATCACGAACATAATGATGATATATATAATGGGATTTTTGATGATAATGATGTAAAAAATAGAGATTTAAGTGATTGGATTGGTAATTGGAAATCAATTTATCCTTACGCTAAAAATGGGGATTTAGATGAATATTACAAATTAAAATCAAATGCAAAAAAAGATAAAACTGAGCAAGAATATAAAGAATATTATCTAAATGGCTATAAAACCGATGTAGAAAGCATAATCATTACAAAAGATAGTATGGAATTTATACAAAATGGTATAAGTAAAAAATCAAATTATAAATATATTGGATACAAAATACTAACCTATGAATCAGGTAAAAAAGGTGTTAGATATTTATTTGAAGCTACCAATAAAGATGCAGAATTTAAATATGTGCAATTTAGCGACCACAATATCGCTCCTACAGAAGATTTAGAACATTTTCATATATTTTTTGGCAACTCTAGTCAAGAAGAGTTGCTAAAAGAAATGGATAATTGGCCAACTTATTATCCTAAAAATATGAGCGTAAAAGATATTAAAAAAGACTTAATTCACCACATAGGCTCAAATCATAAAGAAGAGCACCATCACCACGAGCATCAACACGAGCATTCAGGCTTAGATGTGCATATTTGGACTGACCCTATTTTATTAAAACAAATTGCACAAAATTCAGCTAATGCTTTAAAAGAAGCTTTTCCTAATGAAAGCAAAACAATTGATGAAAATCTAAAAAATTATGAAAAAGAATTAGATGAATTAAACTTAAAAATATATGATTTAACGAAAAATGTGAATGTAAAAGGTTTTATAAGTGCTCATCCATCGTGGGGATATTTTGCTAAAAGATATAATCTTGTTGAATATACTTTAGAATTTGAAGGTAAAGAAATAAAACCTAGTGAATTAGCAAAAATCATAGAAATTGCAAAAGATAAAAAAGCTTGCCTTGTTTTAAAAGCACCGCAATTTAATGATAAATTGGCAAAAACCATTCACAAGGAAAGTGGATTAAAATTAGTAGAAATTAATCAACTTTCTAATGAATTATCTAAGGAGCTTTTAAACTTTGCGAAAATTATTAACGATAATTGTTCTAAGCATTAATATATACGCTTGTGCTTTATGTGCTTTATATACGCCAACTGCTCATGTTAGCTTTAAAGGAAATTCCATTTCATGGGAATTTTCTTCTAATTTTTCACAAACACTATTAGACGGCTATGATTTAAATAATGACAAGAATTTAGATGAAAAAGAATTAGTAGCCGTTCGTGCTGCTTTGCTTGATTATTTACTACCTAGAGATTTTTTGACTACTTTAAAATATTATGATTTGCCATTCGGAGAAAGCAAAAAAATCAAATTTATTGTTAAAGATATTAAAGTAAGTTTTGATAAGGAGCTTTTTTTAGAATACTTTATAGATTATGATTTTATCCCTAAAATTGATAGAGTTTTAATGTTTTCGGTAGAGGATTTAGATGGGTTTTTTAATTTTAAAATAAAAGAAAATACCTATAAAGTAGATGGTTTTAGCATTAATGAAAATATTAATCTAAATGCAGTTTATTATGAATTTCAAAAAGCAAATGTAATAGAAAAAATAGCTCAAAAAGTAGATGAAAAAGTAGAAAAACCAAAAGAATTTGAAACCAACACTTCAAAATCTTTTTATGATATTTTATTAGAAAAATTAGCAAAATTACAGAGCAAAATGCTTGAATTATTAAAAAACAATAGCATATATTTATATCCTATCGCACTAATTTATGGCTTTTTTCACGCTTTATTACCAAGTCACGGAAAAAGCATAACCGCAGCTTATTTTATGAACTCTAAGAAAAAAATATTATTTTTTAGTCTAAAAGTAGGTTTTATTCACTTAGTAAATGCCTTTATAATTGCTAGTTTTTTCTCTTTATTTAATCTTTTAAATCTTAATAAAATTTCAGGATTTTTAATAAGTTTCTTAGCACTTATTTTGCTTTATTTAAAGCTAAAAAAACCACAAATTTCACAAATTACAAAAACACCAAATAATATAAAAAGCTTTAGCGTGGCTAATGAGAATAGAATTTTAAATGTAGTAAATAAAGAAAAAGTTCTTGATAATTTCTTAGCATTTAGCATAGGTTTATTGCCTTGTCCTGGACTTATTTTAGTAATTGGCTTTATAAGTAGCTTAGGTGCTAGAGCTTTTATAGCGGCTTTATTAATCGCATTAGGTATGAGTTTGGCTATATTTTTAAGTGCATTTATAATAACAAGATTTAAATTTAGCTCAAAAATAGAGATTTTAAGCCTTGTATTTGTAATATGCGTTGGATTATTTATAGGATTTTTGGATGATTGAAGTAAAAAATGTAAGCTTTTCTTACGATACGGAAGAGATTTTAAGCAATATTAGTTTTAATGTAGAAAAAAATGAATTCGTAGGAATTATAGGAGCAAACGGCGGTGGAAAAAGCACAACTTTAAAGCTTTTATTGGGTTTGTTAAAACCAAGTAAAGGCGAAATTATTATAAACACAAATAAATTAAGTTATGTCCCGCAAGTTGCTAATATAAATCCTAGTTTTCCTATCAATGTTTTAGATGTAGTTTTGATGGGAACTTTAAAGAAAAATTCATTCTTTTTTAATTCAAAACAAGATAAATTAAATGCACTTTTAGCACTTGAAAAATTGGGCTTAAAAGATTATGCAAATAAAAGATTTGCAAGTTTAAGTGGCGGGCAAAAGCAAAGAGTTTTAATAGCTAGAGCAATACTTAGTGGCTGTGAATTATTATTACTTGATGAGCCTACTGCTAGTATTGATGCAAAAGGACAAATAGAAGTGTTTGAATTATTAAAAAGTCTTAATAATCAAGGAATTAGCATAATTTGTGTTTGCCACGATATAGCTTTAATTTCTTCGTATGCAAATAAATTAATTCATATTAGCAAGACCGCACATTTACACAAAATCACAAAAGGTCTTGATAGCAACAAATTATTACACTTAGCAACGCATAAAAATAATTTATGCGAAGTTGATATATGGGAAAATTATGGAATATCTAAATTATAATTTTATTCAAAATGCAATTTTAGCAGCAGTTTTAGTAAGCATTGCTTGTGGGATTATAGGAGCGCTTGTTCTTACAAATCGCCTTGTAGCAATGGTAGGTGGTATTTCTCACGCAGCTTATGGTGGGCTTGGGATTTCGCTTTATTTTGGAGTTAGCACTATGCTTAGCACTTTAGCTTTTGTTATTGCTTGTGCTGTTTTGATTGCATATTTATCAAGAAATTACAAAAATCAAGATGCTGTAATTGGTGTAGTATGGGCTTTTGGAATGAGTGTTGGGATATTGCTTAGCGATTTAAGTCCTAATTCAAATTCCATAGTTTTTAGCTATTTATTTGGAGCTATTTTGGCAGTTGAATTAAGTGATATTTATATTATGCTAGGTGCTGATATAGCTTTTATCATAATGGCTTTTGTATTTTATAGACAATTAATAGGAGTTAGCGTTGATAGTGAGTTTTGCAAAGCAAATGGTGTTAATGCAAATCTAATTTATTATATGCTAATAATTGCATCTGCTGTTTGTATAGTGATTAGTTTAAGAGTAGTTGGAATGGTTTTAATACTAGCTTTGCTTTGTATTCCTAGCTATATTTCTTCTATGTTTTGCACTAAGCTTTCATCTATGATGATTATTTCTGTATTATTATCGCTATTTTTTTGCTTAGGTGGATTAATTTTAAGTATTGCTTATGAATTAAGTAGCGGAGCTTGTATAATTTTACTTGCTTGTTTTTGCTTTATGATTGCTTATGTTTTAAGTTTTATTGTGAAAAAAAGAATTTGAAATAAGATAAATCTCATTTCAAATTCTAAAATTATTTTATAAATATCTTTGCAAGTGCTTCATTTACCTGCATTGAAGCTTTTTCATAATTTTCATTTTTTACCCATAGTTGAATTGCTATTTCTATATTAGCATCATTTACATTTTTAACCCCAACATAAATTGCTGGATTTTTTAAAATTAATTCATTTTGACCTAATGCTGTTTCAACTTCTTTTCTAACATTACATAAAGTTGATGGGTCAATTACTTTAGAATAATCAATTCTTCTTGTTTTTTCACGAGAATAATTATAAATATTATCGCTTATAACTTTTGAGTTTGGAACTATTATATTTGTATTATCGTATGTTCTAAGCGTAACCGAAAACAAACATATATCAGATACAAATCCTTCTCCTGCACCAAATTTTACATAATCACCTATTTTAAAAGGTCTAAACACTACAACCAAAACACCCGCAGCTATATTTGATAAAGTTTCTTTAAATGCAAAAGATATAGCAAAAGATGTAGCTGTAAATAAAGCAACGAATGAAGTCGTATCAACACCAACATTATTGAGTGCTGCTAGAATTCCAACAACTAAAATTATAATTTTTACAAGCTTAACTAAGAAATTGGTTAAAGTCTCATCTGTGCTAATTTTAATTAAAGTAACTCTTAAAATTTTTCCTACAACTTTCATTAAAAACAATGCTAAAACAATAATAAGAATTGAACCTAAAATCTTAAAACCATATTTTAAGAAAAATCCTTCAAAATCAAAACCTGCACTTTGCAAATCAATTAGTTTATTCAGAGTTTCTGTGGTTGTGGCTTTTACATCTTGAATTGTTGTATCCATCAATATCCTTTTTAAAAAATTTGAAAATGAATATTAACAATTAATTACTTAATTTTAATTAATATTATTCTCTAATCTAATTAAAAGGAGTAAAAATGAAAAATATTTTAGTGCCTATGCAAATGGAGCTGAAGATATTGAATTAATTAGTATTATTGATATTCTTCTAAGAGCGAAAAATTATGGAGCTAATATAAATGTAATTTGTGCTAGTTTAGATGATAATTTAGAAGTTACACTAGATACTGGTATGGTTTTAAAAGCTAAGGTAAAACTAAGCGAAGTTGATACTAAAAACATTGATGCAATTGCTCTAGCAGGTGGTTTTGGTGGTATGACAAACCTTAAAAATAGTGAAAAAATCAAATCAATTTTACAAGATTTAAATTCTCAAAACAAATTAATAGCAGCAATTTGTGCTTCTCCAATAGTTTTAGCAAATGCTGGGGTTTTAAGTGATGAATTTACTTGCTATCCAGGTTGTGAAGAAGGAATTAAAGGAAGAAGATTAAATGAGCCTGTAGTAGTTCGTAAAAATATAATCACAAGTGCTGGACCTATCACTTCATCTTATTTTGCACTTACAATAGTAAAAGAAATGGGATTTTTAGACCAATTTAATGGAATGCTTGATGGTTTATTAATAAATCAATTCGGAATTAAATTCTAATTAAAATATATTGAGTGTTTTTCAACACTCAATTAAAATATTTTCTTCTAACAAAGGAGCTAAAAAAGCTAGAACAAAATACTTTTTTAAAAAAATATAAAATGAAAAAGATTGTTAAAAATGAAGTGGCCGGGAGAAAGGGATTCGAACCCCTGGAGGCTTGCACCTCAACGGTTTTCAAGACCGCCGCTTTCGACCACTCAGCCATCTCCCGAAAAATTATCAAACAAGCGATAAAAGATTTTTTGCAAAAGCCTTATTGGAGGTGATACTCGGATTTGAACCGAGGATCAAGGCTTTGCAGGCCCATGCCTTACCGCTTGGCTATATCACCTTATGGTGCCCAGAGCCGGACTTGAACCGGCACGGTAAAAACTACCGAGGGATTTTAAGTCCCTTGCGTCTACCATTTCCGCCATCTGGGCAAAATATGTAAAATAATGGAGCGGGAAACGAGGTTCGAACTCGCGACCCCAACCTTGGCAAGGTTGTGCTCTACCACTGAGCTATTCCCGCACTTATGAAATAAAGACAGAATTATATATTTTTTTTCTTAAATTAAACTTAATTATAAAAAAATTATGAAACTTGTATATTTACACAATTTTTGCCGCTTTTTTTACCAAAATATAATTCTTGATCGGCAATTTTAAAATAATGCTCAAAACTATCTTTACAAGGATTTTTAATAAAAATACCACCAATTGTTATAGTTGGTTTTATGTTATATTTTTTCAATTCTTGTTTTGAAACTGAATTTTTTACTACATTCATATAGTATTCTGCTTCTTGATTGTTTTTCACATTTAATTTCACTACAAATTCTTCGCCACCCCATCTAGAAACAACGCCTTTAAGCCCTAACATTTCATACTGAATTGCTGATGCTACACTTTTTAAAACTATATCGCCTATATCATGACCATAAGTATCATTAATTCTTTTGAAATTATCTATATCACAAATTGCTATTAAAAGTGATTCATCTTTATTGAAGTTAGGAATTATCTTTTCTTCAAAGTATTTTCTATTAAAAAGACCTGTTAGAAAATCTCTATAAACCAAATAAGTTAAGTCGGATAATTTTTTATTTGAAGTAACCGTTGCAAGACCACCATAAATTAACATAAAAACAGAGCTTGAAAATGTATTGATATAGAAAAACAAATCTTGACTATTACTATATTCACCTACTAAATAATGTCTAAAATAATATAAACCATATATGCTAAAAAGCAAAAATAAACTTACTGATATTCTATAAAGCCACTTGCTAAAAAATGTAAATTGCAAGAAAAATAAGCACATCATAATAGTGCTAAATCCACTTTCAAACCCTAAATAATAAGAACCCATAATTTGGTGTAAAAATATTTCGGCAAATGCTACAAAAAACGCTGCTGTTATTTTGTCTTTTAAATAAAAGCAAATTGCTACAAAATAACTCGTTATTGAGTAAATATTAAAAATAGCCATAGGAAAAATACCATTAATTAAAAACAAAAAACAATAAACACAATGTGTAATAAATATAGAAACAAGTAGCCAAAGGTTTATGTCTATTTCTTTTAATAATTTAATAAAGTCGTTTTTAATTGTTTTTCCTTGTTTTAATTATAGTTAAGTAATTTTGCCTAAAATTGTTTAACACTTTGATGATAAGGATTAATATGGAAAGCACTTTAGTTGCACTTGGGGTATCAACTTTTAAAATAGCACTTTTATTATCACTTCCGATGCTCTTAGCTGGACTTATTGCAGGACTTTTAATAAGTATATTTCAAGCGACAACCCAAATTAACGAAATGACTTTAAGTTTTGTACCAAAAATCATTTTGGTTGTTGTAATAATAATATTCTTAATGCCTTGGATGATGAATCAAATGATAGATTTTACAACTATGATATTAAATAAAATTCCAAGTTTTGTTAAATGATTTATCTAGCACAAACCGATACTACAGCTGGATTTTTAAGTAAAGATTATAAAGAAATTAATTTAGCTAAAAAAAGAGAAATCAATAAACCTTGCATAATAACAAGCGCATATCTAACTAGCCTTAAAAACCTTGCAAGAGTTCCAAATAAATTTAAAAATCAAGTAAGAAAAGCTAAAAAAACAACCTTTATATATAAAAACCAAATATCATTTAGATTAGTAAATGATAATAAACATAGTTTATTTTTAAAGAATTTTAAATATTTATACTCAAGTAGTGCAAATTTGCACGGATATGAATTTGATATAAATTATGCAAAAAATATAGCCAATGTAATTGTGGATTTGGATTTAGCTCAAAAAAGTTCATCAAAAATGTTTAAAATAAACAATTCTAAACTAAAACAAATTAGATAAATTATGATTTAAGTTTAAAAAAACTACCACCACTACCACTTAAAAATAAACCCCTATTAGCATAGTCTAAAGTGATAGAATATAAAGCATTGCAAGATTTTAGCAAATCGTTTAAATCATAATTTGTAAAATTATTTAAAAGCTCTTTTGTCTTTAATTTACTTAATTCATCATTTGCATAATATTTTGGCTCTTTTGCAAATTCACTAAAAACATCTTTTGTGCTACAAGGTGTGCTAAATTCTAATGAAAAATCGCATAAATCATCGCTAAAATCATCAATTATCTCACCATATCCACTAACATTAGCACTCTTTAGCCCACTTTCAAAAAAGCTCACATCAGCCCCACTAAGCCTAGCAATTGCTTTAGTATCAAAAGGCTTTATATCATTTAATAGTTTTATAAAACAAGCAGCATTAGAACTAGCACCGCCAAGTCCTGCAAAAGTAGGGATATTTTTGTGTAAAACTAAAGCGAAATTATTTTGAAATTCCTGTTTTAAATTCTCATCAACTAAACTTAAAACTTTTGAAAAAATATCGCTTTTAGAATAAAAATTACTTACTAAATTATCATTTATCAAATAAAATTTATCCATCAATTCATCTTGTTTAAACTCATTTTCGTAAGTAATTCCATTGATTTTTAATAAAGAATTTGAATTAGGAATTAAAGTTTTATCTAAATTCCTAGCTTCGTTTTTAGGTATAAAATAAAGCTCATCATATAAATTATCAATCCTATAAAATCTTGAAATTAATTGATGATAATTATCCTTTTTGCCTGTGATTTTTAAAAATATATTAATCTTTGCAAAAGCTTTCATTATTTATCTTTTTTATACATTGAAAGTGAGCTTACTAAACTATCTAACAATTCACTTGAAGATGCAGCTGATTGGATATTTTCATCTTTTATAGAATCTACTAATTCATCTCTTAAAATTAAAGTTTGTTTAGGAGCTTCTATACCGATTTTTACCGAATCGCCCTTTATTTCAAAAATCTTAATTTTAATCCCACCATCAATAACTATTCCTTCACCTGCATTTCTTGATACTACTAACATTTTTCCACCTTATTTAAAATATATTCTATTTTTTCATCTAATCTAATAATGCTAAAACAATCTCCTAAATCTATTTTATAAATTTTATAATCTTGTTTTTTAAAATCATTTAAGCTTAATTTTTTGCCTAATAGCAAGTCGTTTATATCGCCTAAATAAAAATTTTCTTCTAAATCAACACTTCCAAAAGCATCATAATTTTTAAATTCTTTAAAGCCGCCTTCACTAAGTCTTCTTAAAGCACTTAAAGTCCCTTTTACACCTAATTCATCGCAAATTAGCTTGGCGTATGAACGAACATAAGTGCCTTTGCTAGCACTTAATCTAAAACTAATAAAAGGGAAATTATAATGCAAAAACTCAGCTCTCACACTCATTACACACTCATTTAGCTCAACCTTTTCGCCATTTCTAGCTAACTCATACGCTCTTTTGCCATTGATTTTTTTAGCACAAAATATAGGCGGAGTGTAAGTTATATCTCCTTGATACTTAGCAAAAGCTTGCATAATTTGCTCTAAACTAGGCTCTTTAACACTACAAAAGCTTATGTTTTCATTATCTAAGCTAGGACTAACTGCACCAAGCCAAATCGTTGCTTCATAGACTTTTGGCTCAAGATTTAAAAAGCGAAATAATTTTGCGTGTTTTTTATCAGCACAGAGTAATGCCCCGCTAGCAAATGGGTCAAGTGTGCCTGAATATCCTAATTTTAGCCCTAATTTTTTACCTAATTTTAAAGCGTAAGAATTAGAGCTAATATTAATTGGTTTGTTTGCTAGAAAAATCATTATTCAAAAATAATTTTTACTTTATCGTTTTCTAAGCCATTTTCTATTATTTGCATACTTGTAAGACTACTAGCAACTGCGTTTTCTACTTCCATTACTTGATTAGGGCACATCATTTTTGTGCTTGCTGGATTTTCATAATAAATATTATTATTTTCTTGTTTTATAGCACTAAAAATTCTATTGCAACCTACAAACATTCCTAATTTATTATCTTCAATTATTAAAGACCAATTACTAGAATTGCTATATTCTTTATTTGTGTCTTTAACTATAATTTTTGATATTTTATATTCTTTATTTTCTAATTTTTTCACTTCTTTTGCTACCTCAACATTGTTAGTATTTACACAACCAAACAACACTAATACACTTAATAAGATTAAAGATTTTTTCATTTATTTTCCTTTGCTTTATTTATACTTTCTCTTAATAATCCTTCATCGGCTTTACCTAAAATAAAATACTCATTTCCTAATTTTTGATATTTACCATCTTTTAACATTACTTTAAAAGGTAATTGAACCTGAGTATTATATTTTATATCATCTGTTATTGCTTCTACTATCAAATCTGCTCTTTTATCATTTGTTAAAAAATAATACGCATTATAGTTCTTTGCAAATTCTTTTAATTTTTCATTATCAGCTTCTTCTGCATAAGATAATCCAACAAACACTAAATCATCTAAATGCTTTGATTGTATATCAAAAAGCATTGGAGCTTCGGCTCTACAAGGCTGACAAAAAGTCCCAAATATATCAATAATTAAAATTTTATTGCTATCAACCAAACTAAAGCCATTTTCTTCTCTTTTGATTTTTATTTCTTGATTATCCCAACTTTTTAAAGTTAATATATCTCCAGTTTTAATACTTGTAGTTTTAGCTTCATCGTTGCAAGCACTAAAAAATACAGCAATAAAACTAGCGACAAACAATAATTTTTTCATACCCACTCCTTAAAAACTTCTAATAAATACGCTATGCATAGGTTTTCCATCTTTATCAAGTTTGTAATACTTAAATGCAATTTTGGTTCCTATGTTTAATGGTTTATTTATTTCGTTAATATTAAAACCACTGCCTATAGTAATAGTTGTAAGTTCGTTATTATTTAATTTTTCATCAGTAAATTTAGTAAGGGCTCTTAAAGCGTTAATCTTTTTCCATTGGCATTCATAATTAATTAGCTTACCTTCATTGTTTAAATTAGTTTTTGATATAACGCAATTATCTTTATAAAACTTTCTAATTTGCACTATTTTATCTTGTCTTGGAACATCATAATCAGTATTCTTTTTGTGTAAATACACACCTTCTGATTCTTTTAATATAACTTCATTAAAAAAATCTACAAATTCATCTTCACTATTAAATTCATTCTGAACTACGAATGTAATATTTTTATTAGGGTGTTCTTTTAAATAATCTCTTAAATAATTTAATCTATCCTTTAAATCTCCCTTTTGATTAGGGACATCAACCACATAAAACTTAGCACATTTAAGCTTGTTTAACATAACATCATTAAAGGTATCATAATAATCTGTCCCACAAAATAAAAGACCTTTTATCTCAAAAGGTGGAAAATCCTTTGTAAAATCTTTGCTAATTTCATAAGTTTGATTATGATTATTATATAACTTTTTACCATCCCAATTAGCACCCATACCATCAATATATTCGCTAATATAATAATCTCTTACATCAATACTTTTTAACTCATCAAAATCACTTCCTTTAAATGAGCTACCTAGTAATGTTGAAAAAAACATACAAAAAATTAAAAAAAATTTCATCCATTCTCCTAAAATCTATATAATTCTTTAAAAAACTTTAAAATAAAAATCTAAATCTATTAATTAAGGGGACTTATGATTTCTAAAATATCTATTTCTAAAAAACTTTTATTGCTTACAAGCACATTTTTAATTATATTATTAATTTATAATATTTTGCTAATTAAAAATAGTTATAAGACATATAATTCTTCAATAACTGCACAAGATAGCGTAAAGATAATATCTCAAACCAACGAAATAATTCACTTATTACAAGTTGAGCGTGGGCTTAGCGTAGGATTTTTAGCTGGTGCAAATAAACAAACTTTAATAGAACATAGAGCTAAATTTATTTTAAATAACGACTTAAAAAACGAAGTTGATAGTCTAAGAAATATGGTAGATAATAAGGCTAATAGAGCTGTAGTATTACAAAATTATACTAATTTAATAAATCAACAAATCAAAAAAGTTAAAGATATTTCTCAAAGTCTTGATGAAAGCTATGCTAGTTTAAGCGATGCTCTTAATTTAGTAGCTACTACAAAAGAAAGATATGGCTTATTAAGGGGGACTTTAAACGGAGTATTTAATGCAAATACTATGGATATTAACACTTTTTCAAACATTAGTTACCTAAATACAAGTATTTCTGGAAAATTAAAAGAATTAAAAGAATTAAAAATTAATTTTATAGATGAATATTTAAAAAATCTTTCAAATCTTGAAAGTTATAAAAAACTTCAAGAATTTATATCAACTACTATGAATAATAATATAAATGGTAATTTTAATATAAATGCAAATGAATTTTTCCAAGTAGCTACTAATGTGATAGAAGATTATAAAAAATTAGAAAACGAAATAACAAATCAAATTCTAAATAAAGCAAATATAAATAAGTCTGAAGCTCAACAAGAAATAATTATTCAAATAATAATAGCCTTATTAGCACAAATTTTAAATATGTTTTTAGCTTATGTAATATCTAAAAATATCATTAAAAACCTTACTTTAATCAATACTGGTCTTAATAGTTTTTTTGATTTTTTAAGATATAAAAGTAATGATGTAGATAAAATAATCACAAACAACAAAGACGAATTTGGCAAAATGGCTATGCAAATAAATGCAACCGTATTAGAACTAAAGCAAAATTATGAAAAAGACCAAACCTGTATAAATGAAATTACAAATATTACAAATTCTATTAAACAAGGTAGTTTAAACAATGAAATAACCAGCGAACCTTACAATCCAAAAATAAAAGAATTAAAAGAAATTCTAAAAGAAATGTTGCAAACTCTAAAACTAAAAATAGGAAAAGATATTAACCAAATTGATGAGCTATTAAAAGAATACTCAAATATGAATTTCAAAAATAATATAAAAAACCCAATAGGAGAGATAGAAAATAGCCTAAATACCTTGCAACAAGAAATTAAAAATATGCTTTATTCTCAAGAAAATATAAGCAATACTTTAAAATCAAATTCTAATAATTTAAAAGAAAATATGAAGCTTTTATTAAATGGTAGCAAAAAGGCTAAAAACAACCTTGAAGAAAGTGCAGTAGCAATCAATCAAATGTCAAGCTCAATGACTGCAGTAGCTCAAAAAAGCCAAGAAATCATTCAACAAAGCGATAGCATAAAAAGCGTTATTGATGTTATTAGAGGCATTGCAGAAGATACAAATTTATTAGCTTTAAATGCTGCTATTGAAGCAGCGCGTGCAGGTGAGCATGGGCGTGGATTTAGCGTGGTTGCAAGTGAAGTTGGCAAATTAGCTAATAACACTAGCTCATCATTAAATCAAGTAGAAGCTAATGTAAAATTATTAGTCCAACAAATTCACGATATTGGTATGAGTATAGATGAGCAAACTCAAGCAATTAATCTAATCAATACAACCATAAGCGAAATTGATGAGCTAAGTAAAGAAAATGATAATATTGCAAATGATACAAATAAAGCTGCAAATAGCGTAGATAGTCTAGCTAGCAATATTTTAGATGATTTAAACAAAAAAGAATTTTAATTATCCTAGTTTTTAGGATAATTAAAATAAGAATTTAAATTATAAATTCTTAATAATTTTCGGAGCTTTAAAGCAGTCTTTCTCCCAGTTTTTAATACCATTAAATTTTTCTATATCTACTTTACAAGTGTGAGCTGTGTTGCTATTTGATACCGCTGAACTTGGGCTTGAGCTTGTTAGCACATTTACATTTCCATTTAGGCACCTTTTACCATCAATTTGCCACCAAGCACCTTGAAAAATCAAAATATTATTAGGATTAATATCACAAATTATTCTAGCCCCCACTAAAATCTCGCCCCTATCATTAAAAACTCTTACAATATCTCCTTGTTTAATGCCCTTTTTAATAGCTAAATCTTTATGCAAATAAACAGGCTCTAAATCATTTTCACTATCTCTTATATCGCTATTATGTAGTTGTGAATGAAGTCTATAAGGACTATGTGCAGAAGTTAAAAACAAAGGATATTCGCTTAAAAGCTCATCTTTTTGCTCGTATTTTGCGATATTGTTTTTTATACTTAAATTAATATTTTTTATGTTTTTAAATCTTGTAAAAGGCTCTAATTCACTTAAGCCCTGCACTTTTTCATAAGATTTTTCTAAAAACTCATCAAACTCACTTAAAATTATTCCTTTTTTAAAATATCTTTCTTTAATATCTAAATAAGCCAATTTTACTAGGTCTAATTCATCTAAATCGTGGCAAAATTCATAAGATTTATTAAATCTTTTTGCTATTTCTTTGCATATTTCAAAATCACTTTTTGCGTTATAAAAAGGCTCTTTTATAGGTTTTAGTGCAAAAATTATTTCTTTATTCGTGCTTTGTTCTATATCATAACGCTCCCCTTCAATAGCAATAGGCAAAACAATATCACTCATCTTAGCTTGAGCCGTCCAAAAAGGCTCAAGTGTGATAATACACTCAAGATTATTTAAAGCCTTTAAACTCTCATTGCTATTTGGCTGATGGGTAAGATATGAGCCACAAGCATTTATCATTAATTTTATATCAGGATAAATGATTTCTTCATCTTTATAAGTGCTTTTTGTATTAGACCTTAATAAGCACTCGCTAAGCCTTGAGCTTGGGATATAATGATTTTTGCCTTTTATTTCGCCTAAAAGTGTATTTATATCACTTAATTTTTCTGTATTTTTTGCACTCTCACCCTTGCAACCACTGCTTAAATTAAACTCAATCCCTAAACCATCTTTGCCTATATGTCCGCACATAGCAGCTAAGCAAATTATTGCTAGGTAGTTAAATTCTCCGTTTAATTGTCTTTGAATTGACCTACCTAATAAAATATTACTAGGATTATTTTTAAGCTTTAAGGCTAGATTTTCTAAATCAGTTTTGCTAATACCACAAATCTTACTAGCCCATTCTAAGTCCTTATTTACCCCGTCGTTTATGCCTAGAAAATAGTCTTTAAATGTATCAAATCCTGTGGTTTTACTCTCTATAAATTCTTTATCATAAAGCTTGTTAGTATAAAGATAATTGCACATTCCAATAGCCATTGCCATATCAGAATTTGAATTAGGAGTTAGAGTTGTTGCATTCATCATTTTTGCACTCTCATTAGCTCTAATATCTATAAAAATTACTTCAATATCTTTATTTTCAGCCATTTGTTTTAGATATTTTTCGTGTTCGTGCATAGGAATATCGTGAGCAATTTTACTTGTAATAATAGGATTAGCTCCCCAAAACACCACTACTTTAGCGTGTTTGATTATTTCTTTATAATCAGTTGCTCTTTCATAAACACAAGATGAGCCAAAAACATAAGGCATACTAGCTATTGCAGAGCCGGTTGAATAATCTCCTAACTCAAAGACCCCACCACCAAGAGCATTGATAAGTCTATGAATTAGCATTCTACCCCAGCCGATTTTACCTACCCCACCCCATTCGTAACTTTCAGCATAAATACTGCTAGAGCCGTATTCTTCATAATATTTTTTAAGATTATTTGCAATTAATTCAAAGGCCTTATCCCAAGAAATCTCTATAAACTCATCATCTAATCTATCCTTAGAACCATCTAAAAATCCACGCCTAACGCAAGGATTTTTAATTCTTGAGCTATGATTTATTCTGCTTGTGTAATGATTAATCAAATCAGTCGGGGCTTCATCGTAAATAAAAGGCGTAATTTTATCATCTTCTAAATAAAACGCCCCTACTCTAGTGGCTATTAAATGTTTTTTCATAATTCTTCCTTTATAAATATTATTTTTAGTATATAATCATTTTTTAATTTTACAAAGGAGGGATTATGTTAGCAGCTTTAAAAAGTTTTTGCTTAAAGAAAAATACTGCAAGCAATACAGCTAAAGTATTACTAGCAAGTATTTTAATAGCATTTGCTGCTAATTTAAAAATAAGCATAGACATCATACCCTTTACTATGCAAACTATGGTGGTTTTAACTATATCTTATGCTTTAGGCTCAAGACTAGCTTTATTTAGTTTGATTTTATGGTTTTTAGAAGGTTTGTGTGGCTTTCCTGTGTTTGCTAGCGGTGGTGGTTTGCACGCAATTTTAAGCCCTAGTGGTGGGTATATTTTTGGTTTGATTGCTATGGGTTATATTATGGGAAAAGCTAAAGACCATGATATAAACAATGTCTTTGCGTTAAGTTTATATGCTCTAGTAGCTACTGCGGTGCTTTATATTTGTGGCTTATTTATTTTAAGCTTTTATGTTCCTAAGGATAAAATACTTAGTATAGGGTTATATCCTTTCATAGTAACTGATATTGCAAAAGCATTTTGTGCTGCATTGCTTATAAATCCTGCTTATAAGCTATTTAAAAACTTATAATTTATAAGTGCTTTTAAGTCAATAAATCATTTTGACTAAAAGCATTTTTTATTAAATTTCACATTTTTTTATATTTTTTTCAAAAAACTCTTGACAAACAAAATTTTCTTGGCTATTATTACGCTTTTACTTAACGATTACTACTTATTCCGGATTAGCTCAGCGGTAGAGTAGGCGGCTGTTAACCGCTTGGTCGTAGGTTCGAATCCTACATCCGGAGCCACTTTTTTATTTCCATTAGTTTTATTTATTTTGTCTTTAAGAAAAGATATTAGGTTAGTGAAAATTAGGAGCTTATATGAAAGATAATAATGTAAAACTTAAATCAATATATGATACTTCTATTGTTATAAAAAATAATGATCTTTTAGCAAAACAAATTTCTGATTACTTAAAAGAATATTTAAAAATTAAACGATTTGGAGGCAATGGTGGAAAATTTGCTTATATTGATGATGAAGGAAAATTTATTAAGCATATAGATATAAACGAGTTAAGCATTAAGGATCTGTAAAAGGAAAAATATGAAAGAAGAAAATAATAAACTTACACCGTTACATAAAGCCAACATAAGCGATATTAAGAAAAAATTACCCAAATTAAAACAAGCTTTAAAGAATGAAATAGAAACATATAACGAAGAAATGCGTTTTAAAATATTTGATGAAATCAAAGAAGTAATAATTATTGCATTACAATGTGGTAAAACATATAAAGAAATAATTGAATTACTAAAAAATAATTTAGAAGTTATGGTTACAGATAAACAGCTTGCAAGATATGTTAAAGAAGTATTAAAGTTAAAAAGAATAGGCACACAAGGCGGTAAATTAGCTAATATTGATTCTGATGGTAATTTCATAAATTATGTTGACATAGAAAATATAAATATAGATTTATTAGATGATAATTAAAATACTTTAATTGTCTGTTACTTGTCTGACACTAGTCTGACACTAGTCTGCTCTATAAAATAGACTAGTCTGACTAGTCTGTATATTTTTTACATATAAAAATTATTAAAATTTAAAAAATAGCAAAAAAAGTAATGAATTTTAAGTATTTTTAACGCTTGTCTGACACTAGTCTGCTCTATAAAATAGACTAGTCCGTAATCTTATGCACTAGTCTGAATTTTATTAATACTTGTCTGGAATTTATATTAATTTATAATTTAAAATAGTTTATTTTAAATTATTTTAGTTTAGAATATATCTATAACATTTTTTTATTATGTTTTTAATTTTATTAATATTTTTTGGCTATAATAATTAATATATGGCAGATACTTCAGCCAAAAAACTGCCATATTATTTTAAACTTTTCTCGTATTTATTAATTTTTTTAAAAATCATTTTTTCTTTTAATACATTATGGCAAAAATAAGCACTACCAAAATGATTTCCCTTAGTCGTTTTTTCAAAATTTCTATTAGTGTGATAATCTATCCTTAAATCAAAAACTATTAGTTCTAACCCATATTTTAAAAATAAATCTACTCTAGCCTTACCTTGCAATGCATTTATTGGCATTAATAAGCAAAATGGTTTATTTAACTCGTAGCACTTTTTCAAGACTTTATCTTTTTTGCTATACGGTGGATTTGAAATAATAATATCGTAATGTTCTTTAGGTTCATAATAAAAAAAATCCCCCCCCCTACTATCATCAATGTGAGAGTAGATTACCTTATTACCATTTTTTGTAAAAAGCTGAACGAATGCTGACCATTCCTTATCAAATGGACACCATATTGTTTTGCTTTTAGGAATAAATTCTAGTAATGGTTCTACTGCATAAAAAGGTGTATATACTTCATCACCAGATGGAGTTTTATCACAAGTTAAATATGCTTTATTAACTGCCATGCTTATATTTATATATTCTATTGTTTAAAAAGTAACATTGCATTTTACCAATTGATTACATCGTTTTTATTAGATATGTTAGTATTTTTAAACATTATGTTTTCAATAATTTCTGAGCTTTTAATTCTTAGTAAAATATAAATTCTGCTATAAAAAATAATGCAATTTATTAAATTCTCTTTTGTGATTTTATCATTTAATTCAAGTTTAAAAATATTATTATTTTTTATACATTCATATTCTGTTGCGTGTTCTGTTGCGTGTTTAACAATATTATCTATATCTAGTTTTTTTAACTCATTTAATGTAAAATCTTTTAATTCAAATTTACAAATATAAAGAAAAAAACCTATATTATTATATTTATCTGCTACATATTCTATTTTAGCATTCCACTTATCTAATTCATTAAAGCATAAAATACTTTCTGCATTAATAGAACAACCATAAGCTTCATAATTAAGTTCTAATCTATTTAATTCTAAAATATCAATCATATAATCAATACCACATTTGAAAAAATCAAAAACATTTTTTTTACTATCTTTTTTTGTGTCTAAAAAACAATTATCTTGTAGATGTTTTTTTAATTTTTCTATATAAAAATCAGCTTCTTTATTAATAATATAATTCATCTTTTTTCCTTTTATCTATGTATAGGTTTTGAAATGTCTTTTTGACTCTCTTTTACATTAGCAACTTTATTTTCTTTTATAATTTCTACAATGTTTTCTTTAAGTTTTTGTGTAGCCTGTGCTTCTTTTAACGAAATGGCTTGTTTGGAATTATCAATAACTTTTGCATTGCCATCTTTAAACATTTCAAAAAAATCTAAAGTAGCTTGATAAACTCCATTTAATTCTTCATCGTGTAAATTTATTGAGCGTAAATCATTAAATATATTTTTAAAATTTTCTTGTTTTTCAGGTTGTTTAAACTTACCACCTTCGCCAAATCTTTCTAACAATTCAAATACTTGTTTGTTTGTATTTTTGTCTGCAACTTCTTTATTTAAATTCGTATTTGATAAATTTATCAAGTGGTTTAAATCCTTACTAAATGCCCCAACGCCTAAAGGAGTATTTAGTTCTTGCTCTTTTCCATTGAGCTTTATTTTTAATTTTATAAACTCGTTGGGGAATTTTAAATTTTCTTTTGCACTGGCTTTAATAATATCATCTAACATAGCTAAAGATTGAAGCAATGCATTTTTTTCGTTATCTTTAAATTCTTTATTAGTTGAAAATATATCCTGTCTTTTTTTATCCATATCTTCAACTGATATTATTGTAATGCTTTCAAATTTATCTTTCATGCTCTTTCTCCTTTATAGATAAATCATTTATTATTTTTAAATCATATTTTTTACATAACTCATCAAATAAAGAATAGAATTCTTTTTCTTTTTCTAAAAGCATCATTGCTTGCTTACCTAATTCAAGAAAAAATTTATTTTCTAAATCTTTTTTCTTTTGCTTGGCATCTTTAAGTTTTTCTTCTAACGATGCAATAATTTGATCTTGTTTTGAATACATAATATCTCCTTGAATAATTTTATTTATTATATCACAAAATAATTATTATTTTAATAAAAAAATCTTTTTATTAATTAATTTATATCTTATAATTTTAATATTTTAATATTTCTATTTACTTAAAAAAGTTATTATTAATTTTAGAATAAAATAAGGTTAGGCAGGATAGACAAAGTATCCAAAAAGTGCCATACACTTTTTTTATACTATTGTCAAAACTGCTGTTAGCTCTTATATGTTATTAGCGTGAAAGGAATAGATATGGATAAAATTAAGAATGATATTTTAACTTTAGGAAGTGTTACTAAATTAGTTGAACATGAAGATTTTGAAAATTTTATAAATAAATTAAATAATGTTGATTTTAAAACTATTACACGTCGTATTTTACATAACCTTTCTTTTCATTTTAGATATGATGATTATACACAGCAAACCATAAATCATCCAGAGCAATTAATTCCATTATTATATAGTCATAGCAAACGCTTTGAAATTCGTTGCATTATCAGACAAAGTCTTTATAAAATAATGTCAAATTATTTTCCTAAAATAGATATTAAGTTATTAGATATTGAAACTATAAAAAATAATTTTTTAGAAGAACAAAAGAACTATAAAGACTATCATGCAGATTTAGTAACAAAAAATATAAGACCAAGATTCGATGATAAATATCGTTATGGTTTTAAAGTTAGAGTAACCGAAAACGAATTTTTTTATAATGCAAAAGATTGTGATAATTTAAATAAACTTGAATTTAAATTTCATCAAGATTTGGGTGTTCATTTAACTCTAGTGGATACTTCAAAATGTTATTCAATGGATATAGATACCGTTTCTAAAAATGTAAATATTTTAAGTCACCCAAAGTTAATTGCCGAAGAATTTGTATCTATGCTTGAAAAAATAAATAATAGTCAACCATATTTTAATTTTATATGCTAGTGGGAAAAAATGAGCTCTAAAAAAACTACAATTAGATTAAAAGATTATGCACTTGAATATTTAGATAAGTTAAAAGAAACTAAAGGAGTTTCATATACTCAAGTAATACATGAGCTTATACTAATATGTATTAAGGAGAATTATAAATTTTTAAAAGATGAAAATATTAAAGATGTGGAAACCAAGTATAAAGAGATTAGAATTTTCATAAGCAAAGATGAGTATGAAACATTAGAAAATTTTAGAAAAATACACGGCTTTAATTCAATAACTAAAGAAGCTAAATATTTAATATTATCATCTTTAAAAGATGAAAAATATATTAGCAAAAATCAATTTAATGAACTAATGAAAGCTATTGTAGAAATTAAAAAAATAGGTGTAAATATAAATCAAATTGCAAAAGTTTTAAATGAAAAAAGATTTGATAACTTTAGTCCTGACATGCAAAAATTTAATAAAATTGTAGAAGATACAAACAATGAAATTAAACTAACAATAAAGCAAATTGTATCAGACTATATGGCTTTAACAAAGAGATTAAATGGCTAAAAAAATATATTTAGAAGATGAAGAATTAAGAGCTAAAAAAGTATTTATTAAAAAAGAAAAAGTTGCAAAACTTCCTAAAAATTATAAAAAACGCACATTACATAAAACATATATTAATAGTAAAAAAAATACTGAAGTTATGATTAAAATAGCCAGTTCATGCTATGATGCAAAAAGCTTGAAACGGCATTTAAATTACATTTCAAGAAAAGAAAAGTTGGAATTATTTGATCAAGATAGCAATATATATAATAACAATAATGAAGCTATTGAAAATTTTTTAGCGTATGATGAATTTGAATATGATACAAGTAAAAATAAAAAGCAAATAAAGGAAACACACAATATCATATTTTCAATGAAAGATCATAAAAATGCACCAGTAGAAAAAATCAAAGAAGCTTTAACAAAGACTTTAAAAACTAAGTATCCTAATAATAGTTTTCTAGTAGCTATGCACAAAGATACAGATAATCCACATTGCCATGTTGTATTAAAAGTAAAAGATAATTTTGGTAAAAGACAACATATAAGAAAAAAGGATTTGCAAGATTTAAGAAAATTATTTGCACTAGAACTCAATGCTTTAAAAGTAGAAGCAACTGCAACAATAAAAACTAAAATTAATTTAACTCCTAAAGTGTATAAAGAAAAAGATAAATATATGAATTATCATGAAGTGGTAAGTTTCGGTGATGCATTATATGATTTTAAAGAAGATAATGAGCCAAGCTTTTATGTAAAAATGAAGGATAAAAATGATAAAGAATTTATATTGTGGGGCAAAGACTTAAAAGAAGTTGTAGATAACAATAATGTATGCGTAGGTGATAAATGCTATTTTGCTGTGACTGATCAATTAGAAGCAAAAGTGACAGCTAAGAAAAAATTACCTAATAAACAATTTCAATATTATGAATTAACCACTTATAAAAATATATGGGAAGTATCTATAAAAGATAAAAGCGAAAAGCATTTGCAACCTTTAAAGCAAAAGCAGAAATCTAAATATAAAATATTAACCAAAGATGAGTTTAAAACAGAGAGCCTTAAAAGTAATACACTAAATAAGCAAGATGAATTTCAAAATAAATTTAAGTTTAAAGATAAAACAAAATATAAAAATATAGAAAATATAGAAAAATAAAATATTTTAATACTTAATAAGGAGACAGTATGATTGTTTTTCTTACCAAATTGAAAAGAAAATTTTCAAAAGAAATTATAGAGAAAGAACCTAATGTGGTAGAAAATATTATTGAAGTTTTCGCAGATATTTGGAGTCTAACAGTAGTAATCGCAAGATGTAGCAACAATATAGTGCATGGTGAGTTTTTGAGTAGCTTTCCATTTGATAAATCTTTATCACCTAAGTTTATTCATTATATAATAAACTATACAAGAGATAGAAAGCTAAAAGAATTAAAAAATATATTACTTAGCTTAACTAAGAATACGCCTTTAGAAATTCTATATAGATCATTATATAAAACCTTTTTAAACTTGGAAAAACATAGTGAATCATATTTAACATATCCAAATCAAAATATAGATAAACAAGAGCTACAAAAAGCACTAAATAAAATTAAAAAAGATATTGATGATTTATCAGATCATATTCCATGCTCATATCACATAAAATTAGAATTTAACAAAAGGAGAAAACAATGTTGAATACATTTAAAACATTATTTACAGAAGTTTTGCCTTATGCATATCAAAGTAATGATTTTGCTTCAATTATATTTATATATTTAATACCTATTATGTATATGTTTTTGTTCTTCTATAAATGGTTTGTAATAGGTAGAACACTTAAAGAACAATGGGATGCTATGACAATATATACAAGCTTTATATTAATAATGACTCTCGGAGCGTATATAGCACAATACGCTGTAATTTTAGATTACAAAAATCTATACCCTGTAACTATTTTTATAGTGTTTTATGCAATTATATTTTTTACAGTATTAACATTATTTAATATATTAGGATTAATAATAATTAAATTGGAATTAAAAGAATTAATATGAAAATTATGCAAATAAAAAAAATCTTTGAGTATTTACCTATCATTATAATCGTATATTTAGTTTATATTTTTGCTAATGATTATATTAACAATAAATATGAAGATTATGTTTTTATAGATACCGATAACAATATAAAGATACATATAGTATCTAATCCTGTAATACAGATTCCAAAACATAATGAACTTTATAAAGAAAAAGAGCGTGGTCAAAAATTTTCATTGCAACACTTACTTAGAAGTGAGAAATTATATATTTGTGAATTTGGCTCTAATTCTAAATATAAAATAATAGATGATACTTATTGTATTAGAATGATTTTAAAGTATGGACAAACTAATTTTAAGAGTAAAATTTTAATTAATTTTATAAAAACTCAATATGAAGAAAAATTAAAGGAGTTATAATGCCAATATTTATTGCTATATCAGCTATGCTTTCAATTGTTGCGATTATATTGATAATTATTTTTATTTATGAATATTTTTTTGGGAGTTTTCCATTAATTAAAAAATATTATAAAATAAAATTTCATGAATTTTTATTACTTGATGAAGATGCTATTAAAGATTTAAGAGAAAGTGCTACAAGAAAATTATATAATGCAATAATCAATAGGAATAATAATGAATAAAATATATTTTAAATTTTTAAAATATATTAATTTAATTGATATTTTTGTTTTAATACTTTTGTTTCTAAGAAATTATTCTACAACTGATTATGAGGCAAAAATACATATAATTACTATTATTGTTTTTTTACTTGTTATAATTAATAATATTTATCATATTAAAAGAATAGGAATTAAGCGTAAAATTTTATTTATCTTATATACTGCTGGTATAAAATTATTTTCCTATCAATTAATTATAAGCCTTTTGCTAAGATTAGATGAAATTAAAGATTTTGAAAACATTATAATGTTTTTATTTTGGCTTTATTTAGGATATTTATTTTTAAATAGCTATGGATTTATACTAGAAGATAAAAAAGAAAATTAACAATATAATGCTTCCACCAACACACATTATCTTCTTTTTTATTTTTTTATGGTAGAATAAAATTAAACATAAAAAAAGGAATTTGTCTATGGAAGAATTGATATTTTTTGTAAAATTTTGTGAGTCAATCTTTGGTAACGATTATTCAACTCGCTTTGATGCATTAAACTATACATGTATTATTTTATTTATATTTTTCAGCATTTTTAGCAATACTAGATCTCTTTCTTTTATTGGGTCTGGTGGTTTATTGTTTTTAAATATATGTAATGCATTAACAGGGTATAGTTTGGCTCAAAATTCTGGTGCATACTTACTTGCATACTTTACAATCATGTTATCAGTTTATTTATTAGAAGAAAAATCAAATACTACAACAATTCATAGCTAAGTAGTTTTACTTAGCTATTTCAATATCGCTTCCTTTTGTTTTATTTAATACATTTTTTAATACATTATCCATAACATTTTTTGATATAGCATTTTCTTTTTTGATATTTTTATCAATACTAAAATCGCTAACATATTCAACTATTTTTAAAGCATCTTTTGTTGCTTGATATAATTCATTTGGATTATTGTTTATAATCTTTTTCCATGAATTAATATATGATAAATGTTCGCTAGGATCAAAATCAATATTTAATTTTTTACATAACATATAACTAGCAATTTCTGCTCTCAATTCTTCTCTTGCGTATTGCTCACTACCAAAACCACCTTCTAAATTTCTATTTAATCTATTTTTATGTCCTGTCCAATGACCTAATTCATGTAATGCTACACTATAATAACCCATTTCGTTTTTAAATTGCTGTTTTTCAGGTAATACTATTTTATCTAATGAAGGATTATAATATGCTCTATCGCCTAGTTTATGCTCAATAATAGCTCCTGAATTAGCCAATATTTTTTCTGCATTTTCAATTGATTTAAATTCAAAATTAGGATCTACTTTAAATTGTTTTCGTTCTGGCATATTTTCTATTTGCTCTGCATTAAATAAAGTATAATGCTTAACTATATATTTTTTATCATCATTTAAAGATATAAGTCCTTCTTCCATCTCTTTTTCTAAATCTGTTGTTTTAGGTTCAATAACACTAACAAACCTAATAGGAACGCCTTTCTCGCCTTTTTTAACAAAACCCACCTAGATCTTTTGCTTGTTTAAAGGTTAGCCATCTAGGATCTTTATATCCCTTTTCAGCAGTAATTATCTCTAATAACAAAGCATTACAACCGTTATATTCTTGTTCTGTAATAGCATTATGTGGATTATTTTTTAGACCTGTTGCTTTCCATGGCTGTATCCATGGTGCAGTGTTATTTTCTAATGATTTTATAAGTGTATTTGTAAAATCTTCAATATATTGATGATTTTTATCAGCACTAGAGTTATTGAATTTTATATCACTCATTAATATCACCAGCACTTTCCAAAAAGTCAATAATACCTAATTTTTTAGCTTCTTCTTCACTATAAATTGCAACCACTTCTCCATCTTCTAATAAATCTATTTCTTGATTAAAATCTTTATTTTGCATTAATTTCCCCTATCTTTTGTTTTATCATTATGTTTTTTTTCATTTGTTATTTTCATAAAATCAGTAAAATCAAAACCTTTAGACAATTCAATTTTAAACTGCTTAGATACTTGCTCCCAATCAAAAATTTCTATCTTTTTGCAGGTATTTTTAAGTTGTTCTGCAAGTGCTTTTGCTCCATTCTTCCCAGCATCATCATAGTCATAACAAATAGTTATATTAGTATCTTTAAAAAGATGAATATATTTATCTTCTACTAAACTTGTAGCAGAACCAAGAGTGATCGCTCTAAATCCATTTGCAATTGCATTTAAACAATCTTTTTCTCCTTCAACAACCAAAATAGCTTTATTTAAATTAGTTCTATATTCATTAAGATCGTTTAAATTAAAAGGGCAACGCTTTTTACCTTTTGAAAACATTACTTTTGGTAACTGTATTAATTCTTTATTACTACCCACGAATGGCTTAGGACTAGGATTATATTTCCATAAAGTCATAGCCTTATTATCAAGATCACGAATAGGCATTATTAACCTATCTGATTCTTTAGAATATCCTATCTGATATTTTTTAGCTAATTCAATTCTTTTGTGATTATCAATATTTGGCAATGTTTGTTTTAAAAGTTCGCTATAACGAGTAAAATTTTCTTTTCTTTGCAATTCGTAATTAGATATATAATCTTCACTTATAGATAGCGATGAATGCTCCTTGTTTTCTTTAAAACTAGGTTCGCTTAGTGCATATTGTTTATTATTTACACCCATAAATTCATTTACTTTATCAAAAGCTTCCTTTTTAGAATAATTATGAAATTCACACAATAAATCAACACAAGAACCATACCAACCACTACCGAAATCTTTAATTCTGCCATTAAGATTGATTGAAGCACTTGCAGTTTTTTCATCTCTTAATTTAAATCTAAAATATCTATCAACTTCATAACCTAATTGAGTAAGTATGTATGCAGTATCTTCTCTAGTATTCATTTTACCCCCTTTATTTAATAATTGCATTAGTATTTTTATATACTATTTTTTGTTTTTTTCGCAATTTATTTAAAACCTTTATATTGTAATTGTTATTTGAAATTCTACCATTATAACAATTTAGACCTTTGTAATTAAATCCCCATTTTTTAAAACATTTGGCTAGATATGCACTTGCATATCGCACATTAATTTCTGGATCATACAAATCATTTAATGTTAAACCTAATTTTTTTAAATTTTCTTCATGTATAGAATTAACTTGCATCAAACCTATATCGTAAGTGCCATTGTCGTTTGCTTTATTTATCGCACTTGGATTAAAATTACTTTCAGTTTTTGCTATTGCCCACAAAAGCTGCGATGGAATCTTATGTATTTTAGAGTATTTAACAAATAACGCATCATAGGCATTTTCATTTGCAAAACAAATAAAAGGCAATAGTAAAATAAAAATTAATTTATTTTTTATCATCTTTTTTGAGATCTTTATACTCAAATTTACCTATATCTGTTTCTAATATTAATTTTTTTATAGGATAACAACCTGAAACGAAGTAAAATTTTTCCCCTTCTTTCAATTTAATTTCAATTTTTTTTCTTTCTATTATTGATTTGGTATTTTTCACACCTTTGTCTGTAAATTCTGTTGAATAGCCATATTTAATCATTTCATTACCGTTTTCCGATACATCCCAAAAATTATGCATATTTATAGGGATCTCTAATCCACATTTTCCATCTTCAGCAACAATAGAAGTAATAGTAGTATCAGTTTTTGCTTGAAAAAATAAACAATGTTTTATATATTTACTAACATATTCATGTCCGAAATTTGGTTTATTAATATCTTCTCCACAAGAGATAAAAAGTGTCGCTGTAGCTAATGCTACTAAAATTTTATATTTTTTCATTAAATTCTCCTTAAATAATATTTAAATTAATTTTAATTTAAAATAACTTTATATAACTTGAAATGATTGTTTTAAAAAATATTTTAATTAAAGGTATATTTTAACACACCCAATCGCTTCACTAACTTCTTCATTTGCAAAACAAATAATAGAAATCAATAAAGAAAAAAAATATTTTCCACATCTAAAGTTCTTTATTTATATCTTTATTTTTACCAATATCAGTCATTTTTTCAATATTTTTAATAGGCAAACATAAATTACCGTTTTCGTTAAATAATATATTAGAACACACATCACTAACCCATTTTTTCAATGGCGTATTCAAATCTATTAATTTTTGCTTATCCACTTCTAAACATTTAATTAATTTATTTGTTGAATTATCGTAAAGTTTTAAGTTATCAATAAGTGGCAGTGATTTTATTAAATTTAATCTACTTTCTTTATATCTTTTAATAATAAGATTAGTTTCAATATTATGCCCACCACGATTAACCCTTGCTTCAACTCTTTGTATATTAAGATTAGAGTTATCAAGCCCAATATATATCATTTTGACATTAAAACCATTGTTTTTAGCCTGTTTTATTCTATTTAAAACACTTTTACCTGAAAGCGTAGTTTCCATAGAAAAAGAAATTTTATTTTTAATACACGCATTAAATGTATTTATAGCCAACTTAGAGCCTAATGCATTATTGCCATTATTATCTTTAATAAATTTATCTGGATCTATATTTATTAAATTTAAAAATTCAATTTTATTTGCAAACCTATAAGTAGATTTCCCACTTCCATTTGCACCTGCCAAAAATAAAGCTATAGGTTTATTCATCTAACAATACCTTCGGCTTTTAAATAAATATTCATATTTTCGGTCATCTTTTCACTTTTATAAACATCAGCTTCTTTAGTTTTTCCTAATTCAATCAAGTTTTCATATTCAATATGATCTCTTAATGATTTTTCAGTAATTATTCCTTCATCATCGCTATCGTATGATTTATGCAAACCCATCTGTATCTTTTGATAAATATTCTCACTCATAGTATCTTTTAAGCTTTCAAGGTATTTTAATGCTTGTTCTTTATTTTCTAAAATTACAAAATCTGACATCTTATCTCCTTTCAATTATTTTAATTTATTTTAACATAAAATAAATTAAAATAAATTAAAATAATTTTTCAAAAATATCTTAATTAAGGTATGCCTTAACATACTCAACCACTTCTTTACTTGCTTCTTCATTTGCAAATGTTTTTATTTGATTTATGTAATACTTATTTCTATATTTTATAATCTCTATTGTATAGTGCTTATACTTATAATCTAAAGTAAAAATTCCACATTTTTCACTATTGATTTTATCTATATAAGAAGCAACGCAGTTTTTATTTCTTCTACCTTCTTGGATTAAATCAAAATTAGTTTTAATCATTTTAAAATTATCAGGTAATTTTAACTTTAAGAATGGATTATCTTTTTTAATAACCATTTTGTTCTTTTTAGCTATTTTATAGTCATATTCAACCACTAAATCATCGTGTAGCGATTTAAGTCTTTTTACTGAAGTTATATCTAAATTAATAGGTCTTTTAAGCGATATTGATAGTTTTATATAATCTGATAATAGTATTCTAAAATCATCAAGACTATAATTTAAATCTATTTTAAAATCATTAAACTTAAACATATAATTAGATAATATTCGTTCTTTTGAATAATTTCCATAATCATCATAATTTAGTTTTAAAACATTATGCCATACTCTTTTATAGTGTGTGGCACTTAAATATTTTTCTAAATTAAATAATGCTTTTGATTTTGCTAAATCAATTTTATTTACTACTTTAGGTATATTTTTATTCGGATATTTTAATTTTAATAATTCTTGTTTGTTTGGTGTGTTTTCTAATAGTTTTATTTCTATTTTCATATAATAGCTTATAAAATCTTCTTCATTAGCATTTTTTAAATCATATAAAATATCTTTAGCTACATTTGAGTTTAAAAATGATAAATATGTATATGCAAAATGCTTATTTAAACTACATAAATGCTTTAAGGTTGCTGGATACTTATTTTTATTATTCATAAAACCATATATATCATATAGGCTATTTTCTAAAATAAATGTTCTTATTGTTGTATTTCTTCCATAAGTATTAATAATATCATCACGAAAACTACAATATAAGTAATTATTTATATCAAACTTTATAGTATTGTAATATAATGAAACGCTTATTGTAAGTAAATATATTTTTTTATCATTTAATGAAAAATAATCGCACACATTAGTTTCTTTAATAATATTCAGCATATTAAATAGCTTATAAGTATCATCAGTTACTAATATAGCAATTTTATCAATTTGATAGCATACTAAATAATTACTCTCGTAATATTCTATAAAAGGGATAAGATAAGAAAAATCACTCCTTATCTTATCTTTAAATTGCTTTCTATCATCTAAACAAGAACAGTTAAAAAATTGCATTATTTTTTAGGTTTTCCATTATCATCATAAAACATTGCTTTGCAACCATTACGCCAATTAGAACAACCCCAAAAGTAATTACCTTTTTGTGATTTTTTACGCTCTAATACTCCAGCACCACATTGTTTGCAAGGATAAATATTTGCATTATAACCATCAGGTTTTCCAGCTTTATCATTATATGTTTTGGAGCAACCACCCTTATAATTAGAACAACCCCAAAAATATTTATCATCTTTTGTTTTTCTTCTTTGCATATAACCATTATTGCAAACTTTACATGGATATGTTTTATCTATTGCATTATCACTTGCAAATGTTTTTAAATCATCATTGTTTTTCAAACTCTCTATATCGTTTTTTACATCATTAAATACTGCTCTTAAAAAATCATTTCTGCTTAATTTAAAAGCTTCTATATCTTTTTGATTTTCAAACCACAACGCAGTCATATCAGGACTTGTCAGAAGCTTAGGTGATAGCTTTATTAAATTTCTTCCTAAATCAGTAGATTTAATCTTTTTCTTAACTTCAACAATATATCCACGCTCAAATAACTTTTTAATATGCTCACTTCTTGTTGCTGGTGTGCCTATGCCACCACTTTCACCCTTTTTATCCTTATCCTTTTCTTTTAGAAGTGCTTTTATTTTTTCATCTTTTACATATTTACTTACACTTGTTAAATCTTTTAATAAAGTTGCCATAGTATATAATGGTCTAGGTTTAGTTTGTTTTTTATTTATATTTATATTACTTGAATAAGATTTGCAGTTTTCAAGTGTGCTTAGATCTTGTGAATACTCTTCGTTTTCTTGCTCTTCATCGGTATTAATTTCGCTATCATTAGTATCAATAAATTCGCTAAAACCTGCAAATGTAGTTTTATTTGAGCTTGTGCTAAATTCATATTCATCATACTTAAAAACTACACTAGTATGCAAATATTCTTTAGGTTTAAAAAATTGTAATGCAAATCTTTTTGCTATCATTTCATAAACATTTAATTCATCTTTACTTAAAGCTTTTATATCAACTTTTTGTTCCGTTGGAATAATACCATAATGAGCCGTTATATTGTTATCATTAAATGCACTACTTTTAATACTAGTATCAGAATTATTTATAATATTTGTAAAACCTGTTAGATTATTTTTTATAGCTGATAAAATTTCTGGGCTTTCTTTATGCAAATTCTCTGGTAAATATTGACAATCTGATCTATTGTAAGATATTAGCTTGTGTTTTTCCCTTAAACTTTGTGTAATTTCTAATGTTTTATCAGGCTTATAGTTAAATATTTTAGAGCATTCAGCTTGAAGCAAAAGCAAATTATATGGTAGTGGTGGATTTTCTATTTTGTTTTCATGATTAACTATGCAATCAAATTCTTTATTTTCACATTTTGATTTTATATCATTTGCAACCACTTCATCAACAATTTTTTCGCTTGTTTTTAAATTAGCTTTTAATTTTAAATTTTCTGTTTCAAATTCTCCTGTTAAAGTATAATAGTAACTTGATTTATGATTTTCGTTTTCCAAATCTCTAGCAACTATCATAGCTAAAATAGGAGTTTGAACACGACCAACACTTAAAACACCTTTATATCCACTACTTTGAGCTATAGTAGTATATGCACGAGTTAGATTGATTCCAACAATCCAGTCAGCTTGGCTTCTAGCAAATCCACATTCGCTAATACCTTTAAAATCGCTATTATTTTTAATTTCACTTAAAGCTTTTTTAACACCTTTATCAGTTAAATCATGTAATAATAATCTCTTTACGCTTCCTTTATAGTTTGCATAATTTATTATTTCATCTACTAAAATTTGACCTTCTTCATCTGCATCACCACAATTTATAACTTCAGTAGCTTTTTTTAACAAATCACAAATTATTTTAAGCTGCTTTTTAGAGCTGTCTTTAGGCTTGTATCTAAACTCATCAATTTGTAGTGGCAAATCATTTATATTCCACTTGCCCCAATCTTGCTTATAGTCTTCAGGCATAAAAAGTTCTAAAATATGTCCAAAAGCCCAAGTAACAATATCATTACCTTTTTGAATATATCCATCATTTTTAACAGTATTTTCATTTAAATTATTTGCAATCACTCTTGCTAATTCAGGTTTTTCAGCTATGAATACTCTCATCATTTCTCCCATTCTTTCTTGTTATTTTCGCTACTGGTTTTTACCACACCTTTTTCTATTGCTTTATTTAAGCTTTCACTAAAGAACTTTTTATTATTTTCTTGTATAATGTCTTTATTATCCGTAGAAAGTGCGTTTGCACCAGATGAATTTTTATTCATCAGCTCCAAGTCGTGAGGTTTTTCCAACATAGTCGTATGCAGGGTGTTGGGGTCTGCATCTACGGATTGCTCTAAATTAATATTTTTTTGTATTCTTTTTAATTCACTAACTCTCATTTTATTAGCATGATAAATTTTTAAGTTATTTTTACCTATAACTACATCACCTATTTTTTCTTTACTTTCATATAATTTATCAAGTTTTTTCATTGCATAAACATCTATATTGTTTTTTGCTTCTTTAACAACTTCAGGATTGCTTACTACTTCTTGTATTACTTCTTTTACTTCAATTAGATTTTTAAACATTTCAGGGTGTTTATCGTATAAAGCTTTTAAATCTGCTTTTGCTTCATTGCTTGATAAAATATTTGCTAAATCCTTACCAAGCTTAAAAATCTCCAATTCTTTCTCACTCATATCAGTCCTTTAGTGGGCTAAATAGCCCACATATTATTTATCTATCCATACTTTTATCTTTAGCATAATTCATAATTTGCTCTGTTCCACTTTCTAGTTTATTACCTGCTGGACTTTGAATAGATTTAATTACTGCACCTTGCGATTGAACAAAATCAATCTCTATATTTGCTGATTTATCAATTTTATTTACAACTTGCATTAAATTTGGATATTTTTCAAGAGTTGTGTTTTTTGTAGCACTTAATGTAAAATCAACACCATCTTTAATTAGTGAATTAAATTTGTCAATTATTGCATCATCATTTGTCTTATCAAATGCATATCCTTCTTTAGTTTTAGTTGCGTATAATTTTTCAGCATTTTGCATTAATTCTCCTGCTTCATTGCGTTTTTCAGGTTGAATTTCTATTGCTATTTTATTAAACGCATATGCTTTACCATCTTTACTAATACCTTTTTGATAATATGCATCAGCTTTCATATAGGTTTCGCCAGTTTCTTTATTTCCTACTTTTAAATTCAATGGAATTTTATCAGCATCAACTGACTTTAAAAAAGCATCAATAGAATTAATCTTATTAAAAACATCTCTTGCATTAGGCTTTTGCCCTTCATATTCTTGCAATGAACCAAAACCGATGATGGTTTTATCATCTCCTACTTTACCACTTGTTACAAAAACATTCATATTTTCTCCTTTGTAAAATAATAAATAAAATTATATATACATATAATTTTATGTATAATTTTGCGTATTTTTAAGCAAGCAATTTAAAAATTACTCCACCTAAAATAAAAGCTAAAATAAAATTTAAACCAAGCAAAATATTAAAAGTCATTTTTGCTTTCTTCATCATTGAATTTATGCTTTTGGCATAATTTTGATTTAATTCTTTAACTTGATTTTCAAATTTGTTTAAATAGTTTTCTTGTCTTGTTATAAAATTCTTTAAAAACTCATCAAATTCTTGTGCCGTTGTTTCTAGTTTAGCTTCTTGATTATTTATAAAATTAGAAAAATTGGTATTAAATATTTTAGATTTTTCTTCTATTTGCAAATCTTTAAAATGAGAATGAATTTGATTAAAATCATTTATTATTTTTTTGGTTGTTAAAATATTATTTTGAGCTATCAACTCATCTTGCGTAGGTGCTTTTTTAAATAAAATACAAAAATTTACCCAAGTATTAAAAAAAGTATTAAAATTACTTTCTAGTTCATAAAACAAACTCTTTTCAACTTCACTTAAATTATTGTAACTTCTAGCTGTATCTATTAAGCTTAAAATTTTACTCTTAAGCTTATTTTGACTATCTATGAGTTTTGAATAATTTAATATATCTTTTTCATCACCATCATGATATTCTATTAGACCTTCTGCAACTAAATCAATTATATTATCTTGATTGCTCATTTTAATACACCCAACATTCTTTATTGATTTTATGCTTTTGCGTATATACATCGTAGTAATATGTTTTATCAAAATTTTCAACACTTTCTACTATATAACTACAACGATATTTGCTAACTTGATATTGGTCTTGTCTGTATAAATTTAACCATAAATTAGAAGGTTGTGAAAATTTATTTAACTTATAAATATTCTGAAAATCATCACTCCTATTAATAATGGTTTCATAGTGTCCACGATTAAAATCATTAATAGTATAATATTTGCCATCACATATATTTTTAGGCATTTTTAAATCTGTATATGCATTGTTAATTAGCTTTATACATTGTGGTGGTAGCTTATGTGTAATTCTAATTAATTTATCTTTATTACTAACTTTGCAATTTTTTTCTGGATAATACCCTTGTCCTATAGTATATTCATATTGCTTATTTAATATTTCTGCTGTGCATTCATGTGGAACATTCAAAATTGATTCTTTTAAATCAGCCATAATTAAATCATCATCAACTTCATTCCCATTGCTCGTTGGACATAGTTTTAAAAAATCTCTTCTTAATTCAAAAGTCTTCCAAGGCTTCTTAGCTCTAATTGAAAAAAATTTTCTTATAGGTGCATTGCATTCTGAAGGTTTTTTACCACTTGACATACATAATATAACTTCACAAGCAGTTCTTTTATCGCCAGTAAATTGATCGGCATATAGGCTACTAATACTAAAAAACAATATAACTATAAATTTAATAGAACTTTGCATATCAATCTCCTTATTTATGTTCAAAAATAATATTTACCAAATTAGGTTCATTTGCTATAAAGTCATATATAACTATATTTGCTGTTATTCCATTATGTTTTAAATAAAAAGCATATTTTTCAGCAAGTTCTTTTCTTGCAAATATATATATTTGATCACTATTATGTGCATAGTAAAAAAAGCTTACCTTCTTATTATTTTCAACTAAAATATTTTCTTTAAAATAAAATAAGTAATTAGTAACCCACGAGTAGTTTAGACTAGGATCTTTGATAACATTAAAAGTCGTATTTTCTACTACTTGTTGTTTTACAAGATCATATTTTGGACTATCAATTTTTACTGAACTTTTTGCACAGTTTGTAATAAATAATCCTACTAAAATAAATAAAAATAATTTTAATTTCATGCTGCTTCCTTTGTTAGTTTTAATAAATTTTCTTCTAAAAGTTTTTCATTTTCTTGTTTCATAATTTCAAAATTTTGATAAGGTATATTTATTCTTGTTTCTCCATTTTGGATTACAGTTTCCAACTCTTTTTTAGTTGGCAAATCTTTTATTTTTGCTAGAGATTTTGAAATAGATTTAAATTTGTCCATAAAATAATTATCACTATAATAAAATGCCTTATCACATAAAATAGGTTTTCCTGCATCTATTGTTACAAGTTCTTTTTCAAATGGCATTTCACGAAGTTCTTGTGGAAGCATTAGTGCCCTTACTGTTTTGCTTTCACTACCACCTACATTTAAACTTAATGCGTTTTGATAATTTGTTGATTTGTTGATTACTGTCATATTTCCTAAAATTTTTGAAATTCTTTCAGCATCTTCTTGCTCTCTAGGTGCATAATATATTTGACATGCATGATTTGTTAATAAAGTTTTTGCACCTTCTTTGCCATACCCATTAGGAATTGGCATTTCAAGTTGTGAATCTGACTGGTATATCATTAAACTTCTAAATCCAAAACCTGCCATAAATGCAACTCCTGTTAAGTATTTTGATAAATAACCACTTGAAGTAAATTCATCCATCAAACACAATACTGTATGTTGTAGCTCTGGATTTTGTTGTGGTAACTCTTTTGTATTTAATAGTATTAACTGTTGCCAAAATATATTTAAAATGAGTTTTGCATTATCTAATTGATCAGGAGTAATGCCAACATATATTGTCATTTTTTTCTTTCTTAAATCTCTAAAATCAAAATCGTTAGCACTAGTTGCAAGTCGCATATTATCTGCTCTAAAGATCATTAATGGAGCATTAAAAGAACTCATCACTCCACTTCTAGTATTATCAGAAGCTATTGCCAAATAAGATTTTATACGCTCTTGTGCTTTAGGGCTTGCAATTCCTAGCTCACACAACCAATTATAAGTATTTTCAAAACCTTTAATTTCTTGTTTTATACTTTCTTCTTCATCTTCACTACTTTCAACAGTAAAATTAAAACCTTCGCTGATAGATAATATCCCATAAAGCGTAAAAGAAACATCTAGTTTATAATTTCTAATAAATGCTAGTCCCATTTCAGAACTTAATAAGTCGTGAGTTAAATAACACAGTCCTATAAATAAATTTTGTGCTAATTGATTAAAAAATTGTGTTGTTGGATCTCCTACTACTGGATATAAAATATTTGCAAAATCAGTTAATTCTGCATCAACATTTGTGCCATTCATATTTATGTATGCTAGTGGGTTATATCTATGTGTTCTTCTATCAAATGGATTAAATAAATATACTTCATTGCCCAATTTTTCTTTTCTATATTTTGAAGTATAATCAAAGCATTCTTGTTTAATGTCTTGAACTACTGCACTTTCTTTCCATTCAAGTAAATTAGGAATAACAATACCAACACCTTTACCACTACGAGTTGGAGCACCAAGGGCAACAAATTGCTGACCACCAAATTTTAACAATTTGCCTTGATATTTACCAACGATAATACCTTTTTTGCCAAATAACCCCATTTTTTTAATTTCTCTTTTAGTGGCAAATCTTGCATCACCATGTAAAGATTGCTGTCGTGGTATTAAAGGAATAATTAAACATATCAAAGAACTTATCAAAGTTGCAAAACCTAAAGATTTGTAAATATAAGGATAGTTATTAATAATAGCACTAAATACAAATCCAATTTTAATCAAATATATTTTTTTTAAAAGCCCATTAAAATACAAACAAAAAATTATAGTTAGTGCATAATCAATCAAAATAAATAAAAATACTAAAGCTATAATTTGTGATTTAGTTAGCTTTTTCATTATAAACCTTATGTATTTTACCATCATACAAATACTCAAGTATTTGTCTTTTACCATTTATATTTTTAAAAACTATGATTATATCTATGGCTTTTTTTACAACATCTATTAACATATCTTTTCCTAATGCCCTTGCCATATCATTTTGCATAGACATCATTACAAGCCTGTCAATACAACCACCAACACTTCCAGCGTGGCAACTTGTCATAGAGCCGTTATGCCCACTTGAGATTACATTTAAAAAATCATAAGTTTCCCCACCCCTAACTTCAGCTAACAAAATTCTATCAGGCTTCATTCTTAAACAACTTTTTAATAAAGTAGCAGAATTTACTGCATCGGTTATTTTTGCTTCACTAGGATAAAATAGTTGCACATAATTTTTATGGTCATAAAATTTAATTTCTTCTACATCTTCAATAGTAATAATACGATCATCTAATGGGATAAAATCAATTAAGGTTTTCATGAAGGTAGTTTTTCCACTACCTGTTTCACCACAAATAACGACATTTTTACCATTTTTGATAGCTTCACCTAAATTATTTGCAAATTCTTTAGTTATTGCACCCCTTTCTATGTAATCATTGATTGTATATCTAACTTTACTAGGCTTTCTAATAGTAATTGATACAATTTTATCTTTTGTAGCAGGTGAAATTACTATCTGAATACGCTCACCAGTAGGTAAAATGCAAGATAATATAGGTTTATTTTTATCTATTTCATCTTTTTTAAAACTAGCACTAGCTTTAGCAAAAGATAAGGCTTTTTGTTCATTAATATCGTTTTCATAAGCAGTCCATTTTCCTTGAATATCTTCACACCAAATTAAATTGCCACCTTGATAGCAAACTTCATTTATTGAATCATCTTTCAAAAATTTACCAAAAAGCATTTCCGCATATTTATTTAAAGAAGTATTATCGCTCATAGCCTTGCCCTATTTTAGTCTTCATTTTTAGCTTATAAACTTTAGAAAAATCAACATCTTTATTTACATATACGCTTACTATTTCGCCTTGATTTTTATATAAAACAGGCTTTATTTTTATAAATTCTTGCAGTGCAGTATTTGCTAATTCTCGTGCATTTTCTCTTGTATTTTCAGTATAATCAACATTATCTTTACCCCTTTTACCATTAATAGCTACATTAACTGCATCATCAATTATGCTTAAAAATATAGCAGAGCCAAATCGTTTTAAATATTGATGATCTACATAGCCACTCATACCACTTGCACCAAGTCCATCTGTTGCAGGTGAGTTTATAGGAATAATTAAATTATTAGGAGTTCTTATTTCTTCCCAAACAACAAACAATCTATTTACACCATCACTAATTTCACCACTTTTAAAAGAACCAAACATGGTTGAACCACGATCAATCAACAAAACAGTGCCATCTGCACTATATACATCATTACTAATAGTGCAACTAACATTACCTGCTAACATAGAAACAATTCTTGTGTTTAAAGAACAATGAATAAAACTACCTTTTGATAATAAAAAATGTGGATTAATATTATTTATTCTCGCCATATTTATTTGATACGAGCTATTATTTGAATAGTTTTGTGATGAGTTATTAAAATCTAAATTATTAGAATTATTGTTAAAAGATTCTGGGTTACTCATTAATAAGTTAAGCCTGTTTGTTTCTTCTGCTATTTTATCATTGTAATAATTATTTAAATTTTGTGCTTGTGCTATATTTTCATCAAGTAATTCTAATTGACTTTTATTTGTGTTTTGAGATGAGTTATTAACACTAAAATTTGCACTAGATTTTAAAACCCTAGGTTTATTAACTAGCTTATTGTTTTCATTTGTATTCAGTATAATAGCTGGTTCTAAAGTAGTATTTTGTTCTTTTAATCCAAATAAAGCTTCTAAATCTTTTTTTACTTCCAACTCATCTTGAATTTGTGTATTATTCTTTATTTCAAAACTACGATTTTTTGCACTTATAATAGTTTCTGTATTTTGCTTAATTGGTTCTTCTTTTGTCTTGTCTGTTTTTACAAATTGATAAAAAACCAATATAGCAATTACAACGCATAAACAAATAACTGCAGTAGCTTGTAGTTTTATTTTAGAATTAGTATCTACATCTAATTCTAAATTATTATTTATTTTTTCTTGTTCTTGATTTATTTCATTAATTTTACTTCTATTTTGTTCGTTATTGCTCATTTATTACCCTTTCAACTTTATCAGATTTAGTATTTTTTAATGGATATAAATTTTTACCAGCACCTAAATTTTTAATACCAACTAATTTATCACCTGAACGAAGCAAAATTTGTTTTGGAATTTTATGAATCACTAAAACTGTATAATCATTATCTTTAGTAATATGAGTATTTAATATGCTCTCTTTATTTTGTTTATCATATTCAAATACAGATGGTATTGTTTTATTTGTATTAAAAGCTAAATATGTAAAAACACCATCATCATACGCATAATCAACGCTTATATCTTCGCTATTTTTATTAACATGTTGAACAAAATGATAATTTTTAGGAACATTGATATTGTTTAATTCTTGCTCAATTTCTTTTTCTTCGTTTTCAAGTTTAGTTTTATTAGCAATTAATTGATTTACTTTTGCAATATCATCAGTGTATTTAAAATCAACTCTATAAGAAGAATCTAATTTTGCAGTTAGAAGTAAATCAAATGTATAAATTCTTTTATTTGTAGTAATTATTAGATTTGTTTTCCAATCTTTTGCGTTTGGTTGAATTACTACATCTTGATTGTCAGAAAACGATACTAAATTACCATTGCTATCTACCATAGTTTGCTCTTGTGCTTTTGCAATATATGCTTGTGGTTTTATAAATATAAAATTAGTATCTGATTTAATAGACCAGCCTTCCAAAAAACCGCAAACTATATTTATAATTCTTTCATCATGAGCAAATTTAAGCATTGAAATATAGCCATTTTTAGCTTTTATTTCATATACTTCATTAGCATTAAACTCTGCAACTTGAATTCTTTTATCTTCTTTTGTAGGTTTAGGAATATTTACACAAAAACCATAAATCGTAAAAACTGTAATTAATAATATAACTTTTTTCATATCATTGTCCTATTTCGTAATCTAATCTATAATTTAACACTTGAAAGCTAAGTGGGTTTTCAAGTCTTGTAGCTTCATCTAATCTTGTATTTGTTAAATAATCGTATGTAATAGTGGCGATTTTATTACTCTCTTGTTCTACACCACTTCTTAAATCTTTTGTTATTGTTTTAAACCTAACTGTAGCTAATTTAATACCAGCACTTTCACCTAAAACGATTGATTTTATTTTTACATTTATTTCATAAGAATTTTTTAATTTTTCTAATATAGAATCAGAACCTTCAAATAACCTTATATATTCTTTCTTAACTTCATCAGATGAATATAATTGAGTTTTTAAATAATCTTTTTCAAGTATATTGTAATAATAGCTTTCTCGTGTTTTAACATAATCACCAATAAAAAACTTATCTAAAGCTTCACTACTAGTAAAATTTTCTTCATTTAATATTGTAATAACACTTGTTTCACCCGTTTTATTATCAACTTTTATTACATAAGGCTCAACTGTTTTTAATGGTGTTAATAAACACACTGCAACTACACTAATGATTGCAATAATTATTGATATAAATGATATAGTCCAAGCTCTTTTATTTGATACATCTAGCAAATATCTAAGACTTGCTTCATAGCTTAAAGCAATATTTTCATCATTTGTTTTTTTCATTATTACTCTCCGTTTTATTTACAGCTTCCCAATTAGTTCCATCAAATAATTTGTCAAAATTTTTATTATTTATAGAACAAGCATTTAAGATTAATATTAATAGTATTGTTGGCAAATACTTCATTTGCTATTTCTCCATTTCGCAGTATTGTTTCTAATTGAATTAATTCCATGTTTGGTTTTGCTATAAGCATTTTTAGCCCTTTGGTATCCGTTTTTAACTGCTCCAAATTCTTTTTTACCTTGATTTACTATTCCACTAGGTAATAATCTACTCATATAACCTAATTTAGCAGTTGCACCAGCAGTTACTAAAGAGCCTACACTAGTTGAAGTTTGGGCTGACTTTACAGCACTATCTAGGCTAACAGATGATAATTGTTGTGCTAATTGAAGAGCTAATGTTGTTCCGGTGCGTAAAATTACACCTGAAACTATACAAGAAATAACCACTAAAATAATATTAGGATTTTTTCCATAAATTTCATCATTTGTTAAAGACATAACAAACTGAATAATAACGCTTGCAAAAATATTTATAAATAAAAGTGCTAAAAAATTACTTATTAACAATGATATATATTGTGAAAATACTTGTTTGGTTGATTTAAGCAATAAAAATGCAAACATTAATGGGGCTATCATTATTAAAATAGAATTAGTGATTTGAACTATACTTAATGCAGAAGCTAAAGATAAAGAACCAATAAGACCACCAGCTAAACCAAAAAGCCCAGATAGCCCAGCTACAATTTTTTCACCAGACCACCACGATGCATCATCTATCATCTTTGCAACAAGTTTTACTATAGAATCCATATAAGCTTGAACTTTTTCCCAAGCAGTCCAATTACTACCACTAAAGGCAAAATTACCGGCATAGTTCATTACATCATTTATTGCTGATTTAAATAAACCGATGAAATTACCGTAATTCATAAACAAAAATATCACTATAATCTTCATCATAAAATCCCACAATAAAGTTGCGAAACTTTGTTGTTTTATAGACATTGAAAATTGTAAAAACTCATATATTAGCCATATAGTTAAATAAGTAATAGCAGTATATTGCAGTGTAATTACAAAACCTTGAATAATAGAAGAAGCAGTATAAAAAGGACTAGAACTTGAATCAATCTCAAAAATATTTGATACAAGCTCTCCAACATAAATAAAAGCACCTGTATCTGGCTTATAAACAATCATTATTCAAACCTTACATCATCAAGTTTAAATTTTCTTGCTAGTTTTAAATTTCTATACTGATTGTTATTGTAATTTACTCGCTCATCTTCTTTTAACTGCTCATTAATTTGCATTGCTCTAGCATGTTTTTCGTTTAATATTTTTAATTGTTGTTCTTGTGTTTGTAATTTTGATTGAGCTATTTGCAGTGCAGTTTGAGCATCAGCTGATTCTTTCATTGTTGTAGCTTTTACTGCTTTTTTAGCTAAAGATTCAATTTCTTTTAATGTAGCATTAAAATTCTTATCTATTTCTTTCAGCTCTTCTTCATTTTGAAAAGTTGTGGCAACTTCTCTATAGCAAATTGCTTGTTTGTTTTTAGATTCATAGCTACTGCAATAATCGCTTAATAAAAATTTTGTAGATAACTCTTTACCACGCTGTTTTAAACCTTCGCTTGTTAAATCTTCTTTAACCATAGAGTGCAATTGCAATGAGTTGCTTTTGAATTTTATAGTTTCTTCATATAAACCTTCAGCACTATTTATTGCTGATACAATATCACTAATACCAGTAGTATTTTTTAATTCTTGTGCATAGTGTTCAACTACTTGTCTATACTGCATCAATGTAGTTGCCCAACGATTAGCTTCCACTGCATATTCCTTCAAATCATCTATATATGATTTAATATTTTGTGCAATTGCAGCAACATCAATTGTTGGTATTCCACTGGCAACAGCATTATTTGTAAAGCATAACAAAACAACTAATGATTTAAACAATGTTTTTTTCATTACAATCTCCAATACTTTCATTATAAAGTTCTAAAATCTTTTGAAATTTTGTTTTATAATCTACTTCTAATTTATTTATTTTTTCAAGTTTTTCAACATAAGCTTTGCCTGTAGAAATAATTTTTAAATATGTTTTACCGATAGAACTAAGATCAAGACTTACAATAGCTCTTTCTTCTGCTTTTTTGATTAATACTTGATACATTGAAGGAATTGTATTTTTTGCAAATTCATACTCTTCTTTAGAAAGATTTAAAACTTTACAATAATCATCTTCTTTTGCTTGTGGATTTGACAGTAATAATATAGTTGCACTTTGCTCTATTATTGCACTTGCAATAGGTGATTTGGCAAAATCTTCAACACTTTGAGTTCCAAGCACCAAAAATCCATTTAACTTTCTTATTGTTTTTTCTTTATTGTGTATTTCTTTTGCAACTACTGGATTTCTAATCCAATCCCAAGCTTCATCAACAAATAATGCAAATCTTCTACCATCGCACTTTTCAAATATTCTCCATAGAATATAAAATGATACAGGACCATTAATGTCATTATCACTTAATAAATCAGTTCCATCTATACCAAATAAATTGCAATCATCTTTAAAAGAAAAATTGTCATTTTCGTTATCAAACACCCAACCAAACTGCTTATTTTTACTCCATTGTGCCAATCTACTTCTAATTGAGTTAATCTCATTTGTTCCTTCAGTTAAATGCTCTAGCATTAATGTGATTCCATATTTTCTTTCTTCTTTATTAAAATTATTCATTATTGAAATAACTGCAAAATTTAAATCTTCTTCTTCTTTTACGGATATTTTCTCATCATTTCTAGTAACTAATAATTTCATAAGAATTTGTAAATTTCTTATATTTTCTGGTGTGTTATCACACATAAAAGGATTAAAGCCTGTTGGATTTCCACCATCAATAGTAATGTAAGTTCCATTTTGGGCAATAATATTACCAATAGCACCTTTATCTTTATCTAGGTAAAAAAAGGTGGCTTTTTTCTTGTCTTCTGGAATTGATACTGGGAAAGTTGAAGGATCAGAATATTTTGCAAGTTGATTTAATAAAAAATTCATTAGTGCTGTTTTACCACCACCTGATTTACCTAAAATCATAGTATTTGCTAATAATAATTCACCAAAATCATCATTATTAAATCTTGTTTCATGAAAATTAAAATAATATGGAGATCCATTAGGGGTTCTTAAAATAGATACTGCTTGACCCCAACAATTTTTATCCTTTTTACCTTTACCAAAATTATGCAAAGCAATCAATGAAGCATAATTTTTACTTGAAATTTTATGAAGTCGTGGTCTAATTTGATAATTTGCAGGTATTTGAGCAAAATAAGTTGCAGGTAAAGCAATATTAGCAATAGTAGTCAAAAAGCCTTCATCTGCAAGTTTTGATATTATTATATTTGTATTTTCTTCTACTTCTTTTATACTATCAGCATATACAATTAATGAAAAATGATAATTTCCGAAAGAAATTTCACCAGAAGTTAAATCATCTAATGCTTGATCAATATCTATTATTTGCGATATAGCATCATCTTCTGCACTAACTAATCTCTTTTTTTGCAAACCAATTGCTTCTTTTGCATCTACTTTCTTCATAGGAGTAAAACTTTGTGTAATAACATAATTTATATTTAAATACATAAGATGATCTAGCATACCAATATAGCTATAATTTGGATATTCTTTAATTTCAATTGCTTTTAAAAATCTTTTTTTACCATTGTTTAAATCAATTTGTGCAATATTATGTCCAAATAAAATTGCGCTCATATTACCTTGCAAATAATCACATAACACTGTATCATTCACACGCACTTTTGAAAAAGTTCCTGAAAGCAAAAAGTTATAAAACTCAAGTTGAGATGAATAAACTATATTATTTTCAATGTATTTACCAAGTCTTGCAACTCCAAAATCCTTTAAATTACCTTCAATCCCCAAAAGCAATTCTTCAAAATTTTTAACATGTTGCCTAATCTCTTGAATTTTTGTTTCTACGCTCAATTTTTTAAATTTTGAACTGGCAAGTTTATTTAATGGTGAATATATGACTGATAATACTAGCTTGTTTTCTTTCAATTGGTTAAAATTTGAATAATACCTATCATTAAAATCTTTTAAAAAATTATTTTTAAAAAGACTATTTAAATAATCGTTTAATTCAATTCTGCAATTATGAAAATAAAAAGATATGTTTTCAGAAGAATATGATTTTATTAACATATTTAATTTATTTTTATTAACTTCTAAATCCACACTATTTTCTACTTCAAAATCAACACCATCAATAACAAATGTTGCTACATATTCACATTCTTTAGTAGTTATAATATGATTATTTATGAGAGTTTGAAATGGAATGTGCGATGAAATATTTGCAAGACTATGTAATGCACTAATACTTAATTTTGTTAGATTATTATAAGTTTTATTATGTGTATAACTTGAAGTTACATATGCTTTGGTTTTATAAAATTTTTTTTGTGCAGGATTTGTAAAAAATTTTAATTTTAAAAATAAAAGCCTAAAAATCATATCATCTTTTTTAGCCATAAAACGCATTATAAAAAATATAGGTATAGCTAAAAAAAAGAAAAATAGATTGATATATATTGCAGAAAACAATATAAACATCATAACAGATAATAAAGGCATCATAGGAACGCCAAAAAGCATAGCAGGTCTGCTTAGTGCTTTAAAAAATAAATCTGTATTCATTTAAAAAGCGTAAATAGCACCAATAATTGCACTTGAAGAAGCTATAACAATAGAACCAACAATTACTCTTGAATATTCTTGAAACGGATGTCCGCCCCACATAACTTTAATTCCAGAATACACTAATGCAATTGTTGATATTGTGAAAGCAACTGCTAAAATCCAACCTAAAACTGTGTCAAATAAGTTATTTACTTTTGACAAACCACCAGCAGCTAAAACAAGATTTGGTGTTAGTAATAATAATAAAATCTTATTATTTTTCATAAAAAATCCTTTTATTTTTTAATTTTTATCTTATTATATAATATGATAAATTAATTTTTTATTAACCTGAAATTGCTACTATTTAAAAATAAAGGGCTGAAGTATGAAGACAAATGAAAATCAAATAGCAAAAGCTATACAAAACAAATATAAAGAAATAGCAGAATTTCAAAAAGAAGTAGATAACTTAAAAACTTTATTATCAAAAATAAAGCTTGATAAAGAAAAAGAATATATTCAACATACAATAGATTTTTTATTGCAAAAAATACAAGCTTTAGAAAACTCTGAAATAAACAGTGAAAATTTTGAAAGCATAATTAATATGAATATGTTTAACTATGAAACATTAGATAGTGATAAGTCAAAAATTGAATACATTATAAATAATTTAATTGTTAAAAACGAAATCACAATGATAGCTTCAAAGCCTAGTGGTGGTAAATCTTTAACTGCTTTAGGAATTTGCACTAGTTTTTTAAAACAATCAATAGAACATAAAGTTGTATATTTTGATTTAGATAATTCAATAGCTACATTGACAAATAGGAAAATCTATAAAATAAGAAACGAATTTGGAAGTAGATTTAATATGTTTTCATCTAGCAATTATTCAGCAGAAGAAGCAAATATATTCCTTAACAAATTTAAAAATGTAGATTTAACAAATACATTGTTTATCTTAGATAGCATAAAAAACTTTATTCTAGGCGATAGAGATAAAAACAAAGATGTAAGTGAATTTATGAGATTAGTAAAAGCTTTAAGAGATGCTGGAGCTACTGTTATATTTTTACACCATACAAATAAACCACAAAAAGATTTAGGAGAAAATTACGCGGGTTCATCTGCATTTTTAGAAGATACAACAAATGCTTTTATCCTTGAAAATAACCCAGATAAACAAACTTTTATATTTAAAACTATAAAAGCAAGAAATGGTGATTTAAAAAACAAGGCTTTTCAATTTGATTTAGATAAGCATAGATTGATAGAAGTTGACATATTATGGGCAAGTGAGAATAAAAACGATACCAAAATAGTAGATGAAATAATAGAATTTTTATCAAACAATAAAGAAGCTAATTATACACAAATTAAAAATTATTTAATAGGTGAAGGCATAGTTAAAGATAAAAGTAAAATTGCAAATATTTTAAATAATTATTGTGGTGTTTTATGGGCTAAAGAAAAAATCAAGGAAAACAATAAAAGCATTTATAAACTTATTAAAAACGATAATGCCAATACAATAGATGGTATTGTGAAGTGATTGATAATATAAGTAAGGCAATAAACACTAATAATTGTATAAACAAAAAAATGAAGTATAATCTAAAAACAAAATACCTAGCTAAAAGCTAGGTATGTAATTATTTAATTAGCTGATAGCCAAAATTAATTGACTTAACATCAATTTCACAGAATTTTAACTCTTCTTCTTCCTTTTCATTTTTAGGCTGAAGATCTACATCATCATACCACTTTTTACAATGGTCAGGAACACATCTATCACGAACAACAACACCTGTTTTTGTAATTCTACCACTTCTACTATCTTTTTCTAATACACACTTTTTACCATAATTCATATTACCTTGAGTTTCTATTCTTCCATCAGGATACTCCATTAAAATCATAGGTCTTTTTGTAATATCACTTTTACTATTATTATTATTTATTTCCGGTGCTTTTAACGCATCAGGAACAGGTGGTAATTTTGGCAAAACACAACCAGTAGAAAATAAACACACTATACCTGCAGCCACTAAATTAATTTTTTTCATACTTTCTTCCTTTATTTTGAATTATTTGTTTAATTATATTAATCATAAATTAATTATAGCTTAAATTAAACTATTTTAAATTATTTTAGCTTATTTTAATTTATTTTAATATATTATATACTAAAATATATTATTTAAAGGAATAAAAAATGATAATTTCAGTTATATCAAAAAAAGGTGGTGTTGGTAAAACTCCTTTTGCCTTTTCAATAGCAAAAGATTTAAATATGTATTTACAATCAAATGACAATAGCTGTATTGAACATATCTATCCAAATAAAGCTAAAATCTCTCAAGAAGTAAAACTAATAGATAATTGTGTATATGATTTTGGTGGATTTGTAGCAAAAGGTATTTTAAATATTGTTGAAAAGTCAAATTATATAATAATACCAACAAATCCAAATTTAAATTCAATAATTAGAACTTATGAAACTTATAATGAACTAAAAGAATTTAATAAAAATTTTATCATACTCGCTACTGGCTTTAAAGACAACAAAGAAGTAGCTTTTTTAATAAAAAACCTAAAAAAAATTAAAGATTGCAATATACCAATTTTTTATTTTAAAGACTCAAAAATAGTATTAAATTCTATGAATTATGGAAAAAGCTTTAATGAATTATATAAAGAAAACACACTATCAATGCATAGCTATAAAAATTTCATTAAATCTTATTATGAGCTATTAAAGTATATTAAAAACAATAAATTATTTTAATTTATTTTAAATTATTTTAATTGACTATAATTAATATAATTAGTAAAATATATTGACAAGGATAAAAAATGACTAAAAAATTAGAAGTAAGTATTGATGATATTTTAAAAGACAATGTTGTAAATACATATAAAGAAGCTCAAAAACAAACTAGAAAGAAAAAAAACTCTAAGTTAAAAGTTACTAAAGGTTTTACAGTTACATTAACAGAAGATGAATTTAATGCTTTAGAACAATATTGTGCAGAAAATTATATAAGCAGAAATAGCTTTTTTAGACAACTACTAAGAGAAAAAATGGCTGAAAACTAAAATAATTTAAAATAAACTATTTTAATCTATAAATTAATATAAATTCCAGATAAGTATTAATAAAATTCAGACTAGTGCATAAGATTACGGACTAGTCTATTTTATAAAGCAGACTAGTGGTCAGACTAGTGTCAGACAAGCGTTAAAAATACTTAAAATTCATTACTTTTTTTGCTATTTTTTAAATTTTAATAATTTTTATATGTAAAAAATATACAGACTAGTCAGACTAGTCTATTTTATAAAGCAGACTAGTGGTCAGACTAGTGTCAGACAAGTAACAGACTAGTGGTATTTATAAAGTAAAAAAAAATAAAAATTATTAGATTTTAAATAAGAAGGTAATGAAAGTATAAAACAAGTTCAGTATATTATTTTTTGACTTAAACATACTTTAAATAACTTTTTAAGTAACTTAAAACTATAAACTGTAAAAGGATAATAATGGGAAGAATTAGTAGCACTAATTTAACAAATAAAGATATTAAAAAATTACAAAATAACAATAAAGCATATATTAAATGTGTTGGTAATCCAAAAGAACTATATCTAAGAATTTATCCTAGTGGTATGAAAACATTTTGTATTAGGTATAAAAACAAAATGATAAAACTTCATGAATTTAGAGAAAATATATACTCTATAAAAGAAGCAAGAGCTGATGCAATTAAAATATTAAGAAAACTACTTATTGATGAAAACTACAATTTAAGCATCAATAGGGTAAATTACAATTTTAGTATTTTATATAAACAATATATAAAAATAGTTCAAAACAAATGTAGAAATGAAAGATATGTAAAACAAATAATGCAAAGAATTAATAAATACCTTTTACCCAAGTTAGGAGATAAAAACATTGCAGATATTAAACATAGTGAATTATTAGATATACTAACTAGTATATATAATCCAGCAAATAAAAATAAAAGTAGAATTGATATAATACACAGGCTAATATCATATTTAAAATCAATTTTTGATTTAGCGATAGCAGATAATTACATACAAAATAATCCAGCAAATAATTTAAAAGAACACTTTATTACTTTAAAAGAATTTAATAAAATTAACTCTCGTGATGGCAGAAGACCTGCTCTAATAAATAATGAAGATATAAAAAATTTTATAAAATGCCTAAAAGAAAATAATAAAATTGATTTAAATATTAAATATGCAATATTTTTACAAATTCTCACTGCAAATAGACCATTTAACACAGTATCTGCGAAATGGAGTTATATTGATTTTAAAAATAAATTATGGACTATTCCAGCAAGTGAAATGAAGAATAAAAATGAACATACAATAGCATTGAATACATATATGATTAAAATTTTATCTGAATTAAAATCAATTTCAAAAAATAATATTTATGTATTTCCTTCAAAATACAAAAATAAGCACATATCAACAAATACTATAAGTAAAGCTATTAGAGAAACTTTAAATTATAAATATTATGGAAAAGTAGTCCCTTATGGATTTAGAAGCACTTTTAAAACAATATGTAGTTTAAATATTACCGCTTTAAATAGTATGGGTATTAGTGAAAAAGTAATTGAAGAAGTTATGGATCATTCTACAAAAGGCATAGCGATGCATTATGAAAGAAGTAGATCATCTATAAAAGAAAAAATGATTTTAATGCAATGGTATGGCGACTATATTAACAATATAGAAAAATTATTATAAAATAAGAAAAAATAGGATTTTGCTATGATGAATTATGATGACTGGAATGAAGTTAAAAAGAAAACAAATGATAATAATAAACATAAAAATATAAAACTTGGGGAAGTTTATTGGGTTAAAATAGGATTAAATATAGGTTATGAAGTTTATGGCAAAGGTAAAGATTATGCTAGACCTGTGCTAGTGATTAATAAGCTTTTTGATAGTGCTGGTAATAGGCTGTTTTTAGGTGTTCCTTTAAGTTCTAAAGTATATGGAAAAGCTAATAAATATCGTTATGTTTTTGATAGTAATGGAAGCTTACAAACTGCTTTATTATCTCAAATTAAAGTGTTTGACAATAAAAGAGTTATGTATCAAGCTAAAATTAAATTACTAAAAAATGATTTTTTAAATATAAAACAAATAATTATAAATGAAGTAATAAATTAACCCCACACCTAAAAGGTGGGGGAAACCCGAGCCATTATCTTGCGATAAGGGGGCGACTAACCCAAAAAGGGTGAAACATTTTTATTATAGTATTTGTTTAGTTAATTTGCAAATAGCTTATATAATGTTTGTTTAATTCTTTTATTTTAGTTACTTTTAAATTAACTTTTGTAATTAAATTACCATATTATCTTTATTAATAAGCTTTTATGTATTTAAAAAATATCCTACATCCGGAGCCACTTTTTTATTTCCTTTAATTTTATTTTTAGCTCGTATCTAAAATCAAACAAATATTTTAAACATTAAATTCACAATATAATTATTTGCAAAAAAATAGAATTTAAAACTGATAGCACAATATAAAAATCATAGACAAAAACTATATTAAATATTAAGTATAAAACTTAGTGAAACTTCTAAATATTTTAACAAAACAAACATATAAAGCAAATAGTTAGAATATAACAAGCAATATTTTCAACTCACGCTACTATTCATAAAAATATATTTAAGTTTTTAAAAATTCTTAAATTATGATTTTGATAAAAATTATGTTGCAATGAGCAAAACAAGCAGTGGTATTTGTAATTTTATCTATTTTGCAAAAGTAATACAAAAATTATTGCTATTTTTCTTTAAATATCTAAAAAGCAAGCATTTGTAACAATATTTTTAATCAAGATTGTTCTAAAGTAATATAATAAAACTCTCTTTATTTTAACTTCAATTAAAATATATTAAATTACCTGTCGCGATTAGATTGGTATTTTATTTCGTTATTAAAATCAATGCAAATTGCTAAATACTCTTTAGGCAAAACAAATTCTTCAAAGCACAAAGCAGTGGAAAATACCCCGCAACTAAGCGTGTTTTCTCCTATTACACTAACTTGAGAATATTTAAAATCTTTTGTATTTATTATGTGATTTGCCCTTTCATATTGTGCTGAAGTTGTTAGCGATTGATTTAAGATTTGCCATTTTTTAATAGCTTCTTGTGGATTTTTAGGATTTTTAATATTTACAAATATTTCTTTATTAGTCTTTAAATCCCCTCCAAAATTAATCACATATTTGTATTTTTCACAAATTTTAGCACATTCATCAACTGCAAATTCTTTAATCACGCCACCTAAGTCAATTTTTGTATTTATATCTTCAAATTCTATAAATTTTTTAGATAAAAAATATGAATTTTTACCATATTTTGCATTATTTTTTAATTTTTTATTGATTAGTGTAATATCAAAAGCATAATTAGTAATTTCACTAAGACTTGAGAGTTTTTGCAAAATCATCATAGTTTGCTGGTCTAATTTTATACGATTTTTGCTTTTATTATTAATTTTAGATACCAGCGAAGAATTATCAAAATAATTATATTTTAAATGTAGATTTTTACAAAGCTCAAAACATTTAATAGCTAAATTAGAAGCTTCATATTCGCTAGCTTCTAATTTAACAACACATTTTGTGCTAAAGCAAGAAAAAACAAATTCTTTCACTTACTAACTTTTATATTAAATGGAGTTGTTAAAGCTTCTTCACGAATTATTTTGCCGTTTTCACATAGCTTTAATATAACGCTAAATTCCCCACTTAAATCATTTTTTGGTAAAGCAAAAATTTTACCTTTTTCATCAACAAAATCTGCAAACTCATCAGGTAAAAGATAAACAATATTTATCCCATCAATATGTTGTGGAAAAATAATATCTGATTTTATTTTTTCTTTTCCACCACTATTTTTCATCTTAATTTTAATGTTTTCCATATTTGGTGCAATAAAACTAAAAATATTTGCTTTTAAATTCTCAAATTTATCATCTATACTAATGCTTTTGCCTTTTGATAAATCATAAATATCAATATTTCTACGATTATTAGAAACAATTAATGTATTATTATCTTTAAATGTAGCGGCATAACTTACATTCCCACCCTTAATACTTCCTGCTAAATACGGCTTATTTTCAATATTAAAAATGCTAGTTTGCCCTAATCTATCTCCAAAAGTATAAGCCAAAGTTTTACCATCTGGACTAATAGCATAAGAGCCAGAATATAAAGCAAAACCTGTATTTGAACACTCTGTTGTGTGATTTAATACACTTACTTTACATAGCTTAGAATTATAATTATGTGGTGTTGCATAATAAATATTTTTTGCATCAGGACTTACTAAAAAAGGGCTTGTAGTAGCTTTTATAGGACGACCAAAATATTGTGCGTTAAAATCTACGATTTTATTTAGTTTAGATTTTTTAATATCGTATTCATAAATGCCTTTATTTTCGCCTTTTAAAAGCACAAATAATCTATCAAGCCTAACATCAGCCTTTACTACATCTTTAATCTTAAAGCTTTTTATCAATTTTAAATTCTTATCAAAAATACTAAAAGTTTCTTTATCATCTAAAGCAATTACACCATCTTTGTATTTTCTAAACAAAAAATATTCACCCTTTAAAAAGGCTAATTCCTTTAAATCACCGCTATTATCTAATTTTATTTTATGTAGTCCTGAATGGTGTAAATATGGTCTAGCATTTTTATTATCTCTTCCTAAATATTTTGGCATAGTATTTACAAAAGCAGTTTTATCATCTATAAATTCTACTTGCTCTACGAAAAGCTCACTTGCCCCACTCCACTCATCATCATCGTTATTATTATCTGTTTTGCTATCTTCTTTAACTTTTTCTTGTTTTTTTGCATCGTCGGTAGCTTCTGGATATTTCTTACCTAATTCAGAATGGTCAGCATCCTTTATCGCATAAAAATCATTATAAACAATATTGTCATTTTTTAAGTCAAATAACACTATTGATGAATGATAGCTCCCTGCTGCTAGTAATTTATCATTTCTTACACTAATATCTCTAAAATATAAATCAGTTTTTGATTTTCCTTCAAAATATCTTGCATAATGCCATTTAAAACTATCATCTGGATTTAAAGACTTAATAAGATTTGCTTGAATGCTAGTTTTATTAATACTATCATCATAAATATCAATCATTTCATTTGGTTTTACTACATAACTAGCATTTAAAGAACTTGCTAAAACACAAGCTAAAGTTGAGCTTAAGAATATTCTCTTCATTTAAACTTCCTTTCATAATTATTGATAAGTATTATAATAATTATTATTTAATATAAGTTTAAATATCATTCATTTTTTAGAATTTAAAATAAGCAAAAGCCTATTTTAAATTCCTTTTTTTCTACAAGTTTAAATAATACTCTATTTGTTCTTTTCCAAGAACTCTGATTAAATTCGTGCTACCTGTTTCTCCTACAGGATAACCTGCTGTAATAACATAATTTTTACTCTTATCCATAATGCCTTTTTTTACCCCTACTCTTACACAATTTTGTAAAAGTTCGTGCAAACTACCTGCCTTATCAACCACATAAGCTTCACTAAGACCCCAACAAATACTAAGGCTTTTTAGTGTTTTATCACAATGGCTCATTGTTATTATCTTTGTATCAGGTCTATATCTTGCCATTTTTTTAACACTCGCACCACTACTTGTAAGACAAATCAATGCGTCTGCATTAATATCTTTTGCAAGTTGCACAGCTGATGCTGCGATGGTATCAGTCATATCTCTTTTATCGTGATTAAAATTGCAATATGGATAGATTTTCTCTACTTCGCTAATCGTTGCAGCCATAATACTAACAGCATTTACAGGGTCAATTCCAACTGCACTTTCTTCGCTAAGCATAACTGCATCAGTTCCATCTAACACAGCATTTGCAACATCGCTTATCTCTGCTCTAGTTGCACTTTTGTTATTTGCTAAAGAAAATAGCATTTGAGTTGCAGTAATTACTGGCTTACCTATTTCATTAGCTTTTTTAATTATTGATTTTTGTATGCTTGGAACCTTATAAAAAGGAACTTCTATTCCTAAATCCCCACGAGCAACCATTATCCCATCGCTTACATTAAGAATTTCATCTATATTCTCAACAGCGTCAAATTTTTCAATCTTTGCAAAAACAGCAGTTTTATTTCCGTTTTCGGCTAATATTTGCTTAGCATTTTTGATATCATAAGCGTTTTGAACAAAAGATATTGCCATATAATCAACATCATTTTTAACACCCCACAATAAATCATCTTTATCTTTTTTAGTGATTACTTCTATATTGATTTTTGTATTAGGGAAATTTATACCTTTATTTGACGCTAATTTTCCATCGTTTTGAACTTGGCATTTTAAATAATCTTGATTTACATCTTCAACTATTACTTTAATAGAACCATCGCATAAATATATAGCCTCGCTAACTCTTACTGCACCTAGAATTTCATTATAATTTGTGCTTACTTCATAGTGATTTTGTGCTTTTTGATTAGCCTTTATTGTATGTCTATAAATATCTAATCTATCACCTTTTTTTAATAAAAATGGCTCAGGTAATTCTAATACCCTAATCTTTGGTCCTGAAATATCTTGTAATACTCCGATATTTTCGCCTAATTCTTCAGCTATTTTTCTTACCTTATCTAAATTCGCTTTATGATATTCATGAGAGCCGTGAGAAAAATTTAAACGAAATACATTAACACCTGCTTTTATCATTTCTCTTATACATTCTTCGCTATCGCTTGCAGGCCCTAAAGTTGCTATTATTTTTGTTTTTTTCATTTTATCCCCTTAGTTCTTTATTGAATAGTTCTTCGTTAAATTCAAGTTTTAAATAATCAACCACCATTCTTAAATCTCTTAAAGCATTTCCCATACAACTAGTCGCACCTGGACTTGGGGTCATATTAAAGATTATTCCTTGATTTTGTGGCACTATACTAGCTTCGCCTAGCATTAATTTCTTTTCAGTTTTGTTTAGCACTTGTGGGCGAACTCCACCAAAACCTTTTGCATAAGTTATATCATCAGTTGTAAGACTTGGGACGATTTTTCTAGCGTCTTTTACGAAAAGATTTTTATTAAGGTATGGCACTTCAAATAAGAAATTTCTTAAAATATAATTTCTAATAGTGCTATCTTTCATTAAATCAAGCAATATTTTAATAGTAGTTCCATCAAGGCGTAAAGTTGTAAAAAATTCAGGCAAACTCTTAAGCCCGTGATAACGCTCAAGCTTAGGTAATACTAAAGCAGTCGGACCAAAACGAGTATTCATATCACATAAAATATCAGGATCGCCGTGTAATGCTGCAAAAGGTAATTTTGGATTTTGAACCATATAAACTTTACCATTTAATAAATGCTTTTTAGTTAGATAAAAGCTACCTGCAACAGGCAAACAGGCATAATCAAGACCATAACCCATCTTATGTGCTAAAAACAATGAATGAGCACCTGCATTTACCACTACGAAATTCGCACTAAATTCAGTCTTGTTAGCACTAATTAGATAAAAAACATCGCCTTTTTTATAAATATTTACAATTTCTTCATTAAAAAACATTTGATTTTTTTGATTAGCTTTCATTGCTTCTTCAGCTAAACTCTCGCTCATTTTGCCAAAATCAACCGTTGTATAACAATCCCCTGCTAATGCACCCATTGCAAATATTTCTTCAGGTCTATCACCACCACCTAAAGCTTCTACTACTTTTGGCTCTATTCTTTTTATTTCTGCTTTATCAAACTTTCTAATATAAGGATAAATATCTTTAAATTCTTCATATCTTTTTTGCATAAAAGCACATTCTTCTTCACCAACAGCTAAAGCCATTTTTTGATGAGAAAACATAAACTTCTCTTCTGCTTTTACTAATTTTGCATAATTTACAATCATATCAGCGTTAGGTTTTACTTTTGAAGCTTTTTCATAAGTATAATTTGTCTCTATATCTCCGCTATGAATTGTTTGAGAATTGCTAGTGCCTTTAGAATTGAGAGTGCTTAATGCGTGATATTTTTCTATTAATGCCACTTTTTTTACATTTGTATATTTGCTAAGCTCATAAAACAAAGCCGCTCCACTAATTCCACCACCAACTACTATAACATCAAAATGTTGTGCCATACTCCATCCTTTTTGTAATTTTTTTAATGATAATTTTATTTATTTATAAATTCAAGTCTTTAATTAATTTTTGCATTCCTTGGAATACTAAATTTTTTTCATTTATTGCGTTTTTAAAAAACTGACTTAAAAAGCTTGCGTCTCCACCAGTTAGATAAATTATCTCATCATTAGCAAAATCATTAATACTATTTACAACACTTGAAATTATCCCGTAGCTAATAGCGTCTTTTGTGGAATTTGGTAACGAATTTAAATCAATAGATGTATTTAATTCATAATCTAATCTACAAGAAATATTCTTATAAGCATTAAGATATGATTGAATACCTGGCAAAATAAATCCGCCTAAATGTTTACCATCACTCATTTTATCAATTGTAATTGCACTACCAGCATCTACAATAATGCCAGAATCAATGCAATAACAAGAAGCAATTCTATCAACACCCAAACCAACATAAGAAGTATTAAGACTAAAATAAGGTTCAAGATTAATATAGTTATTAGGTAGTGTAGAAAAATTAGAATTTACACTTATATAAAATACTTTTTCTTTAAAAGAGTTTGGGATAAAGTCTTTTAACTCTATCCTTTTTGCATGTTCTTCTTTATAAACACAAGCTGTTGTGTTTCCAATATCAATTAAAGTCATTTCAATTCATAGCTTTTGTTATTATAAAATAAAATATTATCCTTAAAATAAGCACCTGAATTTATTTTAGAATCTAAATTATAAACAGCTAATTCATTTAATTTATCATCTAATTTTATCAAGTATCCATTATGCTCTAAAGCATAAATAAAGTTATTATAAACATAAACATCACTATAGTTTGCATATTTAAATTTAATTTTTATAATTTCATTTAATAAATAATCAAATTTATAAATTACGCCTTCGTTTGATAAAATATAAATATAATTATCTTTTTCTAAAGCCTTTTTAATATTGATTAGTTTAGTATATGTTTTATTATCAATTATTGTAAATACCTTACTAGAACTTGCTGCGATTAATTTTTCACTATCAGCTTTTAAAAATACAACATTATTAAAAAATTCTTGAGTTCCTACATTTATACTTCTTATAAAAGTATTGGTATTGTTATTGATAACGATTAATTTGCCATCTAAGCTAGGAATTATTATCACATTGTTATTAAAACTAGGATTTGCTAATTTTTTCACCACTCCATTTGCTTGTCCGTAGTTTTCACTAAATAAATATTTTTGTTCTAACAAATCAAATATTATTATATTATTCAAAGCATCAACCATTACAGCTTTATTGCCTTCTGTTGCGATACTTACAATTTTTGCATCAAATTTCTTATCAAAAATTACTTCTTTATCTTTTAAGATTTTTAAAAATCCTAAATCATTAGATAAATATAAGATATTATCTTGTTTGTTAATGATTTCATAACCTTTAAAATTCTTCAAGATATTCTCATTTTTCGTTTTAATTGTTGTAAGCTTTTGAGTATTTTCTGGCTTATAGTATTGTTTTGAACCTGAACAAGCCGCTAAAAATACTAAAGATAAAGCTATTAAAGAATATTTTTTCATTGGTTACCTTGATAATGTTTTAAATTATTAGCAATTCTTAAAAATACAGAATTTGCACTTATTGAATTAAGTTTTACTTCAGCTTCTTTAATTTTATTATCTTTTAACAACGCATAAGCTTCTTGTATTGTTTTTAAATCTGTTAAGAAAAAATCTGATTTAAATTCTCTAGCTTTATAAATTTCTAATAATAATTTATCCTCATTACTAGGATTAAATTGTAATAATTCATCTAAATATTTTTCATCTAAAAGCACTGCTAAATATAAATTAGGATTTAAAGATTTTAATTGATTTAATTTATCATTATTTTTAGTAATTAATAGCTCATTATATAAAGCATTTGCTTCTTCTTTTGTTTTTTGTTTTATAGAATCATTAATAGATGTTATAACAAAATAAGCAACAATTACGATTATCAAAAATATAAAAAGAAATTTGTATTTTCTAATAAATCTTTCAACTTTAATGCCAAATTCTTCTACGCTATATGAATTTTCTTTCAAATTAAATTCCTTAAAAATTAATAAAATTAAAGCTGAAATTGTAACAATTTTTCGTAAATCTTGATAAATTTAGTGCTATATTAAATTTTTATTATATAATCAGATGAAATTTTATTAAAGCAAGGTGAACTTATGGTAGTCAATGAAAAGCTATTAGAAAGATTAGAAAAATTATCATCAATTAGGTTAAATGATAATGTAAGAAAAGAACTAATTGCTGATTTTGATGATATTTTAAAATTCGTAGATAATTTAAATGAAATTGATACTAATAATTTAAAAATCAATAATTTAAATTATACTCCACTAAGAGAAGATATACCACAAAAATCAGAAGTTATTGAAGATATTTTAAAAAATGCACCATCTACAAATGGACATTTTTTCTCTGTACCTAAAATCATAGAATAAGGAAAATAAATGGAAGAAAATATTCAAACTCAAGATAGCGTTAATACCATTCAAATGAATGGAATTTTAACATTTATGAAAGAAAATGATGCGAGTGATTTGCACTTTATTCCTGGTAGAAAACCACTTTTAAGAATTCACGGAACTTTGAATGATTTGGAATTTGCTGTTTTAAATTCTGAAATTATTAAAGCTTCTTGTTATAGTATTTTATCAGACGCACAAAAAGCAACCTTAGAAGAAGAAAGAGAACTAGACTTCGCTTATGCAGTTGAAGGAGTAGGGCGTTTTAGGGCAAACTATTACTATGTTGAAGAAGGAAAACTTGCAGCTGCATTTCGTCTAATTCCTGAAAATATCCCTAGTTTAGATGATTTAAAAGCACCACCAATTTTTAAAGAATTAATCAAAAAAGAAAAAGGACTAATTCTTGTAACAGGTCCAACAGGTTCTGGTAAGTCAACAACTCTAGCAGCAATGTTAAATGAAATCAACGCAACAGAAAGTAAGCATATTTTAACCATAGAACACCCAGTTGAATTTATGCATAAAAACAAAAAATCAGTATTTTCTTACAGAAACGTTGATATAGATACTAAAAGCTTTCAAACAGCTTTAAAATATGCTTTAAGACAAGACCCTGATATTATCTTAATCGGTGAGATGAGAGATAGAGAAACAATAGCAGCAGCAATTACAGCAGCTGAAACAGGTCACTTAGTATTTGGAACCCTACATACAAACTCAGCTATGCAAACAATCAACCGTATCGTAGATAGCTTTAGTGGTGGAGAGCAAGACCAAATTAGAAATATGTTATCGTTTTCATTACAAGCAGTTATAGCACAAAGCTTAATACCTAAAAAAGGTGGTGGTCGTTTAGCAATTCACGAAATTATGATTAATAATATGGCTATTGCAAACCTTATTCGTGAAAACAAAAACCATCAAATATATTCACAAATGCAGTTAAATCAACAAGGCACAGGTATGAAAACCCAAACACAAAGCTTAGTTGAAGCGGTTCGCTCTGGTTTAATCACTCGTGAGCTTGCTTTAAGATATAGCACTCAATATAATGAGCTAGTGAATTTGATATGAATAGCGGCTTAATACTAGATTGTGTAATAATTGGCGTAACGCTAATTTTAGGTATTGGTGGAATTATTTCAGGACTTATTAAAGAAGGTTTTGGATTAGCTGGTATTTTAGTAGGCGTATATGTAAGCACTAGCAATTCAGAAAAAGTAGGGGCATTAATTAATCAATATGTTTATAAAAGCGATAATGAGCTTTTATTAAACCTATGTGGTTTTGTTATAACTTTAGTTATAGTTTGGGGAATTTTTCTTATTTTAGGAAGAATAATATCAAAACTAGTAGCCTTAAGCGGACTTGGAATAATTGATAAAATTATGGGATTTATATTTTGCGCTGGAAAAATATTTATAATTTTTTCTATAATTGCATCTTGTATAAATGCCTTACCTATAATAAATAGTAAAGTAAACCAATTTTTTGCAAATAGTATGATGTATCCTGTTTTAATTCAAACAGGTGGAGCAATTGCTAATATACAAGCGATTCAAAATACTATAAATACAAAAAAAGAAAATTTATTAAATAATGAATTAAAAGAAGAAAATTCAAAATAAAAGGAGAAAACATGGAAAATATGGAATACGATGTATTATTAGAAGAATTTAAAAAAATTCTAAAAACAAGTGGATTAAAATACACAAAACAAAGAGAAAGTTTATTAAAATTACTTTATAACAATGACGAACACTGCACTCCAGATGAACTTTATGAAGCATTAAAAGAAATGGATCCTAATCAAAACATAGGTATCGCAACAATTTATAGAACTTTAAATCTTTTAGAAGAATCAGGAATGGTAACTTCAATTTCTTTTGGAACTGCAGGTAAAAAATTTGAGCTTGCAAACAAGCCACACCACGACCATATGATTTGTAAATCTTGTAATAAAATTATAGAATTTCAAGATGATATAGTAGAGCAAAGGCAATTAAAAATTGCAAAAGAACATGGTTTTAAACTATCAAGCCATTTAATGCAATTATATGGAACTTGCAAAGAATGTCAAAAAAAATAATTTAATATAAAGAAAGGTAAAAATATGTTTGAAAACCCACTAGAACAGCAAAAAATTAGTAAAGCTAACGAGCTAAGGTCTTTAGGTATTAATCCTTATTCTCATTTTGTAACAAAACCGATGAGTATAAAAGAATTTAAAGATAAATATGATTTCATAAATGAACTTGAAGAAAAAAAAGCAGAAGAAATCTGTGAATTAATCGGTAGAATTAAATTTATGCGTGATGGTGGGAAAGCCGTTTTTGCGAACATTGAAGACTTTAGTGGCTCAATTCAGATTTATTTTAATAAAAGCACAATTGATGAAACTTGGTTTGATAATATTAAAAAACTCATAGAAGTAGGCGATATTATCAAAGTTCGTGGTTATGCTTTCGTAACAAAAAAAGGCGAATTTAGTATTCATGTAGATAAATTAGATTTAGTTACTAAAAGTATTTGCGTATTACCTGAAAAATTTCACGGCTTAGTGGATATGGAAAGCCGCTATAGACAAAGATATCTTGATATGATTATGAATGCTGAAATTAGACAAGATTTTGTTAATAGAAGTAAGATTGTTTCATTTGTTAGAAGATATTTTGAAAATCTAGGATTTTTAGAAGTTGAAACTCCTATGATGCACGAAATTGCAGGCGGAGCTAACGCAAGACCATTCATTACTCATCATAATACTTTAGGTGTTGATAGATTTTTAAGAATTGCACCTGAGCTTTACTTAAAACGCTTAATAGTTGGTGGTTTTGAAGCTGTATTTGAATTAAATCGTTGCTTTAGAAACGAAGGAATGGATCTTACTCACAATCCTGAATTTAGCACGATTGAGTTTTATTGGGCTTATCATAATTATAAGGATTTAATGAATTTAACTGAAGATTTATTAAGCAAATTAATAGCTCACTTAGGACTTAGCACTACTATTACATACGATGATAAGCAAATAGATTTTAGCACTCCATTTGCAAAAATTCCATATAAAGATGCCTTAGTTCAAATAGGTGGTATTGATGCTGCTATAGTAAATGATAAAGCTGCAATTTTAAAGAAATTAAAGGCTGATGGATTTGAAGCAAATGAAAAATTAGATTTAGGACATTTACAAGCAGAATTATTTGATAATTATGTAGAAGATAAACTTATAAATCCTACATTTATTACGGATTTTCCAGTATCAATTAGTCCATTAAGTAGAAGAAGTGATGAAAATCCTGAAATAGCTGAGAGATTTGAATTGTTTATAGCTGGAAAAGAACTAGCAAATGGATTTAACGAATTAAATGACCCACTTGATCAATACGAAAGATTTTTGGCTCAAGTAGAAGCTAAAAAAGCTGGAAATGACGAAGCATGCGAAATGGATGAAGATTTCGTAAATGCGTTAGGGTTTGGTATGGCACCAACTGCAGGTGAGGGCATAGGAATTGATAGACTTGTTATGATGCTAACTAACAAAAAATCAATCAAAGATGTAATATTATTCCCTGCTATGCGTCCTAAAAAGGATTGATAATTTCAATTTGTGAATGATTACTAGCGAGAATTTATATAAAAAAAAGGGGTTAAGATGATATTTGATACAGAAATTAATGAAATTATAAAAGAAGAATTTAAAAGACAAAATGAGAATTTAGAAATGATTGCTAGTGAGAATTTCACTTTTCCTGAAGTTATGATGGCTACAGGTAGTATTCTTACAAATAAATACGCAGAAGGCTATCCATCAAAAAGATATTATGGTGGTTGTGAAATCGTTGATAAAGCAGAAGTTTTAGCAATTGAGCGTTGTAAAAAATTATTTAATTGTAATTACGCAAATGTTCAACCCCATTCAGGCTCACAAGCAAATCAAGGTGCATACGCAGCATTATTAAATCCAGGAGATATTATTTTAGGAATGGATTTAAGTGCAGGTGGGCATTTAACTCACGGCTCAAAGGTAAATGCAAGTGGCAAAGTATATACTAGCTATAGCTACGGAGTAGATGAAAATGGTTATTTAAATTATGATGAAATTGAAAAAATTGCCCTAGAAGTAAAACCAAAATTAATAGTTTGTGGTGCTAGTGCTTATGCTAGAATAATTGATTTTGAAAGATTTCGTAAAATTGCTGATAAAGTAGGAGCATTTTTATTAGCTGATATTGCACATATTGCCGGTCTTGTAGTAGCTAATCTTCACCCAAGTCCATTTCCACACGCTCACATAGTAACTTCAACAACTCATAAAACTCTAAGAGGGCCAAGAGGTGGGATAATAATGACTAATGATAAAGAACTTGCAAAAAAAATAAATTCAGCAATCTTTCCTAACCTTCAAGGTGGTCCATTAATGCATATTATTGCAGCAAAAGCAGTTGGATTTAAATATAATCTTGATGAAAGTTGGAAAACATACGCTAATCAAGTTATAAAAAATTGCAAGGTATTAGCCGATGAATTGCTAAAAGAAGGATTTAAATTAGTAAGTGGTGGAACTGACAATCACTTGTTGTTAATGGATTTTAGTGATTGTGAATTTAGCGGAAAAGATGCTCAAATAGCATTAGAAAAAGCAGGTATTACAGCTAATAAAAATAGCGTTCCTAACGAAAAGCGTTCTCCTTTTATTACAAGTGGATTAAGACTTGGCACTGCTGCACTTAGTGCTCGTGGTATGAAAGAAGAAGAAATGAAAATAATAGCACAGACAATAAGCCTAGTGCTAAAGAATTTAAATAACGATGAAATTATAAAAAAAGCAAAAGAAACTACGCTAAAATTAAGCGAAAATTTCCCATTATATAAGGACTTAAAATGTTAACAAGCAATGAATTAGCCTTAATTAAAATGATTAATTCACATTATTTTATAAAAAGAGATACTATAGTAAGCAAAATTGAGCATAAAGGTAGAACTTTTTTTAATAAGTATGAAAGAGTTAATGAGTTTTTATCTCCAAGCTTAATAAGAGAACATTCAGAAGGTAAAATAACAATAGCTCACAATTTAATAAACGCACAAGATAAAGTAGAAAATATAGTATTTGACTACAATGGTTTTAATACTGAAAAATTTTGGCATAGAGCTCAATTATTATTAAGAGAAGAAGGTTTTATTAATTTCACAGCTTATAAAAGCAAAACGCCAGGTCATCTTCATTTATATATTCACAAAGGTCATACTGCATTTGCCGAAGGTTGTGGATTAGCTAATAAACTAAGTGCAATGTTGGCTCAAAAAATGCCCGTTGAATGGAGAGTATTTCCAACACTTGATATGCCTAAGGAATACAATATTTTAGCATTACCTTATGAAATTTATCAAAAAGAGCGTGGGGCATCTTGGTCAAAACATATGTAAAGGATTGAAAATGCAAGAACACAATAAATTTGAAGATTTAGTTTTAGAAAGTAACAACAAAAAGAATAAACAAAAACAAATGTTATTTAAGATAATTATAGGCATAATAGTTTTTCTAATTGCCTTGATTATATATAAATTAATAAGCAATGGAGATAGTCAAAAAAGCCCATTACCACCGATAGAACCTAATGCTACATTTGAACAAAAAGCTCAAGATAATGAAGTTTTTGAGAATTTAAAAAGTGAAAATGATGGTTTTAGTGATGATTTTACATCTTTAGAAGAAAGATTAAAAAAAGAAAATAATATAGTAGAACCAGAACCTAAAAAATCTCAAGAAGTTCAAAATGTTGTAAAAGAATTAGCAAAAGCAAATCAACAACCTACGCCAGCACTTGAAACTCCTAAAGAAGAAGTAAAACCTGCTGTAGTTGAAGAGAAAAAGCCTGTGGTTGTAGAAGAGAAAAAGCAAACTACTCAAACAACAAAACAAGAAAACTCAGTATTTGATACATTAAATGTTAAAAAGCCAGTTGCTCAACAAGAAAAACCAGCAAATAAAGCACCTACTACAAGTGATAATGGAAGCTATATTCAAGTATATGCAGGTAAAAATATTGACCTAAAATCACACGAAATTAAAAAACTAGATACGCTAGGATTACAATATAAAGTAGTTACTGATAATAAAGGTATGAGTAGAGTAATTGTAGGACCTTATTCAAATTCTGATAAAGCAAATGCCTTAAAATTTGTAAGAGATAATGTGAAAAAAGACGCATTTTATTATCATGCAAAATAATATTTACGGAGTGATAGGAAATCCTATCGCTCACTCAAAATCTCCTATAATTCATAATCTATGGTATGAAAGATTAAATATAAATGCTAATTATGAGAAAATTTTAGTAGAAAATCCAAATGATTTAAAAAACACAATTTTAAAATATAAAGGTGTTAATGTAACTTTACCTTATAAAGAAGAAGTTGCAATACTAGCAAATTATAAAGATGAAGGCGTTATAAACACAAAAGCGGCAAATACTATAATAAATGATAATGGAATTTTAAAAGCTTATAATACTGATATATTTGGGTTTTATGAACCTATAAAAAATTACAAAATAAACAATGCCTTAATAATAGGAGCTGGTGGGGCTGCTAGGGCTGTTTATTATTCTTTAGCAAAAAATAATATAAAAACCAAAGTAATTAATAGAAGTAAAAAAGATGATTTTTTATGCGAAGTTCATACGGCATTAGATGAATTTGAATTTGATTTAATTATAAACTCAACAAGCGCAAGTTTAAAAAATCTACTACCTTTAGAAGAAAATCTTTTAGAAAAACTAGCAAAAAATACAAAAATTGCTTATGATTTAGCATATAATCACGATATATTTTTAGATTTTTGTAAGTTAAAAAATCCAAATATTATTACTCAAGATGGACTTGATATGCTTATTTTTCAAGCAGCCCTTGCTTTTGAATATTTTTGCGGAATTTATCCTAACGAAGATTTAATAAATGAAGCAAGAGAACTTATTAAATAAGAGTATAAAAGGACTAAAATCATATATTTTTGGCTATGAAAACGAACAAAAAGCTAAAAAATACTTAGAAAAAAATAATTTTAAAATAATTAAAACAAATTATAAAACCAAATTTGGAGAAATTGACATAATCGCTTTAAAAGATAAAACCTTGCATTTTATTGAAGTAAAATCAAGCAAAAATTATGAAAGCGAATATTATTTAACACCAAAAAAATTAGAAAGAATTATAAAATCTATTTATATTTTTAATCAACATTATGAAGATTACAATAATTTAAATTATTGCATAGATTTAATAGCAATAAATGATAATAACATTAATTATATAGAAAATATAACATAGAAAAAATGATAATTTGAGATTTAAATTCTCAAATTAATCCTAAAAATTTCTTGATAGAATATTTTAAATCTTCATCATCTAAATTATTCATAGCCCACAACAAATATCCATTATCAACAGCTCTAACCTCATCAAAACTTTTGCCCTTGTATTTTCCAAAGCTAAATTTAGTACTAATTAATGGGGCTTTTGTAATTTCGTGCAATTCTTCATAATTTTTATGTTTTAATAATTCATCTAATAATAATTTCATAACCAAAACATCGCCTATCGCATCATGAGCTTTTATAATTATTCCTAATTTTTGTGCCTCTTCTTGCTCAATTTTATAAAGCCCTAAAAAATATCTTAAATATTGCAATCTGTGATGATTAAAGTCAGGAAAAATAGCCTTAGCGCACTTATAAGTATCAATTAATTTAAAATTATTTTGAAAGCCTTCTTTTTCTAACATTCCTAAATCAAACTTAATATTATGAGCTATTAAGTAATTTTCGTTTGAATTAAGCTCATTTAGCATTTTTGAAAATTTCGTTTCACTAAATTTTGGCTTATTAATAAGCATTTCAGGGGTTATGTTATGAACTTCCATAGATTCAAAAGAAATATTTACTTCACTACTGCATAATTCATCAAATACTAAAACTTTTCTTTCTTGTATATTGTCAAAAATATTTTCAGCATATTCTATTTCATTAAATTCATATTTTTCACTATCAATTACCAAAGCACCTACTTGAATAATCCTATCTAATTCTGTATTTCCTGTAGTTTCTGTATCAAATAAAACATATTTCATAATTATCCTTAAAAGTTTTTTTAATTCTAACAAGTAAGTTTAAAAAGTAGGTTGAATAAAAGGGATTATTAAAATCCCTTGTAGCGTTTTAAATTCTCATCAATTTTGATTTTTTCTCCGTTTTCATCAACATTTACATAAGTTAAAAGTGCACTTGTAACAGGCACACAAACTCCATATAATTTAGGAGTGCAGCGTTCAGCGATAACTTCTACTTGAACTTGTATTGATGTGCTTCCAACTTTTACAATATCAGCATAAAAGCTCACAATATCTCCAACATAAACAGGTTTTTTAAAGGTCATTTGTTCAACTGCAATAGTAACTACTCTACCATTTGCTATTTCTTTAGCTGCAACTGCACCAGCTAAATCTATTTGACTCATTATCCAACCACCAAAAATATTGCCTGCAGGATTTGTATCTTTTGGCATAGCAACTAATCTAAGCCTTGCTTCTTTTAATTCTTTCATATATTCTCCTTATAAAAAAATGTAAATATTAAACATAAAAGATTAAAATTGTCGTTTTTAAATTGAAAATTTTCATCAAAATTACAATTTTTTACAAAAATTTTAAAAAAATTGAAAAAATTTTTATAATTTAAGAAAACTTTAAGAATTTTCACATATAATAACGGCTTTTACATCACAAGAAAAAACTTCTTGAAAGGCCCATTCGTCTAGCGGTTAGGACATCGCCCTTTCACGGCGGTAACACGAGTTCGAGTCTCGTATGGGTCACCAATCCTCCTTTATGTTTATTTAATTTAATGAAAAAAATCCTTTTTTACCTTACCCCTGTGAGATAATAACTCAAAATAAAAAAGGATTTTTTTATGATTAAAGACGCGATATCTGGACTTCAGATTTTATTCGTAGCCTTTGGTGCAATGGTATTAGTTCCTTTACTTACCGGACTAAATCCTGCAATGGCTCTTTTAGGTGCTGGGTGCGGAACGATTATTTTTCAAATCATTACGAAATTTAAAGTTCCTATATATCTTGGCTCATCATTTGCATTCATAACCCCTATAATTTATTCTATGAAAGAATGGGGAATTAATTCAACTATGTTTGCCTTATTTTGCACAGGATTTGTTTATTTTATCTTTGCTGCAATTATCAAAACAAAAGGCGAGAGTTTTATTAGCAAACTTTTTCCCGCAGTTGTAATTGGCCCTGTAATCATCGTAATAGGTCTTAGCGTTGCTGTAAGTGCAGCTGGAATGGCTATGGGTATGAGTGGCTCAACTCAAGTAATTGATAAAGATATAGCTTTAATGCTTTCTACTTTTTCATTCTTAGTTACTATTGTAATTGCTATTTTTGGCTCAAAAATGTTTAAATTAGTTCCTATTTTAATAGGTGCTATTTGTGGATATATTTTAGCCTTTATTTTAGGCTATGTTGATACTAGTGCAATTAAAGCTGCACCTTGGTTTGCAATCCCACATTTTGAAACACCTAGCATTAATTTTAGTGCAGCAATTTTTATGATACCTGTTGCAATTGCTCCTGTAATTGAGCATATTGGTGCGGTTATGGCAATAGGTGCAGTAACTAAAAAAGATTACACAAAAGACCCAGGTCTTCATAGAACTTTAAGTGGAGATGGTGTTGGAGTTTGTGTTGCAGGTTTAATAGGTGGTCCTCCAGTTACAACTTATTCAGAAGTTACAGGTGCAATAATGATTACAAAAAACGCACAAGTAAAAATTATGACTTGGGCTGCAATATTTGCAATATTACTTGCATTTGTGGGTAAATTTAATGCTATTTTACAATCAATTCCATTACCTGTAATGGGTGGAGTTATGATACTTTTATTTGGAACAATTGCTAGTCTTGGGATTAAAACCTTAGTTGATGCTAAAATAGATTTAACTAATAATAAAAACCTAGTAATTATTAGCTCTACTTTGATTGTAGGTGTTGGTGGGCTTAGTGCTAGTTTTGGAAGCGTTTCGTTTTCAGGAGTTGGACTTAGTGCCTTACTTGCAATTATTCTAAATCTAATCTTACCTAACAAACAAGATTAATTATTAATTCAAATTCTTTTTAGAATTTGAATTATTATTTTTTAATTTTTTCTTAAATTCTAAAATTTGTTACGAAACTTAACACTTTTTAAAAAAATTATCCATTTTCAATTATTTCAAATTGTAACTTTGTTAAAATCTAACATTTTTTTATGGAGGTTAAAAATGGATTTATTTTTATCGCTTACAGGCTTTATTGGGCTTGGATTTATTGTATGGCTACTCTTAAAAGATAAAACCACTCCTGCAATAGCATTTATTTTAGTTAGCTTTGTAGTTGCTGCAATGCTTATGATAATGGATTATTGTGGGTTAGAAGTCGGAAAAGCTTTAGGGGTTAAAGGAGATGTTTTAAACTTTAAAGCAATGAAAGGTTTTATAAAAGATGGTGTAAACACCGTTAGCGATACAGCAGCTTTATTTGTATTTTCTATTCTTTTTTTTAGTGTGCTTAGTGCTAGTGGATTTTTTAATAAAATTATTAATTTCTTGCTTAGTAAAGTTACACCAAATGTATTTGTAATCACAATTCTTACTTCACTTATGGCAATGTTTGTTCATCTTGATGGTAGTGGAGCAGCTACATTTTTAATAGTTATTCCGGCTATGCTTCCAATTTATGAAAGACTTGGAATGAGAAAATCATCGCTTTTATTAATTTGTGCTAGTGCAATGGGTGTTATGAATGTTCTTCCTTGGGGAGGTCCAACTCTAAGAGCTGCAACGGTTATTAAAGCTGACGCGAATGATTTATGGCATCAATTAATCCCTATGCAAGTTTTAGGTCTTGTTTTAGCACTAGCTTTAGCTATTTTTATCGGTTATCAAGAAAAAAGGCGTGGTGCTGGTGGTAATCTTGAAGGAATTAAACTTGAAATTGAAAAAAGCGAATTTCAAAACGATAAATTTTTCTTAGTAAATGTATTTTTACTAATAGCTGTTATTGCTGCTTTAGTAATTAATGTATTACCTTCTTATGTTTGTTTTATGATAGGTTTTGCAATTGCGTTGCCACTAAATTATCCTAATTTAAAAATAGCTAAAAAAGTTTTAGATAAAGCAAGTGGTGGAGCAATAATGATGTATATTACTTTAATTGGTGCAGGAATTTTAATTGGTGTATTTGATAAAAGTGGAATTATGAATAAAATGGGAGCTTCAATTCTAACTCTAGTGCCTAATGAATATGGTAATTTAATTCCTTTAGTAGTAGGCTTGCTTGCTGTTCCTATGGCATTAATCTTTTGCACGGATTCTTATTTTTATGGCGTTATGCCTGTGGTTTTAAGCGTTACAAATGCTTTTGGAATTGACCCAATGAACCTTGCTATTATTATGGTTTTAGCTAGAAATTGTGCTACATTTATAAGCCCTGTTGTTCCTGCTACATTGCTTGGATGTGGTCTTGCTGATGTATCTATAAAAGAACATATTAAACGCTCATTCTTTTATATTTGGGCAATTAGTATTATTTGCTTAATTTTTGGATATGTTGCAGGAATAATCCCACACTTATTTTAATATCTCTCCTAAGAGAGATATTAGATATTTGCTAGTATATTTTGAGCTTTCTTAATTACTGGCAAATCTATCATATTGCCTTTATAATTAAATACAATATCATCAGTATTTTTTGCCAATTCTACTATTTCTTTAGCCCATAGAATTTGTTCTTTAGTAGGACTAAATACTTGATTGATTATTGGAATTTGATTTGGATGAATGCTTAAAGACCCGCCAAAACCCATAGAAGATACAAATTCTAATTCAGATTTTAAACCAATTTCATCTTTAATATTAGGATATACTCCATTAATTGGTGGTAATAATTTATATTTTGCACTTTTTATCACTATTTGATTTCTTATGTGATTTAATAAATTTTCTCTTCCACTGCCTTCTTTTAATCCTAATTCTAAAGAAATATCTAAAGCACCAAAACTTAATAATTTAATTAATTTTGAACTTGCAATATCATCTAAACTATCAACGCCCAAAGCACTTTCAATAATTGGAATTATTATTAAATCTTTAAAATCTTTAAATAATTCAAATTCTTTTGAGCTCTCACTCTTAGGCAATACAATTGCATATAATTTTTTCATTTTATTTAATTCATCTAATAATTTCATATCATCATTAAAATATTCACTCTTAGTATCATTAATTCTTATAAAAAAATTAGCATCTGTATTATTTGCAAATTCTAAAATATTAGCCCTGCCTTTATCTTTTTGATTAGGGCTAATTGAATCTTCTAAATCAATAATAATATAATCAGCTCCGCTATTTAAAGCCTTATTAAATCTATCATTTTTAATTGATGGAACAAACAAAAAACTCTTAGTTTTCATCTCTTACCTTTATTATATTTTTTGATTGTAGTTGAGAAATTTCATCTTTAAATCCAAATTCTTTTAAGATTTTATGAGTATGTTCTCCTAACGCTGGGATTTTATCCATTCTAGGCTCATAATTATTATTTGTAGCCGGTGGCAATAATGCTGGGATTTTACCTACTTCAGTATCAACTTCTCTCCATCTATTTCTACTTTTTAATTGAGAGTGATTCCACACATCTTTTAATTCATTTACATTACCATTTGCAATTTTTGCTTTTTCTAATCTATCCACCACATCTTTTGCCGTTAGATTTTTAAATTTATTTTCTATTATTTCTTTAATCTTTTGTGCGTTTTTTGTTCTTAATGTGTTATTTTTAAATTCTTCATCATTAATTAAGCTTTCATCTTCTAATACAATCTTACAAAAATTACTCCATTCTCTTTCATTTTGAAGACCAAACATAACAACATTACCATCACCAGCCTTATAAGGACCATAAGGGGTAATACTAGCGTGAAAAGCACCTTTTTTAATAGGCGGATTAGCACCCTTATAAGTATAATATATTGGATACCCCATCCATTCAGCCATACATTCTAACATTGATATTTCTATTCTTGAGCCTTTATTTGTTTTTTCAAGATATAAAAGCGCTTGTAAAATCCCACTATAAGCATACATTCCAGCAGATATATCAGCTATACTAATTGGCACTTTTACACACTCATCGCCAGTTCCTGTTATAGATACTAAGCCACTTTCTGATTGAATTAATAAATCATAAGCTTTTTTGTGTTCGTATTCTCCACCTTCTCCATAGCCAGAAATATCACAAACAATCATTTTTGGATTATATTTAATTAAATTTTCATAATCTAATCCTAGTCTTTTTGCAGCCCCAAATGCTAGATTTTGAACGAAAATATCCACCTTAGGTAAAATTGATTTTATTATTTTCATACCTTCTTCGGTTTTTAAATCAATAGCTAAACTCTCCTTACTTCTATTAGTCCATACAAAATGACTTGCAAGTCCATCTACTCTAGTATCATATCCTCTTGCCAAATCCCCTACATCAGGGCGTTCTATCTTAATAACTCTAGCACCTAAATCAGCTAATTGTCTAGTGCAAAATGGTGCTGCTATTGCTTGTTCTATACTTAATACTAATTTTCCTTCTAATGGCAACATTTTTTCTCCTTTATTTATAATTTATAATGCCTTGATGAGCTATAAAGCCGTCTTTATTTATCCACACATTTGCTTCGTTTTCACTAATTATTTTTGACTCGACGCAAAAACTACTAGGAGTGCAAACTGCGTGTAATCCTCTATAACTATATTTTGTGATTTTTTTATCTTTATGATTTTTTGCAAAACAACTAATCATCTTAGTAGCTAATAAAGGTCCGTGAATTACTAAGCCGCTATATCCTTCAACCATAGTAGCGTAAGGATAATCATAATGAATTTTATGCCCATTAAAAGTAAGTGCTGAATATCTAAATAATAAAGTAGAATCAGGGCAAAAACTTTCAGAAAAATCAGCTTCGCTTACAGGTTTATTGCTAGTTAATTTTGGTGGAGTTGGCTCTTTATAAACTATATCTTGTTCTTCAATAATTTTTAAATCTTCATCTTGATAATATTTATGCTCTAAAGTAACAAAAATTAATTTTCCTGTATTTCCAATTTTTTCTTGAATATCTTTTATAGTAGTAATTTTAGTAGCGATTTTGCCTATAATCAACGCTGAATTAAAAGTAAATCTACCACCAGCCCACATACGATTAACATTTCCAAAACTAGGTAAAAAACTATCATCACTTCCGCCTAATTTAGGGTGTCCGTCTTTGCCTAATTTATCTTTATTTAAAGCCTTATTAAAAAAGCACCATTGCCATAAATAAGGTAATTCATCACCTAATTTTAAATCTTTATAATCAAGTGTTGCGACTATTTTTTCAACTTGAGTAAGACTTATTTCTTCTTTTATAATTTCTTGTTTGCCTATATAATTTTTAAATTCCATAATTTTCCCTTTCATAAATTAATTAATAACACCTAAAAACAATAACAAAAACCCAAATAACACAAGCAAAATAGGTAATATTAATAACCTAATAAATAAATATTTTCTTTCTTGCTCATCTTGTGTCCCTGCTAAAACCAATGCTCCACCTGATGAAAAACTTGAATACCCCGTAAATGTTGCAAATGTTGCGATAATAGAAAATGCCAAAGATGGCTCTAATACGCTAAGACTTGGAACAATAGGAAAAAATGTCGGCATTACAACGCCCATACTAGATGCAAATGCACTCATTGAAGAAGATAAAACGCCTAATAAATAATATATCCAGCTACTATCATTGCCACCTTGAGCGCTTAAAAAATTGCTTATTATTTGCATAGCACCAGTAGATTTTCCAAGTGCTATTAGCATAGTTAATGCACCAATCATAAAAATTAAATTCCAAGGTATATTTTTAAAAGCTTGTGTTTCATCTCCTATCTTAAATACAATAGCTAAAATAATTCCTAAGAATGAAACAAAAGTAGGATTAAAAAATATAGTCATTTTACTCATCAATAAATTTTCAGGTTGAAAAGATAAATAAATTGATGGAACCATAACCAAAGAAAATACAAATGTAACTATTAAAATCGTTTTAATTTGTATAGAATTTAGTTTTTCAGGTTTATCAATATTTGATGAATATACAACCTTATACCCCTTTAATAACACATATCCTAAAATAAAAATTAAAGTATGTGCTATAAACATATTTTTTCCAAGATTTAATTGCATAATTGCTGATTGTTCAGGTGTAAAACCTAAATTCTCAATTAGATTATAAGTAACCCTACCACCTAAAGTAAAAGGATTAAATCCCCCAGCACAAGAACCTGAATAAATTATAATAGCAGCTAAAATTTTATTCATTTTAATCTTATTAGCTATGTATAAAACTAATGGGCTCATAAAGGCAAATCCAGCATAATGCCCTGGTCCAATACCGACAAAAATTACAACAACAATATATAAAACTATAGGAATACTCCAAGGATAGTTTCTTACCCCATAAACTGCTTTTGAAGCTAGATTATTTAAAGTTCCATTATTTATGACAAAGCCATAAAAATAAGTAATAGAAACTAAGATAAAAAATAAATCAAGCCCCCATAATTTTACAATTTCACTAGGTTTTAAGCCATAAATATAAGCAGCAATAAAGCATAATACAATTGCAAAAATACCAATATTTGCTTTAAATAAATAGCCTAAAACTATTGACAATAATAAAAAAAATAAAATGATTAAGTTAATTTGTTCAATCATAAATCCTCCTTGCTTAAATACTATAAGAAAAGAAAATCATTAAGATTAATATAAGAATAAAATATAATAAAAATAAAAATCATTGTTACAATTTTACACAATTAATAATAATTTTTATCCTTTAATATATTTTCTTAAAAAATTATAATTATTTTATTAATTTGACATTTTGATTTTTTATTTAATTGAAAGAATTTATTTAAAAGAATTTAAAACTAACTCGTTTTAAATTCTTAAAAAGTTATTTTTTTAATTCGTTAGCTTTATCGCAACCAATTGCTAAGCCAAAAGAACAAGCTAATTGATAGTAATAACCTGCTGCTTGAATGTTTTGAGAAGTTGAAGTGCCTTGTAATAAAACATTTGCAATATTTAAACAAGAACTTGCATTTTTGTTAGTAATGCAGTTAGTTTGTTCGTCTTTTAAGCTAGGATTTAAAGCAGTTTGTAAAGCAAGATTCATTAAATTGTTTTTTACAACTTCATTTTCTTGACTAACACAAGCACTAAAAACAAATAAAGAACTTGTAATTAAAATTAATTTTTTCATATAATCTCCTTAAAAAATCGCTAATTATATGCAAAATAACATAAATTTATATTAATTTTGTATGATAAATAAAATTTATTTTAAAGGCTTTTAAATGACATTTTCAGAAATTATTTTAAACTTACAAAAGTATTGGTGTGAGCAAGGTTGTGCTTTAATTCAGCCTTATGATTTTCCTGCAGGTGCAGGGACTTTTCATCCACAAACATTCTTAAAATCACTTGGAACAAAACCACATAATGTTTGTTATGTTGCTCCATCTCGCCGTCCAACTGATGGAAGATACGGAGAAAATCCAAATCGTTTAGGTGCTTATTATCAATTTCAAGTATTAATGAAACCAAGTCCAGCAAATATTCAAGATTTATATTTAAATAGCTTAAAAGTTTTAGGAATTGATTTAAATAAACACGATGTAAGATTTATAGAAGATAACTGGGAAAGCCCATCTTTAGGAGCTTGGGGGCTTGGCTGGGAAGTATGGCTTGATGGAATGGAAGTTACTCAATTTACTTATTTTCAACAAGTTGGTGGATTTTCTTGTGATTTAATTAGTGCAGAGATTACTTACGGACTTGAACGCTTAGCAATGTATATTCAAGATATTGATAATGTTTATGATATTAATTGGGGCGGTGGGCTAACTTATGCTGATGTTCATAAGCAAGGTGAGTTTGAATACTCTAAGTTTAATTTTGAATTAGCAAATGCTTCAAGACTTAAAGAAATGTTTGATATTTCATATAATGAAGCAAGAAGTGTGCTTGATAGTGGTTACTCACTACCTGCGTATGATTATTGTCTAATGTGTGCGCATTTATTTAATACCCTTGATGCTAGGGGTGCAATTAGCGTTACTCAAAGACAAGATTTTATGCTAAAAATAAGAGAACTTAGCAAAGATTGTGCTAGTGTGTATTTAAAAAGCCAAGAGAATTTAAAATAAATTATAATTTGCTTATTTTGGTTTATATTGATTTTTCAATATAAACCAAGTAAAAATATTAAAATCAAATTCCATAAACTAAAAAATTGAATATTTAATTTTGTTACTTTTAGTAACAAATAAATGGTTAAAACAAAAGCAAACTCATCTTTTTCAATCTAAAATATTAAAATAAAATCACTATTTAAAATTAGGAGTTTAAAGGTGATTAGTAAGGTTTTAATAGCAAATAGGGGAGAAATTGCTGTTCGTATCATAAGAGCTTGTAGGGATTTGCATATTCAAAGTGTAGCTATCTATACAAAGCCTGATGAAAATTGTCTGCATGTAAAAATCGCAAGTGAAGCAAAATGTATAGGTGAAGATGCCATTAAGGGCTATTTAGACGCAAAAATAATAATTCAAACTGCAAAAGAATGTGGTGCTGATGCAATCCATCCTGGATATGGATTTTTAAGTGAAAATTATGAATTCGCAAAAATGGTAGAAGATGCAGGATTAATTTTCGTTGGACCAAAATCTCAAGTTATTAAAAATATGGGAAATAAAAATATAGCAAGAGAATTAATGCAACAAAACGGCATTCCAGTAGTTCCAGGAACAAAAGTATTAAATGAATGCAAAGAAGAAGAAATAAAAGAATTTGCCAAAAAAATTGGCTATCCTGTAATATTAAAAGCTAGTGGAGGTGGCGGTGGTCGTGGGATTAAAGAAGTCTGGAATGAAGATGAATTAATACCTGCATTTAATACTTGTAAAAGAGAAGCTAAAGCATATTTTAATAATGATGATGTCTTTATGGAAAAACTCATAGAAAATCCACGCCACATAGAATTTCAAATATTAGGCGATAATTATGGCAATATAATTCATTTATGTGAAAGAGATTGTTCTATTCAAAGACGCCATCAAAAAATAATAGAAATCGCACCTTGTCCATCAATAAGCGAGCATTTAAGAAAAAGTATGGGAGCTACTGCAGTAGCAGCCGCAAAAGCGGCTGGATATACTAATGCAGGAACGGTTGAGTTTTTGTTAGATGATTACAATAGATTTTATTTTATGGAGATGAATACTAGAATACAAGTTGAACACGGCGTTACAGAAGAGATAACAGGGGTTGATTTAATAGTAAGGCAATTAAGATATGCAGCAGGACAAATTCAAGAATTAGAACAAAGTGATATTAAATCAAATGGTTTTGCTATTGAAGCTAGAATTACCGCAGAAGATGCTAATAAGAATTTCATACCAACACCAGGAATGGTTACAGAATATTATCCTGCTTTAGGACCTTCAGTTAGGGTTGATAGCCATCTTTATAAAGGTTATAAAATCCCGCCATTTTACGATTCTTTAGTCGCAAAATTAGTTGTAAAAGCGTCTAGTTATGATTTAGCGGTAAATAAATTAGAAAGAGCTTTAGAAGAATTTACAATAGAAGGCGTAAAAACAACAATTTCATTTTTAAAAACTATTGCAAAAAGTAAAGAATTTAGAAAAGGTATTTTTGATACGAGTTATATAAAAACAAATTTAGAAAAAATTCTAAGCAATATTGATGATAAAAATAAAAAAGATAAAGATGAAATAATCGCTTCAATTTGTGCGGCATTAAAAGATAAATTAAATTAAAGGAGAGAAAAATGGCTAAAAAATATATAGATATTATGGATACAAGTTTTCGTGATGGCTTTCAATCAGTTTATGGAGCTAGAGTTTTAATGAATGATTTTTTCCCAGCATTACAAGCTGCAAAAGAAGCTGGGATAAGGCATTTTGAATTTGGTGGCGGGGCAAGATTTCAAAGCCTTTATTTTTATACAAACGAAGACGCATTTACTATGATGGATAAATTCCGTGAAATTGTAGGAGATGGTATTAATCTTCAAACCCTTGCTCGTGGAGTAAATACCGTTACACTTGATACTGGTAGTCGTGAAATAATAGATTTACACGCAAAATTATTCGCAAAACACGGAACTACTACGATTAGAAATTTTGACGCTTTAAATGATGTTGAGAATTTAAAATATAGTGGCGAAAGAATAGTGCATTATGGTTTAAAACACGAAATTGTAATAACTATGATGGATTTACCAATAGGTTGCAAAGGCGCTCACGATACTAAGTTTTATGAAAAAACCTTAAAAGAAATTTTAAAAGCTAATATCCCATTTCATAGCATTTGTTTTAAAGACGCATCAGGGACAAGTAATCCACAAAAAGTATATGAAACAATAAAAATGGCTAGAAAACTTTTACCTGCAAATACTCATATTAGACTTCATACTCACGAAAGTGCAGGTGTTAGTGTAGCTTGTTATTTAGCAGCACTTGAAGCTGGTGTTGATGGAATTGACCTTGCAGCAGCTCCTGTTAGTGGTGGAACAAGTCAGCCTGATATTCTTACAATGTTACACGCTGTAAAAGGTAAAAATTATGATTTAGGTGGGCTTGAAGTTGAAAAAATCTTAAAATATGAAGAAGTATTTAAAGATTGTATGAAAGATTATTTTATGCCACCTGAAGCTATACAAGTTAGTCCATTAATACCGATTTCACCTATGCCAGGTGGAGCATTAACAGCAAATACTCAAATGATGAGAGATAATAATGTATTAGATAAATTCCCTGATACTATAAAAGCTATGAGTGAAGTGGTAAAAAAAGGTGGCTTTGGAACTAGTGTAACTCCTGTTAGTCAATTTTATTTCCAACAAGCATTTAATAATGTAATGTTTGGCGAATGGAAAAAAATCGCAGAAGGCTATGGCAAAATGGTTTTAGGCTATTTTGGAAAAACCCCTGTAGCACCAGATCCAAAAATAGTAAAACTTGCAAGCGAACAATTAAATCTAAAACCAACAAAAGAAAAAGCAATAGATTTAGCCGACCTTGATGAAACCAAATCACTTAAATACATTGAAAAAATACTTAAAAAAGAAGGTATTTTAGTAACTGATGAAAATCTATTCATAGTTGCAGCTTGTAAAGAAAAAGGATTAGCATTTTTAAAAGGTGAAGCAAAAGTCAATGTTAGAAAAATTTCTCAAAATACTAAATCAAATTCTAATAATCTTTATTCAGTGCAAGTCAATGATAAAACCTATGATGTAGAAATTGAAAAAGATAAAATTTTAGTAAATGGCAATAGCTACGAAGTAAAAGTAAAAGAAAAAGAAAATACTTCAAAAATTATTGAAAAACAAGAAATTTCACAATCAATAGCTAATGATAAAAGCATTTTAGCCTCAATGTCAGGAAATGTGTTTAAAGTACTTGTAAAAGCAGGAGATAAAGTAAAAGCAGGGCAAGAATTATTCATTCTTGAAGCTATGAAAATGGAAGTTCCAATTGAAGCAACAAGTGATGGAATAATAGATAAAATACTTGTAAAACAAGGAGATAATGTAGAAGCTATGCAAATTTTAGCTAGTTTAAAATAAATTTTAGAATCTGTTTTTACAGATTCTAATATATCTTTAAGTTAATATTTTAAGTATTTTTTATATAAAAACTATGAGTTAATGCAACCGCCATTGCGTCGGTTATATCAAGTGGTTTTATTTCTTTATTGATTTTTAAAAGCTTTTTAACCATAAAAGCTACTTGTTCTTTCTCTGCTTTTGCTTTGCCTGTGATTGTTTTTTTAACTTGTAAAGCTGTATATTCACTAAAATTCCCATAAGTTTGCAAGATTTTAAGCAGCATTGCTCCACGAAATTGTGCGAGTTTTAAAACACTTTGCGGATTATAAGCAAAAAATATATTTTCAACCGCCACACTAGCATTTGGGACTTTTTTAAAAATCATTTCTAAAGCTTCGTTTAATTCTAAAATATTATCTATTAATTCTTTACTCTTAAATCTTATTAAACCTGCTTCTAAAAGAGTATTTGTGCTGCCATTTTTTTCTAAAAGGCAATATCCACAAAATCTAGTTCCTGGGTCAAATCCTAAAATTTTCATATGTGAAATCCTTGTGAAATTTAAAATTATTTTTTTATGAAATGCTTATTATTACGATAAATTTCTTAATGAAATAGAATTTCACATAAACTGATTTTTATAGAATTTCACGAAAATTTATAAGAATTTTAAAAATTACAATAAAAATTCATAAAAAAATTTCACTAAATTAAAGAATTTTTTAAAGAGCTTGTGAAATTTATGATGAAATATTGTAAATTGTTTGTATATTTTTGGTATATTTTTTCACTATTAAAAGCATTGATATATAGGTATTTTAAATATTTTTAAACAAATATTACTAGATTTTCACATCATCAAAGGTAATAACAAAAAAGAGGAATAA